>CAVPJS010000013.1:0-54479 GCA_963705475.1 uncultured delta proteobacterium | reverse complement strand
ATTGAACAAGCGCTTCGTGGCGACCACGAAGGATACCGCTGATAACCCGGAAAGAGGCAACCCTCTGCCGTGGGGGGCAAAGAAAATGAGCAGCCCGGAAGAAAACGAAGGAAGCCTGAAGGAGAAACTGCTCCATGAAGTCAAGGTGTATTGGATCTATGTCGCCTATCTAACAATGGTTTTCGGGGCGTTCACCTGGTACCGCAGGCTCATTCTCGCCGACGTTGGTATTACCTACACCGAATACGGGGTGGCCCTGATCCAAGCCTTTATTTTTGCAAAAGTCATCATGATCGGCGATGCGATCCACCTCGGTCGCGGCCTTGAACACAAGCCCTTGATTTTTCCCACCCTTTTAAAGACCGCTATTTTCACGCTCTTTGTCGGCCTCTTTGTCCTCATCGAGAATGCGATCAAGGGCCTGATAAAGGGCATGGGGGCCGTGGAAGGTGTCATGGCGTTCCTTGGGAAGGGAACCTACGAAGTACTCGGCGGGAGTTTGGTCATCTTCGTAGCGTTCATCCCTTTTTTCGCCTTGAGGGAGTTGGCTCGTGCGTTGGGCGGAGAGGGCAAAGTACTGGCGCTGCTTTTTAAGCGCAGAGAGAGCCTGTGACCCTGGCCCAAAAACGGGCGTCTGTGGCCAGGCGCGTGTGGCGGTGATGAATGGTGGATTACGGAAACGATGCCCGTCAGTTTGCCGGGCAAGCCGGATAAATACACTAACAACAAGAGGATGATTGCATGCCTAAGGCACCCAAGGTTCAATGGCCCACCATGTTCACGGGCTTGCGGGGAATCACCCGGGGGGTGTTCCCCGCGAGATCTCTGCCGGCATTACCCTGGCGGCTTTGATCATCCCTCTCAATATCGGATACGCACCCAAAGCGCCGGCGGCGTTGATCGCCCTGATCCTTACGACGGTCATCGTCGCCATTTTCGGCTTGGATCAAAAAGGGGTAAAGGTGCTGGGGGACATGCCGTCGGGGCTGCCATCCCTGACCCTGCCCAACGTACCCTTATCCGGCTATCTGCGCTTACTGCCCGGTGCCCTGGCGGTGGTTGGCATCACCCTGTGCGAGGCATTGCTGCTGGTGCGCAGCTGTAGCCGCAAGCACAACACCAAGGCGGATGGCAACCAGGTGTTGTTTGCCTACGGCATGTGCAGTATCGCCAGCGGGTTCACCGGTTCGCTGGTCTCGGGCCCCAGTGCCTCGCGCACCGCGGCCATGGACGCCGCCGGGTCTCGCACGCAACTTTCCAGCCTGGTGGCGGCAGGGGCGGTCGCGCTGGTCATGGTGTTTTTTACCGATGAGCTGGCCTCCCTGCCCACGGCGGCATTGGCCGGAGTGGTCGCCAATGCCGTGTTGAAACTGGTTGAAGTCGGGGAACTTCGGGAATTGTGGCACATGCGCCGGTCCGAATTCTGGGTAGCCGCCGTCTGCCTGCTCAGTGTCCTGGTGTTCGGGCCATTGCAGGCGGTCATCATTGCCTTTCTGATGGCCACCATCGATCTGCTGCGGCGGGCGGCCCGGCCCGGCACCTGGCTGCTGCAGGAGGCACCGGACGGCAGTCATTTTGTCCCTGAAGATACAGACCAGACCCCAGACCTTCCACCGGAAATATCAGGGATCATTTTTATTGTTTTGGCGCACCACTCTATTTCGCCAACGCCGCTTTTTTCGAGGAGGAGGTGGAGAAACTCTTCACGCAAGCCACCTTACCCGTCAAATGGTTTGTGCTGGATGCGGAAGCCATGGTGGATATTGACACTACCGGTTCGGAAACACTCCATCAGGTTTTGGCCTCGCTGGCCAAACGTGGCGTGACCATTGCCGTAAGCCGTGCCAACCAGTCGACCGCTGCGTTGTTCTCGCGTTATCACCTGCTGAAACTGATAGGGGAAAACCGGCTGTACCCCACCAACCGCCATGCCATCGCGGCCTTTCGCAAGGAAACGGGGCAAGCGGTGCCGGAAACGACAACGGAGTGAAATGTAATTCGTAAACAATGATCAAAAGGAGATCGGTAATGGATAAGAATTGGCTGCCGAAAGAGTATGAAGGCATTCACCGCCGAACGTTTTTAACCATAATGGGGGTCGCCGGTGTCAGCCTCGCCGGTTTGACGCTGGCTGCCAGGCGGGCCGCCGCCGAGCCCGTTACCATTGCGGAGATGAAGAAGGGCGAGGACGTTTTTGCCTATACGAAGCGAATAAAGGGGAAATTCGATCAGACCTTTTATCAGCAGGTGATCGGTGCCGCAAACGATTTTAAGGAAGGTGATCTGACCATCGGTGTGGGCGCCAAGGATGAAGCCACCCGGAAAATCGCCCGGGAGCTCCTGGCCAACACGAAAATCGAAGATCTTTATGAGCATCCATTGCTTGTGGACGATCTGCAGAAATTGATCTGGGAGACCACCGACCAGGCCCAGTACGGAAAAGTGAAAGACTGGACCATGGGGGAGCTGAAGGAATTCCTCCTGACCCAATCCGAATCGGAAATCAAAGGGATTATGAATGGCCTGACCAGCGACACCATCGGCTGCGTCCCAAAATTGATGACCAATGACGAGCTGATTGCGTTCGGTCAAAAGATATTTATCCCCCTGCCGGGCACCCAGATGGGGTCAAAAGGTTATATGGGCGCCCGTATCCAGCCCAATTCACCCACGGACGATCCGGATGACGTCAGGTGGCAGACGTTTAACGCCTTTGCCTATGCAACAGGAGATATCGTCATCGGGACCAACCCCGTGGACAGCCAGGTCGTCAGTGTCGCGGCCGTTGAAGAAGCGCTCAAAGATGTGGTCGACACCTTCAAGCTGAACGATATCATTCCCTGGTGCGTACTTTCCCACATCGATGTTCAGGCCGAAGTGGCCGATCAATATCCGGGATCGGTTGAGACCATGTTCCAGAGCCTTGCCGGAACCGATGACTGCAACAAGACCTTTGATGTCACGATTAACAAGATCTTGAAGTATGCAAAATCCAAAAAAGGAAAAAGATACGGGCTCTATTTCGAGACGGGTCAGGGATCCGAGTTTACCAACGGCGCCGAGAACGGTGTGGACATGATGGTGCTCGAGTCCCGCAAGTACGGTTTCTGCAGGGCGGTGGCCATGGAGCTGGCAAAGGTGCAGCCCAAAGGGGCCTGGCTGCATGTCAATGATGTGGCCGGCTTCATCGGGCCGGAGGTTTTCAAGACCCGTGAGCAACTGGTGCGGTGCTGCCTGGAGGATATCGCCATGGCCAAACTGCATGGATTGACCATCGGCCTCGATATCTGCTCCACCCTGCACATGGAAGTCACCCTGGACGACCTGGACTGGTGCCAGGACCAGATCATGCCGGCCAATCCTGCTTACCTGATTGCGCTTCCCACCAAGAACGACCCCATGTTGAGTTATCTCTCAACCTCCTTTCAGGACCATGTCCGCATCCGCGACAAGTTCGGTTACAAGGTCAATGATGCCATGTGGGCTTTCTATAAAAAGCTCGGGATCGTGGACGCCGGCAACAAATATACCGAACACTTCGGAGACCCCCTCTGGGTCTATTACCGGTACTGCCAGGCCAAAGGCGACAAGCGGTCCAAAGAAGAGATCTATGCCGAAGGCCGGAAAAAAATCAAGGAAGTCGAGGCCAGGGGCGTTGATATTGCCACCGGCCACGGCAAGAAAATCTGGGATCTCAATCCGGAGCTGGAAGCCAGGGTCAGAGCCTTGTATAAGGATGCCAAGATTTGCCTCAAAGCGGAGTTCACCCCTGCTTTTGTAAAAACCATTCCCCATACCCTGCTCGTCAACACCTTGTCCAAGGACCGGGACGACTATATCACCCACCCTTCAACCGGTGAAAAACTGGCTCCCGAATCCATTGCCGTGCTGGAAAAACTGAGAAATTCATGGGGAGCAGATCTTCCCAAGGGCCAGATTGTGATCTCCGACGGCTTGAACGCCAAGGCCATTATGGATGACAATCATCTGTTGCCCTATGTCGATGAATTGCGCAAATTGCTTGCAGAGGCCAATGTGCCCATGAGTGAAACCAACATCGTGGTCACCAGCGGAAGGGTCCGGGCCGGCTATCGCATCGGCGAGCTGCTGTTTGAAAAAGCAGATCCCAATTCTTTTCGAGGGGTTTTTCACATCATCGGTGAACGGCCGGGGACTATGCATCACTCCTATTCCGTCTACATAACGGTCGCCAAGGGCACTACATGGGCGAAAAAGAAAATCGATCACGACATCACCAAACTCGTCTGCAATATTGCCGACACGGCCCTGGACCCCAAGGAAGCGGCAAGGGAAACCATCACGATCGTAAGGGAAATGGTCGGCCAGAAAGTCAACAACAGCCGGCTCCTCGGCAGATCGTGAAAATGGATGAAAGGAAAACCAATATGACGAAACAAACCCTGAACGCGGTAGTTACCCTGCGTAACGAGGTTTCCCCCTGGTTTCTGAAAACACCCACGTTTTCATGTGCGGCAGCCCCCAGATGAGCGAATCCATGCTCGGGATACTTGAACAGGGAGGATTTAAAGAAGATACGAAAGAGGAACCGGGACAGATTCATGTGGAGAAATATTGGAAGTAAGAAAAAACATGCCATAAACGACGAACTATTTTTTTATAAATAAAAAACAAAAGGAGAAAAGAAAATGGCAGAGAAGAAAAAAACAAAGAAGATTTCAACTGCACAGGTCAAGGCCGATACCGCACGGATCGATCGCCTGAAAGAACGGCAGAGAAGTACACCTCAGGAGCTCGATTTCGAGCGGATCAGGATCATGAAAGAGGTATATGAAGAGACGGTGGGTGACGTACAGATCCTCCGGCGGGCCAAGTTCCTGGCGGCTCTGCTGGAACGTAAGAAGCTTTTCATCGATGACAACCTCTTCGTGGGTGCCATGGCAGGCAGCTACAAGGCGATCTATCCCAATCCCGAGTGGAACGTCCTGTGGATGAAGGAAGAGAAAACCGTTGAGAATTCGAAGACCGAGGAAGACCGGGAAGCCAATGCATGGGCGCTCGATTACTGGGACAAGCGTGGGCTGAAGAGCCGGACGGAAGCGATTTTCCAGCAGCGCTATGGTTTCGATCCGACCCCGTCCTACCAATCCGGTCTCGTTGTCCCGTTCCATGACTGGCCGGGTGGCGGCGGCAACCTCAACTACCCGATGGTTTACCAGCAGGGCCTCGCCAGTGTGATCAAGGACGTCGAAGAGCGGATGATGTCCCTGGAAATGCGTTTGGAGAACACAGACAAACTCTACTTTTACCAGGCCAGTCTCATTGTGATGCGAGCGGTCGTCCGCTGGGCCAACCGTTATGCCGAGTTGGCTCGCGAGATGGCAGCAAAAGAGAAGGACAAAGGCCGCAAGGCGGAGCTGATTGCCATTGCTGAGACCTGTGAATGGGTTCCCGAGCATCCGGCGCGCAACCTGCGGGAGGCCATGCAGTGCCATTTCTTCTGTCACCTGGCGGCAGAGCTTGAACAGGTCGGCTGCGGCTACTCCGAGGCCTACCTGGGGCAGAATTTCGATCCCTACTTGCAGGCCGACAAGGCGGCCGGGCTGATTGACTATGACGACGCCGTCTTTATGTTCCAGAACCTCATTGTCAGGCTGAACGAGATCAACTACTACTATGGCGAGAAGGTCGCCCTGCAGAACTCCGCCGACCTGGGACAGAGCATTACCCTCGCGGGCTATACCGAGGATGGCGAAGACGCCACTGCGGAGATGGACTATGTGATCCTTGATGCATGTACCTACCTGTCTCTCCCCCAGCCACCGCTGTCATGTGCGCTCACCTCGAAGACGTCGGGCAGGTTCCTCGAAAAAGTCCTCGATTGTATCGCTACGGGTGTCGGCATGCCCCAGTTTGTCAATGCCGACGTGATGATGAAGCGGGCCCTGTATCTCTGGGGCCATAACGAGAGGATGGGCGACCTTCCGTTGGGGAAAGCCAGGCGCACCTGTGTCGGTGCCTGTGTGGGTTCCTACATCCCCTACGAGACTGGTCATCCGGTGGAGGGACAGCCCAACCTGGGAAAAGTGCTCGAACTGACCCTGAACAACGGCTTTGATCCGCGCACCCAAACGCAGGTCGGTCCCAAGACAGGAGATCCGGAGACCTTCAAGGACTTCGAAGAACTGTATGCGGCTTTTGAAGGGCAGCTTCAATTCGCTGAAGATGTCCTCCGCCGGGGGGCCTGGATTGCGAGCATGCTGAATGCAGATTTCCTGCCGTGTACCTGGCGATCCATTCTGACCAAGGGGTGCATTGAAACAGGCACCGAAACCTGGAAAGGCGGCGCGAACTACTACACGGTTGCCCAGATCTCGGTAGGTGGTGTGGATGCCGGGAACGGACTGATGGCCGTGAAGGATCTCGTTTTCGACAAGAAGAAGCTGACCATGGCGGAGCTCAAGAAAGCCCTGGCGGCCAATTTCGAGGGGGACTACGAGAAGGTCCACAAGATGTGCTATGAGGAGGCACCCAAATACGGCAACGATATAGATGCTGTGGACTTTATGGTTCGCAGGGTGAATGACAGTGTTGTCGAAGCTTTCAATAACGTGGATGGAGGCGGTACCTACATTAGCAAGGACATGAAGGTATCGCTGGACCAGTACACCAAGAGCGTGCACAACCTGATGGGCCTGGTGACCGGCGCACTGCCAACCGGCAAGAAGGCCGGGCTACCACTCACCGATGGCAGTTTGTCAGCCATGCCGGGGACCGACGTCAAGGGAGCGACCGCGCTGATCAATTCAGCAGCCAAAGGCAACGATGCTGTCAAGTGGTGCGCCACGCACATGAATGTGAAGCTCCCGCCGGATCAGTTGAAGACGCGCAAGGGCCGGGACAGCATGCTGAATCTGGTCAGGACCTTGTTCCAAAACGGTGGCTACCACATTCAGTTCAACGTGCTGGATACGGAGATGCTCAGGGACGCGCAGAAGCATCCGGAAAAATACCGCGACCTCGTGGTCCGGGTAGCCGGGTTCAGCGCGTTCTTCACCCAGCTGCACGTGGGCGTACAGAACGAGGTCATTGAACGGACCTTGCAGAGATGCGAATAATGTTGAACTGAGAGTGGATCGGTACGGCGTGACGTTTTGTCATGCCGTACCGAGTTTACTTGATACGAGCCACAGCGATAAAACAAAAGGGCCTGAAAAAAACAAAAATAATCAGTAATGGGGGTCAATTATGACAACAGAAATAGGACACGGCAGTTTTCATAGACGCATCGCTATCATTGTGGGTGCCGGATATGTCCCGGGGATAAATGCCGTGATTACCGGAGCTGCCATGGCGGCCGGTAGAATGGGGTGGGAGATGGTCGGTATCCGCGACGGGTTTGAGGGTTTGCTGCACCCGGAGCGCTACCCCGACGGCGGACTGGTTACACTTAACCCCAAACTGATTGAAAATCTCGATCCGTCTGCCGGGGGAATTCTTGGACAATCGGCCCGGATTGACCCCTTCCATGTACGCAATGTCAATGAAGACGAGATGGTTGAAGAAGTGGACATGTCCGATGAATTGTTAAAAAAGTTGAAAACGGAAAATATCGATGGATTGATTTCAGTTGTTGGGGGCCAGGGCCTGAGTATTCTTTATAAACTCCATCGCAAAGGGCTCAATACGGTTTGCATCCCCAGATCCATCGACAACGACATTGCTTCCACGTCGGTTTCCTTTGGGTTTAACAGCGCGCTCAGTTTTACCATCGACATGCTCGACCGTGCCCGTCAGGCCGCCCAGGCCGCCCGCAAAATTGCCGTCGTGGAGGTACAGGGGGCGCAGGCCGGATGGGTGGCGCTGCAGGCAGGAATAGCCGCTTGTGCCGATGCGGTGCTGATTCCCGAAATTCCCTGCGACCTTAAAATTTTAGCCGGGAGGTTGAAAGACAAGATCTCACCCCGAAGGCCCTATGGGCTGGTGGTGGTGGCCGAGGGCGCAAAATATATCAATAAAGCGCAAAAAGAGGAAAGACCATCCTCACTGAAAGCGTCTCTTTCGCCGCTGGCAACCGGTGGAGCCAGCGACCACGTCATTCATCGGTCGGGTAAGGCCGCCGAGAACGTGGCAACAGAACTGCAGCTGCTGATCGCCGAGGAAACCTATCCGCTGGTTGTGGGTCCCTGGGTCCGGGGCGGAAAACCGACCGCCGTCGACCGGCAACTGGGGATGGCATACGGTGCCGGTGCGTTGCAGGCGCTGAAGGCCGGCAAAAACGGCGTCATGGTGGCGTTTGTTCCTCCGGAGATCAAGTTCGTACCGCTGGCGGAAGCCATCAACCAAGTCAGAACGGTGTCTGCCGACAGTGAATTCCTGAAGATTGCCGATTCACTAGGTATTTACTGTGGAAAATAAGGGAGCCGAACGATGAAGAAGCAACCCAAAAAGTCCGCCGGAAATAACAGGCATTGTGCTGAATATCCAACGCTATTGCAGCCACGACGGTCCGGGCACCCGGACAACCGTTTTCCTGAAAGGCTGCTCGCTGCGCTGCAAATGGTGCGGCAATCCCGAAAGCATCCGAATCAAGCCTGAAATTGCCTACGATCCCAAAAAGTGCACCGGTAAAAAGTGCGGTCTCTGCCTCAAGTCGCCCTTTCCGGATGGCGCCTTCTATTTTGTGAAGGGCGACGATAAACACGTAAAAGTCAACTGGCAGCTGGCCGACGGACTGCGACGAATCCCACGCGTCGCTCTGCCCCACCGGAGCGCTCGAGATGTTCGGCCAACGGATGACGGTGGACGAGGTGCTCGAGGAAGTGGAAAAGGATGCCTCCTTCTACCGCAATACCGGGGGCGGCATTACCCTGAGCGGCGGGGAGTGTCTATTGCAGCCGGACTTCAGCGCCGCGTTGCTGGAAGAGGCCCACAAACGCGGCATCAATACGGCCATCGAAACGGCATGCAATGTACCCTGGGCAAACCTGGAGAAGGTCCTGCCCCACGTGGATACCATGCTGCATGACCACAAGCTGACAATCCCGGAACGGCACAAGAAGTGGACCGGGGCGGAAAACAAGCGGATTCTGGCGAACTTCAAGAAAGCCTACGAAACCTTTCCCGACATCGACTTCATTGCCCGCACCCCGCTGATCCCCGGTGTGAATGCCGATGAGGCGCACATCCGGGCGGTGCTGGCGTTCATCAAGCCTTATAAGAACGTGATCGACTACGAGCTGCTGCCCTATCACCGCTTCGGCCTGGGCAAGTACGAACTGTTGGGCGTGGTGTACGAACTGGACGATTACAAAACCCCGTCCGATGATGTGGTTAAAAAATTTCAGGCCATCATCGACGAAGCCTTCGGCCGCAGCGGCACAACAGACAAAATAAAAAAATGACTTTGTTTCGCGCAGGAAATCAATATCGAAGGGGATTGTCAATGAGTCATACTGACAAATCAATAGATATATACGAACGACTGGCGAGTGCGCTGGAGGCGCTTCCCCATGGTTTTGCCCGGACGACATTCGGTGTGGTAGATCTTCGTCGGCTTAAACACGCAGTTCCAATAAAACGGAGGCTTACCATTACTAATCAAGAAGCGGCAAAGCGCAATCCCCCGAAAACCAATCGAGAATGGAGTAGACCATGACCCAACAGAAAAGAGTAAGCACGACAGTCCCATTGAACTGGAAAGAGGTGTGGTTTACCAATTGCCCCATGGTATCCGCCAACAACGTCGACCAGGAACTGGGATGGTGCCGCGAGGAGTTCAAGAAGATCGGTGTCGAGTACGCCTACTTCCGCTACGCACCTGAGAACAACTGGTACCCGCACTACATCCACAACCTCGACAACCTCATCCGCTTCGGCGGCCTGTATCCCCCGATCCACGTCCATGCCGACATCCGCCGCACCCGGCTTTTGGGGGCGACATGGGTATACGAAGGCGGATGCATGGCGGTACGAGCCACCGACAAGATCTTTCGGATGAAGGATCTGAAAGGTAAGAAGGTCGGTATCTCCAAGAGCCTGAACACCATCAAGAACGACTGGTGGCGCATCCAGGAACACATGGGCATCGAGAACATGCTGATGCTGAACGACATGACCATGGACGATATAGAACTCGTGGAGTTCCCCTATCCGGATGACTGGTACGACAAACCCGAGATGCTGGTCCCGCCGATGAACAACCCGTCTGAACTGTGGATGCGCCGTGACCACAAGCACGACCTGGCCTTCCGGCCCTTGGAAACAGCGCTCCTGGATGGCACCGTGGATGCTATCTATACGCAGAGCAAGCCTTTTCAGCACCTGCAGGAGGCTACAGGCAAGATCAAGATGATCGAGGACCTGACCCGATACCCGGACTGGACCGTGCAGGTTGCCAACACCCCCGCCGTCATCACCTGCACCGACGTGATGGCCAAAGAGCACCCCGAGCTGGTCGTCGCCTACATGAAAGCCATGGTCAAGGTCGGGCGCTGGGCGAACGCGCACAAGCGCGCCGCGGCGGCAATCCTCAACCGACAGACGTTCTATCTGGATGCCGAGGATACGTACCAGGGCATCAAACACGTCGACATGGTGCCGAGTCTGAGTGCGCAGAACCTGCACTGCATCAAGATCGGCAAGGACTTCATGGTCAGCCACAACTACATCAAAAACGACTTCGATGTGAACGCGTGGGCGGCCCCGGAGTTCCTGGAGCAGGCGGCGATGGAAGTACTCAAGGAGGAGTGGGAAAGAAAAAGCTGGAGCAAGCTTCCTCAGGGGGGCGGGCTCGAGACAGAAGGTGTTCGGATCGGGTAGGCGGGAGCAGCGCAGGGTCAAACCATTAAGGAGAATTACCCATGCAAAGTCATTCCTTGAAAAAGGCAGGTGAAAACAGAATAAAACATGGAAACTCGCTCAAGTGGCGGATCCTGACAGTGGCAGTGGTGTTCACCGGCATCTTGGTTGCAGGCGCTCCCCGTGTGTCATTGGCTCAATCCTCGACCGACCAGTGGCGCTTTGGGGTCACCCCTTACTTCTGGTTTATTAACATCGAAGGGGACCTGAGATACAATCCGATCCCAGGCGGCAGCCCGCATGTGGAAATCAGCAACAGCGACCTTCTGGACAGCCTCGATTTCGGTTTCATGCTCTCAGGAGAGGCACGCAAGGGCAGGTGGTCGATCTTCACCGACGTGATCTATTTCGACCTCTCCTCAATAGAAAGCCGGGTGAAGGCCATCGACTTCGACATCGGTGGTCCGATCAATCCGACCAGCGCTAATTTAGACACCGGGACGTCGTCATCCTTGGCGGCCTGGATATGGACGCTTGCCGGAAGCTTCGAGGTGGTCGAGGGACCGACGGTAACCCTCGAGGCTCTCGGCGGATTTCGCTACCTTGCGGCAGACGCAACCACCGACTGGCGTTTGACCGCCACGGTCAACGGGCCGGGCCCGGGCCAGGTATTCCAACGGACGGGAAGCATCACGCAGTCCGAGGATGTCTGGGACGCCATTGTGGGCGTGCGGGGCCGGGTGCGGCTTGGGGATAGCAGGTGGGCCCTTCCCTATTACCTGGACATCGGGACCGGGGATTCCGACCTTACCTGGCAGGGTATGCTCGGATTGTCCTACGGGTTTGATTGGGGCGAGATCTTCATCAACTATCGTTACCTGAGTTACGATATGGATGAGGGTGGACTCATTGAAGATTTGAGTTTCGAAGGCCCGGGGATCGGAATAACAGGCCGATTTTGACACTTTGATACCAGGGTGTGAGGAAAACATCATGACAGTCGAACCGTTTGGGAAGAATCTGAGATTTGAAAAACCAGCGACCTATCGGATTCGGGTGACTGGCCACATCGACGACAGCCTGTCGGATCAGTTGGGAGGAATGATCGTCACCCGCGCGTTCACGGCAGACAGCCACCCAATAACTATTCTGGTCGGTCACATGCGTGATCAGGCGGCTCTGTCCGGTGTGCTCAACGAACTCTACGAATTGCACCTGCCGCTGCTCACGGTCGAGTCCCTGTAGTCGGTGAGGTAATCAGGGAGGGGAAGGAAAACCGATTCTGGGAACACGCTACGTCAGCATCGATACAGATTACCATGAGATTCAGTCTTTGATGGTAAGCGGTGAAGGTTCACTATATCATCAGGCGGGTTAATCTCGACCATTAGCTTTTACAAATGTGTTCACTGTTGTTTAGGCCGTAAAGGACGACCTGAAAATCAGACATAGGTTGGTACAACCCAGATCAAAAGGAGAAAAGATCATGAAGACCATTTCCATTTTCAGTATCGCTGTCTGTGTGACCCTTCTATTTGCGCTCTCAGCCGGGGCTCAGGAGAGCCTGGTGGATTCTGTGGCCAACGGCTGCAAGGCCGAACTCGACACCTACTGCAAGGATGTCACACCTGGTGAAGGACGCGTGCTGGCCTGTCTTTACGCGCGCAGCGACAAATTGTCCGGCAAATGTGAATACGCCCTCTACGATGCCGCCGCGCAACTGGAGCGAGCCGTGGCCGCGCTGTCCTATGTGGTCAATGAGTGCGCCGACGATTTGGATCAGTTCTGCATGGATGTTCCCGCCGGAGAAGGGCGGCTCCTGGATTGCCTTGAGAAAAACGACAAAAAAGTGAGCGCACGCTGCAAGGATGCAATCAAGCAGGTCGGATTGAAATAATCATTATCGATCAATGATGCCGAGATGTGAGAAATGGTACCGGCGGTCTTGTCTTTGATACCGTTTTGGTTTTCGAGGGCGCGACCGCCGGAATCGATAAAGCAAGAAGGTACGCCTCTTATTGATTTTGTGATCCATTCTCGATCGTGAACTCGGCGTGTAGGGTTTTGGATGAGCACGACAACCAAGTTTAAAGAGGCCGTAAAAACGGGCCTCGCCTTTAGCCTGGTCTTCGGCATCGCCATGCAATTAGGCTGGATGAACCCGTACTGGGCCGGCTGGGCGGTGGCTGTTATCGCCCTGCCCTCGGTAGGGGCCTCGATTCGGAAAGGCACCCTGCGCGTGCTCGGTACGGTCCCCGGATGCTTCGCCGCCTTGGTTATCCAGGCCCTGGCGCCGCAGGAGCGGTGGACATTCATGCTCCTTACCTGCACTTGGATGTTCTTTACCAGCTATATGATGGTGAGCCGGCAGAAAAACTCCTACTTTTGGGTGATGGCCGGCTACGTGTGCCTCATGATCCTCCTGTCCGATTTGGATTCCTCGGCGAACATGTTCGAGAGCGCCGTGTTTCGTACCGTCGAAACGGTGATGGGGGTGGTGGTCTACACCTTGATCGCCGTTTTTCTCTGGCCGTTGACGAATCTGGGAGCGATCAGAAAATCCGGTGCCGGACTGGCCACGACCCTGGGCGAAATCTACCGCCTCGGTCGGGAGACAATGTTGGACCAACCGGCACCCGCGGCGGATTTTCACGCGCTCAACGGCAAAGTTGCCACGCAGCTGACCCAGTTCGGACAGGTGCTCCAGGCCGAAGGCTCGGAGAGCTACGAGGTCAATCAGACCCGCCAGCTCTGGGAGCGCTTCCAAGAAATGTCATCTGCCTTGCTGGAGACGACGTGGCGCTGGCATTCAGGCCTTGTCGAACTGGACCGCATCGACGTACAGGCGGTTTTTCCCGAGCTTCTGGTTTTTTTCTCCGAACTCGATGCTCGTTTTGCTGCGCTGCCTGAATGGCTTGCCGGACGGTCGCCGGGTGATCGACCGCACCCGATCCGCCTTGAAACCGACCCGGTCGCCCTGAAACGCCTAGCCAGTTTCGACCGCGCCGCGGTCGAAGTCGCCCGGCAGGAGATGTTGCGTCTGGACGCTCAAACCGCTGCACTGCTCGAATGCGCCCGCGAACTGCAGTCCCCTGAGGCAAGCGGCCGCAAAACGAAGCCGATACCGACCCCTGTCGTGCAGGAGCGAGCGACAAGGCTTCCCGTCCCAGACTGGGACCACCTGCGCAGTGCCGCATTCGTGGCGGCGACCACCGGTGTTGGTTTCCTGATCTGGATTGTCTTCAATCCGCCGGGACATTCCGGCTGGTTCCAATTATCGGGCACCATCGCGCTGCTGGTCGCTCTGGCCCCCACATTGCGGGCCAGCCGGTTGATCCCACTTGTGGCGTTGTCCTCGGCCATCTGTCTGGCGATCTATGTCTTTGTCATGCCACAGCTGTCCAGTTTCCTCGGACTGGGTACGCTGCTCTTCATCTGCATGTTTGCCAACTGTTTCTTCCTGGACGGCATGGCGCGGTTTTTTGGCAGCATGGCGATCCTGAACATCCTGCAAATCCAGAATGAGCAGGTTTACAGCTTCTACGCGATGGCGAACGTGTACCTCTTCCTGGTGATGGGCTTTGCCTTTCTTTTCGCGATGTCCTATCTTTTGGGTTCACCGCGACCCGAAAAGGTCGTTTTGCGCCTGATGGACCGCTTCTTCGGCAGCGCCCGGTTCCTGATGTCGCGAGTCGACCCCGAGCAGCAACGACAAACCGGCTGGGAACGATGGAGAATCGCGTTCCACCGGCGCCAATTGCGCTCAATCCCAGCCAAGCTCGCGGCCTGGAGCAAGGCCATTGACCGAAGCCTCTTTCCCGAAAACACGCCTGAACAAATCCAGGCCATGGTGACCGGTGTCCAGGTCCTGGTCTATCGCCTCGAGCAGTTTTTGGAAGCCGGGTCAGTCTGCCATACGGAGCCCCTCTCTGGTGAACTGCGCGACGACATCTGGGCCTGGCGCATAAGCCTTGAAACCATTTTCGGTAAATGGGCCCGAAATCCCGAAGCAGAGTCGGTCGCAGCACTCAAGCAGCGCCTGGAGACGGGGTTAACCCGCCTCGAGGAACGGATTGCGGAGGTCGTCAACCGGGCGGGGGACGATGGGAACAGAGAAGAAGGGAAGCATTTCTTTCGATTGCTTGGCGGATACCGCGGGGTATCGGAGGCAGCCCTGGCCTACGCCGCGGCCGCTCAAACCATCAACTGGACCCATTGGCGGGAGGAACGGTTTTCATGAACAACTACCCCAGCGAATTCACCGTCGGCGGTGTTTACCTGCCGCCGTTGCTCGTTGCCGGCTGCATCGGCGTTCTGCTGGCCTACTGGACTGCAGGCCTGCTGAATCGATACCGCTTATCGCGGTTCTTCTTTTATCCACCCATAGTCTTCGTCGCCCTGGCGGTGATTTACACCATTGCCGTTGGGCACATCATGGTCCCCTTTTGACAAATGGATGCTACGAAAATGAAACCGACCCTGAAATATCTCTTGACCGGAATGATCGTGATGATCGCGGTCGCGGCCGTTCTCTATCATTATCGAGTTTTTCTCACGAATCCCTGGACCCGCGACGGGCAGGTACGCGCCAGCGTCATTCAGATCACCTCCCGGGTGTCCGGGCCGGTCATCGCCCTGCCGATCCGCAGCAACCAGTTCGTCAAGGCCGGTGACCTGCTCTTCGAGATCGACCCGCGCACGTTCCAGGCCAGCCTCGACCAGGCGCGCGCGCAGCTCGATCAGACCGGGGACAATGTCCAGGCCCTCGAAAGTCAGGTCGAGGCGGCCCAGGCAGGGGTCAATTCATCGCGGGCCGCCATCGAGGAAGCTAAGAGCACGATCGCCCAGCTTGAGGCCTCGATCGCTAAAAACAAGGCAGATTACGAACGCAAGCAGGAGCTGTTGCCCAAGCAGGCCACCTCGCAACGCTCACTGCAATGGTCCAAGGCCAATTACGAGGTTTCCCTGCAGCAGAAGAACGCCGCGATGGCCGCCCTCAACCAGGCACGGGCCGCCTGGCCAAATCCCAGGCGACCCTGGCCCAAACCCAGGCTCAACTCGGCGCACTGGGCGCGTCCAACCCGCAGCTCAGAACGGCAGTGGCCGCGGCCCAGCAGGCAGAGCTCAACCTGGAGTTCACCCGAGTGAATGCGCCGGTGGACGGTTACATCACCAATCTCAACCTCCGGTTGGGCAGCCAGGCCGTCGCCAACCAGCCGGTGCTGGCCCTGGTCGACGTGAACAGCTACTGGATTGACGGGTACTTCAAGGAGAATACGATTGCCGACATCCGCAGCGGCGACCGGGCGGTGGTCACCCTGATGACCTACCCTGACAGACCCCTCGAGGCCCGTGTCGACAGCATCGGCTGGGGCATATCCCAGCAGGACGGCAGCACGGGTTTCGAACTGCTGCCAAACATCAGCCCGACCTTCGAGTGGATCCGGCTGGCCCAACGGGTACCGGTGCGGGTGCACCTCACCGATGTGCCCGAAAGCATCCAGCTGCGGGTGGGAACGACCTGTTCGGTCCTGGTGATGGCCGGCAGGGGGGATGGCGGTCACGACCAACCGGTACCTGCCGCGCCCAAGGCACTCCAGTAAGGATATAACAATGAAAAATCCGTTGAGATTTCTCGCCATGTCCATCCTGATCGCGCTGCTTGCCGGTGGCTGTGCGACGGTGGGCCCCGATTATCAGTCGCCGACGGCTCCGGTCCAGGATGACTGGCTCGAATACGAGGACCCCCAGCTCGACAGCACCGCACCAGTGATACCGGAATGGTGGAAGACGGCCTTCAATGATCCCATCCTCGACGGGCTTGTGGAGACCGCCCTGGCGCAGAACTACTCCCTGCGCTCGGCCGGGCTGCGGGTGCTGCAGGCGCGCCAGCGGCTGGCCATCGCCATCGGCAACCAGTATCCCCAACAGCAGCAGCTCAATGGACAGGCGGGCATCGCGGGGGTCAGCAGTTCTGCGGCTTACGAGATCTACGACCTGGGTTTCAACCTGACTTGGGAGGCCGACGTCTGGGGTCGTTTCAAGCGCCAGATCGAATCGGCCACGGCCGCGCTGGAGGCCAGCGTCGGCAGCTACGACGGGATCATGGTCTCGCTGATCGCCGAGGTCGCGCGGACCTACCTGCTCATTCGCACCACCCAGCAGCGCCTTGCGGCGGCCGAACACAACCTCGCGCTTCAGAAGGAGAGCGTGCGGATCACCACTGCCAAGTTCGAAGCCGGCGAGGTCGATTCCCTCGACGTCGACCAGGCCCAGACCCTGTTCTACAACACCCAGGCGTCCGTGACGTCGCTCGAGTTGTCGCTGCAGCAGTTCAAGAACTCGCTGGCGATCCTCCTCGGCCGGCCGCCGCATGACATGCGCACCATGCTCGGGCCAGTGCAGCCGGTGCCGGCCGTATCGCCGGCGGTCGCGGTGGGCATGCCCCAGAACCTGATCCGCCGCCGGCCCGACATCCGCATTGCCGAGCGCCAGCTGGCCGCCCAGAGCGCCCAGATCGGTTTCGCGGTCAGCGACCTCTATCCGCATTTCGCATTGGGCGGATCCATCGGCACCAGCCTGTCGACCAACGGCAGCCTGAACGCCAGCGACCTGTTCAGTCCCGAAACCATCGGCTACAGCCTCTTCGGCGCCTTTCAATGGAACATCTTCCAATACGGACGGCTGAGGAGCAACATCCGGCTGCAGGACGCGATCTTCCAGCAGTTGCTGGAGGACTACCGACAGACGGTGCTGCAGGCCCAGGGCGAGGTCGAAAACGCCATCGTCGCCTTTTTCAAGAGTCAGCAGCAGCTCGTGTCTTTGCAATCGGCAGCCTCAGCCGCCCAACGTGCGGTCGACGTGTCGACCGTGCAATACGAGGAGGGGGAGGTGCCCTACAATACGGTCATCACTACTCTGCAGGCGCTCGTTGCCCAGCAGGATCAGCTGGCCGCGATCCAGGGGACGGTCACCACGAACCTCGTCGCGCTATACAGGTCCCTCGGCGGCGGTTGGGAGGTTCGGATCAGCCCGGACCCCCTCGATCTGATCGACGTGCAGACCCGGCAGGAGATGCTCGAACGCACCACATACTGGAACAAAACCTTTGAACCGGAGTGAATCGGTGAAAGTGACCATAACTGAAAAACAGATGAGGCAGCGGGCATGCTGTTGAACATCACCATCGCATCGTTAATGATGATGGCCACAACCGCCATTCATGCCGGCGGAATCAGCCTGGTGGTCGTTTATTTCCGGAATCATTCAGGACATTGGGCGTCCCGACACCCACTCGTCCGGTTGCGGGCGATCAGCAGCATTGTCCTGCTGATGTTCGCGCTCTCAGTGGTGGAGATGGCTGCCTGGGCGGTCGTTTACCTTTATGTCGGTGCGCTTGACGACCTTGAGACGGCCCTCTATTTCTCGACGGTCACCTTCACCACCTTGGGATACGGGGATATCCTTCTGGATGCCAACTGGCGATTGCTCGCAGCTTTCGAATCCGCCAACGGTATCATCATTTTCGGATTGACAACGGCGGTTGTCGTCTCCGCTGTGCAGCTTGTGTATTTTCCCAAGGCCACTCGGGATGATGCGTGACAACCCAAGGCCGTATCAGAGGAGATGCTGCAGAAAGGAGTCATGGAACATGCGACTGAATGAAAAAAAGCCATTGCTGCCACGTCTCATCGGGTGTTGCCTGATGTTGATCATCGGCTGTTCCGACTTGCCGAAGGATATCCACCGCCAACCGTCCACCGTCATCAGTGACGGTCACGAAACCGCCCTTGGCCGGGAATTCGACAGCCAGCGTACGGGTCACCCGGGTCAATCCGGGGTATTTCTGCTGAGTCACGGTCTGGATGCCTTCGTCGGCCGTGCGCTTCTGGCCAGCCTGGCCGAACGCAGCATCGATGTGCAGTATTACATGTTCCACCAGGATACGGTCGGAAAACTGCTCATCGATCAACTACTCAAGGCCGCCGACCGGGGGGTGCGCGTGCGCATGCTCATCGATGACATCTACGGTGACGAAGCCGATGATGTCTGGACGGCGCTGGACGCCCATCCAAAGATGGAAGTGCGCCTGTTCAATCCCTTTGTCCGCGGCTGCGTCCAAGAATCTGCAGTGGATCACCCGGTTCAGGGATGTCAACTACCGCATGCACAGCAAGTCCTTTACCGTGGACAATCAGGCGACCATCGTAGGCGGCCGAAATATCGGCAACGAGTACTTCGATGCCGATCCGAATCTGGCTTTTGCCGATCTCGACCTTCTGGCCATCGGACCGGTCGTACCCGAAGTGTCCGACGCCTTCGATCAATACTGGAACAGCGACTATGCCTATCCTGCATCCGCGTTGACCCAACCCGCTACAACCGAGCAGCTGAGCAACCTCAAGGAACGAATGGACCGTGTGCCACGGCACGACGGAGGCCGCCGCATACGTCGAGGCGTTGAAAAACTCGGATCTGGCCAACGCCCTGCGCTCCGGCAGCGCCCATTTCAAATGGGCCGAGGCCACAGTTATCCACGATTCCTCAGAAAAAAAAGCCAGAGGTGAGAACTGGCAGGCGGAGCTGCTCATTTCACAGCTGTGGCCCTACATGCAGAAGACGACCGATGAGTTGATCATCATATCGCCCTATTTCGTTCCCGGGAAAAGGGGGGCGGACGCATTGTGCGCACTCAGTGAAAAAGGGGTCAAGGTGCGCATCCTGACCAATTCCCTGGCCTCCAATGACGTCTTTGCGGTTCACGCCGGCTATTCCAAGTATCGCAAGCAGCTGCTCAAGGCCGGGGTGGTGCTCTACGAACTGGACGAGGAGGTCAAAAAAACGGTACAAAGAAAATTCACCTGGCTGCCGGGGCTGAGCAAATCGAGCCTGCATGCCAAAACCATGGTGCTCGACAAAAAGGCCATGTTCGTGGGGTCCATGAACCTGGACCAGCGCTCCCTGCACATCAACAACGAGATCGGCATCCTGTTCCTGAATTCGGAGACCGCCGGCAAAAGTGCCGGAACCTTTGACCGCAACATCGAAAAAGTTGGCCTTTCCGGCTGGAACTTCACACCGACAACAATGGCAGCGAATCCATTCGCTGGCACCTTAAAAAGGGCGACGGAGAAGTTGTCTATGATTCGGAGCCTTACGTCGGTTTCTGGAAAAAGTTCGGTGTTTGGGTGGTCCGGCTGCTGCCGCTGGAATCCTTGCTCTAGCGAAGACAGCAGTTCGAAAAGACGGGAACAATAAAGGAAACTCACCATGCATAAAACAATCTCCAATCGCTGTTTGTCGGTCCTGATGCTTCTGCTCGTCGCCGGCGGCTGCGCCACACTGCCCGATAATGTCCTGCGTGAAGCATCTACGGCTTACCTGGATACGCAAGACACCCGCATCGGCAGGCGTGTGCAGACCGAGATGCAAATGCATCCTGGAGAATCAGGTTATCTGCTGCTGGGCAACGGACTGGATGCCTTCGTGGCACGCATACTGCTCGCTCAGTTTGCCGAACGAAGCATCGACACCCAGTATTACATGATCCACGATGATGTCGTCGGCAGCCTGTTCGTCGATCAGCTATACAAAGCTGCCGAGCGCGGGGTTCGTGTGCGGCTGCTGGTTGACGACATCGACCAGGAGGGTCGTGATGCCGGTACGGCCATACTGGACAGCCATCCCAACGTCGAGGTGCGCATTTTCAATCCTTTTGCCCGCAACGCCGGACGAATCGGCCAGTACCTCACCGGATTCGGCAAACAGACCCGCCGGGCGCACAACAAGTCCTTCACGGTAGACAACCAGGCCACGATCCTCGGCGGGCGAAACATCGGCGATGAGTATTTCGAAGCCGACCCGACACTGGCTTTCGTCGACCTGGATGTGCTGGCGGTGGGACCGGTGGCAGGACAGGTTTCCGCATCCTTCGACCAGTATTGGAACAGCGAACTGAGTTATCCCATCTCGGCCCTGGTGGAAAACCCGCCGACACCCCGGGAGATCGACCGGCGCAAGCAGGAATTTGACGATTTCATTGCCCGCCAGGCCGATTCCGAATACCTGCAGTACCTGCGCAATTCCGATCTGGCCAACCGCCTCCGGCAGGACCGGGTGACCTATCATTGGGGCGTCGGGACGGTTGTCGCCGATGACCCTGAGAAACTGACCCACGACACCGCTGAAACCAAGTATCGCTTGACGGAACAACTGGCGCCATACATGGCCGGCATCCGGCAGGAACTGATCATTTTTTCACCCTATTTTGTGCCCGGCAAATCCGGTGTGGCCTTTTTTCAACAGCTGCGCGACAAGGGTGTTCAGGTCAAAATCCTGACCAACTCCCTGGCTTCGACGGATGTCGGCGTTGTCCACGCCGGCTATGCCCGTTATCGCAAAGCCCTGCTGCGCATGGGGGTGGAATTGTACGAATTGAACCGCAACCTCAGCCGGGAAGAGCGCAAAGCGGTCAAAGAAGGGATCATCGGCCGATCCAAGTCAAGTCTGCATGCCAAATGTTTCGTGTTCGACCGGGAAACTGCATTTATCGGCTCGCTCAACCTGGACCCCCGCTCCGTCGTGCAGAACACGGAAATCGGTGTGGTCTTCATGTCACCTCCCATTGCAGGCCATATCGCCGACCAGTTCGACCGGCAGATTGACCAGGTTGCATTTCGGTTGGAATTGCGAAAAGAGAAAAACGGCCCCGAACGACTATTGTGGCACGGCCTCGTGGATGGCGAAAAACAGACCTTTGACCATGAACCCTACACCGGCTTCTGGAAACGATTCGGGATTGGCTTCATGCGACTCATGCCCATCGAATCGCAGATTTAGGGCCGTCATCTGCTCGTGATATCTGGCGTTTGGGTTTTTAACAATACGACATACTGCGAAAGAAGATACCGGAGCATTTTACCGAAGCCACCGCTAAGGGAGCCGAACCTGATAGAAAAATTCACTTTTTACACCTTTCAAAGGAGGATGTGATGAAGGCGATCAAAGAGGAATCCAGGGAACAATCCCAAAAAGAAACAACCACCTACTCACGCCGGAACATCCTGAAGGGATCTGCTGCGCTTCTGGCGGGGGGAATTGCCGGGTGCGTGGGCAGCGCGTATACGGCGCCCAAACCCCAAGCCGCCCCGGCGCCGCCGCTGCCCTGGAAGTGGACCGAGCTCGACCCGAATGAGGCTGGTAGGCGGGCTTATCGGAACTATCTCGCGCACAAGGGCTGAGGCAACGGCACATGGCTGGGGGTCTCCAGCCTTCTGAAAGAACAAGTCGGTTACCCCTGGACGACCCTGCCGGACTACATGTTCGAGCATGCGGGTCAGGGGTACGCCGGACACGGCACGCTTTGCGGCGCCCTGGGGGTTTCTTCGTGCCTGATCAACCTCGTCATTTATGATGATAAGCTCAGCTATGGTGCGGTGATCGACCGCATGATGTGGTGGTACGCCCAAATGGAGTTCCCCACGGAACGGTTCGACGACATTTCCAAATTCCCCAAGCAGGTCAAGGCCAAGGCGATGACCCCACTGTGCCACACGTCGGTTTCCAAATGGACCCTGGCCGCCGGAACCGAGGTCTCGTCCAAGGAGAAATATGAGCGCTGCGCCAAGGTGGCCGGGGAGGTCACCTATACCGTGGTGCACGCCCTGAACGAATATTTCGCCGGAAGGTGGAAGCCCGCCGTATGGACCCCGTCGGAGGAAATAACCCACTGCATCGAGTGCCACGGTCCGGAAAGCTATGGGCGCTATGCAGACGGTATGAATCAGCAGCAGGGCCATATGGAATGTCTGCTCTGTCACACCGACCACATGGAGTAGTCGGACAGCGGGGTAAACAAGGAGCCATGATTCGGAGACCGGCAACCAGCCCGTGTTTTCCCGATAGCATGATAAACAAGGAGAATTTCAACTTGAAGATCACTCGGAGAAAATTCCTCAAGGTTTCGGGAACCGCGGCGGCCGGGACTTTTTTTATGGGCGGGTTGGGATTCGACCTGTCGCCGGTGGCAGCTTATGCCCAGGATCTGCGAATTATCGGGGCGAAGGAGACAACCACGGTCTGCTGCTACTGTTCGGTCGGGTGCGGGATTCTCGTGCATACCAAGGAAGGCCAAGTGATCAACACCGAAGGGGACCCCGATCATCCGATCAGCGAAGGATCGCTGTGCGCGAAGGGTGGGTCGCTCTACCAGACGGTCAACAACGACAACCGGCTGCGCAAGCCACGCTACCGCGCCCCCGGTTCGGCTACTTGGCAGGAAGTCGAGTGGGATTGGGCCCTGGACCGCATCGCGCGTAGAATCAAGGATACCCGGGACAGGACATTCAAACCCACCGCGACGACAACGATAAGGGAAAAGAAGATAGCGCTTCCTGACGCATCGGGGACGTTCCGCGAGATCGTCGCCGACGTGGAAGGGGAATTCACCGTCAACCGGGCCGACGGCATTGCCCATGTAGGCAGCGCGGCCCTGGACAATGAAGAGTGCTACCTCATACAAAAGTTGGTGCGCTCTTGGGGGGTGGTGCATATAGAACATCAGGCCCGTCTCTGACACTCCGCAACGGTAGCGGCTCTGGCAGAGTCGTTCGGTCGCGGTGCAATGACGAACCACTGGATCGACCTGAAGAACGCGGATGTCATCCTCGTGATGGGCGCCAACCCGGCATCCAATCATCCTATTTCCATGAAGTGGATCATGCAGGCCAAGCAGCGCGGCGCCACGCTCATCTGTGTGGATCCCCGCTTTACCCAAACCGCAGCGGTTTCGGATC
The DNA here is from genome assembly GCA_963705475.1 of uncultured delta proteobacterium. Taxonomy (GTDB): domain Bacteria; phylum Desulfobacterota; class Desulfobacteria; order Desulfobacterales; family Desulfosarcinaceae; genus Desulfosarcina. The sequence goes on along the minus strand of CAVPJS010000013.1, from coordinate 30,906 downwards.
TGTATGCGCCGATCCGATCCGGCACCGACATCGCTTTTCTCGGCGGGATGATCAATTACCTGTTGAGCAACGACCTCTACTTCAGGGAATACGTGGCCAACTACACCGATGCACCCTTCCTTGTCCATGCGGACTTTAAAATGCCGGGCGAGCTCGACGGCGTCTTTTCCGGCTACGACGAAAAGGATTCGAAATATGACCGCACGACTTGGAGCTATCAACTTGACGACAAGGGGGTTCCACGCACAGACCCGACGATGAAGGATCCAAACTGCGTATTCCAACTCTTGAAAAAACACTACGCCCGTTACACCGTCGACAAGGTCTCACAGATCACCGGTACGCCTACGGACAAGTGTGAGGCGGTCTACAAGGCCATCGGCTCGACGAGCAGGCCGATCCGCACGGCCACGGCCTGCTACGCCATGGGTTGGACCCAGCATACGGTGGGCGTGCAGAATATACGGGCTTTTACGATCGTGCAGCTGCTTCTCGGCAACATGGGAATGGCCGGTGGTGGGGTGAATGCCCTTCGCGGCGAAGCCAATGTCCAGGGTTCCACGGACTATGGGCTCCTCTTCCACATCCTGCCTGGCTACCTGCCCACGCCGACAGCCTCGTTGGCAAGCCTGAAGGATTATATCGACAAATTTACGCCCGCAACCAAAGAGCCGAAGAGCGTCAACTGGTGGGGCAACCGGGGAAAATACATCACCAGCTACCTCAAGGCGCTTTATGGCGACCATGCGACCAAAGACAATGATTTCGGCTACGCCTGGCTGCCCAAGTTGGATGAGGGCATGAATGCATCCTGGCTCCCGCTTTTTGCCAGGATGTACCGGGGGCAGTTCGAGGGGTTCTTCGCCTGGGGCATGAACCCCGCCTGTTCGAGCCCCGGCGCCGGCAAAGTGAGAGAGGCCCTCGGACGGCTGAAGTGGATGGTCAACGTCAATCTCTATGACAACGAGACGGCTTCTTTCTGGAAGGGGCCGGGCATGAAACCGGATAAAATCGATACCGAGGTTTTTCTGCTGCCCTGCTGTTCCTCCATTGAGAAGGAAGGCAGCATTTCCAACTCGGGCCGCCTGGCCCAGTGGCGATACAAGGCAATCGAACCCATCGGTCAGTCCATGCCCGATGCGGAGATCCTTAACGAACTCTATTTCAGGGTCAAGGAACTCTACCGCAAGGAAAACGGGGCCTTCCCCGATCCAATCCTGAAGCTCACCTGGGAGTATGGCAAGAAGGACCGCAAGGGCAAGATCAAGCACCTCGATATGCATAAGGTCGCCATGGAAATCAACGGGTACTATCTCGAAGATGTGTATGATACGACGACAAACCCGCCGAAGCGGGTGGGCAAAAAAGGCGACCTGGTCCCCAATTTCGTAAGCCTTCGCGATGACGGATCGACGTCCAGCGGAAACTGGCTCTATAGCGGGAGCTTTACCCAGAAAGAGGGCAAGGCGATCAACCAGATGGCCCGCAGGGGCAAGGAAGATCCGACCGGTCTGGGCCTCTATCCGAATTGGGCATGGGCCTGGCCGGTGAACCGGAGGATCATTTACAACCGGGCTTCCGTTGACCCGAAGGGAAACCCCTGGGATCCGAAGCGACCGGTACTCAAATGGAACCCGGCTGACCCTGCCGCCGGGAAACCGGGTGGGTGGGAAGGCGATATCCCCGATGGACCGGCTCCGCCGCTGGCAGATGGACAGGGCAAGCTGCCCTTCATCATGAAGCCGCTCGGCGTGGGAGCAATCTTCGGCTCGGGGCTTGGCGATGGACCGTTTCCCGAGCACTATGAACCCCTGGAGAGCCCTGTACCGGAAAATCCGATGTCGAAAAAGCACCGGGTGAACCCGACGATCCCCATCGCGAAGCTGCAGGCCATGGCCAAGGACCCGACGTTCCTGTTCTCTTTCGATTATGAACGCTATCCCTATGTGGCGACGACCTATCGCGTGAGCGAACACTGGCAGACAGGGGTCATGACCCGCCACCTGCCCTGGCTGCTGGAGATGCAGCCCCAGATGTTCGTGGAAATGAACAGGGAGCTGGCAGCGGAGAAAGGCATCGAGAACGGCGACACGGTCCTAGTGGCATCCGCCAGGGGCCAGGTCTCATGCGTTGCCATCGTAACGGATCGGTTTACCCCCTTCACGATCATGGAGACCACGGTTCATCTGGTGGGGCTGCCGTGGTGCTTCGGATGGCAGTATCCCGAGGACGGCAGCGGTGGGGACAGCGCCAATCTGCTGACCCCCTTTCTGGGCGATCCCAGCACGTTGATACCCGAATCAAAGGCCTTCATGGTCAACATCAGCAAACCGGCTCAACAGACGTCGGATAGGGCAGCCGGGACGATGCAACCGCACAAGAGGAGGGGGTAGACATGGCAGGCAAATCCTTTTTCATAGATACCACCCTGTGTATGGCATGTCGGGGATGTCAGACTGCCTGTAAACAGTGGAACCAAAACCCGGCAACGAAAACGCGCCAGCACGGAAGCTATCAAAACCCGGCCGATCTGTCGGCCGCCACATTCAAGCTGGTAAGATTCAGCGAGGCGGGCGCAACGCTTGGGGAGCCGAAATGGTATTTCTTCCCCGACCAATGTAGGCACTGTGTCTATCCGCCCTGTAAAATGACGGCGGACAAAAAGGCCAAGGGGGCGGCCCGCATCGACGGACACAGCCGGGCCATCATCTTCGACCCCGGGGTTCGGATGGCGCCGGCCGATTTTGAGGAGATTCGTCAATCGTGTCCGTATGATATTCCCCGCTATGATGAAAAAAGCGGCGGCATGGCCAAGTGCACGATGTGCATCGACAGGATCAGCGAGGGAATGCTTCCGGCTTGTGTCAAAGCGTGCCCCACAGGGGCCATGCGCTTCGGCGAGCGGGATGACATTTTCAAGCTGGCCGCTGCCAGGTTGGAAGTGGTGAAAAAGGCCTTTAAAGATGCCGTTTTAATTAACCCCGAGGAGGTAAGGGTGATCTTCCTGACCACGGATGATCCTGGAAAGTATCACCGCTTTGCCGCAGGGGTGCCGCCTAAGGAGCAGCCAGGCTGATGGCGCGGGAACTTCCCCGGCAGCCTGCCGGTTTCACACCCTGTGCCGGATAGACGATATTAATCAAACCAAAGGATATGGCCGGTCGACAACAATGGAGAAGCAATTGGATGCATTGAGGCGCAGGGTTCGTCAGCTAAAGGAAAAAAGAAGCGACTACGCAGACATCCTGGATTTTTACGCAAAGGTCAAACAGGCACAAGCTGCAATCAAGGTTTCTTTGAACGTGGATCTAAAACGACTCGAAAAACAAAAGCGAGGACACCCGACCCAAGAAGGAATCGCGCTGATTCAAAAAGAAGATTTTCCCGTGGATGTTAACGCGTCGATCAGTCTTTTTCACACCCTGTGCCGGATAGGCCGAACGGCGAATCCGCATATGGCCGAACAGGTGCAAAAGGCCGACGCTTTTTTCAATCACAACCCAATGGATCTGGAGAAATTATTGACTGATGGAGGAAAAGAACAGGCGATCGAGAAGGTGGCCGCCGAAACAGGAATTGACCGAAAAATTCTTTCATTCTTGATCCAGAACAGCATCAAGCCTTCGATCGAAGCAGGTATGGAAAGGCTGTGCAGAGAAATCGAACCTGAAACGTGGCGCAAGCCCCACTGCCCTGTCTGCGGCTGCCCACCCGCTTTGAATGTGTTGAAAGGAGAAGCGGGAGAGCGTTTTAGCATCTGCTCTTACTGCAGTTGCCAGTGGCGGATTGATCGTTTGTCCTGCGCGGCCTGCGGCAACAAGGAACAGGACTCGCTACGGTATTTTCATGCGGTGGGAGAAGATGCTTACCGCATCGATATGTGCAACCAATGCCGTCACTATATCAAGACCATCGATTATAGAAATCTTGAAACGTCTGATCCATGCCTGGAGGATCTGGCCACGCTGCACCTTGATATCCTGGCGTTGCAAAAAGGGTACGCTCGAACCTGACCAAACCCATGGTCTGCCTGACCCACGAATTAAGCGCATTTCCCATGGGTCGTTACAGGCGTGGCGAGTGAAATAGAAATAGATGGAACACCTTATTGGGAAGCATCCCTTCAGCTTGTTGCTGGTAAGCTTCAAAAATACAACTTTTTTTACAACTTTCGGGGGATGACAGCGCCCGACGGCAACGGTTAGGGTGGGTGTAGAATCATCGGCAAAAATGGCCGCTAACACCATTACCTGAGGAAACCATCGTGTCAGGCGAACAACCCGGAAACGGTCTGACCTTTGAAAAGCCAGCCACCTATCGGATACGGGTTACCGGCCATATCGACGACTGCCTGTCGGATCATTTTGGCGGAATGATCATCACCCGGGCATTCACGGCAGACAGCAAACCGATAACCATTCTGGTCGGTCACATGAGCGACCAGGCGGCTCTGTCGTGGGTGCTCAACGAACCATAGGAAATACAGCTGTTGACAGTCGATATCGACCCGTTCTCATGGGAGGTGCGGGAGTGGACTTCAGCTTCAAGTATTCAGGCAACGGGAGAGAATAAACATGAAATTCGATATGCCCAACAAGACGTTAACACGATTGGCTTGGCTGCTTTGCCTGTCGACTGCCCTGACGGCATGCAAGGAAAAAGTTGAAATTGCCGAAACGATCCGCCCGATCAAGACGATGACCGTCAGCGCGCAGGCTGCCGGGCAGACACTCAAATTCTCCGGGCTTGCCGCCGCGGTCGATTCATCCGGCCTCAGTTTTCAGGTTGGCGGACAGGTGGCTGCCGTAAACGTCGACATCGGGGATCGGGTTAAAAAAGGGCAGGTCCTGGCTGCTTTGGATCCGGAACCCTTTCAATTGGACGTGGATGCGATCAAGGCGGAACTGACCAAGGCCAGGGACCAGGCAGCCGAATCAAAGTCGCAGTACGAGCGCCAACAGCGGATTTACGATCAGGGCGCGGGGGTGAAGAGCCGCTTGGATGTTGCCGAGTACAATTACAAGGCCGCCCGCAGCGCGGTGGATTATCAAATGGCCAGACTGGATTCGGTCAATCGCAATCTGCGCAAAACCAAACTGCTCGCTCCTTACGACGGCACCATCGCCTGGCGGTCGGTGCAGCCCAACGAGGAAGTGAAAGTCGGGCAAAAGGTGTTCGAAATCAATGCCACGGGCGAAATGGAAGTTCAATTGGCCGTTCCGGAGACCGTCATCGACCGCATCCAGATCAATGACGCGGTGACGGTCACGTTCCCCACGCTTCCGGGCGAGTCCACCCCGGGCCGCGTTTCCTACGTCGGTTCCGCCGCGGTCGAAGCCAACGCCTTCCCGGTCAAAGTGGCGCTGGTGGACCCGAATGAAAAAGTCAAACCCGGCATGACCGCCGAAGCCAGTTTTACCGTGACGGACGAAAGCCGAAAGGCCGGGTACATCATTCCGCTTCAGGCCGTCCTGCCCACCAAGGAAGAGAACCGGGGGATTGCCTTTGTGTTCGATCCCGGGACCGCGACGGTCAAAAAAACGTCGATCCGCTTCCAAGGCGCAGAACGAAAAAATGTTATCGTGACCGATGGGCTCGCACCAGAAGACATCATTGCCGTGGCCGGTGTGAGTTTTCTGGCCGATGGCATGAAAGTCAAACTGATGGAACAGCATGGGGATGAGAAATGAAGGGGATCACCGCATTTGCACTGAATAACTCCCGAACCGTGGTCATGACGATATTGCTGGTGATTATCGGTGGTATCTATGCATTCATGGGGCTTCCGAAGCTCGAAGACCCCTTCATTACGATTCGCGAAGCGGTGGTCACGGCAAGCTATCCCGGCATGCCGGTGACGGAAGTCGAACGTCTGATCACCCGGCCCATCGAAGAAAAAATCCGCAGCATGGGTGAAGTCGACAAGATCAAGAATTCCACATCCAAATACGGGGAATGCCTGATCCATGTCACCATCAGCGATGAAGTGCCCGCCGACCAACTCCCGGCCACATGGAAACTACTGCGCAACCGGATGGCGGATGTCAAACCCGAACTGCCGGATGGCACCATCGGCCCCGCGGTCAACGATACGTTCGGTGACACATCGGTAGCCACCATCGCCCTCTGGAGCGACGGATTCGACATGGCGGAGATGCATGAAACCGCCCGTCAGATCAGGGAGCGCCTCAATCTGTTGAAGGGAACCCAGAAGATCGACCTTACCGGTGTGCAGGATGAGCGTATCTATCTGGAGGTGTCCAACGCCAAGATGGTGCAGCTGGGCATCGACCCCGTAGTTATCGGGAAGAAACTTCAAGAGCAGAACATCCTTCTACCCGGCGGCAGGATAGACGTCGACAATGTGGAAATCATCGTTGAAACCCAGGGACGCTTCGCGTCCATCGAGGAGATCGGGGCGGTCCTCATCCCGATTCCCGCGACCCAGGCATCGATCCCGCTGCGTGACATCGCCACCGTAAGAAAAGCCTATGTGGAGCCGATCCAGAACCCGGCCTACTTCAACGGCCATCCGGCCATTGTACTGAGCGTTTTTATCATCAAAGGAGTCGATGCCGTTGAATACGGTGAGCGGCTGCAGCAGGCGGTCACGGCGGCCGAGCAATCTCTGCCATGGGGCTACAAGCTCGAATTTGCCACCTACCAGCCTGACCTCATTAAAAAATCCGTCAACGGCATGGTGCTCAACGTGATCGAGAGCATCGCGATCGTCCTGGTGGTGGTCATGCTGCTGCTGGGGATAAGAACCGGCCTGATCGTGGGCTCGTTTATCCCCCTGGTCATGCTTTTCGGCCTGTTGATGATGTATGCGCTGGGGATCGATCTGGAGCGCATGTCCCTGGCCACCATGATCATCGCATTGGGCATGTTCGTTGACAATGCCATCGTGGTCTCCGATGACATCAAGGTGAATATGGAAACGGGAATGGCGCGCAAAGACGCCGTGCTGAAAACCGGCAGCACCCTTTCGGTCCCCCTGCTCACCAGCACGCTGACCACGGTTTTCGCCTTCGGACCGATCCTGCTGCAAATCGGCATGGCCGGTGATTACACCGCCTCGCTGGGCTCGGTGATGATCATTCTGCTCATGGGCTCGTGGTTCTTTTCCATGTTTTCATCCACCAGCATGTGCTACTGGTTTTTGAAGACGCCGGCCGCCGACGGTGAAAAAAAGCAGGAAGCCGATCCGTACCAGGGCAAATTCTATCGGATGTATCGTCGGATTCTGGAGTTTTCCCTGCGCTATCGGACCCTGGTACTGGCCGTGACGGGCGGCGCGTTTGCCGTCGCCATCTACGCGGCAACCTTCATCCCGCAGGCCTTTTTCCCCAGTGGTGACCGAAACCAATATTTGATCTATCTTGACCTACCCGCCGGTACGCGCATCGAGGAGACCGACAAGACCGTCAGAGAACTCAGCGACTGGCTGCAGGACAAGAAAGAAAACCCGGAAGTCACCGGAACCATCGCCTACGTGGGCAACGGCGGGCCGCGTTTTTTCCTCTCACTGGCACCGCTGGACCCGGACCCCTTCGTCGGATTTTTGATCGTCAACACCGAGACCAATAAACAAGTGGCCGATCTCGTGCGACGCACCGACCAATACCTGCTGAATCATTTTCCCAATGTCCGTGGTCGGGTGAAGTCCATGTGGCTTGGCGGCAGTGAATCCGGACTGTTCGAACTCCGGCTCAGCGGGCCCGATATCCGCGTGCTGTCGTTACAGGCCGATCAAATGATGGCAGCGCTCCGCGACATTCCCGGCACCATACAGATCAAACAGGACTGGAACAACCGGGTCTTTACCGCCAAGGCAAACGTCGATCAGGCCCGCGCCTTGCGCGCCGGGGTCACATCAAAAGATGTGGCCACTGCCCTGGAATTCTTTGTCGACGGGAAGACGGCGACCAATTACCACCAAGGCTATGTCGAAATTCCCATCGTCGGGCGCGGGGTCAAGGCGGAGCGGGATTCTCCCGACAGCCTGCGCACAATGGGAATCCGTTCATCATCGGGTGGCAGCGTGCCGCTCAGCCAGGTGGCCGATGTGGCCGCCGTCGGCGAACTCAACCGCATCGTGCGCTACAATCAGGAGCGTACCATCACCGTCAGCGCCAAAAACCAGGTGCTGAAAGCCTCCGAAATCTTTGCCGTTCTGAAGCCCACGCTGGAAGCGATGACATTTCCGAAGAATCATTACTGGCGCGTCGGCGCCGAACTCGAGGATTCCGCCACGGCCCAGAAAAACCTGGCAAAATGGCTGTTGCCGTGTTTCGGCGGCATTGTCTTCCTGCTGGTATGGCAATTCAACTCCATCCGGCGGGCATCCATCATCATCCTGACCATGCCGCTGGTCCTTGTCGGAGCGGTGGTCGGCCTGCTGGTGATGGGGGCCGATTTTGGTTTCATGGTCATCCTGGGGCTGCTGGCCCTGGCCGGATCCATCGTGAACAACGGCATCGTGATGATCGATAAAATCGAGGAGAACCGGCGCGACGGGCAGACACCCTATGATGCGGTGGTCAATTCAGCCGTCAGCCGGTTCAGACCGATTCTGCTGTCGGTGTCGACCACCATGCTCGGCTTTTTGCCATTGATCATCAACCATGATCCGCTTTTTTTCGGCATGGCGTCGGTCATGTTCTTCGGCCTGGGCATCGGCAGTCTATTTACGCTGAACTATGTGCCCGTTCTCTACAGCATCTTTTTCCGGGTTAAACCTGCAGCCGACCCTATGCTGCCTGGTTGAACCCCAAAACAAATCTGCCAAAAGGGCTTAGCGGCACCTACCTGCTGCTCAGGATCGTACAGGTCGTAAAAAGGAGAGCGCGATGTATACTGGCAAAGGCGATACGAGAACCGATCGGATCAGGACGATAAGATGGGAAGGATCGGTCAACCCGTTGAAGCCCTCGAGTCTGGTGTGGCTTGCCATGGTGCTGATCATGAGCGGCTGCACCATGGTCGGACCGGATTTTGTCAAGCCGGAGGCACCGCTGCGGGATGCCTGGACAGAAATCGATGCGCCTGGCCTGGGTGCCGGTCAAACCGACTACAATGACTGGTGGGGTGTGTTTGACGATCCCGTGCTCGACAATCTTGTCGAAAGCGCCTATCGGCAGAACCTATCCCTGCAGATCGCCGGCATTCGTATTTATGAGGCGCGTGCACAACTGGGCATCGCAGTCGGCAACCTGTATCCTCAGCAACAATCGGCATCCGGTGCCCTGACTGCCAACAAAATCAGCCTGGGAGACAACCTGCCCTCTTTCGACAACTATTTCAATTCATTGAGTCTTGGTTTCGATGCTGCGTGGGAGTTGGACGTGTGGGGCAAATTTCGCCGTTCGGTGCAGTCCGGAGTCGCCAACCTGGAGGCTACCGTCGCCAGTTATGACAACGTTCTCGTATCGCTCACCGCCGAAGTCGCACGCTCATACATCGTGATCCGCACGCTCGAGAAACGGCTGACGATCGCCCAGGAGAATGTCAGGCTTCAGGCGCAGTCCCTGTATATTGCCGACGTCCGATTCAAAGAGGGCGCCGTTTCGGAACTGGATGTAACCCAGGCTAGGATGCTGTTGGCGGATACCCAAGCCCTGGTTCCCCAACTGGCATCCGGACTGCGTCAAGCCCAGAACGCGCTGGCCATCCTGTTGGGGGTGCTGCCGGGGGAGGTGAAAGAGATGCTCAGCGGCCCGTCCGAAATTCCGGTCGCCGCCGAGGGTGTCATCGTCGACCTCCCCAATAATCTTCTCAGACGTCGACCCGACATCCGGCTGACCGAATTGCGCATCGCCGCCCAAAGTCCCCAGATCGGAATCGCCAAAGCCGACTTGTACCCTCATTTTACCCTGTTCGGTACGATTGGATGGCGCTCATCCGACGCAACCTCGGTCGCCGGCGAAAATTCGCTGGGTGATATCTTCAGCCAAAAAAGTCTATTCTGGAGCGCCGGCCCGGGTTTCAACTGGGACATTTTAAATTACGGACGCATCCGCAATCGCGTGCGGGTGGAAGATGCACGCCTTCAACAGCTCGTGGTTGCTTATAAGAATGCGGTTTTAAACGCCCAGCGGGAAGTCGAGGATGCGATGGTGGCATACACGCAGGGCAAGGATGAGGAAGCATTGCTAAAAGAGAGCGTTGCCGCAGCCCGACGATCGGTATCGATATCTTCACTGCAGTACAAAGAGGGGCTGGTTGACTATCAACGCGTACTGGATTCCCAGCGTTTTCTGGCCGTCCAGGCAGATCGCTTGACCGAAGTCAGCGGCCAGGTGAGCAGCAGTCTGGTGGCCCTCTATAAAGCACTGGGAGGCGGTTGGCAAATCAGAGAAGGTAAGGAGATCCTATCGACAGACAACAAAAATGCAATGACTGATCGCACCAGCTGGGGTGGCTTGCTAGGTCCGGAAGGACTCGCTTTGCCGGTTGACGAAAAAGACCGCCGAGATTGGCAGATGCCGGACTGGTAGTGAAAATACAACTTTTTTTACAACTTTCGGGGGATGTCGCCACCCCGTGAAAGCGCTTATGATAGCTTCGTAATATAGCGGCCTGACCCTATTTGCAGCGCCTCCTGCATGTTGGTATTCTTCCTTGCCGACCCGGAAAAACACTCGGGGGAAACGCGCTATCTCCGATTTAGATCAGCTTAGATCAGCATCAACATGAACCCTTAATGGGTTGATGACCAAAGGATGAATCTAAAGGATGTAGCGATGGCTCTGGGCAATGGGCGTGGCCCGGCTTGTTTCTTGGAACATCCAGGCCGTTTTGCCCGTTTGCCGTGATGAGGATGCGGTGGCGGGCTTCCAGGGATACCGCGCCTGATCCATGCCATGGTAGGCAAGTCATGAAAGGAGGTACGAGGAATCTGAAGCATCTTAACCGGGTTACCTATTATAATTGAATCCCATCTCGACTGAGAAGAAAGGACCATACCCATGAAAAAATCAATTATTACCGTTTTGGCCTTTGCCTGCCTGATCCCCTTATGGGCATTCACCAATGCCCAAGGGTTCGAGATCATCACCCGCGACATGGTCGAAAAGGAGGTGGTGACGAAAACCGACCTCATTAAAACCGCCGACAATTTCATCGTGCTGTTCGATACTTCCGGTTCGAGCAATGAAATGGTGCCCGGTGAGAACATCACCAAGATCGCGGCCACCAAGGCACTCTTGCAGGAGCGCAATGCCTGGCTGCCCGACCTGGGTTATCAGGCCGGCCTTTACGTTTACACCAATGAGAGGACCCTGACCGGCACCCTCGAAGAAATTTACCCGGTCCAGCCCTACGAACGGGCCAGCTATGCCGCGGCCATCGACAAGCTGCCGGAGAAGGGTTCCGGACCGACGATGCTGCAGGCGGGGTTGAGCGGCTTGCGCGACGTGGTGGCCAAGCTGAACGGCAAGACCGCGGTTATCCTGTTCACGGACGGGACGGCCACGCGGGTGCGCGGCCCCAAGAGCGCCCTGCAGATCGCCAAGGAGATCGCCCAGGATCACGACGTCTGTTATTACCTGATCAGCAGCGCCACCGACGATGTCAATACCAAGTTGCTGGAGACGGTCTCCAAGGTCAACGCCTGCTCCCGGGTCATCCCCCTGACGGCATTTATGGACAACCCGCTGTACCTGTCCGGTGCGCTGTTCACGGTCAAGACCTCCTCCTATGTGCGCCTGAAGCCCACCACCCAGGTGGTTGGTGTGGTTGCCGATAACATGCTCTTCGATTACGACAGCTCGGCCATTCGCAGTGAATATAATGAAAAACTGGATATGCTGGGGGATTATCTGCAGAAGAACCCGGATGCCTATGTGGTTGCCAGCGGATTTGCCGACAGCACCGGTGATGAGGAATACAATCTGGCCCTTTCGGAACGTCGGGCCGCCAGTGTCAAAGACTACCTGGTAAACACGTTCAACGTCGATGCCAATCGGATCGTGACCTTGTGGTTTGGCGAGCTCAACCCGGTCGCCGACAACGCGACCGACGAAGGCCGGCAACTGAACCGGCGGGTTGAAATTGCCGTGGGCGGGGTGAATTAGCCCTCTGCCCGTCGTTCAGTTGGCAATCATCAAGAGATCGGCCAGCTAACCGCTAATTTTAGACGCAGCTCAACTGTCGGATTTCATATGTGGCCTTCGGAACCCGACAGTTGAAAACCATAATTTAATTTTTCAGGAGGAGTTATCATGAAAATGTTTCGATGGGTCGTTTTGCCAGTTTTTATGGTGGTGGCAGCGGCCGGTGTCAACCTGGCCCATGCCGATAAATACGCGGATACCGTTGCCGTTTTTGCCAAATCGCCGGCGGTGAAGCCCTTTATCGACAATTGCTATGGTTATGCGGTGTTCCCGACGGTGGGCAAAGGGGGCTTCGTTGTCGGGGGTTCATACGGTACCGGCCAGGTATATGCCCAAGGCAAGGTCACCGGCACCGCCAAACTGATCAAGGCGACTATCGGTTTTCAGGCCGGCGGGCAGGCCTTCAGCCAGATGGTGTTCTTTGAGGACAAGCGGTCTTATGAGGAATTCACCAGCGGCAGCTTCGAATTGGGTGCCGATGTGTCCGCGGTTGCCATTACCGCCGGCGTGCAGGCCAGTGCCGGTACCGGAGGCGCCAGTGCCGGCGCCAGCGCCGGCCCGGCCACCGGCGCACAAGCCAAAACGAGTTACCACAAGGGCATGGCCGTGTTCGTTCACGCCAAAGGCGGGTTGATGTACGAAGCCGCTGTGGGCGGGCAGAAGTTCAGCTTTGAACCCAAGCAGTAGCCTGCTCTTGGCGGCCCGGATGGTGCGTTCAGTGGGACCGGCGCCGCCATTCCTGAAACCCAAAAAGGTGAAATCCATGAAATCGTCTACTTCATTGTCCATCGTCCTGATGATTGCCATCCTGTTTTGTCCGCTTCATTTGCTGGCTGAAACAAGCGGCCTGGACGAAACGCTGGTTACCGCGTATCTGGAAAAGAAAGCACCAGGCGATACCGGCTCCTGTCTGACAGAAGGCATGAAATTGAAGATTATCGGCATCAGTGATGTGGTCCCCGGTCAGCAGGCGGAGGTGTTCTATACTTTCGAATACAAACTGCGCTGCAACCGAGGCTCCGAATCCAAGAGCGGTCAAGGGGTTCTGCATGCCGCCCGGTTGAGGGACGGCAGTTGGATCGATCGGGAAACATTCGCATTGATTACCAAATAACCAAAACGCGGATATATTTTTTTTCTGTCCCGATTCTTGCCTTATTACGCGGTGGCCATCCGCAATGAAGATGCATCGGAACGATCGCGCAGTGGTATAGTGGCGGCCTGTAATTTCATCTCAGACAGGAACATAAGCTTTTTTTTAAACTTTCGGGAGATGGCACGATCCGACTGCGCGGCCTATGGTGGTTTTTAAATTTATTTGAGGAGATTTGGCTGGCAACCCAAGTCACAAGGTAAACATCATGACAGTCGAACCGTTTGGGAAAAATCTTAGATTTGAAAAACCAGCGACCTATCGGATACGGGTTACCGGCCACATCGACGACAGCCTGTCGGGCCAGCTGGGTGGAATGGTCATTACCCGTGCGTTCACGGCGGACAGCCACCCAATAACTATTCTGGTCGGCCACCTGAGCGATCAGGCCGCCCTGTCGGGTGTGCTCAATGAACTGTATGAACTGCACCTGCCGCTGTTGACGGTCGAGTCCCTGCCGATGGACGCAAACATCTGAAACCGGACCTGAGCCCGCACCTCGTTGGCCATATCCGAGGCATGGTCGGTTGGGCCATGCTTCACGATTGCCTGGGAGTCGCGCCAAGGTCAAAACCATCCATTAAAAGGAGAAAACGATCATGAAGACCATTTCCATTTTCAGTATCGCTGTCTGTGTGACGCTTCTGTTTGCTATATCAGCCGGGGCTCAGGAAAGCCTGGTGGAGACGGTGGCCAACGGCTGCCAGGCCGAACTCGACGCCTACTGCAAGGATGTCACCCCGGGGCAAGGCCGTGTGCTGGCCTGCCTTTACGCGCGCAGCGACAAATTGTCCGGCAAGTGCGAATATGCTCTTTACGATGCCGCCGCGCAGCTCGAGCGGGCCGTGGCCGCGTTGTCCTACGTGGTCAACGAGTGCGCCGACGACTTGGATCAGTTCTGCATGGATGTCCCTGCCGGAGAAGGGCGGCTGAAGGATTGCCTTGAGAAAAACGACCCGAAAGTCAGTTCACGCTGCAAGGACGCCATGAAACAAGTCGGGTTAAAATAGTTGGCAATCGACCTTTCAGCCGAGTTAGCAGGCACGGTTCCGGCGGTTCTTTTGTTCACCACGCAGACATCAGCGAATAGGACCGCCGGAAGCAATACCCCGGGATTCGGATTCGGAAACAAGACCTTTTCATGGCCGAATTCGGTTTGATGTCAAGCAATAAACGGTCCCCGGCAAGGCGCCGGGAGTGTCTATCATGATGGAAAAAGCGCATCTTCATTTCACGCTCCTCTACTGGAACAGGTTCTCCCTTCTGCTGATCTCGATTATTCTCGCCTTTGCCCTCAGTCCTTTTCTGGAGAGTTTCATCCGAATCAAGATGCTGACTGATATTGTATTGTCAGCGATTCTTATCTCGGCGATCCATGCGATATCCGAGAAAAAAGTACCCTGATCGTGGGGTTGGTGCTTGTTCTTCCTTGCATCGTATTGAAGTGGTCGAACTATTTGCTTGAAACACCTTTGTTCGGGAATTGGGCGGAAGTTTTCGGAGCGTTTTTCACGGCATATATCCTGATCTCGATCTGGGCATTCATTGCGCGGCAGCGGGAGGTGACCAGCGAGGTCATCATGGCTGCCATATGCGGATATTTCCTGATAGGGTTCATGTGGGGCTTTATTTATTTTTTCCTGAATTCAGCCCGACCTGGTTCCTTTCAAATGGCTTCAAGCAGCGCTGGCGAACAGAGTTCGTTCATCTATTTCAGTTTTGTTACCATGACAACGGTCGGGTATGGGGATACTACGCCTCTTTCCAACGCAGCCCGTTCGCTGTCCATTCTCGAAGCCGTGATGGGGCAGCTTTACTTGGCTGTCACCATTGCCAGGCTCCTGGGTGCCTACGTTTCTCGGAAAAGCGAAAAGCAGGCGGGCTGACGCATTACTGGCTGTTATCGGGATCGGCCAGCCAAGCCGCGCATGATCTGCGTTATGGTTCAAGTTGCACAGCGACCATTACAACACTGATGTCATTGGCTGATGCACAAGACCCAACGTCGAGTGAGACAGATCCACCAACCGACTCACATTACAAGCAAGGAGGATTTCCGATGTCTTTATCTACAAGGAGGTTGATTTCATTGTCGGCGACAATGGTGCTTTTCCTTATGCCCCAATTCTGCCTGGCCTTGGAACAGACATCCAATGCGCAGCCCTGGGAGAAATTCGGCGTCAATCTGGGTGTTTTCGTTTCTGCGACGGACACCAGTTTCCGCATCGGATCCGGCATCGGTTTGAGCATCGATGCGGAGGAGGCGCTGAATCTGGACGCAAACAGCACCGTTTTCCGGGCGGATGCCTTGTGGCGCTTTACCGACAACCAGCGCCATCGCCTGGATCTGACCTGGTTCTCGCTCAAAAGAGATGCGACCCGGCAGATCGGTCAGGACATCACCTTCGAAGATAAGGATGGCAACCCGATTACGATCGACGCCGGCACCACCGTCGAATCCAACTTTGACCTGGACATTTACGAACTGGCCTACAGTTATTCCTTCTTCCAGGATGACCGCATCGACCTGGCTGCAGGAATCGGTTTTTACATCATGCCCTTGGACTTCGGTCTGAGGTCCGCTGGCGTTGTGTCGAAGAGGATGGATCGGCGAGTTTTACCGCCCCCTTGCCTATTTTTGGACTGCGCATGGATGTCGCTCTGACCCCCAAGTGGTTCCTGCGAACCGGATCCCAGGTCTTTTATCTGGAATACGACAATTTCACCGGATCGGTATTGGAGTTCAAGGTGGCCGTCGAGTACAACCCCTGGAAGCATGTGGGCATGGGGCTGGGTTTTGACACCCTGAGAGTGCAATTGGAAGCGGATGGGGAAGACTACCCGTTCATCGATTTCAAAGGCAACGTGGATTTCGCCTACACGGGGTTGCAGTTGTACCTGCGTTATTTTTTCTAAAGTCGTAGCTGAACGACCTTTTTTTGCCTGGGGTAATTGATTCGCATACCATCAAGACAACCCTGGTCGACATCCGATTACCACACAAGAGGATTCGACATGCAGGCTCGACCGTCGAAGTATGTTTTACTCAGTCTGATCATCCTGCTATGCTTATTCTGTAGGATATCCGTAGCAGCCGACACCGACCCCACGCGTTTTTCCCTGGCCATCAGCGGCGGCGCCAGCAAGGGCGCCTATGAGGCCGGGCTGATCTGGGGCATGATCGAAGTCCTTCGTCAGGTGCAGAACGCCGAACACGGGGCGCTGGGCGGTGAGCCGCGTCCCATCGAGATTGCCAGCATTGCCGGTACATCGGCCGGCGGGATCAACACCCTGCTCGCCGCGATGGCCTGGTCGGTCAAACCGGAACGCGACGGCGGCTTCGCCAACCGGATCGATGACAATATTTTCCGGGATGTCTGGCTGACCCCCGATGTGAACCGGCTGCTGCCCGTCGAGCCCGATTCCCGACAGTACCTGACCGACGACGCCCTGCTGTCCCGCAGGGATCTCGTTGCTGTCGCCGGGGATCTCAGTGACAAGTGGCGCCGGCCGGGAGCGTTTCGCGCCGGTTTGCGGCTGCCCATCGGGGTCACGGTAACCCGGACCATACCGGACACCCTTTATGTCAATGGCGTTGCCGTGAGCAACCAGCGCTTTTACATCCCCTTTGAATTGCGCACGCAGGCGGACGGCAGCGCCGCATTCTTTTTCGACCCCGGCGACTATCCCGCCCTGTCCGACCCGGCGATGATCCCCATGCCCTGGCAGTCCGGCGATGCACCCTATACGGTTTCCGACCAGCAGGTCCAGGATGCCCTGATGACCACCAGCGCCTTCCCCGGCGGTTTCGGTCGCAAGCGCCTGCAATATTGCCGGCGCACCGGGTTGACGATCGATACGGCCAAGGCCGAAGATTCCCTGCAGAGGAACGGTTCAGGTGAACCCGCACGCGTGTGCCCGGAAGGGTACGAACTGGCCGAAGCCGAATTCGCCGACGGCGGTCTGTTCGACAACCTGCCCATCGGCCTGGCCCGCACGCTGGCCGAATCCAGTGCACTGCACAAGAATGAGCCTGTGCCGATCAAGTACATTTATGTCGACCCCAACCGTGAACGGTATCAAACCCATGCCGCGCCGGAAAAACGGGCCTGCGACGAGGAAACTCCTCCAGAAGCCTGCCGGACCCTGACCTTCGACCTGGGCTCGGAGTCGGTGGTCCTGGGCGGCGCCATCGGAACCGCCCGCAAGTATGAGCTTTACCGGGAACTGACCGGTGACAACTGGCGGCTCAACCTTTCCCAGCTGGCCCGCCGGATGGCCGATACCATCGATGCCGAGGCAAAGGACGTCAAATGCGACGCCGACCTGCCCTATTTTGACGGCCAGCCGGCGTGCAGCGATCGCCTGCGCCATGCCGCCCGCCTCCTGGAGCTCTCCCACAGCTACCGGATGGCGCCTGTCTTCGCCCCCCTTTCGGGCCGGGCCCTGCTTCAGGCAGGCATTGCCGGGACATGCCGCCCGACTGCATCGCCGATGCAAGGTGGCACCGATGCCGAATGTGCCATCGACGCCAAAGGCCTGAGAATGCAGCTGGCCAAGGTGCTCACTGCCCTCTCCGCGCAAGTTCTGCCCGAGGAGGAGAACCTCGCTAAAGAGATCCGGCGGTCGGCCCTTTCCACGGATTCAGACCGCCTGATGCAGGTGACCAGCCGCGGCGGTCCCGTCACCGGCACCCTGCTCGACGACTTCGGCGCGTTTCTGGACTACAAATTCCGTGAATACGACTACTATGTCGGCGTTTACGATGCGGTCACGACCATTACCAGCGGGCAATGCACGCAGAATTTCCCCGCCAAGGACCAGCAGGACCAGCGCCTGAGCTGCCGTGACCGCCTGAGCGAACAGCTCTACCGGCTGATCGGGGTCGCCGACAACCCCAGGAGCCGGTATGTATTTGCCCTGATGGCCAGGCAGGAATTCGGTGTGGAAGGGGGGCTGCGCTATGCCTACGACCCCATGCCGCCCGAAGACCGCGATATGCGCATCATTTTCGAAGGCCTCGACCTGGCTTACCTGGCCCCCGGTCGAAGCGATCTCCCGGCCGAGGAGCTTCTCTCCACCGAACAGGCCTTTTTCGAGCACCTCAAGGCCGAGGGTTTCGCACCGACGCCATCTGCCAATGGTGAAGCCTCGCTGCTGACCCTGATCATGGACGATCCGGAATACTGGGCCCATGAACTGGTCAACCGGGTAACCAACCGCCTGGTCTACCTCGAACAGCAGGCGGATGCCATTTACCAGGCCCGTGAACCGGATCCTGAAAAACGGGACCAGGCCAATCCCACCTTCATGGGGGCCGGTGCGCTGACACTCCGGACCGCCACCTACAAGTACCCGGATTTTACCTTATCGCCGTCGACGGCCCCAGAATCCTGGATCTGGCGCAACATTATCCCTTATGAAACGTCATTCGATTTCATGGACGGCGATGTCGTGTTTTATTGGCAGCCCACCTGGAATTTCGACCGGGTCAATGCAGGCCTGCGCTTAGGGTTGGGATTCACCGGCGGTCTGTTCAATTCCAATGCGGACGAAGACCGCGAAAATTACGGCGTCCTGGGTCTGGATCTGACAAAAATTGAAAAAACAGCCCTTTTCTCGGGGTGGGGCATCACGCCGGCCGTCTACCATAACTGGAGCAATCCGGAAGACAGCGACCAGACGACTTTCGGCGTGGATGTGCATGTCAATTTGATCAAGAACCGGGTTCGTGTCAGTTTAGGCGCCCGCGATATCATCAACGACGCGGGTGACACCGTCTTTCTGACCATCGGCATCGCCGATCTGCCCGGATTGTTTTATTGGTTGAGCCGCTGACCCGCGTGCGTCCTGAACACACTTTAAAAGAGAAGCGGCCTGTCATGAAGATCGCCTACCTGATGGACCCCCTGGAAAGCATCCAGCCAAAAAACGAAACCACCAGCCACCTGATGTACGAATGCAACCAGCGCGGGCACGCGGTCTATTTCTTGGAGCCTCACGATGTATACATCCGCAACGGGCAGGTGGTGGCCCGCATGCGTAATATAACGGTTAAACCGGGCCTCGACATGGCCGAATACTGGCAGGCGGTTATCCGCTGCACCCGCCAGGACCACCTTATTTTCGAAGCCATCACCGAACTGGATGCCCTGTTCCTGCGCAGCAACCCGCCACTCAACTACCAGATCATGGAGTTCTTGCAGACCGTCAACAATCACGTCTTCATCCTCAACAGCACCACCGGCCAGATCCTGGGCAACAGCAAACTCTACATCCTCAATTTCCCGGAGATCATCCCCGAGACGCATGTGTCCAGGGACCCTTCGCGTCTGCGCAAGATCATTGACGATTTCGGCGGGGCCATGGTGGTCAAGCCGTTGCAGCGGTTCGGGGGGGAGGGCGTGATCAAGGTCAGCACCCGTGACCGGATGAACCTCAATTCCCTGATCCACTATTACGTACGGGCCTATGAAACCTATTCCCGTCGCGAACCGATCATGGTGCAGGAGTACCTCAAAAGCGTCAAGCAGGAAGGCGACATCCGGATCCTTCTGCTCAACGGTGAAATCATCGGCGCCATGCGCCGCAAACCCAAAAAGGGGGATTTCCGCACCAACGTCCACGCCGGCGGCGAGGTGTTCGCCCACCGGGTGACGGCACGGGAGAAGCGAATCTGTGAGGTGATCAAAGATAAACTGATCGCCGACGGACTCTATTTTGTGGGCATCGATGTCATTGCCGGCAAACTGGTGGAAGTCAACTGTGTCAGCCCGGGCGGGATTCCTCGGATCAACCGGTTGAACGATGACCGACTCGAGCGCAAAGTCATCGATTTCATCGAACAGCGGGTTGCAGCCAGTCATGCCTACAAGGGTGAAAGCCGCCCTGATTTTGTTTTATAAGAGACCATTTCTCAATTCATACACAAGACGGAACCGAGATTGACGTTCCAGTGAAGAACTTGGCAATCTACTAACTTTTGGATATCTTTCCATAGGGGCAGCATAATGGATAAAAAGGCGTACTGAAAATGAGAAGAATGATTGGCTCAATAAAAAGGGCGTCGAAGCAGCTATCAGTGTCGATGTGCTACCGGTCGAGATGGGGGCCAAACTGGACAAAGAGGCCATCATCGCTGTCATCAACAATCATGCAAGCGACGCAATCCTGATCACCCATATCGTGGGCCTGGAGCAGGCCGAGGTGTTCAACCGCGGCAGGCCTCGGTTTTACAGCAACTACTATGGGTTTTACAATTATGCTTGGGTTTATGTGACGTGGCCCACCGTATATGGTGAAAAGTTGAAATTGCGACTTGAAACTCGCTTGTACGACACGAAAACGGAATCGCTGATCTGGGCCGGGGAAACGCAGCTGGTGAACCCAAAGAGTACGGGGGAAGCCATCGGCCAAGTGGGGAGAGGGGTAATGACGGATCTTGAAAAAAATGGTTTGCTACCCAATACGCCTAAAGCCGACTAAAGCAAAAATGGAGGAAGAATGCGAAACACGCAACGTTTCGTCCTGTTGGCAGTGGTATGGGTCTTGTTCAGTTGCGCAACCCTGCCGTCCGATGTTGAACGTCCGATATCGCATGCTTTCCCGGATACGGACACCACCGCCTTGGGTCGGAGCGTAGCAACACGGGCTGCCGTTCATCCGGGAAAATCCGGATTCCACCTGCTGAGCAACGGCCTTGATGCATTCGTGGCCCGCGCCGCGCTGGCCCGTATGGCCGAACGCAGCATCGACGTGCAGTACTACCTGTACCATGACGACCTGGTGGGCCGGCTGTTCACCGATCAACTGGTCAAGGCGGCGGATAGGGGCGTCCGCGTCAGAGTACTGGTGGACGACATGGATCTGGGCGGCAGGGATTTGGGGGCGGTGACCATGGACAGCCATCCCAACATCGAGGTGCGCATCTTCAACCCCTTTAGCAGGAAAGCAGGCCGTGCCTCCCAACTAATTACACGCATGGGGGAGGTGACCCGCCGCATGCACAACAAGTCGTTCAACGTCGACAACCAGATAGCCATTCTCGGCGGTCGCAATATCGGCAATGAATACTTTGACGCCGACCCGGACCTGGCCTTTGCCGATTTGGACGTGATGGCCATCGGCCCCGTGGCACAGGCGGTTTCCGGCGCATTTGACCGCTACTGGAACAGCGATGTGGTCTACCCGGCCACTGCACTAAGGGGCAAGCCGGCGACAACGGCGGAAATCGAGCACCTGCGCCGGCAACTGGACGAATTCGTCCTTCAGCAGGCCGGTTCGGTCTATCTTGAGAACTTGCGGAATTCCGATCTGGCGCAAAAAATCCGCCGCCACCAGGTCGCCTATGCTTGGGGCGATGCCCAACTCGTCTATGACCAACCGGATAAGATCCGGCAGGATGCCACGCAAACCGACTATCATTTAGCCCCGCAACTCAAACCATATTTCGAGCAGGCAACGGGTGAATTGATCATCCTCTCCCCTTATTTCGTACCCGGCAAGTCGGGAACCGCATTTCTCACCCAGTTGGCTGAGCGCGGGGTAAATGTGCGCATTTTGACCAACTCCCTGGCCTCCAACGATGTAGGCATCGTGCACTCCGGATATGCCAAATACCGGAAGGCCCTCCTGCGCGCCGGGGTTCAGCTGTATGAAATGAACAAGACGCTCGCCAGCGAGCAGCGCACCGACAAAAAGGCGGCGGGCGGATCTTCCAAGGCCAGCTTGCATGCCAAATCCTTCATCTTCGATCGCCGGCAGGTTTTCATTGGCTCTCTCAACCTCGATCCACGGGCAGTCGTACACAATACCGAGATCGGGGTCGTGATTCAATCCTCGGAGATCGGTAACCAGATGGCAACCGCCATCGACGCAAACATCGAAGCGACGGCCTTTCGGCTGGAGTTGGTCGAGAACGCCAATGGGTCCGAAAAGATTCTCTGGCACGGATGGTCCGACGGTGAGAAAAAGGTCTTCGATGTGGATCCGCATACCAGTTTCTGGCAGCGGTTGGGTGTCGGTTTGATGCGTCTGCTGCCCATCGAATCTCAGCTGTAGCGACTTTATCAATCAAAGCACGATTCAAATCGATATTTTTGTGTTAACACGCTTACCTCAACTAAATGGGGAGTTCCCCGTGAACCATTGCAGTCGACGTGATTTCATTAAAATTGGCACCGGTTTGTTGGCTACCTGCCTGCTGCCGTCGGTAGCATGGCCCGCACTTTCAGCGGACATCTCCCGTCGGACACTCTCATTCTACAATACGCACACCGGTGAAGAACTGACAACCTGTTACTTCAAAAACGGCGCCTATCGCCCAGAAGCCTTGGACCGCATTAATTACATATTAAGGGACCATCGTACCGGTGATATCAAAGCCATGGATCCACAGTTGATGGATCTTCTCAATTCCGTAAGCCGTCAACTGGAATGCACTGCTCCCTTTCACATCCTCTCTGGTTACCGTTGCCCCAAAACCAATAATCGACTTCGCAAACAAACCTCCGGCGTCGCAGAATTCAGCTATCATATCATTGGACGTGCCATCGACATTCGTCTGCCCGGATGCGATACGCGCCAATTGCGCAAGGCCTGCCTGGATTTGAGAGTGGGCGGGGTCGGTTACTACCCCCGATCCGATTTCGTTCACGTTGATACGGGGGACTTTCGGATCTGGAATGGTTAGGTCGCCATCCCCATCAGAGATACCTTCCCGAACCGATATCTGTCCTGATCATGTAACACATCGTTATGGTTGCTATGTGTATGACGGTTCTGTCGACAGTTTCCCGTTGGCGCCGAGCCATAACCTGTGGGGAACTTTATCCGACGGCTACATGACTTTAATCGACACCTACTGCAAAGATGCCATCCCGGGCGAGGGACGCATTCTGGTTTACGTTTACGCCACTATCGACAAATTGTCAGAGAATGCGAATACGCATTATAGGATACAGCGGTGCAACTGTGACAAGCAGTGGTCGCGTTTTTTTTTCGTGGTCAACGCGTGTGCCGACGTTTTGGATCAGTACATCTGCTGACGCACACACGAGCTTAAGCTCACTCATTCACGGGTGAACCCGTGATGTTCTCTCTTCAACTGAATAAAAATAGCCAGATCGTACAACACGATTTCCCGAACGGCAGATACCTGCTATGGACGTTTATGTAAATAAATTCAGAACAATAAGCCACCTCCTACAACATGTTGTGGCTCCAATTTCCCGATAAAATCAACGCTTAGTTCTACGTATCTTTATTTGAAAGTCTGAGTGGGGTGAAACCGACAACTGGCTTCACCCCTTTCCTTTTTTTTAATGAAACGAACTGAGCCTAACTCCTTCACATTTCATGAAGAAGGTGGATTGACTCTAAAGTTTCAAAGCAAGGATTGAAGCGACTGGCTGCCCAAAAAGGACCACATAACAAATGCATGCAGACCGAATTCACTCGCGGCAAGCCGCTTCTGAATCGGCTGATACCGGTGTTCAACTCAAGAATAATTATCCTAAGCGATACTTGTGAACCACGTGCAATAATCAACAAGGCCCGATGAAGTCATAAACGGGTTTCGCCTGTCTTAAGAACGGTTTTTTAAGAAAAAGGAAACCGGTTAGCTGGTTTCGGCTTTGCGCACCTTCTTGGCATGGCCGATGGCCACCCGGGCCGCCAAGGCCCCTTCCCCCACGGCCACGCTGATCTGTAGAAACCGGCCCACACAGTCGCCGGCGGCGAATACGCCAGGCAGGTTGGTCTGCTGTCGGCCGTCCACTTCGATAAACTCACCGTTTCGCACCAAACCAAGGCTGTAGGCGAAATCCGATGCACTGGCCTGGCCCATGGCGACAAAAAGACCGTCCATGGGCACTTTCTTCTGGTCGGAAAAAACGACGGTGGCCAGTTCGCCCTCTCCTTCCAGGGAAACGATCTTGTCCTCGGAGATGGCAATACCTGCCTCGTCGAGCATACCGATAAAGGCCGGGGTCATGTCCAACGCTTTTCCCTGGGTATAGATGGTCACATGGGGGGTATACTGGAGCAGTTCCAGGGCTTGGTTGGCGGCAAATATCCCCTCGCCAAGCACCGCCACCGTCTTGTTGCGGTAAAAGAACCCATCGCAGCTCACGCAATAGGAAACCCCTTTCCCCTCGTAGTCGACGATATTTGCGATGCCGGGCCGCACGCGGGACACCCCGGTGGCCAGGATCAGGGCCGCCGTTGCGATCTCTCCAGCCTCGGTGCGCACCACATAACCTTCTTCTTGGGCATGAACCCCCAACACCCGTTCGCAGCGAATGTCCGCGCCGAACCGCTCCGCCTGGCTGAAACCGCGTGCGATGAGTTCCTTTCCGGTGATCGGTTCGGGAAACCCGAAATAGTTGTCGATGATGTAGTCGCCGGCCACCTTGGGATCGCAGCCCAGTACCAGGGTTCGCATGCCAGCTCGGCTCGCATAGATGGCGGCGGACAGGCCCGCCGGCCCTTGACCAATGATGAGGATATCAAATCGATCCATGTATTCTCCTTTTGGGGGCTACGGTATCGAAGAGCGGAACCGCACCGATTCCTGCATCCGAAAATTTAAAGTTTCACTATTAATTTAACCCGGATATCCATCTTGGCAAGCTAAGGAAAAGCCTGAGAAGGTCCTGGGGTAAAAGCCGATTGACGCCCATGGGATAAGGATGGCACCCAAGGTAAGCCTATGATATCCTTTTGCAAAATGCAAATTCTATGTCTTGTCTAATACTTAGGGGACCTGGCAAGTAAAACACACGAAATGCTGAGGTCCGTTTTTGTGGTATAGCCAGAACGTACTTGCTTGGACATGGAAATTTTGCCACCGAGTATAGAGCAATCCGATTGAATCACATGCCAAAATATAACGCCTATCATTTCAATTTGATTTTGGATCGTCTGCTGGCAAATTAACCCATCTATGTCGCACAGAACCAAGACAGCACACCCCTTAAATATATTTAATTACATAAGATTCCATCCAACTATTCACTTGAACCATAAGAATTGTGGTCTTATTATTTACCATACCTAATTTGCCAATTTTTGAGACAGGGCAGTTGGGTACTGTCGCCAGTTTAAGTATGAAACCTTCCAAAGCATGCCGAGAAAAACCTATCAGCCTGCGAAAGGATTGGTTTTCTGAGTGCTACTAGTACGGCATAATATATTGCTAAAAAAGCGCAACTTGCCGTTTTAAACGGTTCACCCCAGCTATTTGCCGGCATACCGTGACGAGGCGCATGCCACCAGAGAGCAGATGATGAACAAAGAAACTAAACTTAAGCGCTGGCTCGCTACCATTCTTGCCGCCGACATCGCCGGTTACAGCCGGCTTATGGGACAAGATGAAGCCGCCACAGTCAGCGACCTCAAGGGCCACCAGGCTGCAATCCTGCCGTTGGTGGCACGCCATGCCGGCCGCATCGTGGACACGGCCGGCGATGGTATCCTCGCCGTGTTCCGCAGCGTGATTGGCGCGACCCAGTGCGCGGTTGAGATTCAAACCGTCATGGCGGAACGCAACAAGGATGCGCCCGAAAATCGCCGGATGGTGTTCCGCATTGGCATCAACCTTGGGGATGTCATCCACGATGAGATCCGTATATACGGTGACGGTATCAACGTTGCAGCGCGGCTCGAAGCGCTCGCCGAACCTGGTGGTGTGTTTGTTTCTCAAGCGGTCCACGACCAGGTGCGAGACCGCCTCGACCTTGATTTTGAGGATTTGGGCATGCGTGAGCTAAAAAACATCGCGCGTCCAGTGCGCATCTATCGCCTCCGAATACCAACGGAATTGAAATCAGCACAAGTTCCAAATACTTTTATACAGCTGCCAGACAAGCCATCCATTGCCGTCCTCCCATTTCTCAATATGAGTGGCGACCCAGAGCAGGATTACTTCGCTGATGGGATCGTCGAAGACATCCTCACCGGTCTCGCGCGGTTGAGATGGCTGTTCGTGATCGCACGCAACTCAAGCTTCAGCTACAAAGGACGCAACGTTGATGTGCGTCAAGTTGGACGCGAGCTAGGGGTTCGTTACGTCCTCGAAGGCAGCGTGAGAAGGGGCGGAAACCGCATTCGGATCACCGGGCAGCTAATCGAGGCGGAGACTGGCAATCACATCTGGGCGGAACGCTACGATCGTGCGCTCGACGATGTCTTTGCCATCCAGGACGAAATTACCGAAAACGTGATCGGATGTATTCAGCCCGGCGTCTATGCTGCTGAGCATGACCGTTTAAGAAGAAAGCCACCGAAAAACCTGGATTCGTGGGAGAGTTTTGTACGCGGTATGTTTCTTTACAGTCAGCACTCGGATACAGGCACCAAGAATGCTATCAAGATGTTCGACCACGCTATCAAGCTAGATGCCTGCTATGCCCAAGCCCATGGCTTGCGCGCCGTCTGCCTTGCATGGCGTGCGTTCCAGGGTTGGGAGAATCGCGATAAAGCTTTTGCGGAGGCAGCAAACGGGGCCGGTCGTGCGGTCGCTTGTGATCCGGGAGAACCCTGGGCTTATCTTGCGCATGGCTTCATTGCTATCGCAAACCGGCGCGATCCTGAGGCTGTTGCTGCATTCAGCCGTGCCATTGATGAAAGTCCCAATTTTGCTTACGCGCACGGCCTGATGGGGGCTGCCCACGCTTTCGGAGGGCGGCCTGACCAGGCCATCCAATGTATTGATCAGGGGGTCCGATTGAGTCCCCGGGATATCTTTGGCGAGGAGTATGATCTCTATTACGCGTTTGCTCATTTTCAGGCTGGCAAGTATGCCGAGGCCGCTGCTGCCGCTCACCGGGCGATTCAACAACGTCCCGGACACCCCACTCTTTATATGATGGCGGCAGCCTCATACGGCCTGGCCGGTGAGACTGACAAGGCCAAGAGGGCGGTGATACAACTGACCAATCTTGTCCCTAATATTTCTGCTGTGGGCGTCGAGGAGACTTTTCTCTATTGCCTTCAGGAAGATCGGAGTAGGTTGGCCAAAGGTTTGCGTGCCGGAGGTCTGCCATGATAGGATTGCGATGGACACTGTGAGCTCAGTTGGCGGACGTGCGGCACCTCGTAATAACTTCTTTTTTGTTATTCATCTGACTGCGATAAAAAGTTATCGATGCCGTGGAAGGCTCTAAAAATTCACTTGAAGGATTGAATAGCTTTTTGTTGCGTGCCTCAGCTTCCATACTATATTGCTTTGGATTAAAGTGTGGTGGCCAGACAGTATCTTTGTAATTGAAATAATAATATATTGTTATGAGATTGGCAAGAAAGCTGTAATTTCCTCTCCTCCTATTTTCGTGTGATACACGCAACAAAGCTTTATCGATCAATATGAAATTGATGATTATCCTTATCCAATTTTATCTTGTCCTTGCCACAGCAACGAGTTTTCCTATAATCTGAATTTTGAGATCCCTTTTTCCATAGTCATCAACATGAATTCTCAACTATGAACCAAATAAACATACACTCTTTGGAGGGAAAAATATGTCCAGTGTATCGAAGAAGTTAACTTTTTGTTTGAGTTGCTTATTTTCGCTGTTATTGGCACTGCCAACCATGGCGGCAGAACAAAAAGATTGGAAGCGTTTTCGCTTCGAACTGGAAGGTGGACCGGTCTGGCAGGCCAAAAACGATGTGCGAATTCCTGGAAACACCGGAACGGAATTTTCGTTTAAGGATTTGACCGGTAGCGGACCTTATGCTGCTGGTCGATTTACTTTTGACTGGAATTTTTTAGAGCGCCACGGGTTACGGTTAGAAATAGCACCGCTTAGAATTGATGGAAACGGTACGTTTAATCAACCGGTGAGCTTTGCAGGCACAACGTTTTCCCCTGGTACGCCAACCGAGGGTAAATACAAATTTGATACGTACCGGGTTTCCTATCGCTATCTATTTCTTAACAGAAGTTCATGGCGCATGCATGTCGGCGCTACGCTTTTAGTTCGTGATGCCAAAATAGAACTCGAGCAGGCTGGCCAAAAAGCATCTGATAGTAACGTGGGCGTCGCCCCCCTATTAAACTTTTCAACAGAATGGGCCTTTGCCAAACGATGGGCAGCCATTTTCGACTTCGAAGGACTTGCGGGTGGACCTGGACGGGCACTGGATCTGGCGTTAAAACTGCGTTACGATCTGACTGATCGATGGAGCGTTGGAGGAGGTTACCGGATGCTGGAAGGTGGCGTCGATAGTGATGATGTCTATAATTTCAGCTGGTTCAATTATGGATTTTTAACTGTAGGCTATCAGTTTTAAGTGGTTCATTATTAGCGAACCCTCCAGCGCCAGCAAATCTTTCGTTTCAACCGCAGGTCAGCCAATAAACCGGTGTAAAGATCCAAGCGTCTTAAAATGATGGAGATGGGCAATGTTGCTAAACTGGTTTGAATCAGAATATGGATCAGTTCTTCCCGAGATGCTGTTTTTGGCCTTGATAGCACTAGTCATCTCATCTATTGGGTTTTATCGCGTGGTATACTTCATCAGCATCGGCTATGCGCTTTCCATCGTAGCAATGGCTGTTATGAGCCCGGTGAGGCATTTTGAAAATCTGGCCTGGGCTTCAGCATTACAGAATATTCTCCTTGTGTTGTGGGGAGTAAGATTGGGCATCTAACTCGTTCAACGAGAATACCGGGCTTCCTATCGCAAAGAACTTGCGGATATTCATCAGCGTTCTGCTGGAATGAGTTGGATTACCAAAATCTTTATCTGGGCGAGTGTCTCGGTGTTGTATGTTCTTATGTTTTCACCGAGTCTGTTCAGTCTGATCACTTTGCCAGTTAACACATCTTGGATATTCAATTTTGTTCAGGCAGCGGGGCTAATACTGATGGGAGGTGGGTTGGTCTTGGAAGCAATGTCTGACAAACAGAAAGCGGATTTTAAATCGCGGTTTCCAAAACAATACTGCGATGTGGGTTTATACCGTTGGGTGAGATGCCCGAATTATTTGGGCGAGATTGCCTTTTGGTTCGGAAACTGGGTTATGGGAATCCTCCTTTACAATTCACCCTTAAAATGGATTGCCAGTTCTGTCGGGCTGGTGTGTATCGTGCTGATTATGATGGGATCGACTAAACGGTTGGAGAATACGCAAGACAAACGATATGGAAACCAGATAAAATACCAGAAATACATTCGTACAGTGCCGGTCCTTTTCCCCTTCATTCCAATTTATAGTTTGAAGAAAGTTCGCGTATTTTTAGAGTAAGTGGTGGTTTAAGCCTAACATTCTGTGTTTGATTCTAAGATTCTGCGAAATGCCTAATTTTGAGTTCAGGCATGGCTCCTTCCAAATAATATTCCAACCATGGTACATGTTATGAATTACAAGTTTCAGAATAAGACGTTCTTATGCATTATTATGGCAGCTACAATCATTTCAATGGGGACGCAAGCGATGGCAATAGAAAAACCTTCTCATAATGTGATTGCAACCGAAGGCAACTTCGAATTACGTAAATATTCATCGTATATTGTGGCAGAGACCTTCGTAGAAGGTAACTTCGAAGCAGTCGGAAGTGAAGGATTTCGACGTTTGGCGGATTACATTGGGGGAAAAAACAGAAAAAAGGAATCCATCTCAATGACCGCACCCGTCAGCCAGAAGCCAGCATCCGAAAAGATTGCCATGACTGCCCCAGTCAGTCAAGCACCGGAAAATGGCCGGTGGCGAATAGCATTCATGATGCCATCCACGTATACAATGGAGACGCTGCCAGTTCCTGATGATGACCGGATTGCGTTGAGGGAGGAGAAAGAGAAAACGGTCGCGGTTATTCGTTACTCGGGGACATGGGGAAAAAAACGATATATGGACCACGAAACCAAACTGATGGACTGGATATCCAAAAAGGGCTGGGAAATTATCGGTTCGCCAGTATGGGCCCGATACGATCCACCCTTTATGCCATGGTTTATGAGAAGAAACGAAATCTTAATTCCGGTGCAAATCCAATAAATTGTCTGCACGTATTATCTTTCACCGTGAAGGTCGGTTTTGAGAAGGGCCTGATCAAACCGTATTTTTTTAGAATGGGTCTTGTGGTAATCGATCCAGATTTTGGCTGCTTTGGAAAGTTTCATGGCATTCCTCCTTGGGTTGAAGGGTTGACGATTCGGTTGGCACCCAAGGTAAGCGTATGATATCCAGATGCTAAATGCAAATTAGACGTCTTCTTCGATACTTATGGAGGCTGGCAAGTAACTCCAACTTTGGTTTGGGTCCTTATTTATGGGTTATCCAAAACATGCCAGTCTGGTAACTCGAGCTCCATACTTAGCCCTCATTCGCTATCATAATAACTGGCATAGGTATCCTGATAACGACCTGAACCAATTGGCATAAGTAATCTGGCTCAACTGGACTCGATGTTTCGCTCGCCATACCTTATTTTTAATAATCTGCGGAGACGATCCGGACGTTATCAATGACGGATTTGGGAATTTCAGGTGGTGCCGGATTAACTTCGATCTTCAAAATGCTATGAACAGGTATCACCAGTAATCGGTTAGCTCAGAAGGTACCGACGGGTGATGCAATTGTTGAAATTGACAGTGAACCATCAAACCAGTAAGCTTTTCAACGCACTGGTA
>CAVPJS010000012.1:0-13757 GCA_963705475.1 uncultured delta proteobacterium | reverse complement strand
TGGACTGATGATCACGGACACGCGGTATGTGCAGCCGCAGCTGAAGGTGGACGCGGTGCAGCGGCAGCTGCCCATGTACGAGACGGTGATGGACAAGATCGGCAAGCCGATCGTGTTCAACATCTGCATGCTGGGGGCGGTGGTGGGGTTGACCGGTCTGGTGCGTGCGGAATCGGTCATGAAGGTCTTGACGCAGCGCATTCCGTCGGGCTTTATCGAGATGAACCGCCAGGCCCTGGAACTGGGGCTGGAAATGGGTCAGGGGGGCAAGTGAGGCTGGGTTCCCGGTTCGGCGTTCCCCGTTCAACGGGTGAAGGACAAGAGAAGGTTCCCGGTTCAGCGTTCCCCGTTCAACGGGTGAAGGATGATAACCAAATAACCCCTGAACCCAGAACCTCTGAACCTCGAACCCTGAACTGAAAACAAGGAGTTCTCTCCCCTGACGGATGATTGTTCCATAGAATCGACAGAGGTCTCCGCCTTCCCCGCCGCCCCGGCGGGAATTTATGTGCATGTTCCTTTCTGTCGGGCCAAATGCCCATACTGTGATTTTTACTCAGTTACCGACCCTAGCTTGATTTCAGCGTACATCGAGGCCCTGCTCGCCGAGCTGAACATGCGTCGGCATCAGGTCCTTCGTGCGGACACCATCTATTTGGGTGGAGGGACGCCGTCTGTTCTGACGCCGCTTCAGATCGGGCAGATTCTTGAAGGTGTCCATAGCCGCTTTTCGGTGGTATCCGATGCGGAGATTACCCTGGAAGTCAATCCGGAAACCGTGAGCCAGGCGTCTTTGGCGGCATACCGGAAGGTCGGCATCAATCGCCTCAATATCGGTCTGCAATCGCTGGACGATCAAACCCTTGCCTTTTTGGGGCGGATCCATACGGCCAAAAAGGGTGTCGATGCCTATGGCTGGGCCCGGGCAGCCGGCTTCGACAACATCGGGCTGGATCTGATCTACGCGGTTCCCGGGCAGACCCGAAGCCGCTGGGAAACGGAGATGGCAGGCGTCGTCCAGCTGGCGCCGGAGCATCTCTCCTGCTACACCCTGACGACGGAGCCGGGCACGCCCATGGCGCAGCGGGTGCAGAACGGGCAGATGCACCCCTTGGACGAGCCGACTGCCGGGCGTCTGTTCTCTGCCACCGTTTCCTATCTGACCCGCAATGGTTACCGCCAGTACGAAATTTCAAACTTCTCCCGCAAGGACGACGGGGAGACCCGCGACCGGCGTTCGCGTCACAACCGGAAATACTGGAACTTTGCGCCGTACCTGGGATTCGGGCCGGCCGCACACAGTTTTCGGGAGCATACGCGATGGTGGAATCATCGGCCCCTGAGCGATTATCTGGCGGACTTGAAAGCCGGTAAACGCCCCGTGGCCGGGAGGGAAACGCTGACCCGTGAACAGCGGATGATGGAATTCGTCTACCTCGGGCTGCGGCAGACGGACGGCATTGACACGGTGGACTTCGCGTCACGGTTTAGCGCTGGGTTTTCGGACTGTTTTGGACCGGAGGTGAGCCGACTGGTCGACGAAGGCCTGGTGGCGCAGCCGGCAGGGCGGGTTCGGCTGACCCAACGGGGCATGCGCTTTCTGGAGCATGTTGTCGATCGGCTACTTAGTTGAAATGACGTTCTGGGTTCAGGGTTTTGAGTTCAGCGGTTCTGGGTTCAGCGCTCCTGCCTTCCGCCTTGCGGGTTCGGCATTGACCGTTGCGCTTATATGCTAGCATGTGCTGACATCCGGCCTCAGATCTCGGTCCTCTGAACTCCGACTAAGTCGACAGTGTCTTGATCAGCTGTCCGACGTAGAACCGGGCGTGGCTGATGGGGGCCGCCATATTGGCGCGGTGATTGGCGAAGATACTGCTCAAGTCCCGGTCCAGTACGATCCACGGGTCGAGTTCCGCGGCTCGCTTGCAGGAAACGATGGCGTGGTGCAGCAGTTCGGTCGCATTGCGCGACTCCAGGGTCAGGAGAAAATCGTGGTGAATGGCCTCCAGCACCGTGGCCATTGAACTGGCCACGCCCTGGGTGTAGAAAAAGTAGTTGTCTACGTCGAACATGCTTATCGGTGTGCCGTCTTCGTTGGTCTCTTTTACCAAATTCTCGTCGCAGCTGCCCAACAGATCTTCAAATGAGGCCAGCAGCGGAATCAGATTGTCTGTACGGGTATAGAAGGTAGCGTTGCCGGCCTCGAGCTTTTTAAGGTAGGCTTGAAGATCATCCAACCCCTCGTGGTATTTCGATTCGGCCGAGGGGAACCAGTAGCTGCTGGCTTTGACCATGAACCAGTTCATGGCATCTTCCAGATTGGGATCTAATGAATCGGTGACACCGGTCCGGGAAATGCGTTCGGCCAGGGCCACCACTGTTCGCCGGGTCACTTCGAGCACCCCTAACTGGAATTTGTTTACGTTGTCCGTGAATTCGATGATGTCGTTGGGTCGCCATCCCCACCAGCGTTCTTCCAGTTCGTACTTCAGGGGTTTGATGGTTGCTTCGACTAAGGCGACGCCCTTCGTTGCGGGTTTGTGCGCCGGGGCGACGGCGTCCGTGGCCGGCATGGCATGTCCGGTGGTGCCGTGTGGCGCGGCGGTCTGACTGGCTTCACCGTGGCCGCTTGTCTGTGCGCGGGGGTTTGCGGCCGGCGTTGACTGCCGCTGTGTTTCCAGCTGTCGGACGGGCGCCGAGCCTGCCGCTTTTTCAGAGGTGCTGCGAGCCGCCGGTTGGCCGGCCGAAGAAGCCTGATGGCTGCCGTCGGCTTTCTGGGCGGTTCTCCGTGTATGCGTTGTGGCGCCTTGTCCTGTCGCTTCATCGGCATCGTCTGTAGCGGCAGCATGCATGTCCGTGGTTTGGCGACCGGCTGGGGTGCCATGGCTGCCGGTGGTCCCGGCAGCAGGTCGCTGCCCCGCTGCCGCTGGGGCATCTTGCGTGGCGGCGCCGGCTGCGGTGGTGGTTCCATGAACGGCGGCTGCACCCCGACCGCCCGTTTCAGCCGTTGCGGTCGAGCGGCCTTTGGCGGTATGGGTAGCTGTGGACGGGGATTCAGCCAGCGTCGTTGTGCTTCGGCCGTCGCTGCCGGTGGGGGAGCTGGGTGAAGCCGAATCAAGCTGACGAACTGGCTTGTCTGTTGCGGGTTTGTTTTGCGGTGTACCGAAAATATTGGAAAGAGCCCACAGAATAATTATCGCTATGGCGATGCCGCCGATGATGCGCGGGGTCGCAAATTTGCTGAACTCGAATCCCTTGGCGTTTTTTTCCATGGCTGCTCCGTCTTCGACCTCGTTTCGGCCGGCTGGCGTTCTCCACCGGAGTCGGCATTGGGCTGCGTTATTGGCGCTTCCTGAGTTTCCGGATATCCCCCACCCGGATGGTGACATTGGTGGCATCGAAATGTTCGATCAAAGGTATCACATATTTGCGGGAAGCTCCAGTCATATCCTTGAACGCCGGGGTGGATATCTCACCCTTTTCCAGGATATAGGCCACCAGTTCGTCCCTCAATTTTTCAACGGTTGTCCGGTCATAATAGAGATCTTCCTTGACCTTGACCAGCACCTCTTCACCGACCAGCAGTTCCAGGACGCCTTTGGCTGACTTGGGATCCACATCCAGACGCTTGACGACCTCCCTGAAATAAGGCGGCGTCAGTCCGCTTTTTCTATAAATATCGATTATTTGTTGTTTAGAAGCCTTCTGATCCACCTGAAGGGATACCGTGTGGGAGGCCAGCCGGACCGTATCGTCCTCGAGGACCAGTTGCCGATCTTTGATCATCCGGTTGAGTACTAGAGTGAAGAGCTTGCCGCCGGCCGGCCGGGGAAACTTGGACTTCAGCTCTTCTTTGGAGATGCCGGTTTTAAGCGGGTTGTTGCCGTGATATCGCTCAAGCACGTCCTGACTCAATTGCCTCAATCCGTCAAAGACGTCGAGGTGGATATATGTGCGATTTTCCTTGTCGACCAAAAGAATGGTCTGGTTGTTGAGCATGGTGCCGATAGCGGCCTCCAGGGCCTTTGCCGGCAGGTTGGTCATCAGGAGCAGTTCGTCGAATTTGACGCCGGCCGGGCCGGCCATGCGCGCATGGTAGTCGATGATGCCTTCTGGTGGGGCATCGACCAGGCCTATCAAGCCGTCGATGATCGCCTGCTGAAACCGTTTATGTTTGGCGGGAATGGGATTGAGCAGTTTTCCGCCGCCGATCGTTCGCACCGGGGAGTAGCTGCGGATCACGAATCGGTCGTCCCGGATCAGGCTGACCGGTTCATCAAGACGGATCTGTGCCGGACAGGTTTCCCCGGGCGCCAGTTCCTCACGGTCCAGAAGAATCAGATTGCCCATGGTCTCGCTGGTACCGGTGTGGAACCTGACTTGGGTCCGGCTTTTGATCGGTTTTTTGTTGCTGGAGAGAAAGTGGAGCTCAAGATCCACCATGTAGCTGGGCATCAGCGTGTTTTCTCGGGCCAGAATATCCCCGCGGTTGATGGCGGTTTTCTCCAGGCCTTGGAAGTTGATGGCGGTGCGCATGCCGGCTTCGGCGGATTCCCGACTCTGGTTGTGCACTTGAATGCCCCTGACTTTCGAGGTGATTTTGCCGGGATAGATCATGATGGTGTCCCCGACGTTGACTTTGCCCGAAATCAGGGTGCCGGTGATCACCGTGCCGAAGCCCTTCATAGAGAAGACACGGTCCACGGGCAGCCTGAAGAGACCGGAGTTGCCGCGCTCAGGGACGCCTTCGCACAAGGCGTCCAGTTCCTCCAGAAAACGGGGAATGCCGTCTCCGGTGGCCGAGGAGACCGGTGTGATCGGCGCCCCTTCGAGAAAGGTGCCAACGGTAAAATCGCGGATATCTTCGGTGACCAGTTCCAGCCACTCTTCATCGACCATGTCGATTTTGGTCAGCACCACCATGCCGTGCATGACTCCCAATAGGGCGCAGATTTCCATGTGTTCGCGCGTTTGGGGCATGACCCCTTCGTCGGCGGCAATGACCATGCAGACGATGTCGATCCCCGTGGCGCCGGCGACCATGTTTTTGACGAACTTTTCATGGCCGGGTACGTCGACGATGCCCAGGTGCCGGCCGCTGGGAAGGTCCAGGGAGGCGAAGCCAAGCTCGATGGTGATGCCGCGTTTCTGTTCTTCCTTGAGCCGGTCGGTGTTGGTGCCGGTGATGGCCTTGATCAGGCTGGTCTTGCCGTGGTCAATGTGTCCGGCGGTGCCGAGAATGATCTGTTTCACGATCGCAGCGCTCCAGCTATTTTTTTTTCCGATTTCGGAGGTATTCTGCAAAATAGGCCAGCCCCACGAGGATGATGCCCAATCCGGCCACATAGATGATGTCGACGTCGGGATAAAACATGCGGGAGAGGATCACGGCAAAACCGGCCCCAAGGATGGCCCTGATGATGAAAATGTGAAACTGGGTCAAAATGCTACCTCTTTCCAATCGGATGGTTCAGCAGGATGTTTCATTGCGGAGTCAGGGTATATTAGAAGCCCAATCAGGTCAATACTTATGCGGAACACATTGGTTTTTCAATATCTTAAAAGCTGCCCCCGCGAACATGAAACACACGCCGAAAAGGACTGATCGACTTTTTCCTATCCGCTGAAAATTTCAGTTGAAATGGGGCAGGTGATCTGTTAGAAGAAGGATTCTTATGGTGGGTGTAGCTCAGTTGGCAGAGCATCAGGTTGTGGCCCTGAGGGTCGTGGGTTCAAGCCCCATCACTCACCCCATAAAACTAAAAGGCCATTGCACCATACTCATTGTGGCAATGGCCTTTATCGCTTGCGCCCGTAGCTCAGCTGGATAGAGCGCCGGACTTCGAATCCGTAGGCCGCCCGTTCGAATCGGGCCGGGCGTACCAAATAAATCAAGGGGTTAGCTCACTTTGAGCTGCCCCTTTATTTCGTTTGCGAGGGACTTTGAGAGGGACTTTTCAGATTCTGCCTCAAGCACATTGATGGCGTCACGTTCCGAGCCGCTAATGCTATGTAGATAGATCTCCGTAGTTGTCCTATTTTCGTGACCCAAGATTCTTTGAATTGCTCCAATTGGTACATTTTTGGAGTCCATGACTGAGGCACTTGCATGTCGGAGGGCGTGGAACCGGAAATACCTGACACCTGCATTCTTGCAAAGCGTACTCATGATTTTCTTCCGCTCAGCAAATGGTCCGATCCTTTTTACCCCTGTCTTACTCGATGTGAATTCATGCCAGAACACCCACGGAATACCCTTTTTACGATCAGCGTGTCGCCGTTTCAGGATATTGTGCAACCTCAGCGTCATTGGAATTTTCCGCGGTGTCAGATGCCGCCGTTGTGGATATCTTTTTTAATGAAATGGCCAACGAGTTGGCAAAGGGGGGGCGGGAAAGAGGATACCACGATCCTTTAGATGCAATAGCGTTGCAGCCGTGAGTCCACCGCCGGCAGATGTTCCGAAAAGGCCGGCATTTTTGGCACCATACTCCTTGATGATGCCCTGGTAGGCCTTGATGATGTCGTTCACCGCCGCCGGATACGGATGCTCCGGCGCGAGCGGATACTCGATCGAGACGACCTTGACGCCGAGGCTGTTGGCCACGTCCACCTGGAAGGCCAACTGGGTTTTGCGGGTGTTGACCACCATGCCGCCACCATGGATAAAGACCATGACCTTATCTTTATGCTTTAATGTAGTCGGCGTCGTCCACTGGGTCATGACCCCGTTGATTTCACGGTCTTCAATCTTGTATTTCTTGCTGAATTCCGCGAACGCCGCTTTTTCACCGATCGCCATTAATTTGCGGGTCGCAGCGAGCTGCTTTGCATCATGCGCCTGGAGGGGCAACTGCGGCAGTTGCACCCACATCTTCTTGGCCGCATCACTGATCCCTGCGGGGGGTGCCACGGAATTCGGTCCATAGACGATGCTGATGCCGGCGTCCTCCAGGACTTTTGCCACTTCCTTCATCTGAGGCGGAAGCGTGAATGTCGTCCGTTCGAGGAACAGCGTTTCTGCGTAAACAGGCAAAGCGCTCAGTAAGACAAGCGCAGCCGCAACGATCATTGATATTCCCGGTTCCATAGAGCTTTTTGTTTTTTTTGTTTTCATCCACTGGCCTTTTTTTCAGGTTACGGGCTTCCTGGGATCGCCGATCGAGAAGTATACCAGAATCATCGGTTTAAAAGTATGCCACTGGGATGAGTAGGCGTAGATATGCGATTCGGCATTGATTCAAGAGGTCGAGCATTGATGAGGTCCGTCGGTGTTTGGTTTCGTCATTTATTCATTCTTTTTCGATAGCTGCTTCCCTCCATGATAAGGATCTCCGAGTTGTAGACCAGCCGGTCGGCGATAGCTGAGGCAACGGTGGTGCTGTCAAAGACTTTTCCCCAGTCGGCAAAGGGCAGATTTGTCGTGATAATGGTCGACTTTTTATCGTGCCGTGCACTGATGACCTGGAAAAAGAGATTCGACCCCTGCGTGCCCAGCGACAGGTACCCGATCTCGTCACAAACAAGCAGATCCGGGGCTTGATAATAGTGAAGCTTTTTCAACAAGGAGCGATCCACTTCGGCCGCGATCAGATGGTTGACCATGTCCATGGTGGATGAGAAAAGGGTTTTGATTCCCGCCTGGGTGGCCGCATAGGCAATCGCTTTGGCGAGGAAGCTTTTCCCCACGCCGGGATTTCCGATCAGGATGACATCTTTTTTCTCCTTGATGAAGGAAAGCCCCATGAGGTTCAGGATTTTCGTTTTCTGATTTTTCCGCGAGATATGGAAGTTGAAGTCGAACCGGTCGATGGTGATTTTTTCATCGAGTCTGGATTGCTTGAAGCGTGTGGCGACCCGCGTCAGACGCCGTTGTTCGAGTTCAAGGTCCAGCAGGCGCTCCAGGGTGTCCATAAAGGAAAGATTCTTTTGAGCGGCTGTTTCGATCATGGCGGCAAGCCCCGCGGCGCAGGTTTTGAGCCCGAGAGCTTTCAGTTTGGTGGTGATCTCATCCATCATGGCGGCGGTTCCTCTTCAGGGCGAGACTGTCGTATTCGGCCAGACAGGGCTCGGTGAGACGGATGCGATTCAGGGCGTCGTCCTTGAGGGTGACCGGCGGGTGCTGCGTTGCCGGCGTCATCTCCTGGTAGAGGATGTTTTCGATGTAGTCCGCGCCGAAGGCTTTCAGTTTGGCCGCCTTGTCCAAGGCCCAGAGAAGCGAGGCGCTTCCATACTGGTCCTTGAGGGACAGGAGACGGGAGATGCTTTTTTGGATGGGCTGACGGTTTTCGATCAGCGCATCCAGAAAAAGGACGGCCTCCTTGCCCAGGGAACAAAAAGCGGCGATGTCCCGGTTGTACCAGAGTCTCTTTTTCAGCTTTTTGACCGCCAGCACATGGGCGGGCAGTTCAATGCGCTGGTTTCTCATGTAGCAGCGGTCGTGGGCGGCGACTTCCTTTTCGAGATGAAAAAGCCTTACGCTTTGGCTGTCGGCCTTCAGCGTCAGGGTTTTGCCGATGGTCCAGGGGGGAACGGTGTAAGTGTTGCCGTCAAAACGAACGGCAAAGTCCTTGTGCACCAGGAGCGGTGAGGTATACCGGCAATCGGAAAGATCGGGAAGGGACGCCAGACGCACGTTTTCAAAGCGCTCCAGGGGCCGCTGTCCCGTGGTGCTGTGGACGCGCACATTGGCCACGCCGGCAAGCCACGCTTTGACTTGGCTGTTGACATCGGCAAGGTCCCTGAAGGAACGAAGGGGAAAGAAATTGGATCGAAGATATTTGATGCCCGATTCGATTTTTCCCTTTTCATGGGGCGCCCCCGGATTGCACGCGATCGGCGTTATCGGGAAGACCTTCAGAAAATCCAGGAAGCGGTCGTTGAACCGGATGACGCGCCCCTTTCTTTCGATAACGGCGGTCAGCATGTTGTCGACCACGATGGTTTGCGGCGTTCCTCCGAAGAACGAGAAGGCATTCAGCAGGCACTGGTGAAGGGTGTCCTGCTTCTGGCAATGGGTGAACTCCACGTAGAGCATGCGGCTATAGGCTTCGCATACGGCCAGGGCATACAGCTTTCTCCGGGTGGTTTCATACATAAGAGATCCGAAGTGCCCCCAGTCGATCTGGAACTGTTCCCCGGGCATGGACTCGAACCGGACAAAGGGTGTGCGCGCTTTCGAAGGCCCCCTAAGCTCGTGCAGGTACCCCCGGACAATGGTGATGCCTCCCGTAAATCCTCTTTCCATCAGCCGCTGACGGACAACCGGGGCTTTCACTTCCGGGTCCTGTTCAAGAAATTGACGGATCCATTCGCGGTAGGCGTCAAGCTTTCCGGACCGGGGAAGCCGTTTTCGGCAGACCCTGTCGGGATCAAGATGTCGCATGACGGTTTTTCTCGATATCCGAAGGGTTCGTGCAATCTTCCGGACCGACCAGTTCAGGTGATGCAGCCGGTGGATTTCGAAGAGGGTCGCCTTATCCAACATGGCTCACCTCCTTGAAGATGACGGGCAGGGTTCTGCCGGAGTCCCTGGGCGGTTTTGCCGGCGCTTCGGGCGGCAGCTCCAGCACCTGGAACACGGTCCCTTCAAAGGCAATGAGATCCTTTTCGATCAGCCGGTTGCGGGCTTCGATATACCGATCCAGGTCCAGCGCGAGATGCCGGCAGATGGCATCGTAGCTGTAAAACGACAGCCCGTAGCGGTCGGATGCCAGAACGAGAAACAGGTAGAGCAGAAGCTCTGCCTGCGTCAGGGAGGATAAAAAACCTCCGGTTAAAAACCGATGGGGGATGAAGCTGAAGCCTTTGCCGATCCGACGGATGCGATCCGGATTTAAAATGCGTTTGGTAACCATGGTAGTCTCCTTTCCTGTTTTGGGGAAAGCTACCACGGTTTTTCCCGGCCACCTAACGAGGTTCTCTTTGCAATCACGGATAACGGTCAGGTATTTCTACAATATTTACTTTTAACGCGTCTACCTTTGCAATCAGCGGCACCAGCCAATATCGTCCAACCAGATGGAATTTGTTGGGCTTTGACGCGCCTACCTTTGCAATCAAAGCAGTCGCGCCCCTTCGCTTTCGGTTGCGCAGACGCTGGAGAATTCGGTTTCGTTCGGCTTTTTCAGGATGTTTCAACCGGTACGCTTTCCAATAGCCGGGATGATTCGCCGCCCATTTCCGGTTGCTGATTTTCTGATCCGCCTTAAAGTCCGGATCCGTTTTCAGTTTTAGCCTTTTCCAGGCAGCCTTTTTCGCACGCCGGCATGCGGGTTTCATGCAGTGGGTCTGGTTTTTATGTCGAGGGCTGGGGACGAATAAATCGAAACAATGCACACAGGGGATCGGTTCCATGAGCGCCACCTGTCATGTTGAAGGGAATGCATACAAAACAGATGGCAAGGAAATACCGCCTGGAATGACAGGAATAAAATGGATTTTTTATAAAAATCTGGGAATTAAATCGAATGAAAATGGAAATCGGCAACTCTCGACCGATGATTTTGGCATCGAATTAAACCAATGAAAATGGAATCAAATTTCGCTGGCGATACCACTTCCGGGGTCAGGAAAAGAAAAGAATCGCTAAAAGCATGAACACTGAAACCCGACACCACTTGCCTGCCACTTCAAGTTGATGGTCACCTTTCCCGGCTCCAGTCTAAATTCCTAAATACTTATGGAAAAAGTTCGAGATCTTCTTGAGAGACACTTCGGTCTCCGGACTCGGGGAGGTTTGGAAAACATGCCACATACCTTCATAGACATCCAGCTTAGCGTCATGGCCAGCCGCTTCCAGGGCCTGATACAGCCTCACGCTGCTGCTGAGGAAAATACACTTGGTTCCTTTCTGAAGAGAGACAGAATCTCCGAAGGTTCAAGGTTGGACGTTCAGTTGTTCCCCCTCCATTACTCCATTCTCTCCATCCTTGAGCCTCTCCTATTTCTTCAGATTGATGGTCACCTTGTCGATCTTGCTGTTGATTCTTTATTTTCATTTAGGAAACAAAAAGGTACAGGATGCTTGCAGGTTCCACACGTCATCATTACCATCAGGCGCCTCAACGTTATAGTACGCGGAC
This sequence comes from uncultured delta proteobacterium, assembly GCA_963705475.1. Classification (GTDB taxonomy): domain Bacteria; phylum Desulfobacterota; class Desulfobacteria; order Desulfobacterales; family Desulfosarcinaceae; genus Desulfosarcina. Next base: position 2,673 of record CAVPJS010000012.1, on the reverse strand, counting down.
AGCTTCATGTTTACATGCTGCTCGCCGACCTTGAAGACCCTGCCGAACCCCCCACCAACCGGCACCGTCCACTGGTCACCACTGTCAGCTTCCCAGTTGGCAGTCATGACCGGTGACGTGGTGAGATACCAGCCACCCTTCATATTGTAATTGATAAAGTACTGGACGGTCATCGAGCTCACATCCGGTGCATCGTCATAGCCATTACCGATATTCCAGACATTGGAAACAAGCGCGCCGATGACCCAGTGCCCGGGCATGGTGAGCACAACGGCGGCCGGACCAAGCGACCACTGGTTGGTGGTCAGCCGTTCCATACCGGTGGGAATGTGAAGCTCGGGACCAAGACCCCAGACGACCTTGCCGGGTTTTTTAGGTGAGAAAAAACCCTGATAGACGATATCTCCCAGGCCGAACAGATTTCCCAGATCCTCCTCTTTCGTCGCAAGAGAGCCCCCCCCGGAGGTTATCCCCGTGGTATGGTGATTGCCCATAAATCCGTCATCCTGATAAATGACCGGAACAATGAGACGATTGATCAAGTTCCAGTTTTCGGTGATGCCCATCGGTATAACGGGTTTAATATTGGTGACATTAACGAATACGTCCTCGTCTCCGTTGTTGAACGTCGCATTGTTCTCAATCGGTACGCTGATCATAGCCGCAACCGGGTTCTGGGATGCTTTGGCCAGGTCTTTTGTCGGTTCTTTGGCCACGGCAGCCCCGGATCCCAATACGATGCCCTTCTTGTCCGAAGCTTTTGCCGGTTCGTCGGCGAGCGCAGCCGCACTACCCAATGCCAGGGCGAGACTGACTGCTGCCAAAGCCTTCAGTGACTGATAGACCCAACGATGGGAGCGTCGGAAAATGCGATTGTTTTTCATAAGGTCTCCTTTTTTAAAATTTTTCTATGGTAACGAATCATGTCGCATTCCGATAGCGAAGCAACCCTGACCCGCTCAAACCTTCTGCTTATCGCCCAAAACTGAACGCCTCCAAGAAGTCCAAGCCGAATCGCTTTCTATGCTGCAAGGGCTAACGATGTCTTGAGCCTTGTCAATCAAATCGAAATTTACTTTTCCTTTATTATTTCGCCTTCGGCACTTCCGACGACCCCATCTCGATCTCTACCCTATAGTTGCATAAAAAAGTGAGAAAAAGAGAAGTAAAAAGCTTGCGGTAGCCCGTGGAATATGGGTATAAACAGATTGTCTACCAAACAATCACCCCAATCCAGGAGGCCACCGCAAGTGAAATCCAGTAAAGCACAAATTACGGCAAAATTCCATAAAATCCCGATGCTCCGTTTCGAAGACCAACAACTTACATCTTTTTCCGGCCTGCTTGTTTTTCAGCTGCTTTTTAAGCGGATCAACCTGAAGAACCGGCTGAAAAAATGTTTTGGGCATTTGAAGACTTCGCCGATTTTCGGCCGTCACTTGATTGTGATGCTGATCATTATTCACCTGCTTATCGGGTTTCGACGACTGCGGGAGGTCGATTATTATCGGGATGATCCAATTGTACTGCGCTTAATGGGCTTGCGAAAACTTCCCGATGTTTCCACCATATCCAGAGCACTGTCCCAGATGGAAACGGATGGTGTCGAAAATGTGCGACGACTTTCCCGTTCAATGGTCATTGAAGGACTTCAACGCGAGCGGCTGCCCCGTCTGACCCTGGATTTTGATGGCTCTGTCCAATCCACCAAAGGGCACGCAGAAGGCAGCGCCGTGGGTTTTAACAAGGTTAAAAAAGGTGCCCGGAGTTACTACCCGCTGTTTTGTACCGTTGCACAAACTGGACAATTCTTCGACCTTCACCATCGGCCCGGCAATGTGCATGATTCCAATGGTGCCGGCCAATTCATGCTCAGCTGTTTATCGGAAGCGAAAGCACAGTTACCTGGGGCCGTATTGGAGTCACGCATGGACTCAGCTTTTTTCAGCCAGCACATTTTGTCGATATTTAACGGCAATCATGTGAAGTTTTCCGCTTCGGTTCCTTTCGAAAGGCTGACCCAACTCAAAGAGATGGTCGAAAGCAGAAAACGCTGGCGGAGAATCGACAGCCAATGGTCCTATTTTGAAACCGCGTGGAAACCCAAGTCCTGGGAAAGGGGCTATCGATTTATTTTTACCCGTAAGAGAACCAGGCAACAGCGAAAAGGCATGCTCCAATTACACCTGTTTGAGCCCCGTGATTTTGATTTCGATTACAAAGTCATCGTGACCAATAAGACCGAATCTGCCAAAAGCGTCGTCTTGTTCCACAATGGCCGTGGATCTCAGGAAAGGATCTTTGGCGATGCCAAAAATGATGCGGCACTGGATGTGATCCCTTCCAAAAGGCTTGCCGGCAACCAGCTGTTTACCCTGTGTGCGATGATGGCGCATAACCTTTCCCGTGAGGTGCAGATGGTGGCAGCGGCTGGTGCTAAGCCCCGTGCTCTGCCAAAACGTCCGGCTGCCTGGGCATTTGAAAAATTGGACACCCTGCGCCATCGGATCATTCAAAGAGCCGGTCGTTTCACTCGTCCCCAGGGTGAACTGACATTAACAATGAGTGCCAATCCTGCTGTCCGCCAGGATCTGCTGCATTTTCTCGATGTGTTGCAAAAGGCGGCGTGATCAAAGGGTAGTAAAACTTTCCAAATTTATGCAACGCTGGGGC
>CAVPJS010000011.1:0-298068 GCA_963705475.1 uncultured delta proteobacterium | reverse complement strand
CAGCACCAAGCGGCCCTGGCTCCATCTGGTGGATGGCGGCATTGCCGACAACCTTGGTTTGCGGGCCTACTATACCACCTTGAGCCTCGAAGGAGACCCCCAGCGGGCGTTTCGCGATATCGGGCACCCAGACGTGCGTCATGTACTGATCATCTCGGTCAATTCATTTGCGCACAAGAAGGAGAATTGGATATTTGAGCGGGCGGCCCCGGGACTCGCGGAGACCATCGACAGCATCAGTTCGGATCAGATCGGCCGATACAATTACGATACCCTCGATATTGTGCGCTACTCTTTTGAATACTGGACTAAACAGGTTTCGACCCCTCAGCGCCCGGTTAGCTTCGATTTCGTCGAGGTGAGCTTCAATTCGGTTCACGATGCTGATCAGCGCCAGGCGCTCAACGACATCGGCACGAACTTTGACCTCAAGGACGATGAGGTGGATTTGCTCATTCAGTCCGCCGATGAAGTGCTGCGTGCGTCACCCGAATTCCAGGCATTCCTAAAGCGCACCAATGGACGGGTCAAACAACGCTGAATGCTTCTGCCTCATAAATTGACGAGGGCCAGCAGGTTTCGTTGAGTGAGTTTGAATCCGGAGTGAACACGGCACATTGAAAAACGTTGTCTGATCTAAACACTGGAACCAGCATTACCCAAAGGATCAGAATCGCAATATCGGAGATGCTGTCATGACGGCACAGGTTCTTGCTACATGGTATCAGGATCCATACTAGTCCTGAAGTCTCAAAAACATCGGATCTACATAACAGAATAAAGAGGTGGAACGACAACTGTCGTCACCAATTTCAATCCAACCCAGTTGCTTGGCCACGTGTATCCCGGGATTTGGATGCAACGTATCCGTCGTAAATCGGAACGATCGGTTTCATGAAGGCTGCTGCATAAATGGCCTTTATGCAATGCTACTGAAAAACGCCGGGATCATATCCTAATTGAATCGGGATGTGACACAATATGGCCCTGTGCAGGATAGATCACAAGAACTGAATCTATCTGGCTATATGCTTTTGACAGATTACTTGCCATTATCCAAATTCGCAGTTTTTTTATAAATTCTGAATATTTGTAATAGCTATCCCACAACTATTCGCCACACCGAAATAACCTAACGCTTCACTAAATCATTGCTGAACGCCAGAGACAGCATCCCCGATAAATGCTTGGCACTGAATAGTTCGATATCAGGTGCGTTTTAAGCTATCAGGAAAAGCATGCTCAGCGAACCCTTGTCTTTTCCCGCCTATCTGGTGTAAAAGACAGAACCGTTTTTTTTTGCATTTCTGATTCATTCTCATTAACCGGTTCCAGGAACGAAAGTATGATACCAGCGGATTTATTTCCCCCCCGCATTAAACTGGCCAACACGCCCACCCCCTTGCAGAAAATGGAGCGGCTCAGCCGACAGGCCGGGGTGGAGATCTTTTTCAAACGGGATGACTTCACCGGCAGCGAGCTGTCCGGGAACAAGATGCGCAAGCTGGAATTTCTCCTGGCCGACGCACTGGCAAAAGGCGCCGACACGGTGATCACCTGCGGCGGCGCCCAGTCCAACCATTGCCGGGCCACGGCCTTGGCGGCGGTCCGGGCCGGACTCTCCTCCCGGCTGATTTTGCGCACCGGCGATCCGGCCAATCCACCGCCGCTTTCCGGCAACATCCTACTGGATTGCCTGGCGGGATCTGAAATTGTCTGGATTACGCCCGATCAGTATCGATCGCGCGACGACATCTTCGAACGGGAGGCCCGACGATTGCGCAGCCAGGGGCGCAAGCCCGTTATCATCCCCGAAGGCGGGTCGACGGCATTGGGTGCCTGGGGCTATGTGGCAGAAATGGAGGAGCTGGTGGCGGACCTCACGCGTCTGGATGACGGGCAGGTGAAACCCACCACCGTGGTCTGTGCCGCCGGCTCCGGCGGCACTGCCGCCGGCTTGGCCCTGGGTGCCCGTCTGTCGGGAGAGGCCATCCGGGTCGTGGGGGTGAACGTATGCGACGACCGGGATTATTTCGTGGCCATCATCGATGCCATCTGCCGTCAATTCAATCAGGCTTGGCTGCCTGGAACATCATCCGACCTTCCCCCTTACGACATCGTGGATGGTTATGTGGGAAGGGGCTACGCGCTCTCGCGGCCCGAGGAACTGGCCGCCATTCGGGATCTGGCGCGCCTGGAAGGCGTGGTGCTGGATCCGGTATACACGGGCAAGGCCTATTTCGGCATGATGGCGGAACTGGCGAAGAACCCCACGATATTCGGTGAACGTGTCGTCTTCATCCACACGGGCGGCCTTGTCGGCTTGTTTCCCGTCGCGGCGCAGTTCACCGAACTGGTCTGACAGCGCATGAGAAAAGATCCGGCGTGCGGGCAGATTAAGAGACAGGGTCTCTGCGCAACCCGATTTCTTCAGCCGTCCGACGGAGAGGCCTGTCCATGTTCGACGTCCCGGGCCGGCGATTGATCCACCTGAAACGGGATATTGGCGGTTCCGACATGGCCGTTGCGGTCCAGGACATAGACGAACAGACGGTATTCGCCGGTCCTGTCCGGCGCCAGGAGATTCAGTTCAGGCAGGATTCCCTGCACGATGCTGCCCAGCGCACCGGGGCGAGACTCCGGCGACCCGCCGATGCTTAACACGGTTGGCTCTTCCATCAACTCCCAGACATAGCTCAACCCGTCATTTTCAGGGTCTGTTGCCGCCACCCGCGCCAGGATCGGCTCGCCCGGAGCGAGCCGCACGTCGCCCGCTGCCTCAATCTCGTTGATGGTCACCCGGTCAACCCTCGGCGCACGGTTGGATGGCCAGCAGCCGGACCAGTTGAAACGCATCACATCCACGGTGGGACAGGATACACCGGGAACGTCCAGGCCGGGTAGATCTTCGATGAACATGCTGTACCAGGTGGGCGTTCGCTCCTGCTTCTGCCCCCAGAGGAAAACATAGGATCCAAGACATTTGTCGCTGTTGGCCAGGATGTCCTGCGCATACCGTTGCAGGTGGAAGTCCGCCTTTTCATCGCTCGTGGGTTCGATGGGCCGTCCCCAGGTGGTTTTTTCGGCCTCCCAATGGCCGTCGACGCCCCATTCGGTGATGATGTAGGGACCGTCATAGGCACTCCTGTCGATCATGGCGCGCACACCCGACAGGGCGCCGTAGGCGTTAATTCCGACTGCGTCCAGGTCCGGGGCATGGCGGGCGACGTTGTTCAGGGTGACGTCGTCGAAAGCAATCACGGTGATGACCGGGTGGTGGGGATCCTGTTCTTTGATCATTCGCGCCATCCGGTTGACAAACTGCCACGCCTCAGGGGTGTTCGCGTCCAGCAGATTGATTTCATTGCCCAGAGACCACATCAACAGGGCCGGGTGGTTTTTATACTCGTCCAGCAGGTGTTGAATATCACGGCTTATGCTGCTCCTGTAGGCGTTGTCCAGGTAGTCCGACGGTTGGTGGGAGAGCCAGATCCCGAGCGTCACCGTCATCCCGCAGCCCTGGGCGCGGTCCAGAAGGTTGCCCGCATTTTCGGGCCCCCATGTACGGATTGAATTGGCGCCTGCTTCGGCGGCACTTTCCATGTGCCGTCGCCCGCCCACGCCCTTGATAAAGATAGGGCTGACCGCCGCGGTAGAGCAGAAAGCTGTCGTTCTGACGGATGAGTGATACGGGAATGGCGCCCGCATGCTCCTGAAGCGGCGTCAAGGGAAATGCCAGCGGGGATCTCTCGAGGCGATGCATCGCCGGATTCCGGGCCTGAACCGATGCACGGTGAGCAGAGGCCGAACAAGAAAAGGGTTGCCAGGCCGATGGCAATTAGCAGGCATCGTTGATTTAAGCCAAGGCGATTTGAGATTTTCATCAACAGCTCCTCGATTGTCAGCGTGTCAAGCCGTCGTTTCCAAACCATCCGCAGCTCTCTGACTTCTATATCGCCCCATTTGCGCCAAACTTGAGAAGTTTGAAAATCAGCATCCCCCATGTTGGCCAGGCAGTTGAAAAGCAGCACTCGGGTCGGCCTCGGTGCCTGGGTTGCTGGTGCCGACCGGATCGTGGATCGTCAAAAAAGCCGCCGCGCGTGACCCCGCCATGGCGGGGTCAATGCCGGTAATGCGGGTCAAGTATTTGTTATTGTATATTGAATTGTTAAGGATGAAGTCGGTGAAGCGGGTTGAGCGGTCGATCGTGTTGAATCTCATAGGATCCTCAAAAGGATAGTTATGATAAATTAATAATGGCACACAATTGTATATTTTACAAGTATTTCCAGTGATATATTCTCAATCCAGGCTATCTTTCTGCGCAAGCCGTCAACCAACCAACCGGCAATCCGCCGCTTGGCATCAGTCCGTATCAGCAGGATAGGCAACGGTCTCGACGTGATGGGGCAACCCCTCCGAATCGTTCATCTATTCGGGTTTCCCGGGTTTCGACGACTTTCCTAACGCTTTTTGTTGTTTACTGGGTGCTGGAAAGTTTATTACTATGCCGTTTTATTTTCTGTTATTATTCGACTTCTGCGGACAGGGGTTCTCCAGGTGACGACATCCATATGTCGACGGTTAATCATGGTTTTCCGGATCCGGGTGTATCCCATAAGGATCGGGGAGCGCGCTGGAGTCCGGGGATTGGTCGGGTGGGTTCAATATGAAAGTCTCTAGCGTTATTATTGCCGTGGCGATTGCGATCCTGGCCGTCAGTCTGTGGGCGCTGGCCAATCGTCCGGACGAAGAACCGCCCTGGCCGGAGCGTATTCAAGGCTTCTCGTTTTCACCCTTTCAAGCGGGCCAGAGCCCCCTGGAAAAGATTTATCCGTCTGAAAGCCAGATCGACAGCGATCTGGCATTGTTGCAGGGGAAAACCCATGCCATTCGGACCTATTCGGTCGAGGACGTGCTGGTTAAAATTCCCGAGTTGGCCCAGAAACACAGCATCAACGTGGCCTTCGGGGTCTGGATCGATGCCGATGCCGAACTGAACCAAGCCAACATGCAACGATTTCTGGAAGCCACCGTCAAAAACACCAACATTGTGCGGGTCGTGGTGGGCAACGAGGTGATGCTGCGCGGTGACGTTCCCCTTGAACAGCTTATCGAATATCTTGACCTGGCAAGGCAGGAGCTTGAAATACCCGTCAGCACGGCCGAACCCTGGCATGTCTGGGTCAAGTACCATGAGCTGGCCGAGCACGTCGATTACCTGGCGGTTCACATGCTGCCCTATTGGGAGGGGATTCACATCGACGTTGCCGTTGACTATGTGGTGGATAAGATCAATTTGCTCAAATCCCTTTTTCCCGATAAGCCTATTGTCATCGCCGAAGTCGGCTGGCCCAGCAACGGCCGCACGCGGCAGGCGGCCGCCGCCTCCCCGGCCAACCAGGCCATCTTTCTCAGACGATTTCTGGAGCGCGCCCAGCAGGAAAATTACATTTACTATATCATGGAGGCTTTCGACCAGCCGTGGAAGCGGGTCTCCGAAGGTTCGGTGGGCGCCTACTGGGGTGTCTACAATGTCGCTCGCCAGGAGAAATTCCCCTTCACCCAACCCATCGTTCCCATCGCCAACTGGTACATGCTGGCCGGTGCTTCCGTGCTCATTGCCATTATTACCTTCGCCATCCTGCTCATCGACAGCCATACCCTGGGCAACCGGGGGCGGGGATTTCTGGCCGTACTGGTGTTTTCCGCCGCTTCGGGGGCGGTATGGGTCGTCTACGACTATATCCATCAGTATCTGACCGTGGCCACCGTGATTGTCGGGCTGGTGATGATCAGCGGGATGATCGGGGTCATCGTGGTGCTGCTCACCGAAGCCCACGAATGGGCCGAGGCGCGCTGGATCATTCGCCTGCGACGACCCTTCAACCCCGTCGTCGTCGACGATGACCAGCTGCCGATGGTTTCCATTCACGTGCCGGCTTACAACGAGCCGCCGGCCATGGTCATGGAGACCCTGGATGCGTTGGCGGCCCTGGACTACCCCCGCTTCGAGGTTCTGGTGGTGGACAACAACACGCGGGACCCGAATGTCTGGGAGCCGGTGGAGGCCCATTGCATGAAATTGGGTTCACGATTCCGCTTCTTTCACGTGGCGCCGCTGGCCGGTTTCAAGGCCGGGGCGTTGAACTTTGCCATCGCCCACACGGACCCGGCCGCCCAGGTCATTGCCGTGATCGACAGCGACTACCGTGTGGCTCCCGGGTGGCTGCGGGACCTGGTCCCCCAGTTTGCGGACTTGCGGGTGGGAATCGTCCAGGCTCCCCAGGATTACCGGGACGGTGATGAAAATGCCTTCAAAGCCATGTGTTATGCCGAATACCGAGGGTTCTTCTTTATCGGTATGGTGACTCGCAACGAACGCAACGCCATCATCCAGCATGGGACCATGACGCTGATCCGCCGGTCAATTCTGGAGAGCATCGGCGGGTGGAGCGAATGGTCCATCACCGAAGATGCCGAACTGGGACTGCGGATCTTCGAAAAGGGGTACGAGGCAGCCTACATCGCCAAATCATACGGCCGTGGACTGATGCCCGACACCTTCATCGATTACAAAAAGCAGCGATTTCGCTGGGCGTACGGCGCCATGCAGATCCTGCGCCGGCACCTGCCGTTTCTGACGGCCAAAAAAGAGAGCCGCCTGCGCAATGGACAGCGCTATCATTTTTTCGCCGGCTGGCTGCCCTGGCTGGCCGATGGGGCCAACCTGTTCTTCAATCTGGCCGCCTTGCTGTGGTCGCTGGCCATGATCATCGATCCCCTGCATGTGGATCCGCCCCTGGTGGTCTTCTCGATCCTGCCGCTGTCCCTGTTTGCATTCAAGATCGGTAAATTGTTCTACCTCTATCGAACGCGCGTGGATGCCACCCTGTCACAGACCCTGGCCGCGTCTATGGCCGGACTGGCCCTTTCGCACACCATCGCCAAAGCGGTGATCTCAGGACTTGTCACCCGCGACAAACCGTTTTTCCGCACCCCCAAGATGGCCAAAGCCTCTGCGTTGGTTCAAGCCCTGGCCGCTTCGTTTGAGGAGATACTCCTTCTTGCCGCCATGCTCAGTGCCGCGGCGGCCATCGGATTGATGCAGAAAATGGATACGCTGGACATGAACCTGTGGGTGATCGTGCTGGTGGTCCAGTCCCTGCCGTATGCCGCCACCTTGCTCGTGGCCATGATCAGCGGATTTCCCCGGTTGTCGAGCCGGCTGGTGGACTGGCGGCTCCGACAAGCGGCGTCTTGAGGCGTCACTCCCTAATTTTTTAAAAAACAGCAGCCCCGGCTGTCGACCGAGGAGACAGCGCCATGCTCAAACCGGCCAAGGACTACCAGACACTGTGCGACACGTTCCGATGGGAAGTGCCTGACCACTACAATATCGGTGTTGATATTTGCGACAAGTGGGCCCATCAACCCGACCGCCTGGCACTGATCTACGAAGACGAAGCGGGGCTGACACAGCGATATTCCTTTCTCGATTTAAAGCGCCGATCCAACCGGTTGGCCAACGGCCTGAAGGCCCTGGGCATCGGGGTCGGCGACCGGGTGGGCATCCTTTTGCCCCAGCGGCCGGAGACCGCCATCAGCCATATCGGCCTCTACAAACTCGGCGCCATAGCCATCCCGCTGTTTACCCTCTTCGGCACCGATGCCCTGGCCTATCGCCTGGAAAACAGCAAGGCCAGGGGAGTGATTACCGATGCAGTCAACCTGCCCAAAATACTTTCTATCCGCGACACCCTGCCGCAGCTGCGGGCTATCATCGTCACCGACGGGAAGGCGCCCGAAGGTGTTGCGGTCTTTCAGGATCTGCTGGACCGGGGAAGCGATGCCTTCACGCCGGTGCAGACCCGGGCCGACGACCCTGCGCTGATCATCTACACTTCTGGAACCACCGGTCCGCCCAAGGGGGCGCTGCACGCCCACCGGGTGCTGCTCGGTCACCTGCCCGGGGTTGAATTCCCGCACAATTTCTTTCCATGTGAAGGCGATCGGTTCTGGACACCGGCAGATTGGGCTTGGATCGGGGGGCTCATCGATGTGCTTTTTCCCAGCTGGCACCACGGCATTGCCGTCGTGGCCCACCGGGCCAAAAAGTTCGACCCGGAGGAGGCCCTCCACCTGATGGCCAGACACCGCATCCGCAACGCCTTCATGCCGCCCACGGCCTTAAAGCTCATGCGGCAGGTGCCGGAATCCTGCGTGCCCCAGGATCTCGACCTGCGGACGATCGGCAGCGGCGGCGAAACCCTGGGGCAAGAACTGCTGGAGTGGGGCCGGCGGGTCATGGACGTGGACATCAACGAGTTCTACGGTCAGACCGAATGCAACCTGGTGGTGGGCAATTGTTCCAAGGTGATGCCCATCCGGGCCGGCTCCATGGGCCGGGCCGTTCCCGGACACACGGTGGCGGTGGTGGATGCAAAGGGCTACCCGGTACCGGTGGGTACGGTGGGTGAAATTGCCGTGCACAGCCCCGACCCGGTGATGTTTCTCGAGTACTGGAAGAATCCGGCGGCCACGCAGAATAAATTTATCAACGACTGGAGCCTCACCGGTGACCTGGCCCGCATGGACGAGGACGGCTATCTGTGGTTCGTGGGCCGCAAGGACGACCTGATTACCAGCGCCGGCTACCGCATCGGACCGGCGGAGATCGAGGACTGTATCATGAAGCATCCGGCCGTGAGCATGGTGGGCGTCATCGGACGGCCCGATCCGGTGCGCACCGAGATCGTCAAGGCGTTCATCGTTCTGCGGGAACCCGGCCACGCATCGCCGGAAACCGCCCGGGAGATCCAGCAGTTTGTCAAGGAGCGGCTGGCGGCCCACGAGTATCCCCGGGAGATCGAATTCATCGACAGTCTGCCCATGACCGCCACCGGAAAGATCAAGCGCCGGGAACTGAGGGATAAAAAACCCGAATAAAAGGAGGGCGACATGCCTACGGTGTTCCACACTGGAGAACTGGAATTCGAAACCAAGAAAGCTCGTGTGACTGAATTTGCCTGGCAGACCAGCCCCCGACTGGCCAAGCTGGCGGAGGCCCGGCAGCTCGAATTCGACATTCGATCTATGGATCCGGGCCGTTTTTCCTTTCCCTATCACTTCCACCGGGCTGCCGAGGAGCTGTTCCTGATCCTCTCGGGCGAAGCCACCCTGCGCACACCGCAAGGATTTCAAACGATCGCCGCCGGGGATCTGGTGTTTTTCGAGCAGGGAGACACCGGCGCCCATCAGCTCTACAATCACAGCGACGTCCCTTGCGTCTACCTGGATATCCGCACCACGGTGGGCATCGATGTCGTTGAGTACCCGGATTCAGCCAAGCTGGCCATCCTGCCTGAACTGGAAGTGTTCGAGACCCGCTCGCGGGTTGGCTATCACCAGGGTGAGGAAACTGTGGCCGACCTATGGCCCAAGGAGATTTTGCGCAAACCGCCGGTTGGATGACAATCGCTATCGGTTTTTTTATGGTATTGTTTTCGAACCCTTTCTCGAACCATGGAGGTAATAATGCAACCCAAGACCAAGGACAACGTTTACAAAGCGTTCATCGGAGAGGCCAAGGCTTACTTTCGGCTGCTGGCCTATGCGGAAAAGGCGGATGAGGAGGATGTGCCCCAAGTCGCCCTGCTCTTTCGGGCCGTCGCCGAGGCGGAGCGGGTGCATGCCACCCGGCAGATGAACCTGTTAACAGATTTGATCGTCAGCGATACGGATACGAACCTGGAGAAATCCTTCCAGCGGGAGAAATCAGTCAGTGAAAACGCCTACCCGGATTTTTTGAAAACCGCCGAGGAAGAGGGTGAAACGCTTGCCGCACTGGCCTTCAGTCACGCCCGGGATGCCGAGGGGTTTCACGCCAAACTCTATGAACGGGCCATCATGAATGTGATCAAGGATGAGGTCAAGGCGTACCATGTCTGCCAGGTGTGCGGCTTCGTGACCGACAAGAAAATCCCCAAGAAGTGCCCGGTCTGCGGTGCTCCCGAAGAGAAGTTCAAGACCATCGGCAAATGAATTCCACCGCACGATGCTTTCCCCAAACTGAGGCGTTGGACATCACACAAGAAGGAGCGAATCGATGAACGTGGTTGCATTTAACGGCAGTCCCAGAAAAGACGGCAACACCTCGATCCTGATCCGGCACGTGCTGGCGGTCCTTGAGAACCAGGGCATCGAGACGGAGACCATACAGGTTGGCGGCAAACCCATCCGGGGCTGCATCGCCTGCTACAAGTGCTTCGACAACAAGGACCGCCACTGTTCCGTGGGCAAGGATATGCTCAACGACTGCATCGACCGGATGCTCGCGGCCGACGGCATCATCATCGGGTCACCGGTCTATTTTGCCTGCATGAGTCCGGAGACCAAGGCCCTGATCGACCGGGCGGGCATGGTGTCCATCGCCAACGGCGCCATGCTGCGGCGCAAGGTCGGGGCTGCCGTGGTGGCGGTTCGACGGGCCGGGGCGGTGCATACCTTCGACTCGATCAATCATTTCTTCACCATCGGCCAGATGATCATCCCCGGTTCCAGGTACTGGAATATGGGTTTCGGCCGGGAAAAAGGGGAAGTCAAGGAGGATGCCGAAGGCCTTGAAATCATGAAGACGCTTGGGGAGAACATGGCCTGGCTGTTGAAGAAGATCTCTGTATGAGGAAAATGTAACTCTTCGAAAAATAGATCAATAATAGCGATTATCCCCAAAAGCAACCATGCGGATCCTGGTCGATGGTCTCCAGGATCTTTTCCAGTGAGGCCGAAGCAGGGAAGGGCTGATATCCGTGCCATTTCCCATCCGCCCGCATCCAGTACAATTTCCAGATTTTCTGGTTCTTCACGTAGGTTGCTTTGGCGACTGAACCCTCGATTTTTTTCGTCGGGTCATTCCATTGGGGCCTGATTTCAAAAATCTCAACGCTCTGACCGGTCACTCTGAAAGAAATGTCCAGTTGACTTCTGATGTCGCCGGCCGGACGCCTGCTTTCAACAAATCGCCCAACGATCTTCTCGATCCGTTTAATTTCGAATTCGCTGACGGCCATGATTTTTCTCCCATTATTTGGAGGGAACATGACTGGTGGTGACGTCGGCAATCAGGCGACCGTTGTCATCCGTCACCGTCGTCCTGACGATGCTTACCGTCTTGCCGCGCTTTACATAGTGTGCCTGAGCGTGAAACCGTCCTTTTCTGCTATTTCCGATCAGATTGGCATTCAGGTTGACTGCCAGCGGAAATCCTTGCATGCCCTTGGTTGGATCAGTGCCTTCGAGCACGAGGACCGTCGCGGTGACATCGGCCAACCAAAGGGTCGCGCCGGCATGAACGGTGCCGAAAGGATTGAACCCTCCCCGCGGCAAGCCGCGGGGAATCTTCACCGTAAGGATAAAGCGCCGATTTTCAGTTCGCTCGCATTCAGCGCTGCAAGCAGCGGGGAATGCGCTCGCTGTAGCGGTTCAATAATCCAGCTTGAATGGGCATTTCGGCGTCCACCCGATCGGGTGTGCTTGCGGTGATCGCAAATTCAATGTGCCCATTGATCTGCATATGATTCGCCTTTTGCTTGTTCCCGGATGAATTCACAAGATCATCTCCGCCTGCTCCCGGGTCGATGCACGTTATTGGTAGGTCTTGCCGTCATGCTTCAACCAACCACCAATATGGCGGCCACCGGGGTCATGGTGCGTCCAGTGGAGAACGCCACCTTTTTCATTCCACTCGTATTCGCCACAAAACGCGACGGTGTCCCCTCCGCTCAGGCCGCTGATCCGAGGAGCCAGATCAATGTTATGCGCGATCAGCAACGTCTGGCCGTCACCGAGCCTCAGGATGAACCGTTGATGTCGCGATCCCTTGTTGTCATCAGGCAATATCTTGATTAATACTTTTCAATGATTGAAAATAGTTACTCAAATGTCAATGGATAGCTTGCTACCAACCGGGTTTGTCCACGGTTGAAAAGCGCCTCCTCGAGATTGCCAACGCGGCTATTCCCGGGATGGTAAACGCAGCGCGCGTGATGAAATCTCATACTTTGATAGGTGTTGGCATTTATATTGCTCTTGTCAACGAAGCGGATGTCGGCCGCCTGGACGTTGAGCACGACAAGGCAAGGGGAAAGAACCGGGCAAGGCTTTTTTGGTATCGCCGCGGGCCGCTTGATTTGGTCCGATTCGATGGTTTCCCGTCATCATATGGATCGGATCACAGAACCGAACCGTTGAGATTGGCTATGATTTCATTTTTCCGTTATAAGCGAAACGGCCTGCCCTATGGCCTGATTACCGTCCATGAATTTCTGGTTCGAGACATCTTCAGCTATTTTGAAAAAAGCCGCTTTGTCCGAAAAAAAACCCGTATCGCCCGCAAGGCGATTACTGCCGCTTTGAAATTTGCCAGGAAAAAGCAGGCCTACCCCAGCAAAAAGACGGCGGAGGCCCTGGATGCTTTAGGACAAATGCAGGATGAATTAGAATACACGCACAGGGCGATTTTGACGGCTTTCGAGGAGGCGGAAACCATCATCAATCTGATCAAGCAGGAAAAAGTCGGTGAAATTATTCCGCTGGTCGAAAAAGCCAGGGAACGGTTCAAAAACCATGATATGGAAGGTGGGATGGAGCAACTGAAAGCAGCTCAGGAAAATCTGAAAAACAAATTTCTCCTCAAAAGCAGAAAGGCGACCCTCGGCGGGCTTGACAGCGATATCAAAGAACTCAAGCATGAACTGATGGAAAGAGAAAAAAGATAATAGGAAGATGCAAAAACCGGCCTTGACACCAATAGCGAGCGCCCTCCCATCGCTTGTCTACACCCAACAACTTATCCAAATAGAAAGCGGCGCACCCATCTATTTTCCAGTGGCATTCTCACCCGTTGGTTTGGCTTGATCGAAAACCGACCCTTGTTTGATTCGGGTGAAGATGACGCCACCGGGCAGTGGTCTTTGTTCCCCGTCCTCCCATACGGTCGGTCCATCATCCCTTCGGGTGCGAGCCCTCTTTCTGGCTTCCTTTCCCCCGGTGCCGGATGCCCCCTGTTGCCCAACCAATATTCCGTCAGGCGTGTATGTGCACTTGATTTGTTATACATCGATCATTAACTTAATTATTTAACACTATCAATCCTGCGGGGTTTGATTCATGGGAACAACAAAAAAAGACAAGACATCGCATGGCGCTCAACGCTATGGCGACGCGCAAAAAAAGCTCAGCCGCAAACGATATGAAGAAGAACTGGCCGTACTTCAGATGGAACTGGTCAAGCTACAAGCCTGGGTCCGGCACCAAGGGATGCGGGTCGTCGTTATTTTCGAGGGGCGTGATGCAGCCGGTAAAGGGGGCGTCATCAAGCGAATTACCGAACGGGTCAGCCCCCGCGTGTTTCGCTCCGTGGCCTTGCCGGCGCCCAGTGATCGTGAGAAAACGCAAATTTACATCCAACGCTACGTCAACCATCTCCCGGCTGCAGGCGAGGTGGTGCTCTTCGACCGCAGCTGGTACAACCGGTTGGGTGTGGAGCATGTAATGGGGTTTTGCACCGACAGGGAATACAAACAATTCAAAAAAAACTGTGCCGGCTTCGAGCAGGCCCTGGTCGAAGACGGGATCACGCTGATCAAGTACTGGCTGACGGTGAGCAACAAAGAACAGGAGCGGCGGTTTATTAGGCGGATCGAGGATCCGGTCAGACAATGGAAATTGAGCCCCATGGACCTGGAATCGCGTCGCCGCTGGTACGACTACTCGCGCGCAAGGGATGCCATGCTGGCGGCCACCGATACCGACTACGCGCCGTGGACCATCGTCCCCTCGGATGACAAACGGCGGGCGCGCCTCAATTGCATTCGTCATCTGTTGAGTAAAATTCCCTACCAGGCGATTCCCCAGGAAACGATCAAGCTTCCCCGGCGTGACAAGACGAATGCCTATGACGACCTGGCGCCGCTGGCGTCGAGGCGGCATGTGCCTGAAATATTCTGAGGGAGAGATGGTTGGTGGCGTCTAATCCGGCTGGAGCCGATTTAACGGATCGCGCCTTGCCCCGGAAAATTAAATTGACCGGTAATCAATCGTCCGAACACGATGACGGTCGCGGGATGCCGGATCATGCCGTAAAATGCGTTCATTCCATACGAAAAATAAAAAAATTGGCAAGGAAAAGAAATGAAAATCCTGTTGATGGTTCGGCATGCCAAATCCAGTTGGAAGGATCCATCTCTCGTCGATCATCAGCGGCCCTTGAACAAGCGCGGCCAAAAGACAGCTCCGGAAATGGGCAGACGGCTGCAAAAACGGGGAGTGCGGCCGGATGTCATCGTCAGCAGCGATGCCATTCGGGCAGTGGACACGGCGGTTGCAATGGCTAAAATCATGGGGGCCCGCCCGAAAGCGATCCGGCAAATCCCTGAGCTTTACCATGGCTCACCGGATCGGATACTGACGGTGGTTCAACAGTTCGACGACCGGTGGGAACGGGTGATGCTCGTCGGGCACAACCCCGGTCTGACCGACATGGTCAACCGGCTCACCCCCGATCCCATTGCCAACATTCCCACCGCCGGCGTTGTCGAACTGCGGTTCAACACACGATCCTGGCGGAGCATCGACCGAGACAATCTGGAATTTAGCTGGTTTGATTTTCCAAAAAATAAGCAGACCGATGGATGGTGATCCTCTTCGATGCCTTGATATGGGCGTCATGCATGGTTAATGTCTTTCATTGTTAATTCGATCCCAAAAAACCTCGGCCCCTCGGTTCGGGAATGTAAATGGCATAGGAGACACCATCATGGATAAAAAACTGAAAAAGAAGTCACTGTGCAAGTGGGAAAAGGACGACGTGAAAAACAACTGGGATGAACTTTACGTCCTGTTGGCCAAGTCGAAGTTTGTCTGTGGCAAATGCCTGCGTTCCTCCAAGTTGAAAGGCACCTTGTGCAAACCGGAAAAGCTCGTTCAAGCGGGCGGTTGACCGTCGTCCACCCGATCATGACCAAACGGTTGTCCCGTCAACGGTCTGTCCCTGCATTCAAACGCATCCACGCTCTCTATGAAAGGAACAATCCATGCCCACTTCCCTGAACCGCGTAAAAGGAATCGGCCCGGCCACCGCGGAAAAACTGGAAGCCGCCGGCCTGAAATCGGCTGAAGCGCTCGCCGCCGCCACCCCTGAACAGTTGGCGGATGTATCCGGCTTCGGCAACCTCAGGGCCAAGCAGGTCATTGGACATGCCCGCCAGCTGGTGACTGAGGCGGTGCCTGATTCGGCTGAACGCAGTGGCGCCAATCCGTCCTCCGGCAAAAAAAAGGCGGCGAAAAGCAAGCAGGGCAAGTCGTCAAAGAAGCGCGGCGCCGAAAAGAAGAATGAGAAGAAAAAGGGGAAGCCGCGCAAGTTGAAAAAAGAGAAAGCGAAAGCGGATAAAGTCAAAAAAGACAAAGGCAAAAAGTCCGGCAAGAAAAAGAAGGCCAAGAAAAAAAAGAAATAGCCGGAGTTGCCTTATTTATCCGGGCAGTTCAACGGGGGTCAGCAAATTCTCCTCCATGTTTTTGATCTCATCGATTCCCGATATGACGACCGCAGGATCGATTTTTAGTTCTTCAGCAGAAACCTTGCCGGCGTAATCGATTTGCAGCAGTATGTGTTTAATGCAATTGAGGCGCGCCGCTTTTTTATAGTCTGATCGAATGATCGTCCAGGGCGCGAGGGTTCGATTGGTTTCGTTGAGCATCTGAAACTTTCTGACCGTGTAGTCGTCCCATTTGTCCTGAGCCACCCGGTCCACCGGAGAGATTTTAAAATGTTTCAGTGGATCGGTTTCCCGCGAAACAAATCTTCGCAGTTGCTCCCCTTTCGAAACGGAGAAAAAATATTTAAACAAAATAATGCCGTCTTTGACCAACATTTCCTCGAGCAGTGGAACATCCTTTAAAAACCGTTTGTTTTGCTCGTCCGTACAAAACCCCATCACCGGTTCGACCATGGCTCGGTTATACCAGCTGCGATCGAAAAGCACGATCTCCCCATTTGCGGGAAGATGTTGAATATACCTTTGAAAGTACCACTGGGTGCGCTCGGTTTCATCGGGTGTCATCAAGGCCACGGTTCTCGTTCCGCGCGGATTCAGATGCTCCATAATCCGTTTGATGGTGCCCCCTTTGCCCGCGGCATCGCGCCCCTCAAATAGCATCAGCAGACGCAACCCTTTTTTCTTGACATATTTTTGCATTTTCAACAGTTCGATCTGGAGCTTGTGGAGTTCATCCTCGTACTGGAGGGTGGCCTTGTTTACCCAAATGGACATTCGGTTTTTCTTTTTTTTCTTATCTTTGTTTTTAAAGGCCGTGTGCTCGATTAATTTCCTTTTATTTTTAGCCGCTTGGCCTTTAGCGTGTCCCTTTTTCGTCCTCGACGCCTGCTCCGCTTTCTTTTTGCGATTCGTAGACATGGTGCGACCCTCCCAAGCTGAAGTAACCCAACTGAAATGCAAAGAAAATAGGACAACCCGCCTATACCGGGTGAATGGGTGACGGGTGGACAACCATTGCCGACAGAGGCGACCATTCGATCATCAGGCCACGAATTTTCCGTATTTTTTCCGTTGTTTTTGCATGATTTTCAGTTCCTGATCCCCCGGTATGACGATTTCCGGATCGACTCGAAAATCGAGTTTGCGGCGTCTTCCCTTATACCGCACCGCATTAAGAATGACCTTCATCGTCTCACGCCGCGCCAGATGTTTGTCGTCCGATCGAATGATGTTCCAGGGTGACGCTTTCGTATGTGTCTTTTTTAGAAGCATATACTTCTTCTCGGTGAACTTGTCCCACAATTCCTGGGCCTGCAGGTCAACTTCGGAAAGTTTCCACTGCCGCAGGGGATCATTTTTCCGCCGCTCAAACCGTTTGGACTGTTCCTCTTTGCTGACCGAAAAATAAAGCTTGAGAAGAATGGTGTTGCCGGCGTCTTCGAGAAAATTTTTTTCATAGGTATTCACTTTTTTCATAAACCGCTTGTATTGATCCTGCGAGCAAAATCCCATGACCGGCTCGACCATGGCACGATTATACCAACTTCGGTCAAAGAGCACGATCTCTCCCGCTCGGGGGAAGTGTTCGATGTACCGTTTGATGTGAAGCTCGGTTTTCTGCTGTTCACTTGGTTTGCCCAAAGCGACCACGCGGTATCGTTTTTCATTCATGTAGCGGGTCACCCGGCGAATCGTTCCCCCTTTGCCCGAGGCGTCCCGGCCATCGAAAAGAATCACCATTTTTTTTCCCGTGCGCTCCAGATGAAGCTGCATTTTGATCAGTTCCGCCTGGTAGGGTTTCAATTCTTCCGCATTAAAAAACTTTTCCAAAATGGTCAGGAGGACCTTCACTTTATCTTTTCTTTTGAGAATTGCCATCGCCTTGAGAACCATCTGATTGGGGTCACCCGCCTGGACCTTTTTTTCGATTTGGGTGAGCACATCCTTCATTTGAGCGATCTCGCCGCGTATATTGATGCTCTTTTTTTTGTTTGGATCTTTTGCCATCTTGATTCTCCCTTGGGCGTTGATCGCTGTCGGCTCGTTTTAAGTGGTCCTATATTTGAGCACGACCACTTAGCGGGAAAGGGAAACCGTTCAATTCTAATCATTCACAAGCCAACATCAAAAACGAGGAGGGGGGTCGACGAACGTCACCGAAACCGCATTTACGATAATTGAATATCACAAATCCAATTCGAAAAACAATATGCCAAGATTCTATTTGCTAATCAAGCTCCCCATATTGGCCCCCAATTTCGCTCCCCATCCGCAAGACCGGGCGAAAACGTCAGGCAGAGCCTGCATGGGGCGCAACAACATCAGTACAACGATTCTTGCGCAGGATGGACGACTGTACTACAGTGGTCGATAGTTAAGCGAATTTTTTCTCTTCATGGCAGCGTGCGTTACTGTCGAGATACCAAAAAATAATGGGCGCCAACACACGCTGGATGATTTACAACTGAACTGCCAATCATTGACAGGAGCTTGCGATGGCCAAATTAGTCGGTCTGTTGACCGCCGGCGGAGACAGCCCCGGTTTAAACGCAGCGATCCGGGGGATCGGTAAAGCTGCTTTGGGATCTTATGGGATGAGGGTCATCGGCTTTCGCGATGGGTTTCGGGGCTTGATGGAAAACCGCAGTGTTCAAATGAAAAGCGTCTCCTTTTCAGGCATCCTGACCAGGGGCGGTACGATATTGGGCACCAGCCGTGAGAAGCCGCATCGCATGCCCGTGGGCAACAAGGTGATGGACATGACCCAGGTGCTGGTTGAAAATTATCATAAGAATCGGTTGGATGCGCTGATATGCCTGGGAGGCGGAGGAACGCAGAAGAATGCTTACCGGTTGATGGAACACGGATTGAATATCGTTACCCTGCCTAAAACAATCGACAACGATGTTTACGGAACCGATGTGACCTTCGGTTTTGATACCGCCTGCGGGATCGCCACCGAAGCCATCGACCGCCTGCACAGCACAGCCCACAGCCATCATCGAATTATCGTGGTGGAAACGATGGGGCACAAGACGGGCTGGCTGGCGCTGGGTGCCGGGATTGCCGGCGGCGCCGATGTCATCTTGATCCCTGAGATTCCCTACGATGTCGAGAAAATAGCCGAAGCGATTCTCAGACGGCGGCACGAAGGAAAAAACTTCAGTATCGTGGCGGTGGCCGAAGGCGCCAAATCCAAACAAAATGCGGCGGCGCTGCAGAAAGTAATCGAAAGAAAGAAGAAATCTAAATCCCAGAAAGAAAAAATGAAGCTGAAGGCGGAATTGAAACAGGTCGAATCCCGGTATTCCAACAACACCATCGATCTGTCACGTCAACTCGAAAAATTGACCGGCCTGGAATCCCGGGTATCCATCTTGGGCTACGTGCAGCGCGGCGGCACACCCTCGGTCGCGGACCGTTTATTGGCCACCCGCATGGGCACCGCTTGCGCCGATCTGATCAATCGCGGCGTATATGGTGTGATGGTGGCTTCAAAGGGCGATACGACTGAACCCGTCCCCTTGAAGAAAGTGGTCGGTAAACGCAAAACCGTGCCGTTGGATCACCCCTGGATCGCTTGTGCCAGAAAGGTTGAGACCAACTTGGGGGACTAGTCAGCGCCCATCCGGAAACGGTCTTTTTGCCCGAATAAGCGTTTCGGAAGGGTCAGTATCAGGTCCCCGAGAGCGGCATGCTTGACCCGGCGGGCGGCCTGCCGGTATTCGACCCACAGGCGGCGGCGCGTGGATGATTCCGGCCACGGGTTCATTTGCCGCGTGACCGACATCGCGTAAACGCTGACCTCGCAGACGCCGCCCCACTTCTTAAACCGGTATCTGCCGATCCGCGGCATCACCAGGTCGCCTTCAATCCCCGCTTCCTCATAGGCTTCGTTCAACGCGGTTTCAGTAGCGGAGAATCCTGGATCGATCAGCCCTTTGGGAATGGTCAGGTGCTTCCCGCTGCTGGTGGAGATCAGCAGCACTTCCAGACCATCGTCTACCATTCTATAGGGAATGGCACCGGCCTGGGCGAACATCTCCGTCATGGTGTCTCATTCCCGGGAACGCCGTATACGGCAAGCTGTTTGTTCTTATACCGGCTGTCTTCGGTGACCTCGACACCGAACCAGTCCGGCGGTGCGAATCGCCAGGCGTCTTCAACGGATGAAAACTCGACTTCCACCAGCAGCAAACCGGTAAGGTCGCCCTCAAAACGGTCCAGTTCGGCCGTATGCTTCCCCACCGCCACCTGGTACCTGGTTTTGCCGACCCGGCGGCCGTCGGTATGCGGCCACAGCTGGTCGAACTGGCCACGGGACAATTCGATCTCGATTTCCGTTCTGGACAGCCCTTCTCCCGTTTTTATCGTCTGGTAAAAACGGTCCTGCTTCTGCCTGATCCGCAGTTCAATGCCCCCTTCGGCGACAATCAGATACCCCTGGCGAATCCTTTCGCCGCGCATGTCGTCACTGGACGCCGGCAGGTGGTCGACCAGGAATTTTCTTTCGATTTCCATGCTCATGGGATCGTTCATAGGCGGGTCTTTATCTCCTCCCACAGCCTGTCGAATGCCCGTGCACCAAGGGATGCCGGCCGGTGCTGCGTCAGCGGCGACCGGTACATGCCCATTTTTTCCACATCGGCAGTGTAAGGGATGACCGCATTCAGCGGGTTGATTTTGGCGGCGAGTATTTCCCGGATGGTATCGCGGTGCATCCGCTTACGGGTTTCCACCATCGATAAAAAGGGGTGCAGTTTATTTGGTTTCAGGCCGGCATCGTCGAAAAAGTGGATCAGCTTGCGGTAAGTCAGCATGGACAGGGTGGTGGGGATCAGGGGCACCAGGATTACGTCCGCCGCTTCGAACACATTCTCGCTGACCAGGGTGATATTGGGCGGGCAATCCAGAAAAATAAAATCATAGCGGCCCCTCAATTCCCCCAGCAGATGTTTTAGCCGACGCCGGGATTTGGCGAAGCCGTTGAGCTGGATATCCAGGTTGCGGTAGGAAAGATCCGCCGGGAGCAGATCCAGTCCCGGAAAATCTGTGCCGCGAATCGCCTTGTCTATCCGTTTACCGCCTTTGAGGAATTTCCGGCTATTGTATTTTGGTTTTGGCTGGATGCGAAAGTAGAAGGTTGATGATCCCTGGGGGTCCAGGTCGCACAACAGGGTTGGCACCTGTTGACGGGCTGCCAGATAGGCAAGGTTGACGCATGCGGCCGTCTTTCCAACGCCGCCTTTGATGCTGTATAGGGCAATGATTTTCACGTTAGGTTCCTGTCAGGCAAACAGCGTCTTGAACTGCTCCTGGTTTGTCTGCGCGCTGAACGTACTGAAGACACTTAAAAATTGCGAACGGACCTGTCGGCGCGCCACATGCAGCCGGGTGATCAACCCACCGGTGGCCGCCGCCGTCATCACGGCCTGCGCCGCCTGTGGTCTGATGGCTTGCAGATGCTTGATCAGGAAATCCTGTTGGACGGACAGATCGTTGAAATCGCCTAAATTTTCCTGGAGCTGCCTGAGTTGCTTAACCCGCGTTTTCATCTGATCCTCGGGGAACAGGGAGGTGAAAAACTCCAGCAGATAGCGCAGCTTTTTGCAGTCAATGCGCAGGTCATGCAGACGCACATCCGGCGTGGATGCCGAGACATGACCCCCTTTCCTGATAATCCGGCGGAAGCGTTTGTAAATGACCGCCTTGGCCAATTCTCCGATGGGAAGGGAACTGCGCGGTGCATCGGCATGGGCCGACGGATCGGATCCGACAAATGCATCCAGGTCCGACAGGGCGGCTTTGAAATCGGCGGCGGCCATCGCCCTGATCATGCGGTCCTTGGCATACCGCCGCTTTTGCTGCAGCGTCCGGAACAGCTTGCCGATGCCGGGTTGCAGAAAGTCGGGAACCATCGCCATGTATTCCTTTTTTTTCAACAGGTACACGTCCAGGTCACGGACGTTGCCGGTGACGCCTCCCATCGCTTTCAACCGCTGCTGAAGATTGGCGGTGGTCCCGGCATCGAGAACGCCTTTCATCTGGCTCAACAGGGAACGGGCCCGGCGCACCGATACCCGGAAGTCGTGCAGGAACTCAGTGTCGATGTCCTGGCGAACGCCGGGAATATTCGCGTGCATCACGGATACCAGGTTTTCCATGATACAATGGATGGCTTCGGCAGCCGGCATTTCCGGTTTCAGCGTAATGTTGATTTTTGACGAGTAGGCCCCCGGGGCAAGCCCCTTGCGCGTCAGCACACAGAGAACCGGTGAGCGATCGACGGGCTGCAGGCCCAGTTCCGCCAGACAGGCGGCAACCCGCTTATCCTCTCCGGTGTAGCCTCTCATGGGCATGAGCCGGCATTGCCTGACCGGTTCCATCCTGCCGCCCCCGTCATAGGTTTCCACCGTCAGGCGGGCGACGATTTTATCGTCGCTGTTGCGCAGGTCGAAATCGACCCACTGCTTTCTTACCTCGCCAAGTGGCAGCAGCGCCCGCATTTCCAGGATATTCCCGAGATGGGTGGCGACCTTTGATTCAGGAAACTCCCAATGGAATCGCAACGGTTTTCCGCTGTCCGCGGAAACCCTGCCGATCGGTTGCCGGCTGTGGATGTCGACGATTGAATAGCATGCCTGCGTTTTCAGCAGCAGCCAGCCTTTTTTAAGAAGCCGCCAATCAAATGAATCCATGACCTCAAAGGCCTCGGACCCCCCTTTTTTTTCCCCGACGCCGTCGAACCGGCGGGCCATCTCGGATCGGATGCGATCGATGGTTGTCGCCTCGGTGATGGAATAACAGCGGTCGGTCATGGCGGATCCTTTCACCTCACACCGGCAACGGACGGGGATGCATGCGCGGTCGCGACCGCTTGGACGACGGTGCGGTCTTTCTTTCGTTAATCGGCGCCTGGTCAGATAAGGCGGTTCTGTCAAGAAGCGATGCGGCCAAGCACAACCATCTGTGTAAAATCTGGGCCAAGCCCGCCAGGTCATTCCGAACGCCCTTTTTGGCGCTTGAATACAGCATATCTTCCATATGCCAGGCGTGTCAGGACTACTATTTTTCTGAGTAACGAATCCGACCCCACCGATCAAGCACGCTACCCGGCGGAGTGCGTCTGCGCCGAATCGTCATGGTTGCCGTGTTGGGCAGAGATTTTTCGAACGACATATGACGCCTGTTTATAGTGAATATACAGATGCAGGCCAAACATACAGTGCCAGTTGTGGGCATCGAACCGACCAAAGTTCGGGTGGCGGGTCCGAAGGCCTCCCCTTAGTTCGCCAAGGCCCGAAATGACCTGCAGATGATCTTCCACCGATTCGCGGAACCCTTGAACCTGCTCTTCTCCAGGGTTGCGGGAAGGCAGCACGTCCCTTTTCATGTCAATCGCTTCGGCACCTTCCGGTTGCTCTCCTCGAGCCAGATGTTCAACGATGGACGTGATGCCTCGATTTACGATGGCGTTGTGTTCAAGGATCATGAAGAAAGACCAGTTGCGCATCTCTTCATCGATACCCAGCATGCGCGGAACCTCTAAAAGCAACGTGCCCTGATCGCGCGACATCTGCCGTGAGAGCCTAAGGTAGGCGTCGAGTGATCTTCGAATCTGTTGGGAGGCTTTATTTCGGCTTGTCAGCGCAAAACGCGTCCTGACCGCCATCTTCATAAATAGACGGCTCATTTTAAGGCCTGGCTGTCGTCACGCCCCGATGCGGCGGAATGGTGAACAGGGGCCGGATAGGGCTCCCGCCGGGAAGCGGTCACGGCGCGGTTGGCGATGTCCTGAACCTTTTCGTAGGCCAGTTCACTTTTTTTGGACAGGTCTGCGATCTGGGCTGCCTGTGAGGATACCACCTTCTCAAGGGCCTCGATTTTCCCCAAAAGAACGTTCTTTTCACCATCGAAGCGGGCTTCCATGAGGGCCTTGTCGCTCTTGAAATCCCTGGTGAGCCGGTCCGTGGTCTGGGCCGTCGCCGTTTGGACGCTGGCTTCGCTGCGTGCAGGAAAATCCTTCACCTCTTTTTGCAGGGCCGCCATCTCGTTTTCACGGCCAGTGATGGCTTCTTCACGGGTGTCGAGGGCCGCCGTCCGCTGCCGGACGTCGTTCTCGAAATCATTGCGCTTGACGGCGAGCTCCTTTTCAAGGGCCTGCAGTTCGTCTTCCAGAGCGTTTTTGCGCTGCGCATGTTCCCGCGCAGAGGCATATTCGTGCTCTTCCTTTTCGCGCTGGCGCTGTTTGGCGGTTGCCTCCGCCACCTGCTTTTCAAGCCGTTTCCGGGCCTTTTCGGCATCCAGCAGTCCCTTGTTTAAAGTATCCAAGCGGTTTTTAGCCGTTTCATAGGCCTCGAGCAGTTCCTTTTTGGTGTTGGCCATGGAGACAGGGGGGATATCGGTTGTATCGGTCATTGCAGCATCCTGTCGATAAGTGGTTTTGGGTTGGTGTTGATCTAAACGACCGCCAGCCGGTGATCGATGGTTGCAGGTGGTTTTTAGATAATGCCTGGAGGGCAGCCCGCCTCATCGGCTCCATTCCGACCGTTGCGATGGGTCGGGTTCAACTATTGGCGCAGATAGAAATGCCGTACCATGGACCATTCCCTCAGTCAATCGTGACTTTCAGGGCATTCTCGAGGCACTGATTCGACTGACGGCGCCGCGGTCGTTGAGAACAAGGCGATTATCCAAGGCGTCGGTGAAGGGATCGAGGGCGCAGCAGGTTTGGCCTGGCGCCTGGCAATCTCGAAAAAGACCGGGACGCCGTTCTCTCTGCATCTGGTAATCGCGTGGCCCATGTCGTGTTTGGTGTGTGCACACCCGTCAAGCATTTCGTCGATCACTTAGGGAGTGACAAACTTGGTTGCCTGGTACTCGATGTGAACGTGCACGTTCTGGCGAACCGCATACTTCCTATTGTTATAATTATTCTTGACATTTTGTTTTTAAATAAAATATTAAAATAATTATATCTTATAAGAAATTTGTGATGGAGATTTTTTTTGGATAAAATAGTTTTTGACGCATTGGACAATCGGATCATTCACCTGCTGACAGAGGATGGGCGCATGTCGATTGGTGAGATGGCAAAAAAGCTCAATGTCACCGCCCCGACCATTCGAAGCAGGATAAAAATTCTCGAGGAAAAAGGAATTTTCAAAGTATCGGGCCTTGTTGATCCCAGCCGACACCGAGACATGATAACCGCCATCGTCGCCATGAGCGTCCAGTCAAAGGGGCAGATGGATCAAATCATGGACAACATATCCCGACTTCCCAATGTCGCATGGGCCGGCGTGGTTGCTGGTCGTTACGATATCATTGCCGAGGTTGTTTGTTTGGGCGGGAAGGATGAATTGTATCAATTTACTACCGAGACGATTCTTAAAATCGGCAATGTCGTCAGAAGTGAAACATTTATCATGATGAAGTCTAGACAAAACTGGTTATGCCTGCCTGAAGGTGTGGGAAAAATTTAAGCAACACGCGTGAGGTAGATTTCAGTTTCAATATCCGCGCGTGTCGCCGACACGCCAACAGATCAAATATCCGCGAAAAGGGATATCAAAAAAACAAGTGCTAATCACTCGTTCAAAGCAATCAGGAGAATAACGACATGAACATTGCTGTATTGGGATCCGGAAACGGGGGCTGTGCCGTTGCCTTTGACTGTGCGGCCCATGGGCATCAGGTCCGTCTGTTTGATTTTGAACAATTCCCGCAGAGTATTGAGGCTGTCCAAAACAACGGCGGCATTCACTGCGAAGGCATTCTTGAAGGCTTTCAACGGGTGGTTTATGCCGGACACGAGATTGAAAAAGTGTTGGATGAGGCGGATATCATCTACGCCGTAGGGCCGGCGTACAGCACCAGACCCTTTGCCGAAGTCTGTAAGCCATACCTCAAAGAAGGGCAGATCGTGATTGTTAACCCGAGTTCCTGCGGGGGCGCCATCGAGTTCAAAAACGGTGCTGGGCTGGAACTTCGCGATGAAGCGATTCTTGTTGCCGAAACATCGACGCTGCCTTACGCCGTTCGATTGCTTGAACCTGGCAAAATCAGGATTTTCAACAAGCTCAGCGGTGGGTTGCTGCTGGCGGCGGTTCCGGCGAAGACAACAAGTCAGGTGCTGGCGCAGGTGCGTGATGTCTATCCGGCAATGAGCGCGGCAAAGAATGTGCTCCAGACCAGCTTACAGAATGGTAATCCGGTCATCCATCCTGCGATTACGCTGATGAATGTCGCGCTGATCGAACGAACCAACGGTGATTTCGAATTTTATCACCAGGGCGTCACGCCGGCGGTCGGCAGGCTGGTCGAAGCGGTGGATAAAGAACGGATCGCCATCGGGAATAAATTGGGTGTGGCGGTCATTCCCGATCCGGAATTAGGGGTCATGCAAGGCTACATGACAGAAGCCACCTATGACACCGGATTTAACACCGCGCCGGGATTCGCGGGGGTCAAAGCTCAGCCCAGTCTGGATTACCGGTATTTCAATGAGGATGTCGGATACGGCCTGGTGTTCCTCCAGAAACTGGGGGAACAGGTCGGGGTCGCGACGCCGGTGATGTCCGCGGTGATCACACTGGCGTCACTGTTGATGGAGCGGGATTACGTGGGAGAAGCCAGGCGCACGATGGAAACGTTGGGACTCTCAAAACACGCTGCAGAAGCGTTGGAGAAACTGTTGGCGTAAAAATTTCAGGACCGATCCACAACCATAAATACGACTAGTGCGTGAGAATTTTACTGATGAATTGAGCGGCGCGGTCCGTCTGGGGATTGGCGAAGAAGTCGTGAGGGTTCCCGGTTTCCACCAGAGAGCCTGCGTCCATGAAGATGACCCGGTGGGCCACCTGCCGGGCGAATCCCATTTCGTGGGTGACCACGCACATGGTCATGCCCTCACTGGCCAGCTTGACCATGACGTCCAGCACTTCGCCGATCATCTCGGGGTCCAGGGCGCTGGTGGGTTCGTCGAAGAGCATGATTTTGGGCGACATGGCCAGTCCCCGGGCGATGGCCACGCGCTGCTGCTGGCCGCCGGAAAGCTGGCTTGGATGAGAATCGGCCTTGTCCGCCAAACCCACGCGGGCCAGCTTTTCACGACCCAGTTTCTCTGCATCGGCGCGTTTCATCTTACGCACATTGATCGGCGCCAGGGTAACGTTTTGCAGGGCCGTCATGTGGGGGTAGAGGTGAAACTGCTGAAAGACAAAACCGATCTCCGCCCGCAGTTTGGTCAGGTTGGTGGAATGGTCGTGCAGGGGCGTTCCGTCAACGAACAGCTCGCCTTTCTGAAACTTCTCCAGCCGGTTGATGCAGCGGATGAGGGTGGACTTGCCGGACCCGCTGGGTCCGCAGATGACCACCACTTCACCCGGCGTGACGTGAAGATCGATGTCCCTGAGGACATGCAGCTTGCCGAACCACTTGTTGACACCGTTAAATTTGATCATTTTCCTATTTTCCCGATTCCGGTTGGTGCTGATTGCTAAATCATGACCTGCTGGGTGGCCATCTTCTTTTCGAGTCGGTTGGACAGCCGGATCAGCGGATAGGAGATGGCAAAATAGAGCAGACCCACCAGTGAGAAGACCATCAATCCCTCCGGTATCCGATTCACGGTTACCCATCCCACGCGGGTTAGATCCATCACCCCGATGACCGAGACGACCGAGGAATCCTTGATCAGCAGCACATATTGGCCTACCAGGGGCGGCAGGATGGTCTGCAGGCTTTGGGGGACGATCACGTAACGCAGCTGCTGATAGATGTTCAGGCCCGACGATGCTGCTGCCTCCCATTGGCCTACCGGGACCGCCTTGATTCCACCGGCCACGATCTCACAGATAAATGCCGTTCCCAGGTTGGTCAGGGCGAGGATGGCCGCCGGCAAGGCCTCCAACTGGATGCCCCATTCGGGCAGAATGAAAAAAATGATAAAGATCTGTACCACGAAGGGTGTTCCCCGGATGACGGCCACATAAGCGCCGATGAGACCGACCAGTGGCTTGTTTGTTGAAGCGCGGGCAATGCCCAACAGCAACCCGATCATTGTTGCCATGATCAAACTGATGCCCGATACTGACGCGGTCATCCACAGTCCTTTGAGGAAAAAGGGAAAAATTTCAACCAACCGCTGGAAGTAAAAGAGCATCATGGCTAGTATGCCTCCCTGAAGATGAGCTTTCTCTGCGACCAGTCGGCCAGGGATTTCAGCACGTAATAGATGCACAAGTAGAAGAAGGCCACGGTGAAAAAGGCCTCCGTGGGCATGAATCGCTCGGAGGTGAGCGTCTGCCCGATGCGGGTCAGTTCCATGACCGAGATCAGGGAGAGCAGGGCGGAGTCTTTTACCAGAACGATGGCCTGGCCCAGCAATGGCGGGACGGTTACGCCCAGGGCCTGGGGAAGAATGATGAAGCGCATGCGTTGAAAATAGTTCAGCCCCGACGAGATGCCTGCTTCGATCTGACCGTTGGGCACCGACGTCATTCCCGCTCGGACGATTTCGGCGATGTAGGCACCGCTGTTGAGCATCAGGGCGATGATACCCGTCTGAAGCTCCGGTACCCGAAGGCCCAGGGTGGGCAGGCCGAAGTAGAGGAAGTAGATCTGAACCAGCAGGGGGGTGGAACGGATGGATTCGATGTACACGATGGCCAGGCCGCGAACCGCCTTCCACGGCGATAACCGACCGGCGCAGGCGGTAATCCCTGCGATCAGGGCCAGGAAGAGCGAGACGATGGATATCAGGAAGGTGTTGCGCAGCCCCTCCATGAAAAATGGCATGTACTCCCAGATAATCCTGAAATTAAAGCCTTCGAGCATCGCTTCCCTTTCGACGGTTTGCCATGGGAAGAGGGGACACCCCCTCTTCCCATGGTGTGTTCAGGGATTTATTAATGATCCTTTTTCCAGTCCGTGGATTCCATCCAGTATTTGATGTTTTTATCGTAGCTGCCGTCGTTACGGGCAAACTTGAAGTACAGGTTGACCCACTGCCATAGGTTGACCGATTCATGGCGCACGGCAAAAGCCAGGGGATCTTTGCCTTCACCCAGACGCCGTGGCAACACCTTCACCGATTTGGGCGGGAAATCCGGCAGCACGGTCAACACGGCCAGGTCGTCATTGACGCCCGCATCCACGTGGCCGGCCAGCAGGGCCTGAACGATCATGCGGCCGCCGCCTTTGTAGGTCTTGATCGTGGCGTTGGGCAGGTATTTCTTGGCGACGGTTTCTCCGGTGGAGCCCAGCAGGACACCCACGGTCACATCCGGCTTGTTCGCGTCCTCCGGCTTCATGAATGTGGAATTCGTGGTCGTGAAGACGCAGGGCTGTACGTAATACCACGGGTCACAAAAGGTGATTTTAAGAGAGCGTTTGAGGGTGGGGGTCATGTCGGCGGCCAGGATATCGGCCTTGCCGGAAAGCAGGGCCGGGATCAACCCGTCCCAGTCAAAGTCCAGGATTGTCAGCTTGACGCCCATGCGGTCGGCCATGTCCTTGGCAAAATCGACCATGGAGCCGGTGTGTTCGCCGTTTTTGTCCACGAAGGCGTAGGGGGCCGCACCGGACTGAACGGCCACGCGCAACTCTCCCCGCTGGATGATGTCCGCTAAGGTGTTGGCCATTGCGGTTCCGGTCGTGATTACCATCAATGCAACCAGTAGTGCCAAAATCCGTGTCTTCATTGTCTCCTCCTTTGTTCGATGTCCTTGGTTAGAAACCCACCAAAAAAAGGTCTGTCGAATCCATTCCTCTGTCGAGTCAGCGTTTCATGTCCCTGTATTCTCGGACCCACCTGCTGGGTGAGACACGCCTCCGCCACGGGTCTGAATCCAAATCCCCTTTTGCAGAAGGTTTCTAGGTCAATTTATCGCGCTGCCAAAGGCCATATTCAAGGCAACACGATCTCCTCTTCTTCAACGATTAATCCACGGTTGCGCAGCGCATCGATGAATGCGGGGTAGGGGATATGCTTCATCGGCGACAGAATCCCTTTTTCGGCGATTTCTCCCTTGGCGATCATCTGGGCGGCGATGCTGGCCGGGTAGCCCACTCCCTGGGCCATGGCCAAGAGCCCCGTCTCCAGATTCCGTTCGATGAGCAGGCGGCTGGTCAGGCGAACCCGTCGGTTGCCCTGCCTGCCTTCGAAAACGTTGAACATGGCCACCAGATCCTTTTCGCTGCGTTTATATTGGAGCTGTGGACCCAAGAGCCTGTCCATCATCTGATAGGGGGAAACCGCGCAGGGAAGACCGGCCACGGGATCTTCGCTCAAAAAGCCCAGCTGCTTCAACGGCCGCCAGAAAGCGCTCCAACCGGGCCAGCGCAATGAGTAGCGCCCGGTTTCACGAATAGTTGCCGTCACGCCGAGGGCGTCGGTAAAGAAGACCGCATTGCCATTGGGGATGGCCTCCAACTGGCCAAGACCCGGGAAATCAACCGTGTGAACATAGGCTGCATCGTGTTGGCGGTCGCTGGGGATGTCGATTACCGTGCCCTCACGAATGATTCTGCTTGCTCTCTTGGTAGCGGCCAGCACCCCTTCAAAAACCCACGAGACTTTGTAGTTGAGCGGATTGTCGCAGGCGGTGGGCTCAGGGAATCCGCCACAGTAAGCGTTGATCAGATTGAGTTCGTCGAAGCGGCGCCGGGCTTCGCCGCAAATGACCAGGTCGATTCCCGGGTCCAGGCCGCATTCGGGCAGGATGGCCATGCCCGCGTTCTGGGCGCTTTCGTGCATGTGTGCGATGGGGTAGGCGTAGTTGGTGTTGACCACGCTGATCCCGGTGCGAATGGCTGTCTGGCAGACCGTTTCCAGGTAGCGCCGGGGGAGCAGGTCGATGACCACATCCGCCTGACGGAAAAGGCGTTCCAGGCTCTCGGAATCGCCGGCGTCCAGTGACGCGGTGCGGACCTTGGTCGGGTCGATGACATCCGATATGTCCCTGAGGCCTTCGAGGCTGGCATCCGCACAGATGACCCGTTCAACGGTCGCGCTGCCGGACAGGTCAACCATGGCGGCTTTCCCCTGGATCCCGCAGCCACCCAATACCAGTACTCTCATAATTTGTGCACGCTTGTTTCTGCTTCAGTTGATGAACCGCGATCGCACCCCTCGCCGCTTGCGGCGGGGTTGGCCAGCGAACGACAAGCGGTGACTTCCAGCTTATCGGCGACATGGGCCGCGGTCACCCGACCGTCCTGCTTGAGCGGTCGGATAAGATTGTTGGCCAGCATCTCCAGTTTGATTTCGGGCATTGGCACGCCTTGGGTCAAACTGACGGTAATGGAAAAAATTTTATTCTAAATTAATCGTTATCGCAAAAAAAAGTCAATAATATTTTTTAATTGATCTAAAGGGTTTAGGATTATTTTTATCGGCTCCTCTGGTGAAGGCATGCTTAAGGGTGGATCTCCGCAACCTGGACAAATACACGATCGTTACCCGTAGAGTCGCCCCAGAAAATAGTTCATCTGCTTATACCACCACGGCCAGTCGTGGTTGACATCATGACCCCAGTAGTCGATCCAGGCGTCGATTCCCTTGTCCCGGAAAATATGGTCCAGGGCACGGGTATCTTCGATGGCCTCGTCTTCCCAGGCACCCTGGCCCACAGCGACGATGATCGTACCCTCACGATAGC
This sequence comes from uncultured delta proteobacterium, assembly GCA_963705475.1. Taxonomy (GTDB): domain Bacteria; phylum Desulfobacterota; class Desulfobacteria; order Desulfobacterales; family Desulfosarcinaceae; genus Desulfosarcina. The sequence continues at coordinate 266,843 of CAVPJS010000011.1, read as the reverse complement.
GATCCACGTACCAGGGATCCGAGAGTCCCGGCAGGTAGGTCACCGGTGAGTTGTAATAGACGGCCGCCAGGTCATCGGCAGTGTTTCCGAATTCCTGGCGGTCCAGCCGGTAGAGGCCGCTTAAGGCAATGGTGCCGGCAAACAGGTCCGGGTGCCGCAGAAAGAAATTGACGGCATGAAAGGCACCCATGCTGCATCCGTTGGTCATTATCCGCAGACCGTCATCGTTGCAGTGGCGGCGTACGAAGGGGACCACTTCCGCAGTGATGTACTGGTCATATTGTTCGTGGCGGGCATTTCGTTCGGCCGGCGGGACCGAAAAATCGTACCAGGAGTGGGCGTCGATGCTGTCCACGCAGAACAGCTTGACGCGGCCGCCGTCGATGAACGGGGCGATGGCGGCGACCATGCCCATGCCCTCGTAGTCGAAATAACGGCCCCGGGAACAGGGGAAGACCATCAACGGTTGTCCCCAGTGCCCGTAGACCTTGACGCCCATCAGCCGGTCGAGGCGGGGGCTGTGCCAGTGATGTTCCTCGATATGCATGGGTATTCCTTATTCGGTGCTGTGGATATAGCGGATGATCTCCTCGATCTGCGCCATGTCCGGGGATCGGAAGATGTAGCCGAAGTTCCCCAGGGCGCTGCTGAAAACCCCCGGTACACTGGACGCCTGGACCATGAATCTGCCGTACCGGGCCATTATCGCCTCGTGGCTGTTGACGTAGGTGTATCGGTTTTTGCGGCTGGCGTAACAGCAGTGATATTTGCGTTTATATGTCAGCGGGGTCAGCTGCTTCATCATGACCTGCGCCCACAGGTGATAGACATCGATGTCGCAGGCAAAGTTGAACATATCCGTGGTGAATCCCCCCGGCGGCCGCATGTTCACTTCCAGGGCCACATAGTTGCCCGGTTTGGTTTCGAAAAACTCGATATGAAAGAAGCGCTCCCGCACGTCGAAGGCTTTTACGCACTGGCGTCCCGCTTTCTCCAGCGCCGGCGGGATTTCGCGCATGGAGGTGTAGTGGATGTGCCGGGCCTGGTTCACGGTTTCCATGATGCCCTGGCTGAATCGATGGCCGGTATAAAAAACCAGATCGCCGTTGGCGTCGGCCAGACCGTCGAAAGAGACAATGCTGCCCTGGACGAAGGCCTCAATAATGATGTCCAGATCCGGCTTGGCGGAAAAGAAGGCATCCAGATCCGCATCGCTGTCCAGGCGGTAGGTGTCCAGCGCCCCGACCCCGGCATCGGGTTTGGCCACCACCGGGTATCCGGTTATTTTGATCAGTCCACGGGCCTCTTCACGGGTGGAGACCACACGGCCGGCAGCCACGGGGATCCCGACGGACTGGAAGCGCCCTTTCATCAAGGACTTGCGTTTGATCACGTCGATGTCGCGGCCACGCACACCGGTGATGTTGAAATCGTCGCGGATGCGCGCTTCGGTGGTCAGCCAATATTCGTTGAGGGATTCAAACCGGTCGATTTTGCCATAACGATGGGTGTAATAGCCGCAGGCACGCACCAGCTGGTCGTAGTCGTGCAGGTCCGACAACCGGTAGTACTCGGTCAGTGCGTCTTTTACCACCGAATCCAGGTCTTGACTGGCAACGTCGCCGATGCCCAGCACGTTGGCACCCAGCTGCTTCAGATTTTTGCAGAATAGGTGGTAGTGGTGCGGGAAATGAGGGGACAGGTAAATCAGATTCATTTTCAACCCTTCAGTTTTATCCAGGTTAGGTTTCAAGGTTTGGTCAGCTGCACCTCAGCGGCCATCTTCAACAGCCGCGCCCGGTTCGGCGACCGGATGATGTAGCGATACCGGCTCATGGCTTCCTGAAAAATTTTCGGGTTTTCGCCGAATTCGACCAGCGCATCTCCCAGGCGCTGCTGCAGTTGCGCGTGGGTGAAGGTGTAATCCCTTTTCCGGCGGCCCACATAGGCGCAATAAAATTTTTTATTGGCGGCCACGGTCACACGCCCATTTGCGGTGATCATGCGGGCATAGGCGGCATACAGGTCATCATCGACACTGTAGTTCATCATGTCAAGGATGGCTCCGCCGGGCGGCCGGCAGTTGATTTCGATGGGCATGTACGTGCCGTCTACGAAAAAAAACTCGAAGTGGAAAAATTTACGGCGGATGTCGAAGGCGTTCACCAACTGCCGACCGATGTCCATCAGCGGTTTCGGGATGCGGCGTTCCACATAGAAAAAGGTGTCTTTCCCATGGACATAGTCCAGAACCCCGTCCCCGTAGGTCAAGGAGTTTTCGAAAAGCAAGCCGCCGTCGCCGTCCACCAGCCCGTCGTAGCTGACGATGGGGGCATTCACAAATGCCTCCATGAAATAGTCCGCGTCCAGTCCGGGCAGCAGCTTTTCAAGCTGTCCAGGATCGGTTACCTTGTAAATGCGGCTGGCACCCACGCCTTCGTCGGGTTTCAAGATCAGCGGGAAACCGATCTCCCCGGCCAGTTCGACGCCGTGAGCGGCGTCTCTCAGGCGTTCACCCCTGGCGGTGGTCAGGCCGCAGGCCGCAAACTGCCGCTTCATGACCGACTTTTTTTTCAGCCGATCCAGATCCTCGGGGCGGATTCCCGGGATGTTCAGAATCCGGTTGATATGGGCCTCCATACCCAGCCAGATTTCGTTGTGGGACTCCACCACATCAAAAGCGCCTGGCGACCCCATGGCTGTCTTTGCGTAAAGGAGTTCCTCCAGTGCCCGTTCTACCGCTTCATTTGATTTCAGGTCGGTTCGGACGTAGTGTCGAATGGCATATCGGAGGCGTTCGGGCATGTCGTAGAAATCGGATTCACCCAGCGCCCACACATTGACCCCATGCCTGTCCAACTGTAAAATGAAATTGGCGAAGTTGGGCGGAAATTCCGGAGAGAGGTAGAGAAATTCCATAATGGCCTCGCACCCGTATGCTTGCCTGTTCGGTTGACATCGTTTTGCCGTCTGGGGTACCTTTCAACGGCTGCCGGTCCAACTATACTTGAACATTGATTCATTTTCCTTTATTAAAGCCGCCAAACAAATACGAGACGGGGGGAAAATGCCCAATTCGATCATCATATCCACCGGATGCTGTATCCCATCCGAGATCATACCCAACACCCACTTTCTGAAGCATACCTTTTTCGGGCCTGACGGGGTGCGGCTTGAAAAGCCCAATCCTGAAATCATTGAGAAGCTTTACAACATCACCGGCATCCGGGAGCGGCGCTATGCCAGCAGCGCGCTGACCACTTCCGACATCGCCTACGAAGCCTCCGTTCAGGCACTGGAAGGCATCGACAGGGAGAGCCTGGACTACATTATCGTGGCTCAGAACTTCGGTGACGTCCATCGCGGCAACCTGCGGACCGACATGGTGCCCACCATCGCCTCGCGGGTCAAACACCGGCTTAAGATCGAAAACCCATACACGGTGGCCTACGACATCCCCTTCGGCTGTCCCGGCTGGCTCCAGGGCATGATCATGGCCGACTACTACATCCGTTCGGGAGATGCCCAACGGGTGCTGGTGGTCGGGGCCGAAATCCTTTCGCGGGTGTCCGATCCCCACGATGTCGACTGCATGATCTTCGCCGACGGTGCCGGCGCCACCGTTTTGGAAGCCTCGAACGAAGGGGGGGGGATCCTGTCCCACATCACCCGGACCGATACGATTGACAAGGTCTGGATGCTGCGGTTGGGGAAATCCTACCACCCGGATCGAAAGGGCGATGAACTGTTCATCAAAATGGATGGGCACGACATATACAGGTATGCCCTGAAAACCGTTCCCCTGGTGGTGAAGCAGGCCCTTGACAAGGCCGGGCTGACGCTCGGGGACGTCAGCAAGATCCTGATGCACCAAGCCAACGCCAAAATGGACGAAGCCATCCTAAAACGGCTGTTTCAGCTTTGCGGCGTCGAACCTGTCGCCGAAGGCGTCATGCCCATGATCATCGATTGGGTCGGCAACAGCTCCGTGGCCACCATCCCCACCCTGCTGGACCTGCTCCTGAAAGAGAAGTTGAAAGGGCATCGACTGGACGCCGGCGATGTGGCCGTCTTCGCTTCCGTGGGTGCGGGCATGAACATCAACGCCATGGTTTACCGCATGCCCTGAAGCTTACTTTTTGATCTGAGACATTACCTGGGGGATAATCTTGTCCAGCAGGTCGTTGTATTTGTCGGTGCCCAAGCGGGCCACCACAGCCGCTTTGATTCGCATGATCCGGTCGGGGGCAGCTTCACCGATGCTCGACCGGGACGGGGCGTGTGGCGCCGATGATGCCGCGGAGGAGGTCAACCCTGCACCGCCGGCGGGCGCCTTCGGTGTTCCGGCGGCAACGGCCATGCGGGGCAGCTCCGGCCCCTGCCGGCCATCGGTGGCTGGCGCCACCGGCTTCAGGTGCATGCCCAGCGCGATGGCTTTTTCACGGGCCACGTCGGTCAACACCACGTCATCGTGGGTTTCAATGTCGACCACGCCGGCCGCGTGCATATCTTCGATGTCCCGCACGGTATAGAACTGTTTCATGCTTAGCCCCCTATGAAACGACGCAACATGCTCACAACCCCAGTCATGGCTGCGCGTTTTCGCCGTTGCATGCCTTGCCCTGATCCCTAATGGTTGAGGCCGGTTTCAATCGTTTCGTCCCTGAATACCTTCAATGGCTGCGATGGCCGCCATCTTGGCGGTGACCATCTCGGATTCGGTACCGCACATCCACATGCGGCCAAAACGGCCGACCGACGAGATGTGAATCAACTTAATGTTGGCCCGTTTCTCCGCCTCGTTGGCGGCAATATTGATATAGGCTGCCGGGGCCACCTCGAGCACCAACAGGGTTTCACCGGCCACGAGCATACTGCCCCGTCTGAAACGGTTGAGCAGTTGGGCCTGATAGGGATCCACGTTGGTGATGAGCTGAACCGACGCCACAAACGGTTTGACCCGTCCGGTTTCTTCCAGGCCCAGCCGAGCCAACACCATGGCGCCGGCCTCGATCACGGCTTGCTGGGAGTGGGAGTGGATTTCGAACATACCGAATTCCCGTTCCACGACCTGGGCGCCGGGACGGGCTTCGGTCGCCTTCACCGCGATGTCCACCAGACGAAAGACCTCGTTGCCGGGAGCCACCTCGATATACAAAGAGGCCATGCCTTCCACCATCAAGTCGCCCTGGGTGACGGTGCCCACAAAGGAGGCGTATTGGGGTTGGGTTCGATCCAGGTAACAATAGACGCGCAATTGAAATTCATCGGCCATAATCAACCTCTGCTTACCGTTATGTATTATACATTGCCGTACCGAGTGGCGTTACAAACAAGGGAAAGCCGGGGATGACCGTCCGGATGCCGGTCACTTCTTCGACCACCCTGTCGATGCCGGGAAAACAGACTGTGCCGCCAACCAGATAAATGGCGTTCACCGAATGCCCCGCCACATGCCGGGCCACGATGGTTCCGACCTTCTCCATGACCGGCCTCACAATCGGAAAGAGCCGCCGGTAATTGTCGGGTATTTTCTTGATCTTCTCCGCTTCTTCGAATTCAATGCCAAGGGCTCCTGCAACCACCAGGGAAAAGTGCGTGCCGCCGGTCGGCTCATCGGCCGTGTAAGCGACCTCGCCGTCCCGAAAGATGGCGATGCCTGTGGTGCCGCCGCCGACATCGACCACCGCGCCGTTTTTCACCTGCAGCACCGCATTGGCTGCCGTGGGTTGGTCAATGGTCTGATCGCATTCAAAACCGGCCGCCCGGACAATATGCTGGGTGGCCCTGACCTCGTTGGGTGAAACGCCCGGCGGAAAGGTGGTCGCCGCCGAGGTCAGACCCATGCCCAAGCGCCGTTCGACGTTGCACTTTAATTCCTGTAGCAGGTTGATCGCGCCGTGGTAATCGACCACCAGCCCATCGCGGACAATTTGAGCAAAGCGATACTCACCTGCCAGCGGCTGGTGGTGCTCATCGAGTACGACCAGCACCGTGTACGCCGTGCCCAGGTCAACGCCGACGTGGACCCGGGGTGCCGGTCCGCCGTCTCTGAACAGGGCGTTTTCGGTCTCCTTCGAATGGGCCGGTGAATGCCTGCCCGCCGGGTGGGCAGCCGGCATGGATGCGGTCGCGCTTTTCGTTCGACCACCCGTCGGTTGAACCGGGTCCGCTTGCATCACGGCATCGGCCTTGGCTAAGAATCTGTCGAGTGCTGGGTTCACGCCGGTCGCTCCCATGCGCCTGCATCCGTGCAGGCGGCTTGTGTATCCGCGGCAAGGGGTTGTTGCGTCGTCCAGTCGGCCGGAAAAGTGACATTTAAGAACCGGGCAAAGCTGGGCGATCCCAACAAAGATGTCGCTGCCCCTGAAGGTGGCTAGGCCTTCCTGCCGAAACCGCCCTTGGTTTCCTTGGGCAGAATGATCTCCACATCGCTGTGAGGACGGGGAATCACGTGTACCGAAACCAGTTCGCCCACGCGTTTGGCCGCCGCCGCGCCAGCGTCGGTGGCCGCTTTAACCGCTCCCACATCGCCGCGCACCATGACGGTGACATATCCGCCACCAATATACTCGCTGCCGATGAGATGAACGTTTGCGGCCTTGACCATGGCGTCCGCCGCTTCGATGGCGCCGACCAGTCCTTTGCTTTCAACCATTCCCAGAGCAATCATTTGAATGTCAACCATCGTGAGCTTCTCCTTTTGTTTGGTGCCTTTGGTTATTTTTTTTCGATCGTGTCTACTCGCCATGACGGACCAATTCCTCAATCACGGCCCGGACGACGGCCTTCAATTCAGCCGGATCCAGATCATCGGCAGCGGGCCGAACCGCCGCAGCGCCGACCATGGCCTGGGCCGGGGGGGCCTTGATCGGGTAAGCCAACCGTTTGATGTTGAGCAGGTGGGTGGTGGTAATGTTATCGCCGCTGATGGCGCCGCCGATTCCGCCCGATCCCAGGGTCAAGGCCGGCATGAGTCCGGTGGTCATGCCCACCGATCCCAAGGTCCCCATGGTGTTCACCAGGAGGCGAAACACAGGTTTCTTGAGACCAAATTCCATGATCACGCCTTCATCGGCGGCATGGATCACCAGGCTGTGCCCCCGCCCCCCGAAGCGGATCAACGCGATGCAGCAGTCGCAGCCCGCCTGCCAGCCATCGACGTCGTACCAGCCGAGCACCGTGGTCAGCTTTTCGCCGGAGAGCGGTTCCTCCTTGCCCACCCGGTTTAACGGGGCGACCAGGATGCGGGCGCTTTCGGGGATGCGGATGTCGGCCATGCGGGCCAGCGTTTGCGGTGTCTGGCCGACGCTTTTTGGGTTGATGGCGCCGGTGGCAAAAAAAAGTACCCGGCTCAACGCCTCCGCCTGGGATGGATTGACGAAAAAGGCGCCCAGACGCTCCATTTCGGCGCGCAGGGCGGCGGCGATGGGCTTGTCTGCCACCACGGCCTGCTCCGTGGCGCAGATCACCGAATTGTCAAAGGATTTGCTGGACACGATCAGAGCGGCCGCCGATTTGATGTCGGCACTGCGATCGACGTAGCAGGGGACGTTACCGGGGCCCACGCCGTAGGCCGGTTTGCCCATGCTGTGGGCCGCCCGAACCATGTCCGAACCGCCCGTGGCCAGAATCACGGCGGTTTTTTCGTGCCGCATCAACTCCTGGGTGCCGGGCAGAGAAATGCTTGACATGCAGCCCACCAGGCCCGCGGGCATGCCCGCCGCCTCGCCGGCGTCCACCACTACCCGCGTGGCCTCCAGGCAACATCGCCAGGATGACGGATGGGGGGCGTTGACAATGCCGTTGCGGGCCTTGACCGCAATCAGGGTGTTGTGGATGAGGGTGGAGGTGGGGTTGGTGCTGGGACTCAGCGCCGCCACCACCCCCATGGGCCAGCCGATTTCGACGACGCCGGTGGCCTTGTCCTCACGGATCACACCGACGGTCTTGACGGCTTTGATGGATTCCCATACGCCGCGGCTGGCCAGTTGATTTTTCAGGGTCTTGTGCCGAGGGACCCCGAAGGTGGTCTCTTCGGTCGCCATGCGCCCCAGTCGCTCCGCCGCCTGATAGGCCGCATCGGCCATGGCCTTGCAGATTCGATCGACCTGTTCCTGGCTGAAATCGAGAAATGTCTCCTGCGCCGTGAAACTGCTTTCGATCAACCGGCGGGCTTCCTGGATCGATCTCAGGTCTTTGTCGAGCCCTTCAGTCATTCCGTCCCCTAACCCGGATGAACCGGAAAGAACAAATTGCAAGCACCAAATTTCAAATAAATTCCAAATTACAACAGACAAATCTCAAATAATTGTAAAATCAAAATTAAGATACTAAAGGTTGATTGGCCTGTTGGCGATGTCGATCACCGCGTCGCCAAATGCCTCACAGGCGGCTTTGCAGGCGCTCTGGCTGCCGGTCAGCAATCCACCGGAAAAGTTGGTTTCCGATGGCGGTTCGAACCAGACCTTCAATTCCACATCGGCGGCTTTCAAGGCCGCGTCAAGGCCGACGGTGGCCTCCAGGGGGCAGGCAATCAGGTATGCCAGCGGTTCCCCTTGGTTGACGCCGGCCAGATCGGCCAAATAGGCGCCGGTGCGGGAGATCGTGTGGGCGAAAAACGCATTGGATCCCGTCTCATCGGCCGCGTAAAACCAGGCTTTGTTTTCCGCATAGGCCCGCGTTGCGGTCAATGCCGCGTGCACCTCGGCCGGGTCCGGGCCGGCGAAAATGGCGAGGATCTCGCCGGACAGCGGTCCGGAGGCATGGGCGGCGCCGGCGTAGAACGATTTGGCATACACGACGTCCACGTCGGCCATTTTGGTCCCCTCGTCGATGGAAACGTACAGCGCATCGTCGATGGTGCAGGTGATCAGCCCCAAACTGCGCTGGTCCGGGCGCAATTTCAGCTTTTTGCCCAAACCAGGCGCCACGTTGGGGATAATCCTGACCGACAATATCTGCGGTTTTATCGGATCCATTATGGCCATGATTCACACTAATTTGAGTTCGACCCCGCTGGCTTTATCCCTGATCATTTTCTGGATCAGCTGGACGGCATGGGCGCCGGCTTCCAGCGGGTTGAGTCCGCCTTCATAGATGTTGCAAATCGCGTCCCGATTGGCGTCGGTCGATTCCGGCCGGGGACGGTATCCCAGGTATATGCTCATGCTCTGCGCCCGGGCGAGGCCCGGTCGTTCACCGATCAGGATGGCGCAAACCTTGGCGTCGACAATGCCGTTGACGTCGTTGAGCAGGCCGACGCGTGCGTTTTTGACAAAAAAGGGGGTGCCCATGGACAACCCCGCGCTGCTGAGGCCCTGTTGAAGCACGGGCATGATCTGCCGCAGGTTATGATCGATGGCTGCGCCGCTGAGGCCATCGCCGACAAAGATCTGCACATCGGGATTTTTGGTGCAGCGATCGCGCAGAACCGCCTTGGCCGCTTCGGTCAACTTGCGACCCAGGTCGGGTCGCTTCAGATAGGTCTGCCGGTCTGCCGCCTGGCTCTCGACGGAGAAGAGCCCCAGCTCCTCCAACAGATCGGCGTCGACGGCGTGCATCAGGGCGTCCTGGGTGACGCCATGGTCGGCTAAAAACAGCAGGCCGGCCGCCGTTCTCGGCCGCGGGCCGCTCCGTCCCACCCCGATGCGGGCGGGTGTGGCCGCCATCAGGGCGCGCAGACCATCCGGGTTGATCGGCCGTTCAATGCCCGGCCGTTGCCGCGCCTCGGGACGGGTGGGATCGTCCAGGTCAATTCGCAGGTCGTCCCCACCGGCTGCAGTCGGGGCAGACTGAGCGGTCTTCACCGTTCTCGCCCCCTCAGCGGCTTGAATTTCGGCCAAAACGCTTTCCACGATGGCTTGAATGTCCGGTTCCTGCATGGTCTGTATCCTCATTCATCGACTCAAAAAAAATGACGGATCCCCCGCCTTGTCGGTGAGCACGCCAGCCTTCATGAGGCCCAGGTCCTCCATCCACGCTTCAAATTCCGGCAAGGGGCGCAACCCCAATGTCTGGCGCAGCGAGGGGGCGTCGTGAAAGCTGGTGCACTGGTAGGCCAGCATGGCATCATCGCCCATGGGCACCCCCATGAAATAGTTGCAGCCGGCTGCGGTCAGCAACACCGCCAGATTTTCAATGTCATTCTGGGTCGCCCGCGCGTGGTTGGTATAGCAGGCGTCGCAGCCCATGGGGATGCCGGTCAGTTTGCCCATAAAGTGATCCTCCAGGCCGGCCCGGGTGATCTGGATGGCGTCGTACAGGTATTCCGGGCCGATAAACCCGACAACGGTATTGACCTGATAGGGCTTCCAGCGTTTGGCCAATCCGTAAATCCGGGCTTCCAGGGTGAGCTGATCCCAGCCGTTGTGGGCATCGGCCGACAGTGCGGAGCCCTGGCCAGACTCGAAGTACATGTAGTTGGGGCCCGTTGGCCAGCAGTATTTTTGGGCCATTGCATAGGCTTCGTCCATCATGCCCACATCGATGCCGAAGCTCTCGTTGCCCAACTGCGAGCCGGACAGGCTTTGGAACACCAGGCCGACCGGCGCCCCCTTTTTCATGGCCTGCATCTGGGTGGTGACGTGGGAAAGCAGGCAGTTCTGGGTGGGGATCCGCCAGGTGCCGATGATGTCGTAGGTCATGTCGAGCAGCCGCGCCACACTGCTCAGGCTGTCATCCACCGGGTTGATGCCGATCACGCTGTCACCGGAACCGAAGGAAAGGCCTTCGTAAATGGCCGCACGAATGCCTTCGGGGCTGTCTACGGGATGGTTGGGCTGACAGCGGCTGGCCAGGGTTCCGGGCAGTCCGGCGGTGTTGACGCAGTGGGAGGTGACCCGGATTTTCTTGGCGGCATAGATCAGGTCGAGGTTGGACATGAGCTTGGTCACCGCCGCCACCATTTCACCGGTCAGGGCATTGCTCACCCGGCGGATCATCTCCGTCGTGGTCTGGTCCGCGAGCAACCATTCCCTGAAGTCGCCAACCGTCCAGCCCTTGACCTCGTTGTAAATCGTTTCGTTGACGGCGTCGTCGATCACGCGTGTGACGTCGTCCCGGTCGTACGGCACCGCCGGGTTGGCCCGCAGCGTCTCCAGGGTGACCTCGGCCAGCACGTACTTGGCGGCCACCCGCTCGGCGATCGATGCGGCGGCCAGACCGGCCAGTTCATCACCGGACTTCGGTTCGTTGGCCTTGCCCATCAGTTCGCGAAGACTTTTAAATTCGAAGGTCTTGCCAAATAGTTTGGTCCGCAGCAGCATGAACGCGATTCCTCGGTGGTGAGCGGAATGGTTGTCGGGGACCGTGCACGACACCATCCCCCCAGCAGCTTAATGGTAAAAGATCAGCGTCTTGACGCTCAACGGCACGGCTCGGCCGTCCAGCACCGGGCGCCCGATGTCGATATAATCGCCTTCTTCGAGACCCACCTGGTCGATGACGAGCAGCGGACGATCCGGAATCAGATGCTTCAAGGTCTGACCCAGCGCGCGTGCATAGTCGTGCGCGATGATGATGATCAGCGGCTGGCCGGTTGGCAGCAGGGCTGTTGTGAAATCGGCCAGCCCTCCGGCCAGCGCGGTCAAGCACGCAAAATCGAGATTCCAGGACAACTCCAGGGCGACGGCAAACTGGGTGCCGGTCGGTTCGACGTCCCATCGGGCCACCGCATCGCGGGTCGCCGCCGACACCGCCTGCCGAGACGGCGGGATCTGCGGCCATATCGGGCGGACCACCGGTACGTTCCTGATGGGCAGAATTTCATCTTCGGCCCAGATGGTGCTGCCGCTCAGGGTAACGGTCTGGGAACTGGCGCCCATCACCGTGGCCTGCAGGGTCTCAGGCGGTCTGCGAATGTCGTATGCTTGCAGATCGGGGTGCAGGCGGATCGATTCCGCCAGCAGGGGGCCGATATCTCCGTGAACGGCCACATCGCCCGGGGAATTGATCGGAATCGGTGCATAGACATAGTGCCCGATGCCACCCGAAAAAAAAACGATGGTCTCTTTTCCCGATTCCGGCGACGGGTCGGTCAGCATCAATGGCCGGGCCCACGGGCTGCAGCGGCCCTCGATTAATTCCACGGTCAGGTCGGCCATGCCATCCGTAAGCACCCGCAATTGTGGCAGGTCCGGTTTGAATCCCATCGAAAACGGGAGCCCCAGATGATCGATCATGATCCTGGCCGGTTCGGCGATGTGCCGGATCTGTCCGTTGGACGGATCCATTTCCAGAATGCGCCCGCCATAGTTCATGGCCGCGGCGGCAACCATCCGGCCCTGTCTGAAAATAGCGCTGTTGGCCGATCCACCGCCGATATCCACGTTGGTGACGGTGGTGAAGTGTTCCCGGGAGAAGGTTTCGGCCCCGGAGCCTTTTCCGGAAATCATCGATTCCAGATGCGGCCCGGCCACCGTCACCACAAAATCTCCGGCCAGTGCGGAAATGGCGTCCAGGATCACGTCGGCGTTGCGTTTTTTAGCGGTTTCGCCGGTGATGATCACCGCGCCGGTTTCGACCTGGGCCGGGGAGATGCCGGCCTGTCGATATTCCTCGCGCAATATCTGTTCAAGGGCGGATGCATCGATGACGTCCGGTCCGGCCAAGGGTGTGAAATGCATCCCGCTGCGGTATACGACCTCCTTGTCGACGATGCCGGTCATGCGGGCCAGGTTTACCGGTGATCTGGCCAGCGGCGTCGAACCGCCCATGCTTCCCCCGGCCAGGGTCAACCTGGAAAAAACAACCTGCGTGGTCGTGGTGCCCACGTCAATACCCACGCTGAGCATATCGCGGTTCTCTTTGTTCATGTTACCGACCCTTGCGAAAGGTCACTTTCCCCTTCGACTGCAGGGTGTCGACGATGGCCATGATGACATGGTCTACCGGCCGGTCAAGGGTGATATCCGTCTGGCGGGCACCGGAACCCTGAGTCACCAGCACCAGGTCTCCCTCCCCGGCATCCACCGCGTCGACGGCAACCATGGGTCGCCCCACCGATTTACCGGTCACGTCGGTTTCCTGCACAATCAGAAGCTTGCTGCCGACCAGCGATTCGTGCTTCATGGTGGCGACGACCAGTCCTGTTACCCGTGCGATGAGCATAACATCAATCCTTTTTATTATTTCCCAAAATACAAATCAGGCAGCCACAGGGCGATCTGGGGGAAGATGATCACGATGGCCAAACCGAGAATCATGACCAGCACAAAGGGTACGATCGAGTTGTAGATATCCATCAGGGTCACCTCCGGCGGCGCCATGGCCTTCATGAGGAACAGGTTGTAGCCGAAAGGCGGCGTCATGTAGGCAATCTGGCAGGTGATCGTGTAGAGAACGCCGTACCAGATGGGGTCGAAACCGAGGTTGATCACCAGGGGGACGTAAAGGGGGGCAACGATGATCAGCATGGCCGTATCGTCCAGAAACATGCCCATCAGGATGTAGGAGAGCTGCATCATGACCAGCACGCCCCACGGGCTGAGTCCCCACCGGTCGAGAAATAGAGATTTGATCGCATGCACGGCGCCGAGGCCGTCGAAGACGGCACCGAAACAGAGTGCCGCCAGGATCACCCACATGAACATGCAGCTCACACTCAGCGTATTGCGCAGGGTGTTTTCCAGCACTTGCCGGTTAAAGCGGCCCCTGACCACGGCGGCAAGGGTCGTTGCGGCCGCACCCGCCGCTGAACACTCGACCAGGCTGGTGATGCCCAAAAGGAACAGCCCGGTCATGGAAAAGATAATCAGCAGCGGGATGATCCCCGCCCTGAGCAGCCGGAACTTCTCCTCCCACCCGATCATCCGCCGTTCTTCAACAGGCAGTGACGGCCCCAGCTGCGGGTTCATTTTGCACCGAATCGTGATGTAGGCGATAAACAAGGCCGCCAGGAGTAGACCGGGGAAAACACCGGCCAGCCACAGCCGGCCCACATTCTGTCTGGCGATCATGCCGTAAAGCACCAGAACGACGCTGGGCGGAACCATGATGCCCAGCGAGCTGCCCGCCTGGATGACGCCGGTGACCATGACTTTGTCATATTTGCGCTTGAGCATTTCCGGCATGGCGATGCTGGCGCCGATGGCCATGCCGGCGACGCTCAGCCCGTTCATGGCCGCCACGGCGGTCATCAGGCCGATCGTTCCGATGGCCAGCCCGCCGTCGAGGGGGCCCATCCAGACATGAAACATGCGGTAGAGGTCGCTGGCGATGCCGGACTCGGAAAACATGTAGCCCATATAGATGAACAGCGGCAAGGTGAGCAGCGGATACCAGTTCAACAGGACGAAGCTTGCGTTGAAGGGCATCTCTATGCCGCCCTCTCCCCACAGGAGCAGGGCGAACAGGGCGGCGACACCCCCGATCGCCGCGAAGACGCGTTGGCCGGTGAGCAGCATGAGCAGCATGGAGGTGAATATCAGCAGGGCGATCAGCTCGTGACTCATTTTATCGACTCCCCTCTGGCGGTTGCCAGGTCCTTGAAGAAAATGGCGATGGCCTGCAGCAGCATCAGCGCGATTCCGATGGCCATGATGACCTTGATGGGAGCCAGGGGCGGTGCCCAGGAGGTATAATTGACCTGCCCGTATCGCAGCGCGTATTCAAGGCTGGAAATGGCACCGTAGAGCAGAAGCACCAGGTAAAAAATCAGGACGACGGCGGTAATCATGTCGACGACCGCTCGTGTCTTCGGCGACCAGCGTCCATAGAGGAGATCCATTCTGACATGTCCGTCGAGAATCATGGAGTAGCCGCCGCCAAGCAGGTAGTAGGCGGCCATGGTAAACTGAGCGATTTCCACGACCCATATGTGAGGCTGGTTGAAGAGCGTCCTGGAGATGGACTCGTACAGCAGCACGCCCATCATGGCAAAGACCAGATATTGGGAGAATTTGCCGACCGCCGTGCTCGTTGCGTCAATGGTGCGCACAAAGATGATGATTGCTTTGGGCATAATGACCCCTCTGCTTGGGTATGCGGTTTCAAACCACCGAATCACGATGAGGGGACGCGGTGCTGGATGACACAAAAAAGCGGCATACCCGATCAGTCTGTGATTTTCAATCGGAGCGTAAAGGATCTGCTGGACGTCAGACGGGGTTTGAAGCAGCCGATCGTTCCTTTTGGTCCGCGTTGTGGCAGCAGGTGTTGAAAAACCGTTGCTCCGGTTCAGCCTGGGTCGACCTTCGGTCAGTAAACGTATTTATCACACCTGAACACCGATTTAACACAAAAATTCACTGTGACCGACCGTTTTTCATGGCTGCGCCAACACCCTTTCAAGCGCTCGGCCCTCCCTGCCCGGATCACGGTTGAAGGCAGGGAAGGCGACCCGCTTTGCCACAAAGAAAGGGTTGCTCCCCGATTTCTAAATTTCTAATACCGGTAGGGGGGACCGGCGGCTTCCATGGTTTTGGTGTATTCCTTGAGGATGTTGACCACTTTGGCATTCCTGGGGCTCTTGGCGGCAATTTCGTCCCAGTATTTCAGGGCGGCGTCTTCCACGACCTTCCATTCCTCTTTGGGGATGGAGGTGAGCTCCAGTTTCCCGCCCTTGGTGCGATAATGTGCTTCCCCCCACCAGTACCAATGCTGTCTGTAGTAGTGTGAACTGTCCATGGACAGCCTGAACAGCGTTTTGAGGTGTTCGGGCAGGGCCTCCCATTTCTTGGTGTTGGCAAAGTAAGAGCCCGCCCAGGCACCGGAAATGGGGTTGGTCAGATAGTACTTGGTGACATCCGCCCAGCCGACCGTATAATCCTCGGTGATGCCGGACCAGGCCACCCCGTCGAGTTCGCCGGTCTGAAGGGCCATCTGGACGTCTTCGTAGGGAAGGGACATGGGGACGACGCCGAATTGCTGCATGAACTTGCCCCCGGTGGGAAACATGTACATTCTCAGCCCTTTAAAATCCTCCATGTGGCGGATCGGCTTGCGCGTGGCGAAATTGCACGGGTCCCAGGCCCCCATGCTCAGCCAGGTGACTTCCGGCACCTCGGCATAGGCTTCTTCCCAGATTTTATCCAGCCCGTACCAGTTCCACAGCACGGGAACATCGAGGGAGTAGCGTGATGCAAAAGGAAAATAGGCGGCAAATACAGATACGTCCACAGGCGCTGCAATCGAGTCGTCGTCGCTCTGAACGGCGTCAATCGTCCCTTTCGAGACGGCTCTGAACAGCTCGCCGTGGGGCACCAGCTGATCGGCATTGTACAACTCGATGACCATTTCTCCATTGGCCGCCTTGTTGAAGGCATCGATGGACGGTTTAATGACATGTTCGGCCAATGCCGGGCCGGCATACGTCTGCATCCGCCACTTGATTGTCGTTTTCTTTGCCGCATGGACAAATGGCGCGTTTATGGCGGTGGCCGCCACGGCCGCGGTGCCGACTCCTGCTTTTTTAATAAAATCGCGTCTTTTCATTCGGTCTGACTCCTTTCGTGGGGTTTGGGTTGACATCCGACCAAATCGTGGTTCAACGTGCACCATCATTCCACCACACTCAGCAGCAGGTGGCGTTGTAAAATGAATAGGAAAAAAGAGAAACCCACAGCGTCGCGTTTAACTGGCGATCCCGTCTGATCGATCGTCAAAGGCGTTGAGCCCGCTGAGAACGTGAACGGCCTACATGACGGCTGGCGCAAATGGCACGCCAGGTGGCAAGGGTTGACGGAGTCGTAAAAAGTCCGATCCGCCCAAGGCGGATAAATATCTGCGTTACGCTTCATCCTTCGTTACTGCGGCGTACCGTCAGTACGCCTCATTCCTCAGGATTCACAAGCCTTGATCTCGGGTTTTTTACGAAGTCATCAAAGGTTAACCGTTGGTCGAATGTTTCAGCCGGCAGCCATTGATCCGCGCTTCCGTTGCATGGGGCGCTGTCAGCTGATTTGGGGCGTCCTGGCCCTCATGGTTCCGGCAACACGATTGCCCGGTACGAGGGAAGGCAAGATACTCTTGTATTTATAAAAGTAGCGGTGGTTCAAGTCAATGTCTTTTTCTCATTCAGGAAAAGGGCACCGGCGGCGATGGTACCGGGATCGCCGCGGCCGTCGGCCATGACGCCTTTTTTTTATTTCACGGGGGTGGCCTCAGACCACTCCTTTTTCCCGCAGCGCATTGATTTGCTTCTCGTCATAGCCAAGCTCAGCGAGGATCTGGTCGGTGTTTTCTCCGAAAGCCGACGGTGCCGTACGCACCGACCCCGGCGTTCCGCTCAGTTTCACCGGAACGCCCAAAGCGGGTGTCGGTTGATCCGTTTGGGTCACCATGTCACGCACGTCGAACAGTGGATCCTGCATGGCCTCGGCGACGGTTTGGATCGGGGAGACACAGACATCGAGGCCGTCGAATACGCGTTCCCATTCACCGAGCGTCTTTTGTCTGAATTTTTCTCGCATGCCGGCGATGATCTCCTCCCGACGGGTTTCATCGTATTGCAGCGGCCCGTATTCGGGCTTTTCCAGGCGGCGGCAGAGGTTCTGCCAGAAGCGATTCTCCACCGCCCCCACGGAAAGGTAGCGGCCATCGGCTGTCTCGTAGGTGTTGTAGCAGGCGTAGCGATGGGAGAGGAAGCCGTCCCCCCGGTGCGGCTCGCTGCCGAACAGGGATTGGAAGAACAGCACCGTGGGCAGCAGGCCAAGCATGCCGTCGGTCATCGAGATATCGATATGCTGACCGACGCCGGCGCGTTGGCGGTGGTATAGGGCCATGACGATGCCCAGGGCACCGTTCATGCCGCCGCCCACCAGGTCTGCCACCTGGATGCCGGGAATGGCGGGCCGTCGGCCTTTTTCACCCATCAGGTCCAGCAGCCCAGAACGGCTAAGGTAGTTGACATCGTGGCCGGCCGCATGGCGCATGGGGCCGGTCTGGCCGTAGCCGGTGATGGAGCAGTAGACGATTTTCGGGTTCACCCGGCGCACGGCGGGGTAGTCCACGCCCAGCCGGGTGACCACACCCGGCCGGAATCCCTCCACCACCACGTCCGCATCTTTTACCAGACGGAAGAAAATGTTACGCCCCTCCTCGGATTTCAGGTCCAGGGTCAGACGGGATTTGTTGCGGTAGACGGGGATGACGGTTTCACCGCGGCCCCGATAACGCGGGTCCTCCACGGCGAGGACCCGGGCGCCGTGATCGGCCAGGATCATGGTGCAGTAGGGTCCTGGTAGCAGCCGGGACAGGTCGATGACGGTAATGCCCGACAGGGCGCCGGTTGGGTTCATGGCTGAACGGTCAACGGTCAACGGTTGAACGGTTGAAGGTCGAAGGTCGAAGGTCGACGCGCAACGTGTGCAGAACCAACATTTTCCAGTTGGTTCGAACTACAGGCCCATGAACTTGGCGGCGATCCCCTTCATGACCTCATTGGTGCCGGCGAAGATGGACATGACGCGTAGATCCCGCCAGGCGCGCACCAGCGGGCAGGATTCGGCGATACCGAAATCGCCCAGGATGCTCAGGGCGCGGTCCGCGGTGCGGCTGGCCAGGTCGGTGGTCCAGAACTTGGCCATGGCGGTCTCCACCACGATGTTCTTTTCCTCGATGTGGTCGGCCACCAGTTTATCTACGAAGGTGCGGCCGACCTTCACGTCGGCGGCCATCTCAACCAGTTCGAACTGCACCGCCTGGGATGCTGACATGGGTCGGCCGCCGCGTTTGGTTTGGCGGCAAAAATCCACGGTCCATGACAGAATGCCTTCGGCGCCGCACACCGCCCCCACGGCACAGGTCAAGCGCTCCTGCTGGAGTTTTTCCATGAGCATGAGAAAACCCATGCCTTTTTTGCCCAGCCGGTTGTCCACGGGGATGCGGCAGTTGCTGAAAAACAGCTCGGCGGTGTCCTGGCTGTGCCAGCCCATCTTGTCCAGCTTCCGTCCACGGGTGAAACCCGGGGTGCCGTCTTCGATCAAATAGAGGGACATCGCTTCGTACTTGTTTTCGACGGCCGGATCCTTGGCGGCGATCACCAGCAGGTCGCAGTTGATGCCGTTGGAGATGAAGGTCTTGGATCCGTTGACAATTACGGTGTCGCCTTCCTCCACCGCCGTGGTCTTCATGCCGGCCAAGTCGCTGCCGGCGTCCGGTTCGGTCATGCCGATTGCCGTGATGCACTCGCCGGAGACGCAGCGGGAAAGGTATCGCCGTTTCAGCGCTTCACTGCCGTAGGTGTCGATGTAGGGAACCACCACGTCGCTGTGCAGACCCGCGGCCAGGCCGGTGTGGGCGGTGCGGGCGAGTTCTTCGGCCACGATCACCGCGTAGCGGAAGTCGCCGCCCAGGCCGCCGTACGTCGACGCCACACCCGGGCACAGGAAACCGCCTTGACCCATTTTACGCCATACGGATTTGGGGACGATGCGGTCCGCCTCCCATTGGTCGACATAGGGGGTCACCTCGGTTTCACAAAATATTCTCAGGCGCCGCCTGAAATCCTCGTGTTCCGGGTTGTACGTCAGAATGTCCATGGTTGGCCCTCAATCGGTGTATTGGTCAACGTCAACCCCAACGAACCCAATAGACGCGCGCTCAATCCCCATACCTGCCGATAATGGAGATGCTGCAGATGTTCTGGAAAGGGAACCCCCCCAGGTTGTGGGTCAGCCCGAACCGCGGCGCCTCGAGCTGCCGATCGCCGGCCCGGCCCAGCAGCTGCAGGTACATCTCGTAGAGCATGCGCAGACCCGACGCACCGATGGGGTGGCCGAAGCACTTGAGCCCCCCGTCCACCTGGCAGGGGAGGCCGCCGTCCAGATCATAGAAGCCGTCCATTACATCGCGAACGGCTTGGCCGCGGGCCGACATGTGCAGGTCCTCGTAGGTCACCAGTTCGGTGATGGAGAAACAGTCATGGACCTCCATCATGCTGATTTGTTCGCGGGGATCGGTGATGCCCGCCTCCGCGTAGGCCTTCTTGCTGCATGTGGCGGTGGTCATGAAGTGGTCGCCGTCCCAGTCGTTGTAGCCCATCTCCTCACCCGAACTCAGCGCCAACTGCAGGGCCTTGACCGAAACGATGTTGGTTTTTCCCAGGCTCCTGGCGATTTCGGGCGTGGTGACGATGGCGCAGGCCGACCCGTCGCTGACCCCGCAGCAGTCGAAGAGGCCCAACGGATGGGCGATGATGGGGGCGGCCATGACCTGCGCCTCGGTTATTCTTTTCCTCAGGTGGGCCTTGGGGTTGAGCAGACCGTTGTCGTGGCTTTTCACGGAAATGTGGGCCATGGCCCGCTTCAGGTCCTGGTCCTTGATTCGGTATTTGGCCGCATAGGCGCTGGCCAGTTGGGCAAAGGCGCCCGGGGCGGTCAGGTTGGGCCACCACTGCCAGACCAGCGTGCCGGCGTCGGAACCGAAATTCGGCAGTCCGCCGTACCCCGTGTCCTTGAGCTTTTCCACCCCCAATGCCAGGCAGATGTCGTATGCCCCGGATGCCACGCCGTAAACCGCACCCCTGAAGGCCTCGGTGCCCGTTGCACAGTAGTTCTCCACGCGGGTCACCGGGATCATGGGCAGCCGCAGGGTCGTGGACAAGGGCATGGCGGTCTTGCCCACGCTGATCTCTTCCAGGCACGATCCGAACCAGGCGGCATCGATCTGTTTTTTTTCGATACCCGCATCGGTCAGGCACGCTTCGAAAGCCTCCACCATCAGTTCCTCGGCGCCCATGTCCCAGCGCTCGCCGAAGCGCGTGCAGCCCATGCCGATGATCGCCACTTTGTCCTTGATTCCGGTCGCCATGCTTCCTCCTTTATGGGACAGGGGTCATCAGGTCCATGAGGGCCGAAGTCAAGTCAACAAGTGGTTTGGCACCCTCCATGGCGTTGATGCGGTCCCAGTTTTCGTGGATCTGCTCGGGGGTGGGCGGGTTTTCCAGGTTGCCGATGGCGGTCCCCGGACCGGTCAGGACGGCCGCCCGGTTCACGCATCCCAGGCCCGTGTTGAAGATAGCGCCGGTCTCGCTGCAGCGATCACTGCACAGGTAGACCACCAGGGGAGCCACCAGTTCCGGCTTCATTTTGCGGAACATGTCAGGCGGTAGAATGTCTTCGGTGAGGCGCGAGGCGGCCAGGGGCGCCACGGTGTTGACCTTGACATTATATCTGGCGCCCTCCAGTTTAAGGGTGTTCATCAAGCCCACCAGGGCCATCTTGGCCGCCGCGTAGTTGGTCTGGCCGAAGTTGCCATACAGTCCGGCCGCCGAGGTGGTCATGACGATGCGGCCATAGCCTTTTTCCTTCATCACCGCAAACGCCGGCCGGGTGACATGGTAAGCGCCGTCCAGGTGGACGGCCATGACGGCGTCCCAGGCGTCCGGTTCCATCTTGGAAAAGCTTTTGTCGCGCAGGATGCCGGCGTTGTTGACCAGGATGTCCACCGTGCCGAAGGCGTCCAACGCGCTCTTGACGATGCGCTCGCCCCCTTCGGCGGTGGCCACGTTGTCGGTGTTGGCCACGGCCTCGCCGCCCATCCTTTTGATCGCTTCCACCACCCGGTCCGCCGGAGAACGGTCACCGCTGCCTGTTCCGTCGCGGGTGACACCGAAGTCGTTGACCACCACACGGGCGCCCCGGGCGGCCAGTTCCAGGGCGTATGCACGACCCAGCCCGCCGCCGGCGCCGGTGACCACGGCGACCTGGCCGTCGAAGCGGATGCGGTTCATTTGTTCCCCGGCGCCGGGCACCGGCGTGGCCTTCCAGAAGTAGTTGACGAAGCCACGCTGCCGGTCCTGGCTGCGTTTGCGGAAGACCATGCGCATGGGCAGGCCCACCTTGAGATCATCCACGGTGCAGTCGGTGAAGTCGGCCATGAAGCGGCCGCCGCCGTCGAACTGGACCATGCCGTAGCAGTGGGGCGGGTCAACGGAGACGGCCAGCAGGTCCGCGGTGAAGGTTTTAATTTTGGCCGGCACGTCGGCGAATTCGTAATCCTGCTGTGTCCGCAGCGCCCCGCAGGCCGGGTTGACGCAGATGTCCATTTTGGGGAACTGGGCCGTGCCGCAGGCCTCGCAGCGTCCCCCCACCAGCCCCAACAGCATCTGCCGCTTGCGCCACAGGGCAGGCATGGCCGTCCGGGCGGGGGCTTCGGCGCGGAGGCCCATTTCAGTCTGGACCAGGTCCCGGAATGTGATGAATTTCGGGTAATTATCGATGGTCTTCTTGTTCTCCAGGCACCCCCTGACGCCGTTGCGGTCCTTCAGGTCGAGAATCTTTTCGGTGACCTCAAAACAAAGGGCGTTGCACCCCTGGCCGAAACCGGCCACCAGAATCCGGTGGCCGGGCTTGGCCTGCTCCAGGGCGGCGGAGAACATGAGCAGGCTATGGGCCGTGCCGGTTTCACCGCAGACCTCGTGCAGGTTGTCGGCCACCTTACCGCTGCCGGCCCCCAGCATCGCGGCAATTTTGCGGTGTTCGGCCTGGAAGAAGCAGGGAAACACCAGCTGGTCGATGTCGTCCATGGTGATGCCCAGCTTGTCCATCAGTCCGTTGACGGCTTCCGGGATGATCTTGGCATAACCTTCATCGCGGGCCCAGCGCTCTTCCCACATGGTGTCATATGTATTGACGGCACCCCGGAAGTGGTCCACGAAGTCATAGGACACCGCGTGGCTGCCCAGGAATTCGGCGATGACGTGTTCGTCACCCACGCACAGGGCGGCGGCCCCGTCGCCGAACCACATTTCGTAAAAATAGGCCGCTTTGGTTTCCCGGCGGTCGGCGGCAGCCACCAGGACCTGGCGACGCTCGCCGCCTTTTACGGCGTCCAGGGCGTTGATCAGGGCGCCGGATCCCGCCTTTTGGGAGGCGGTGAAATCCGCGGTGAGGATGTCGCTTCTCAGATTCAGGGCCGTGGCCACGATGCCGGCGTTCTGGCGGTCGGCAAAGGGCAGGGTCGTGGAAGCGAGGTAGAGGCCGTCCACCCGAGATCGGTCCACGCCTGTCAGGCAGTCTCTGGCGGCGGCCACGGCCATGGTCAGGCTGTCTTCGTCCCAGTTGCCCATGGATCGCTCGCCTTGGGCCACCATGACCACCGCCGGGGCAAACCAGCCCATGCTCTGGAAAATGGACATCCGGTTCAGTCGGAGTCGGGGAATGTAGGCGCCGAAGGAAGTGATACCAACCATACGCGCTCCTATGTAGCGGCCTCGCCGCACGGCCTATATCGGCGCTGCACCGCATGGCCAACCCGCTGCGACGACCCACCCGGTCGCCTCGCGACTGCCGATTTGTGCGCCTTGATCTTGACCGTTGGGCAAAGTCTCGTCATTGGGTCCTGATCACGTGATCATTTGAGTTGAAACAATTTTTCGATCAGTTGGGATTTCAAGATATCCCCGTCGATTTTCAGTTTTCCCGAGGTGTAAGCCTGCATGGGCGGCAACTGGCCGTTCATCATCTTCAGGAAATCCGTGTCCGCTATTTTCAGGATGCAGGTGGGGCTGTCGTGGACGCCGGCGGCTACGGTGCATGAACCGCCCTCGACGACGCAGTGCCACTCCCCGGCGCCGGCGATGACATACTGGAATACCGCACTCACATCGGCGGCCGCATCGGCCACGAAGGCGCCGGGCATGGCCTCGAACACGGCTGATACCGAGGAAAAACCCTGCACTTCACCCGCCGGTGCCGCCGGTTTTTGGACGGCCGTCAGGATGTCGTTCACCTGGGCGTTGAGGTCGGGGTAGATCCTGCCGCCGGCCAGGTCAGAGATGGCTTCCAGGTTTTCCATGACCGATTCGGGGGAGGGTACTTGACCTGCTTCGGCCAGCACCTTGCCCGGGCCGGTGACCACCGCCGCCCGGTTGAAGAAGCCCATGCCGGCGTTGTAGATGTTGCCGCTGACCGGGCATCGCTCTGCGCACAGGTAGAGCACCAGGGGAGAGACGAATGCGGGTTGGGAGCGGGCAAACAAGTCCGGCGGCATCACGTCTTCGGTCAGTCGGGAGGCGGCGATGGGGGCCACCGTGTTGACCTTGATGCCGTATTTCTCCCCCTCGAGTTTCAAGGTGTTCATCAATCCCACCAGGCCCATCTTGGCCGCCGCATAGTTGGCCTGGCCGAAGTTGCCGTAGAGTCCGGCCGCCGAGGTGGTCATGACGACGCGGCCGTAGCCTTTTTTCTTCATCACGGCAAATGCGGGCCGGGTGACGTTGTAGGCGCCCTTCAAATGGACGTCCAGCACGGCGTGCCAGGCCTCCGGCGCCATTTTGATAAAACTCTTGTCCCGCAGAATGCCGGCGTTGTTGATCAGAATGTCCACGCTGCCGAATGCGTCGAGGGCGGCTTGGACGATGTTGGCGCCCCCGTCCGCCGTGGATACGCTGTCATAGCTGGCCACGGCCTTGCCGCCGGCGGCCCGGATCTCTTCGACGACACGATCGGCCGGCGAGGATGAACCATCACCGGCCCCGTCCCGGCTTCCGCCCAGGTCGTTGACCACGATGCGGGCACCCCGACGGGCCAGCTCCAGGGCGTAGATACGGCCCAGGCCCGCGCCGGCGCCGGTGACAATGGCCACCCGGTCGTCGAAGCGGATTTCGTCTTTGGGGATCTCTCCGTATTCGAATTCGCCGTTGTCGATGACGGTCTGGCCGTTTTCGGCATTGACGGTGCGCCAGACGGCTTTGCCGGCGGCGGTCTTCCAGACGAGGGTCTTGATGGGAACGCCCGGATAGAGCGTCCTTGAAAAGCGGCAGGCCAATCGGCGAACCAGCTCGGGACGGCCCGGCACCAGGGCGGCGATCAGTGCCCGGCAGGCAAATCCGTGGGTGCACAGGCCGTGCATGATGGGCATGTCAAACCCGGACATCCTGGCGAATTCCGGATCCACATGAAGGTGAAAGATGTCTCCAGAGAGCCGGTAGAGCAGGGGCTGGTCCGGTGAGGGGGAAGCCTCCACGACAAAATCGGGCTCGCGGTCGGGAAATGCCACGGGGGGCTTGTGGCGGTCCTTGCCGCCGAAGCCGCCGTCCAGGCGTCCAAAAATGGTGATCGTGCTGGTGAAGAGTTGCGGCCCGTTGGCCAGGGCGGTTTCACTTTGGGCCACGATCAACGCGCCCTTGTCCGCACCCTTGTCGTAGTGGTCCACGATCCTGCCCCGGGTGATCAGGGTCCCCTCGGTAGGGATGGGGTTGTGGAAGACCAACTCCTGCTCCCCGTGGAGGATGCCCGCCAGGTTTACGCCTGAAGCGGTGGCCGCCTGGAAGAAGAAATCGAAGATCATGGCGATGGCGAAGCTGGGGATGACTTTCAGGTTTTTTTCATAGCAGTAGGCCAGTTCGGAAAAGCCTGCACCGACCCCCAGTGCATAGAGAACCGCATCCTTCCACGTGTAGTCCCGCGTTATTGGGCCGATGGGTTTGCCGATGGCATCCATGTTCAGCGCCATGGTGGTCCCTCCTTGCCAATCGTTAGGTGAACCTAACGTGATTGATCCCTCAGGTTTTGTTTGGTCTGTCGGGCACTGCGCCTCGCCGCTTATGTGTTTATCGGTTTTCGGGTATTGTTGACCCATTGTCGCCAGACCTGCCCGTAAAGGCTGGAATCAGCATAGACTTCAGCGTTTCTTTGACCACATCCAGGTAAGCGGTTTTGTCCACGCCCAGGATGGGGCGGAAGAAGCGCTCGCCGGAAATAAAGTTGAGCACGGCGTTCCACAGGGTCATGATGCGTGCCTTGGCCTGTGGGGTGACATGCTGCTTGTCGATGGCCAGGCCCATGGCGATGGCAATGTTGGCGAGGTGGCCGGCCACCTTTTCGTGCAGGCTGACCTCGGTTTTTGATTTGCTGAAATAACCCAGTAAAAGCAGGTTCGACATGTCGGGGGTGTCATGAAGGTAGTCGCACATGACATCGATCGCGATGTCAAGGCGGTCGGCCAGGCTTCTGCCCCTGGCCAGTCTCTCGATGACCTTGAACTGTGCGTCGATGCCCTCGTCGAGATCGATGATTACCGCTTCGTACAGGTCGGCCTTCTCTCCCCAGTGGTAGTACAAGGTGGAGATGTCGATGCCCACCGCCTTGGCGATCATGCGGGTGGTGGTGCCCTGGAATCCATATTCGCCAAACAGCCGGCGGGCGGCCGACAATATCCTGGCCTTGTTGGAGTCCGGGTTTTTTCTGGCTTTTTCGAGGGGGGATGGCATGGGCCGATCAGACTCCCGGGCGTTTGGAAGCGTCCGACAATAGTACCCCAGCTAATGCTTCCATCATTTGATGGATTATTATGCCAGACGTCATGAATTGTCAACCACTGGTTGCGCATAATGAAACTTGACGGCGAAGTGCTTTACTTTTTTGCCAAGGTCCTTATAATGCAGCCACCGTCAATCGATGCAAGGAGAGAACCATGATCGACCAAATCGACGTTCCCAAGGATCTGATGAGTGCCTTCAAGCGTGTTTCGCGCCGGATTCCTGTGGATTTGAGAAAAGATGAAACGCTGATTAGAACGGTAGTGGACTACCTTCGGCTGGGCGGTGAGAAACTCGCCCGCCAGGCTGTTGAAGCCGCCAAACAGACCTACGAGCTGGAAGTGGCGCAAAAAAGAAAAAAAGCCCGGGAAGAGGCCCTCGTTCGCGCTGCCGAGGCACGGCTGGCCGCTGCCGATGAAGCCGCCGATAAAAAACCGGGTCGATTCGATGACGATGATGACGACGATGACGATGATGACGATGACGACCGCAACGGTGTGAAAGCGTTTTGACCCGCGAGACTGTCAGCCATCCTCGGCCGTCGCGCCACCCGCCACCTCTGCTCCGTTAAGATGCCCGCCTGGTGCGCATCTTTGTTACCCGCTGCCGAAGCCTTTACCCCGTGGGGCAGATTCATTCAGGTCGCCGATGGTCACCGTATTTGATTCCCTCAATCAAGAACAAGCGAATGCTTTCAGCCTGGTCCTGAATTCGTCCGGAATTGGCAATCGCGTAACGCGTTCAACGGATGGGTTCCGCATCGACGTACCGAAACCCTATGCCGAGGCAGCCCGGGATGTCATCTATCGCTATCAGGCTGAAAACCCGCACACCGAAGCGGAGCCTTTGGTCTCCCGCAGCCACCCGGCACACAAAAACCTGTCCGGCATTGCTGCAGCGCTTTTGCTGCTTTCGATCCACCTGGCCGTTTCGGCCAGTTCCTCGCCCGAGGATTACCTGGCCGTTTTCGGTGCCAATGCCAGGCGCATTTTGGACGGTGAGATGTACCGGTGCATCACCGCGCTGCTGCTGCATGCCGATGCCGCGCATATTGCCGGAAACATGGCTGGGATGGTGATTTTCGGGGGTGCCGTGTGTGTGGTTACCGGCGCCGGTGTCGGGTGGCTGATGATACTGGCCAGTGGTATTCTCGGCAACCTGATGAATGCGTTGGCCTATGGAACCGGGCACATGTCCGTGGGTGCATCGACCGCTGTTTTCGGTGCAGTGGGGATCCTGTGTGCATTCCAGGCGGTTGTCGCCGCAAGAACGGGAAAAGGGTGGAAACGCACGGCCCTGGTTTTCGGGAGTGGCTTGGCCCTGCTGGCCTTCCTGGGAACCAGCGCCCGAAGCGACGTGGGGGCACACCTGTTCGGGTTTTTATGCGGAGTACTGACGGGGGGCGCCTATCGGTTGTGGGTGGGGCACCCGCTGGGAACGAAAGGGCAGGTGCTGTGTGCCATCGCGACCGCATCGACCCTGCTGCTCTCATGGCTCCGGGGAATGTTGTCGGCATAGGGTTCGATTGCTTCGACCGCAGTGGCGCTAACTCGGGCTACAGCGGGTATGGGGTGAGGCTTTCAACGCCTGATTCGGTGACCATCAGCGTCTGTTCAAACTGGGCCGAAAGGGACCCGTCCCTGGTAACCGCCGTCCACCCGTCGTCGAGGACAACCAGTTCTTTTTTACCCAGGTTAATCATCGGTTCGATGGTGAACACCATGCCTGGCACCAGCCGCACGCCCAGCCCAGGTTTGCCGTAATGGGGGATCTGGGGGGCTTCGTGAAAATCGACGCCCACGCCATGGCCGACAAACTCGCGGACCACCGAACACCCCTGCCCCTCTGCATAAGACTGGATTGCATACCCGATATCGCCGACGGTGTTTCCCGGCGTTACGGCGGCCATGCCTTCGGCCAGGCACCGGCGGGAGACATGGACGATCTTTCGGGCGTCGGCACCCGGGGTGCCCACAAAAAAGGTTTTGCTGGCATCGGCGTAATAGCCGTTCAATATGGATGTGACATCCACATTGACGATATCGCCATCCTTGAACGGCCGATCTCCGGGAATTCCATGGCAGATCACTTCGTTGATGCTGATACACACACTTTTGGGGAAACCCCGGTAATTCAACGGAGCGGGAATCGCACCGTGCCGGACGGTAAAATCGTGAACGATTGTGTTGATTTCATCAGTGGTTACGCCCGGCCGGATGTGGGGCACCACCAGATCCAGGGTTTCGATGACCAATTGGCCGGCCCGCCGGATGCCTTCGATCTCTTCAGGCGTTTTGATTCGGATCCGATGCTGTTTGGCGTATTGCAGATCCGATTGCCGCCCCGATGAAGATGTGTTGAGACAGCAATGCTTGTATTTTTTGCCGCTGCCGCATGGGCAGGGGGCATTGCGGCTGATTTTTCCGGGGTTACTTCTATTTTTCACGATTCGAGGCCCTTATTTACCACCGGCGGCGGGATTTATGGATTGGCGCCATTGCGTATGAATATGTATCGGAATCGATCAGTGGCTGTCAAACCTTAATGTCGATAAAAAAGGCGGCCGATTCGGCCGCCTTTTTCAATGGAGAGGAGCGGAGAGGAGTATAGCGCACCCGTTTCTTTGCGCTTGATGATCATATCGGCGGTTGCGATACATACTTGAGCTTTTTTTTTGGGGCGGCCCTGTTTGCCTGTTTGAGAACCGGTGGCGCTTGTGGTATGAACCGCCAACGCGGTGGTTTGCCCGGCTCCCTTTGCATGGAACCCGGTCCACCCAGCGCATCAATCATGACGGAAAAACTCTATCGCCTTGCGAAAGTGTATCGCCGTCAAACCAGTTTGCCCGTGACAGGAGGCGGATGATGGCAAAATCGGACAGTGAATGGGATCAGCGCATTTTGTGCAGCGATGGTAACTGCATCGGCGTCGTCGGTGCCGACGGCCGGTGCAAGTTGTGCGGCACGCCCCATGACGGTGACGGGCCTTCGCCTGCGGTTGAGCCGTATACGGATGATGATGGCGTGGACGTCCCCGCCGCGGATCAGCAGATGACCGTGGAAGATGCGCCCGCCGACGATTATCCGACGGTCGGCTCAGACGGGTCCGATGAATCCTGGGAAAATCGAACCCTGTGTGCCGATGAAAGCTGCATCGGCGTCATCGGCCCCGACGGCCGCTGCAAAGAATGCGGGAAACCCTATTGAACCTATCCCCAGCGGTTTCCCCCCTTATGCTTCAGATCGATATATTGGACCGTTCCCCGCTCGCTGATAAATGAGGTGAGCAGCCAACTGACGGCACTGATGAAAAGTGCCCCCAGCAGGGCAGCGCCGAAGCCATCCACATCGAAACCGCGGATCACGCCGGAGGCCATCATCAACAGGATGGCATTGATGGCAAAGGTGAACAACCCCAGGGTAAGAATGTTAAGGGGGAGGGTAAGCAGCAGCAGGATGGGGCGAAAGAAGGCATTCAAGACCCCCAGCACAGCGGCGGCCAGGACGGCTGAAGGAAATCCGGACACGTGGATGCCGTCAATCATATAGGCTGCCATGAAGATGGCAAGCGTCAAAACCAGCCACCTGATGACGATGCCTTTCATGGCTTTGCTTTCATAAAAGGGGTTGGCACGTCAAAGACAGCTGTTTTCAGTTGATCTTGTCGCGCAATTTTCCTGAACATTTAAAGGTGACCACCCGCCGCTCGTCCAGCATCATTTCATCACCCGTTGCCGGATTTCTGCCTTTGCGCCGCTTTTTTTCCTTTACGCAGAATTTCCCGAAGCCGCTGACCAGAACATTTTCGCCAGAAGCCAGGGATGCTTTGATGATCTCGAGAAGGGTTTCAACGGTTTCGGTCGCTTTGATTTTGGTGAGTCCGGTTTGATCTTGAATGTTTTCTACAATCTGAGCTTTTGTCAGGCTCATGCTGCTTGCTCCCCTCTAATTGTTTGTTTCACATTCCCGGTTCGAGTCGATTGAAGCTGCATCCGGCAGCGGCTGTCGATTGCTAAGCATCTAAATTGTAAATGATAATCGCTGTTCTGAAAGTTAACTTGATGTCAGGAGTTCGTCTGTTTGTCAAGAAAATATAGGAAATTAAGTACTTGTAGCTGAATCAACCAGTGGCCCAATTCCGTGAAAAACAAGTTAACTATCAGAAAATATTAAGATATGTTATAATCCCAGAAAAAAATGGCACGGCAATGTAACCTTTGAGCTGCTCGATCGTTAAATAGAAGTGGAATCTTACGATACATTTTACACGGAAAACCGAGGCCGGGTGTTCGCCTACCTGCTCCGCCTGACCGGGAACCACCATCTTTCCTGCGATCTCACGCAGGAAAGCTTCACTCGATACCTTTCCCGATATGGCCGCAGCGGCAACCATGGCGCCCTGCTGTATACCATTGCCAGGAATGCCGCCCTGGATGCCATGCGTAAACGTCGGGAGGAAAATCTGCTTGGAGACGACCAGGCGTCTCCGGAGGATGATCCCGAACGCCAACTCATCCAGAAACAGGCCTACAACCGCATGATCGACGCCATCCAGCAGCTCAACCCGATTGACCGAGAATTGATCGCGCTGCTGGCGACCGAAAGATTTTCATATCGGGAGATCGCCGAACTGCTCGAGATCAGCGAGTCCAACGTGAAAGTCAAGGTTCACCGGGCCCGCCTCAGCTTGAAGGCGATACTAACAGATGGAGGCCAGAGATGATGGATTATCTCTCCAGCATGTACATCGACAATGAAATGGACCTGGACGAAAAGAAACAGTTCATCGAAAAAGTCCGCTCCGATCAAGCATTTTACACGCAAACCCTGGAACTGCTGGTGCAGGAACAGCTGGTTCGCAAGCCGCCGGACATGCCTGATCTGACATCGGCACAAAGATGGCGGCCATCGGCTGGGGACAGCCTGAAACGCTTTTTCAGGCCCCTGGGGTATGTCGCCGCCGGTTTTACCGCAGCTGTGCTGATGCTTTTCAGCGTTTTTCAGCCGCCGGCTCCGCCCCTGTGCAGCAATCGGTTCGTCCTGTTCGAGCCCGCCGCCGGCCAGGTGGAGCTGGCCGGGTCCTTCACCGGGTGGCAGCGGATTTCCATGGTGCGCATCGGCAGCAGCGGATACTGGGAAATCGACCTGCCGGTGCCTTCCGGCGAGCATCGATTCGCCTACATCCTGGACGGCAGCCGCCGGATATCCGACCCCACCCTACCCGCCAGCGAAAAGGATGATTTCGGCGGGGAGAACTCCATTTTGAATGTGGAGGAACGCACATGACGCGCCTGATGCTGATTGCCGGTTGGTTGGTTTTGACTGCCGGCTGTGCCACCCATGATTACCAGGTTCAAGATGACACGCTGGTCCTTTACCTGGACAAACCGGATGCGCGCCAGGTGACCCTGTTCTGCAGCCTGGATGACTTTGCGCCCCATGAAGCCAGGCGTGTGGGTGGCCGATGGGCGGTGTCTCTGCCGTCGGGACACCCGTTCCGATACTACTATGTGCTGGATGGGGTGATGTTCCTTCCTCCCTGCCAGATGAAAGAAAGTGACGATTTTGGCTCGGCGAACTGCATTTACGATCCGCGTTTGTAACCTTTCCGGGTTGTCTTCGTTATACAGACAAAAGATCACGATCATTCAACACGGAGGGGTTATGAAAAGACTTAGTTTAATCATTTCGGTTTTATTCTGCCTGATATCGGCGGCATCTGCTGACGAATCTGAGGGCCTGTCCCAGCAGGCCAGGGAAAACATTGCGCAGCAGACCCGCGAAATGACTGCGCTGGGCATACCTGAAGCTCAGGCCCGGAAGATGCTGACCCAGATGGTCCACCATCGATTTCAGCAACAAGACATCGTGCATGCCCAGCAGACGGTCATGGCCGCCGCCAAAGCGGGGCTTCCCACCGAACCGGTGATGAGCAAGGCCATGGAAGGCATGGCCAAGCAGGCTGAGGAACAGCAGGTGATCGCAGCCATGGAGACCGTGCGCAGCCGATACGCGCATGCCAACCGGTTGGCCAAATCCCTGTCCGACGATAAAAAAAGCATCGACACCTTGACCAAGGCCGTTGCCGACAGTCTGGCAGCAGGGATGAAGACCGAGGACATGGAAACGCTGATGGCCCAGCTGCAGGCCCAGAGCCGTCAGCAGACGCAAAATAAGGCGGAGGAGAACGAGCTGGCCATTCAGACCATGCAGACCACCCGCACCATGGCGAGGTTGGGGGTTCACTCTTCCGAGGTGTCCGACGCCCTCTGCCAGGCACTGCAGCATCGCTATACCTACCAGGAAATGAAGCAGCTGCGTCACCTGATTGCCAAACAGGCTGACCGGGCGTCAGCCCAGCAGATTGCCAACCAACATGCGGGTTCCATCGGCAAGGGAGGCATTAACGGTAAGTCAGGCAGCGGCGGATCGGGCAGCGGTGGCGGCGGATCGGGCAGCGGTGGCGGCGGATCGGGCAGCGGCGGCGGCGGATCGGGCAGCGGCGGCGGCGGATCGGGCAGCGGCGGCGGTGGATCGGGCAGCGGCGGCGGTGGATCGGGCAGCGGCGGGGCCGGTGGCGCCAAATAGAAATCGACCTGTATGCGCATGCGGATGGGTGACTTTATACGAGGGCATCAAATCCGAAGCTGACGAGATCGCCGCGATGAACCTGATATGGCGATTTCGTCCCCCTTGCCCCGTGGCAACCTTCAGGAGGGACACGACAGCAGGTCGTGCGGCAATTCGCCGCGGCTGCCGTCGGTGCTCACAACGACGGGTCCTCGACGAAGGCGGGGCGCTGATACAGGCTGCAGATGGACGGATAGGTCTGTCTCTCGCTGTCCCTCGCGTATTAGAACGGTTCTGTTTCCGGGTTGGGCCAGATGAGGCGGCGGCAGCGCTCGCGGATCTGCGGTGAGCGGTCGCGGGTGTCAGGAGGAGGCCGCCGGGCGCCGTTTGACTTTGTAGATTACGTCCACGCGGTTTCTGACGCCATTTTCAAGCTTCAGCGACGAAGGCTGTAGCACGAAGCTCACCGTTGCGGTGCCGCCGGTGGTGATGCCTTCGAGGGGGATTTTTTCGGTATATATGGTCTGGATGCCTTTGAGCATGAGGCTGCCCCCCACCACCTTGATGGTATCCGGGACCAGGCGGACATCTTCCATGATCAGTCCCTTGGCCAACTTGCCGGTCCAGGTCGCCTGAACGGGAAGGGTTTTTTCAACCGGCAGATCCAGGGTGACCTCCAGCGCCTGGGGGTCCACCTTTTTGAGTTGAATTCCCGGCGGCAGGGTGATGCTGTCCCGGGCGATGGGCACCTGATTGCTGCCGGCTACCGCGTTGGCCAGGCTGAGCTTCACTTTCACCTGATCGGGGCGCACGGATTTGATCAGCGTCCCCGAGCCGCTGAGCTGAAGTCTGACGCTGCTGGCCGATGCGGCAAAAATCTCCATCCTGGGGTCCCGGTTCATGAATTCGACGGGAACCTCCAGGGTCACCAGGGTCTCGAAACCGCGGGCAAAACTGAACCAGATGCCCGTGATGCTGGCCAGACAGATCATGGCGGCGATACCCAGCTCCACCGTGCGTCGTTTCAGGCCGTCGGTGGTGGTCACCTCCCCGGTGTATTCGCGCAATACCCTGCTCAGTTCGATATTATCTTTGATATGGATGATCGATTCTTCCTTGAACACCGTGACCTGGCCGCGCTCTTCGGACACCACGATCACGATGGCATCGGTCTGCTCGGTCAGTCCGGCGGCGGCGCGATGCCGGGTGCCGAAGTAGGCGGGCAGATCGGTTCTTTTGGAGAGGGGCAGAATGGTGGCGACTTCCACGATCCGGTCTCCATAGACGATCGTGGCACCGTCGTGCACCGGTGTGCCATGCCAGAAAATGCTGAGCAGCATTTCCCGAGAGAGCTTGCCCTGCCAGGGGATGCCGCTCTGCACCACTGTGTCGATGCTTTTTTGCAGCGGCAGGACGATCAGCGCGCCCAGTTTGCGGCGGGCCAGTTCGTAGACGCTCTCCACGATGACGTCCACCGGTGTTCGGACCTGAGGCTGGGGGAAACCCCAGAAAAAAGATTTGAAATCGCGGGTTTGCAACACGCTGGCAATTTCGTTGCGAAACACGATGATGACGATCAGGGCGGCGGCGGCGATGATGCCCTGCATGGCCCAGCTGGTGACGATCAGGCCCATGTTGACCGCCAGGCGCTCGATCATCCAGAGCATGGCGATGGCCATGATCATCCGGATCACATTGGTGCCCCGGAAAAGGACGTAAAGCCTGAACAGGATATAGCTGTTGAGCAGGATGTCGACGATGTCCTGCCAGCGCAGGCCGGTGTTAAAAGGAATCAACGGGTCCATGGGCGTCAATCCGTTATGCTGAATCGCAAGGTGTGCATGAGATTGTCGTTTTCATCGGTCACCTCGACTCGCCAAGGCCCCTTGTCCGATTCCCTGAGCTGCACGCTGGTGAACGAAGACCAGCGGGGCGGGTTGATGGTCAATCGTTTTTCCGTGACCAGGATGTCATTCTGATACCATTTATGCTGAATGTAAGTTTTTTCGGGAACCGGATCGAATTCCGTGAAGCACGACACCCGTCCCAGGTCGATGGAAAAAACGACGGCCGGGTTGGCCGGTAGGTATTCCTGAATGGTTTCGCACATGACCGCTCTGACCAGCGTCAGTTTGGCCGGCGCCTTTGTGTCCTGGCCCCATATCGCATTCGGCGGGGCAATCAGCATGCTCATAAAAAAGATCCAGCCGATTGTTCGAACTGTATTTTTCATGGGCCCCACAGTAGCGCAATGACTTTTTTTTTCAAGAAAAAAACAAAATCAGCCGCGCATGGCACGACCACTGCGGCCATGGCGACATGAGAAAACCCGTCGGGATAGAGACGATTGAAGAACCTTGCAAGGAGGTGTGGGTGATGCTGAAGAAAATGGATCCGGATCCGGACCGGCGGGCCTGATTTTACAGGGGTTCTCTTTTGCGGAGCAGATCGGCCAAAGAGCGCTGGATCAGTAACTGCTGAATCGAGACTTTGTCGCGCATTTTTCGAAGGGTCTCTGCATCCACCAACCACCCGAAACCCAGATCATCGAAAAAGACGACTTCCTTTTTTTTCTCCATGGCCGGCACTCCTAGCGTTGGTTACAACGCGCCGGTGCATGTGCTCGATGGGCGACCGTTGCGTTGTCCGTATCGTGGTTCGTTGATTCTGATATCGCCGGGTTTCGGATTTCCTTTAGAAAAGAATCCGACTTGGATCATAGCCGGGGCGATGGGTTCGGGAGGGGTGGGGCGGGTTCAGCGACCCGCTCGGATGCGGCAGCCGTCAAGGCCGGCATGACAGCGTTGACGACGGCCTCGATGTCGTCGTCGATCTGTTGATACCGGACGTCGTCAACGTCCAGGTAGATCCGCTTCTCGTGGGGATAAATATCGTTCTCAGGGTCGATATGAATGGCGCGATAGACATTTTTTCCCAATAGAATCAAAGTGAAATCTGCCTTCGGGCAAACATCCTCAATCACCCGACCGGCATTTCCCGGGTGGATGGCCATTGGCCTCTCCGGCGTGAAAAAAACAGGGTGTTGGGTGGTGGACTCGGTCTGGCCGGTATCCAGGCGTTTTCGCGCCAGCTCCTCCAAGATGGCTTTCTTGAGATGATTCAGGATGGCTTGATAGTCATGGGAGGGGGTCACCGCCCCGGCCGGTCCGGGGGATGCATCGAACATGGGATTCATGGACGGCAGAATGGCGATGGTGACCGGTGATCGCTGCATTGGCTTGCGGGCAGGGCATGCCCATCGGCGGTAATTGGCGGATTGGTCCGCCATCAGGGTGAACGCGTCCTGCTCTGCCGCACCGATTCTCCGCAAGGTGCTGACCAGAAACGGATGCTCCATATACTTCAAGAAGGCGGGTTCCGATTGAAAAACCGCCTTGAGGAAGCTGAATTCCTTATCGCTGAGGTTCATGGCGGCCAGTTCGGTGTCATTGGCATTACGGCTGCCCGGGGTGAACAATCCTTTATAGCGAATCATCGCCGACAGGCCGACTTTCTCCCCCCGGTTGAGCTTGTGGACCAGAAACAATCGCGTGGCCATGAGCTCCGCGCAAGGATAGAGGCTGTCGTTTTCTTTTTTTCCCTTAAAGAGATTCAGACGGCGGTCGTAGTGATACAGCACCTCGGAAAGACCCAATATGTTGGTGTCCAGCACCATCAGTTCCGCACGCAGGGGTACCGGTCCGAACATGCGTCTGGAAACCAGGTCGAAGTCCAGGGGAAGGTTGAGTCCCCGGGTGGCCCAAGTGGCGCGCTCCGCCGGATTCCCCGCCTGTCCGAGCACGACTTCCATGAGATAGGCCAGGGTTTCACCAGCGATCTGTTCGCTGTCGGTCAACTGCGTCGTCTGGCCAGGCGGCGGCATGGAACGGCGGGGGGCCAGCGGACTGCACGCGGCGACGACCAGCGCAGGTATCACCAGTAACAGTACGGGCAGCTTGAATGGCCGGGGCATCATCCGGTAACGTGCTCTTCCAGCAGGACAACCGCCCGCGAATGTCGGCCATCGCATTTGAGAATCAACGGCTGATCCAAACGCACATGGTTTAGGTGGTGGTCGGAAAATGCGGTCGGCGAGGCCCGCAGGGCGTCCCAACGAATGAAGTCGCCGTTTCCTTCGGAAACCGTCAGGTACGGGATCCCGTTGGCGGTGATATGTTGAAAAAAGTGGGATCCATGGGATGGGTCGGCGTTCAGCATGGCGTTTCGTATTTCCACCATCGCTCCGACGCCATCGATGTCATGCCATTTTACCGGGATGCCCAGCCATCGGTCAAAGGATCCCCATCGCCCGGGACCCATCAGCAGGTAGGGTCGTTTTTCCTTCACCAGGCGCTGGTTGACGGCGGCGATGGACTGGGCGATGGCCACCGTGTCGGCAGGGTCGAAGGTGTCGGGCCTGACAAAGACGATGTCGGCCATGGTCTGTTTGCGGCCATGGCCCAGGGCCTGGGTGGTGAAGCAAAATGCATTGGCGGCATCCTCATCGGTCACCTCCACGTCGTGCAGATCCTCTCCGGCGGACATGGGCCGCATCTGGAGGATATTGAAAATGCCCTTGTGGCCATTGTCGCCGGTCAGGTTGATCGAAAATTCGAACTCCACGGCGCAGCCCATGCCGTCCCGACCCATGGCCAGCAGGTCCTTGAGCAGTCCGGGAAGGGGGAAGCGGTCGTATTTAAGCACCGGCGCAAAGGTGAGCACCCGGCTGCCGGGGACGTTCACGCTGTCCCGGATGCGGTTCTCAGCAGCAACGAAAGTTCCGGCCAACCGCATGACCGGCGCTTCGGATTCGGCATCGTCCACGTGGCGCTTTTCCACATTGACGCCCCGTTCGAAGTAGAGGTCGTCCGGAATCCCCTCCATGCCCAGGGCCCAGAATTGGCGCTGGGCGTTGGCCAGGATGTCTTCCACCTTGGAAAACTGGGGCAGCACCTGGGGATAGGCGGGTGAAAAACGCAGCGACGGGTCCCCTTCCGGGATTCCCCGGCCAAATCCCATGACGATGCGGGCGACGCCGTCTTCGGCTTTCAAGGGTGCCACCGGATAGAAATTGTTGGATTGGGCGATGCCGGAGATGTCCGGGTAGAAAAACATGCCGTGCCGGCTGCCCACCAGCTGTTGGATGATCACGGCCATCTGATCTCTGCGGATCCGGTATGCGGTACCGCTTAAAAAACGCCTCGGGTCCCGGAACCAGGTGGAGGCGTATACCAGCTTCACGGCCGTGACCAGCTGGTTGCAGCGAATGGAAAAGTCCGGGTGGTTATTGGGCACCATGTAGGTTTTATACAGGCCGGTGAACGGGTGGTTGTGAACATCCTCGAGCAGCCCCGAACTCCTGATCGACAAGGGCTGATGAACGGCTTCCAGGAACCGGTTCAACTGCTCCGCCAGCCAGGGGGGCATTTCGCCCCCGAGAAAGGCCTTGGCAATCTGGTCGTCCGATTCGTTCGCCATGGCTGACGGTTCCAGCCCGTTGTGGGAGATAAAGGCGTCGAACCCCTCCGTGGTGATGACCAGGGTTTGCGGCACCTGGATGGTGACATCCGGGTAGCGTTCCTGCAGGTGGGGTGATCGGCGCAGCAGGTTGGACACGAAGGCCAGCCCTCTGGCCTTTCCGCCCAGAGACCCCTTGCCGATTTTAACGAAATCGGAGATCTCGGGGTCGTAGTCCTTGGAATTGAAATGCACCACCACCCCCTTCTGGCGCCATTTGCGAAGCGCGTGGATGTGGGCGATGATATACTGGCGGATGTCGTCCACGCCGGAAAAATCGTCGGCCTTGGCCTTTCTCAAGCGTGATGCCATGGCGATTTCACCGCGGGCCATGATCCAGTTGGAGAAACGGTTGCGGGTGGCATGGTAGAGCAGGGATTCATCGGGTACCGTCGGCAGGATTTCCTCCAGTGCCTTGAGATTGGCGGCACGCGCGATTTCGCTGCCGTTGGGCCGCCTGAAGACGAAATCACCGAATCCCAGGGCATCCAAAAAGAACTGGTGGATTTCGGCCAGCAGCTCGTCGCTGTTCTTGTCCAGGAAGATAGCCGGCACCCGTTCGGCCAATTGCCTGTTCTGGGGCTCGTTGCTGATCAGCAGAAGCGGCAGGTCGGGAATCGCCTGGCGGACCTCACTCAGGAAGAGGTAGCCGGCATCGGCCGTGACCGTGCCGCCCTTGGGGTACCGGGTGTCGGAGATGATGCCGAACAGGAAGTCCCCGTACCGCCGATACAAGGACATGGCCTGTTCGTAGCTCTCGGCCACGAGAATCTTCGGCCGGGCGCGCATTTTGAGCAGACGATGTTCCTGGTTCAGGCTCTCTTCAAGCACCTCCTGGGTCTGGTTGACCACCTCCTTATAGATCAGCGGCAGAAAATAGGACGTGTACAGGGGAGAGTCCTCCACCAGAATCAGGACCCGCACCATCGCTTTCTCGGTGTCGGCGGCCACGTTGAGCCGGTCTTCCATGCTCTTGACGATCGCCAGCAGCAGGTCCGAATCCCCGGACCAGATGAAGGTCTGGTCGATGCCGGAGGTGTCCTTTCCCTCCGGTGCCGGGTAGATCCCTTTGACACTGTGGGCCAGAAGCACCACCGGCAGGTCGGCGTGGGCGCGTTTGACCTGCAGACCCAGGTCGAACACGTCCATGTCGTCCAGGTGGGGCATGGCAATGACCAGGTGGAACGGCTTGCGGGCCAGCATGCCCATGGCCTGGGCGGCAGTGGCCGCCTGGGTGATCCGCGGCGGGCGGCTTAAGTTCAGTCCACGGTATTCATTGATGATCTTGGACGCCAGGCTCCCGTCTTCCTCCAGAATATAGGCGTCGTAAGGGCTGGCCACCAGCAGGATTTCGAACACCTTGTTTGACATCAATTCGTGGAATACCTTAAAGTGCGTGTCAAAATCCTCATTTGGGAAGAATACCGGCAGGTTTAAGGCGTCGCTGTTCATATCCATCCGAATCGACCGTTAGGGTTCGGGGCATTGGGCTGCCCTTCAAGGATACGGTTGGCGGCCCCTTTTTTCAAGTCAAAATGAGCACCGCTGACCCGAGGAGCACGATCGTCATGAAATCACGTAGAAAGTCCGTATGGGGCTGGGCCATGTACGACTGGGCCAACTCCGCTTTCGCCACCACGGTGATGTCCGGGTTTTTCCCCGTTTTTTTCAAGCAGTACTGGAGTGCCGGCGTCGACGTCAATCTCAGCACGGCCCGGTTGGGGCTGGGTAATGCCGCGGCCGGTCTGCTGGTGGCCCTGGCCGCACCGATATTGGGTGCCGTGGCCGATCGGGGTTCCGCCCGCAAACGCTTTCTGGCCCTGTTTGCCTACCTG
The DNA here is from genome assembly GCA_963705475.1 of uncultured delta proteobacterium. Taxonomy (GTDB): domain Bacteria; phylum Desulfobacterota; class Desulfobacteria; order Desulfobacterales; family Desulfosarcinaceae; genus Desulfosarcina. Next base: position 226,719 of record CAVPJS010000011.1, on the reverse strand, counting down.
GGCGTGCTGATGACGGGCGCCCTCTACGTCGTGGGCCAGGGGCAATGGGCTTTTGCCGTGGTGGTCTATGTCTTGGGTGTGATCGGCTTTTCGGGCGCCAATATCTTTTACGATGCCCTGCTGCCGGAGGTGGCGGGAAAAGAGGATGTGGATTTCGTGTCGGGCTTCGGCTTTTCCATGGGCTACCTGGGCGGTGGGCTGCTCTTTCTGATCAACGTGCTGATGGTGACCATGCCCCAGCGGTTCGGTCTGGCCGATGCCGGCCAGGCGGTGCGGATCGGCTTTTTAACCGTGGCGCTGTGGTGGGGCGTTTTTACCTTGTTCATCCTGTTCTGGGTCCCTGAAGCGCCGACGGCTGCGACGCGGACGGCCACCACCGGCATCTGGTCCGGCGGTTTTGACCAGCTCAAGCACACCTTGGGCCGCATGCGGCACATGAAGACCGTCCTGCTGTTCTTGTGCGCCTACTGGCTGTACATCGACGGCGTGGACACGATCATCCGCATGGCGGTGGATTACGGCATGAGTTTGGGATTTGCCGCCAACGATCTTCTCCTGGCCCTTCTGGTCACCCAGTTTGTGGGTTTCCCGGCGGCCCTGGTATTCGGCCGGCTGGGCCAGCGGCTGGGTCCGCGAAAAGGCATCTATATCGCCATCGGCGTATACGTGGCGGCCACCTTCTGGGGCATCACCATGACCCGCAAGGAAGAATTCTACGTGCTGGCGGTGGTCATCGGACTGGTGCAGGGAGGGATCCAGGCCCTTTCCCGCTCCTATTACGCGCGCCTGATTCCGGCGGACAAACCGGCGGAATTTTACGGCTTTTACAACATGCTGGGAAAATTCGCCACCATCATCGGCCCGGTGCTGGTGGGCGGCGTGGGCCTGCTCATGCGCCGGATACTCATGCCGGCCGATCCCACGGCCGCGGATCTGGTTCGGGTGGGCGCCATGGCCGCCCGATGGAGCATGGCCTCCGTGCTGATCCTGTTTGCCGCCGGTGCCATTTTGCTCTATTTCGTCGATGAGGAGAAGGGTAAGGCACAGGCGGCACTGCTTTAAAAGAGACGGATGTCCGAGGACTGAGGACAGAGAACAGAAGGGTGATGTCAGTCTTCGGACCTCCGTCCACAAATGGCCTGCATCTCGGCCGCTCGATTGGAAAAAATCCAATCCACACCGCGGGTGACCTCCCGAAACAGACAGCGCCGGGAATCGGCAAAGCCGGTGCCGACACCCTGACCCAGCCGATGATGGCGGGTGATCAACCCCTGGGTCGCCAGCAGGTAGTGGCCGGCAATGCCACCCCATCGATTGGCTTCCGTCATGCGGCTGAAGCGGTCGATTCGCATCCGGGCGATGGGCACAAAGGCCCTGGCCGGTAGAAAGGCAAAATGGCCGAACAGGGCTGGATGCAGGCCCATCAGGTGGAAATCCTTCCCGGGGGAAAGGGCCTCGAGCTGTTTTTGCATGCGGCGGGACTGCACCGCGGGCGCCAGGTTGGGGTCGTTCTTGATTTCCATCATCAGGTGCAGCCGGCCGCCGTATCTGTCGATCACCTCAGACAGGGTCGGGATCGAGGGAAATCTTTCCTGGATGGTGGCCAGGGCCATGTGATCGATTCTGGCATCTTCATCGAACAGGCGGCGGGTGTCCGGGTCGTGAAAGACCACGGGCACCTGGTCACGGGTCCAGCGCAGATCCAGTTCGATGCCCCAGACCCCGGCATCGAACGCCGCGTCAAACGCCGCCAGGGTGTTTTCGAACCGGCTGCGGTTGTCGTGTTGACCGCGGTGGGAGACGATGCGGCAGGATCTGAGACGATGGGACGGGGGCGCCGGTCGGGGCCATCGACGATAGACCCCGTCGACCAGGCGGTGGAACATCCGTTCGACCCGTTCTTGCATCGCTGCATTTCGATTCAGACCGTGATCCATGGCGGAGTCAAAAAAGCCTTTGCCAATGCGGTGGTTTGGGTTATAGGGACGGTTTGCTGTTTCAGAGGTTCAGGGTTCAGGGGTTAGCTTTGAGCTTACAGCTTACAGCTATTGTGTTCAGGGCACACTGAATTTTAACTGGATTATGCTACCATATCCGATCTTAACAATACAGGATAGCGGTGGCTGAATACAATGGAGAAGATCAGTTAAATGAAAACAGAGAAAGTCGGTCAGCGCATTCGGACGTTCATGACCAAACAGGATCTGTCTCTGGACGCCCTCGCCCAGCGGACAGGTCTTGATGCCGGATTCCTTTCCACGATTATCGAAGACGACGTCTACCCCTCCTTGGGGCCCCTGCTCAAAATAGCCCGGGCCCTGGATGTCCGGCTGGGCACGTTTCTTGACGACCAGATCAGCAGCGACCCGCTGGTGGTCCGACGCGATGACCGCAAGCAGGAGTTGAGCCTGCTGCGGGGCAAGCACAAGCCCGTGGCGCTGAAGTTTTACTCGCTGGGCAGCGGCAAGCGCGACCGCCACATGGAGCCTTTTTACGTGGAGCTCCTGCCGGAATCGGAAAAGGCCAAGGAGCTGTCCAGTCACGAGGGTGAGGAATTCATCGTGGTATACGCCGGCCGGGTGGAGGTCACCTACGGCACCGAGACTTACCTTCTGGAAGCCGGTGACAGCATCTATTACAACTCCATCGTTCCCCACTATGTCAGCTGCAAGGGGGCCCAGCCGGCGGCCATTTACGCCGTGCTTTACATTCCCCGATAGGAGGCGCCCATGGCACCGCAGCACTTGCAGTCCTTGACCCTGGGGCAGATCCTCGACCGCACGGTGGCCGCCCACGGGAACCGCGACGCACTGATTTATGTGGATCGGGATTTCAGGCTCTCTTACCGCGAATTTGCCCGGGTGGTGGATCAGCTGGCCAAGGGGTTGATGGCCCTGGGGGTGAAAAAGGGAGAGAAGGTGGCGGTGTGGGCCACGAACATCCCCTACTGGGTTGCCCTTCAGTTCGCCACGGCCAAGGTGGGTGCCGTGCTGCTTACGGTCAACACCAATTACCGGACCGCCGAACTGGCCTACCTGTTGGCGCATTCAGACACCGAGACCCTCTTCATCATCGACGGCTATCAGGACACCGATTACATCCAGACGGTCTACCACCTGGTGCCGGAGCTGAAGGTCCAGGCGCGGGGGCGGCTGGTCAGCCGGCGTTTCCCTCACCTGAAGCGCGTCTGCTTCCTCGGCCAGGAAAAGCACCGGGGCATGTACAGCCTGCCGGAAATCATGGCCCTGGCGTCTCTGGTGACCGACAGCCAGTACACTTCCCGCCAGGCCGACCTTGACGTGCACGACGTGGTGAACATGCAATACACCTCCGGCACCACCGGCTTTCCCAAGGGGGTGATGCTCTCCCACCACAACATCGGCAACAACGGCTGGTGGGTCGGCAACAACCAGCGCTTCACCGAGCAGGACCGGCTCTGTCTGCCGGTGCCCCTGTTTCACTGCTTCGGGTGCGTGCTGGGGGTGCTGGCCGCCGTAAACCACGGCGCAGCCATGGTGATTCTGGAAACCTTCGATCCGGTCCAGACCATGGCATCGGTAGAGCAGGAGCGCTGCACGGCCCTTTACGGCGTCCCCACCATGTTCATTGCCCTGTTGGAGCACCGGCTGTTCGACAAATTCGATTTCTCCTCCCTGCGCACCGGCATCATGGCCGGTTCTCCGTGTCCGGTGCAGGTGATGCGCCAGGTCATGGACCGCATGCACATGAACGAGATAACCATCTGCTACGGCCTCACCGAGAATTCACCGGTGATGACCCAGACCCTGCCCGACGACGATCTGCGTCGGCGCACGGAGACGGTGGGTCGGGCCATGCCGCAGATCGACATCAAGATCGTGGACCCGCAGACCGGCGTGTCCCTGCCGGCCGGGCAGCAGGGGGAGGTGTGCTGCCGGGGCTACAGCGTGATGAAAGGCTACTATAAAATGCCCGAGGCGACGGCCATGGCCATCGATGCCGACGGCTGGCTCCACTCCGGCGACCGGGGAGTTCTGGACGAGGATGGGTACCTGGCCATCACCGGCCGCCACAAGGACATGATTATCCGCGGCGGCGAGAACATCTATCCCCGGGAGATCGAAGAATTTCTCTTCGGCATGGAAGGCATCATGGACGTCCAGGTGGTGGGGGTGCCCAGCCGGAAGTACGGGGAAGCGGTGGGCGCTTTCATTATCCTGAAGGCGGGGGCCGATATCACCGAGAGCGACGTCAAGGATTTCTGCCGGGGACAGATCGCCCGCTACAAGATTCCCCAACATGTGGCGTTCGTAGACAGGTTCCCCTTGACCGCCAGCGGGAAGGTCCAGAAATACAAGCTCCAGGAGCAGTCCGTCGACCTTTTTCCCGATTCAGGTACAGGGTGAACCCATGGCCCACGCACCCTATCGTATCGACGCGGTTCTGTTTGACTTCGACGGCACCCTGACCCGGCCCGGATCCCTTGATTTTTCGGTGATCAAAAAGGCCATCGACTGCCCGGGTGAGGTTCCCGTGCTGGAGTTCATGGCCGGCGTCGACGACCCTGCGCAGCGGATGGACATGGCCCGGCAGTTGGACCGCTTCGAACTGGAGGGCGCAGCCGTATCGCAGCCCAATGCCGGTGCCGAACATCTCGTCGATTCCATCAAGGCCGCCGGCCTGCCGGTGGGCATCCTGACCCGCAACAGCCGTGCGTCGGTCGCCAGGGCCCTGGAAAACTTCGCCACCCTTCGTCTGGCGGATGTCGACGTCATGGTCACCCGCGAAGATCCGGTGAAAATCAAACCGTCCGGGGAGGGGGTGCTGCTGGCCGCCCGGAAAATGGGCGTGGATCCCGCCCACGTGCTGGTGGTGGGTGATTATCGCTTCGACATGCAAGCCGGTTGCGATGCCGGGGCCCTGACGGCCTATCTCTCCAACGGCCGGCCGATCCCCGCGGATCTTGACTGCCGGTTCGTCGTCGAGACGCTCGCGGAACTGGAGCCGATTATCGCCGATGGCGTTTCGCTTCCGGCGGGCAAGCTACCCAACCCATTTCTTGGAGAACTGCTGGAGCGCTATCGTGTCGAAGACCCGTCGGTGATCGTCGGGCCGACGGTGGGTGAGGACACTGCGGCCGTCGATATTGACGGAGAAAAAGTACTGGTGCTCAAGACCGACCCCATTACCTTTGCCACCGAGTCCATCGGCCGATACGCCGTGTTGATCAATGCCAACGACCTTGCCACTGCCGGTGCCGAAGCGCGCTGGATGCTGGCCACCCTGTTGCTGCCCTGTGGATTCTCCCGCAACCAGGTACGGCGGATCTTTGACGACCTCCATGATGCCTGTACGGCATGGGGTATCACCCTGTGCGGGGGACACACGGAGATCACCGACGCCGTTTGCCGGCCGGTGGTGACCGGCATGATGGCCGGCACGATTACTCGCAACGATCTGATCCGCAAGCGCCGGATGGCTCCCGGCGACCGGGTGTTGGTGACCAAGGGCGTCGCCGTGGAAGGAACCGCCATCATTGCTGCGGAGTTCAGGAACCTGCTTCTGAAAAAGGGAATGACTGCCGCCGAAATCGATGCCTGCGGTCAATTTCAGTCCATGATCAGCATCCTGCCGGAAGCCCGGATTGCATGGACCGTCGGCGGGGTGTCCGCCCTTCACGATGTGACCGAGGGCGGCATCGCCACGGCTTTGACGGAGTTGAGCCAGGCCGGCGGCAGGGGCATTCGCATCCGATGCGATGCGCTGCCGGTTTATCCCCAGACGCGTCGCATGGGGGAGCTGCTGGGCATCGATCCCCTGGGGCTCATCGGATCCGGCAGCCTGTTGATTTGCTGCCGGCCGGATCGTGCGCAGCGGCTGCTGTCCGAATTGAAGAAAGCCGCTATCGTGGCCACGGATATCGGGGTCGTAACCGAATCCGGGCCTGGTATCGATGCCATGGAAAAAGAGACTTCGGTCGGTTGGCCCGACTTTGATGTGGACGAGATCACGCGGCTGTTCGGTTAATTCGAGCCGAGCTCGGTTTTCACGGCCATGCCGATGCTCTCCAGGGTATAGGGTTTTTTGACATACTGGGCAGCGCCGAGGCGATGGGCCTCCCGGACGCGATCGTCTTCGGAAAAGCCGCTGGCGATGATGGCCTTCTGGCCCGGGCGGATCTTGAGAATTTCCCGGTAGGTATCCAGGCCGTCCATGCCCGGATCCATGATCATATCCAGGACCAGCAGGTCGACCGGTCCCGTTTTCATGTATTCGACGGCGGCCTCACCGCTGGGGACCGATTCAACCGCATAACCTAATCGGGTCAGGATGCGCGTGGCGATTTCCCGCTGTTCCGGGATGTCGTCCACGACCAGAATGGTTTCGCCCTGGCCTTGAAGCCCGTGGATGGAACGGCCTTCGATGTCGGCATGGCGGGTTTCTCGGGTCACCGGAAAATAGAGCGTGAAGCGGGTTCCCCGGCCCGGGGTGCTCACCACGTCGATATAGCCGTTGTGGTCCTTCACCGTTCCCCACACCACCGCCATGCCCAACCCCGTGCCGCTCATACCCATGACCTTCTTCGAGTAAAAGGGTTCAAAAATCCGTTTCAGGTCCTCGGGGGCGATGCCGCTGCCGTCATCGCTGACCGTCAGCACGGCATAGTCGCCTTGCTTGACTTCGTCGTATCCCCGGATGGGGCTGTCGACATACTGGTTGCGGGTGGACAGGGCGATGAATCCGTTGGCCGGATCAGCCGCCTCGGCGGCATTGGATACCAAGTTCATCACGGTTTTGGAAAGGTGAACGGGAGACCCCTTGACATTCATCAGGCCGTCGTCCAGATTCACATCGAAGGCAAGATTGGGGTGGTACTGTTTCAGCTTCTCATGTTCCGGGGAATGCAGGTAGTCGCTGACGATCTGGTTGAGGCTGGTCACCTGGGACACGGCCACCCCGCGTCGGGCCAGGGTCAGCAGATCCTGGACGATCGCCGCCGCCCGCTTGCCCGAGTTTTCGATGGTCCCGATGGGGCCTCGCAGGGGGCTGTCGTCGGCAAGGTCAAGCAGCAGCAATTCCGGATAACTGACCAGCCCGCTGAGAATGTTGTTCAGGTCATGGGCCACCCCGCCGGCCAGCAGGCCGAGGGCTTCCATCTTCTCCGAGCGGTGGAGCCGGTTTTCCAGCTCACGGTGTTCAACCATCGCGGCGCGACGGGTGGTCACGTCGGTGAAGAAACCAAGATTGCAGTCGACCCCGTCCACGGTGACCGGGGTGGCCTTGATATCGACAAAGAGGACCGTGCCATCGCTGCGCAGGCATCTGACGTCTGATATCATCCCACCACCCGTCCCCTGGGCCTGTTTTTCGAAATGGGCCGAGATCCGGGGCAGCTCCGCTTGGGGATAAATATCCGCAACGCCCATCGACGTCAGCGTCGCTTCCGAATAGCCCAGCATGCGGCAGATGGCGGGATTGGCGTAGCGGAACCGTTTGGTGGCGGCCTCGGCCACCAGGATGCCTTCACCAGCGCCATCGAAAAGGTCGCGGTAACGCTTCTCGGATTCTTTCAGCGCCTCGATGAGCGTCGACACCTCCCTGTTTTTTTTATCCAGGCCGGCCACCATGTGGTTGAATGTCTCAACCACTTGGCCGATCTCATCATTGCGTGAATTGGTCAGCGGGTATAGGTCTCCCTGGGCCACCTTGCGCGTGGCGTCGGCCAGACGCCTGAGGGGCGAACTGATCAGTCGGTTGACGACCACCAGCAGAACCAGCCAGATGCCTGCCAGAACCCCGAATGTTCCGGCGTAGACCACGCGTTTGGCCATGATCAGGGGGGCCTGGTAGGCTTCTTCGTGGATGTAGCCGACCACGTACCAGTCCCAGAAGGGGAAGTATAGATAGTGCGACCGGACCGGCTGGCCCCAGAAGGAGAGATCCTGTACTTCCGCCCGTTTTTGTTTGACCAGAGAGAGATGGGAATCGACCCGATCGAGATGTTCGGAGAGCTCCAGAATGCGGCCATCTCCACTGACCACCATCATTTGAATGTCCCTAAAATGGCTGTGAATTCCTTTTATTTCTTTGGCGGCCTCCACTTTCAGGGCGGCGTTCATCTCCCGGTCGTCCTCCAAACGGAGATCCAGCAGGTAGTTGAGATGGTTTTCACACACCTGGAGCGCCATGCTGGATGCGTGCTTCAGCTCCAGATCGATCCGCGATCGGATGTCGTCGAGGATGGGCGGGGTGATCAGACTGGTGGAAACCATGCAAATGGCGACGCCCACGGCCAAAACGGGAAGCAGGATCGAGAGCAGGATTCGTTTCCGAAAGGGTGGGGGGGTGTCCTTTTCCACAGCGCTTGCTCCAGAAGACGGTTAAAACTGCGGTGGTGAGGTCTGCATTTTGGTGGGATAGACGATTTCTTTCCTGCCCTTCTGCCATTGCACCAAAATGGGGTTGTGCCCCACCTGCTTGCCCTGGTGATCCACTTTGAAGCGGCCGATGACGGTGACGGTGTCCAGAGAGCTGATGTAATCTCTGATCCGGGCGTGGTTGATCTCATGCAGATCGGTGATGGCCTGCTCTAGAATCTGGCAGCCGGCATAGGCGGATCCTGCGTGATAGGACGGAAGCTTGTTGTAGGCCGCCTGGAAATCCCGGATAAAACTGGTGGTCCCGGGAAAGGGGATACGCTCGTCCGGCTCCCATTGGGAAGGGCCGAAAATGCCCTCGGCCATGGGGCCGGCATTGCGGTAAAAATCCGGGTGGATGGGTGCGATGGTGATGCCCATCGCCGTGGGGCGCCAGCCGACCGCCTGCATCAGTTCCAGCATGTGGTAGCCTTCGGGCGGGTAGCCGGACAGAATCAGCCCGGCAGCGTTTTTCTCGACGGCATCGTTCAGCACTGTGCGCAATTGTCCCAACCCGGGTGCGAAGGGTTTCTTCAGGACCACGGCGACGCCGAATCGGCTGGCCCACCGCTCCGCGCCGTCGGCCACATCGATGTTGAAGGGATTGTCTTCATAAATGATCGATACGCTGTCGAGGCCCTGCCTGGCCATCAGGTCCAGCATGCCGATGAAATAACGGTCGGCCAGGGCATACATGCCGAATACATAGCGGTAGCCGCGATTCCAGATGGCCCTGCCCGAGGCTGCGCATGCCAGCATCACCATATGCTGGGCCTCGCTGACCTGGGATGCCTGAAGGGTCAACGGGGTTCCGTAGGGCGAGAGAACCAGATCGACGCGGTCCTGGTGGATCAGCTGCTGATAGCGCTGATACGCGGTGTCGGGATCGCTGCGGTCATCGTAGACGACCAATTCCACCGGTCGGCCCATCAGCCCGCCATGCTGGTTGACCTGCGTTTCCCAGAGCCGGTAGCCGTCCTGCACCATGGCCGACGGTTCACTGAACCGGCCGGACAGGGAGACCGTGGCGCCGATCCGAATCGGTTTCGATGCGTCTGCGCCGGCGGTCGGCGGCAGGAGCAGGAGCAGCATCGTCAGGACCAGTGTCCGCCGGAAAATCATCCACCTATGCATTAAGGCCTCTTCCATACATATCAGAAATTTTGTCAATATTGATGAATGCATAAAAATTGACACTATTTCATCGATATACCAATTCGTCAAGCACTGCTCGGCAAGGTAATCCATGACTGATGCGGATTTTTGACGGGTTTTTAGTAAACGGTCAACATTTAACGGATTCTTCCCCATTGTCAACTTTTTGAAACAACCGCACACGACGAAGCATCCTTCCAGCACGACATTTATTACTTAATAACAATTAGTTATATATTATCACAGTTGTTGTGCAGTAAAAATTTTTATGGTATGTAAATTGCTGTAAAGCAACCTATTGAGGTAAATGGGGCACATCAAGCGATACCGTGCCGACCAGGCTTGCCGGTCAACGCTTTTTCGTTTTCAAGTTTTCCAACTGGTGTGCAATCCAGGTGTCGGAGCACTCGGGGCAGATGACCACCTGGTGACCTGGTGAAAAGGGTAAAAGATCAGAGGATGAGAGGGCGAAGGGGACAACAGCCGTGAGGGCGTGAGAGCGGGTAATCAACTGATGAAACCAATGAAACCAGTCAACCAATTCAACCGACCTTTCCCCAACATTCTCAAAGGATTCATGTAATGCGCCCAGGGCCGTCTATTCTCGTTACCGGAGGGGCTGGATTCATCGGCGCCAACTTCGTTCACACCTGGCTCGAGACCGGTGAAGGAACCGTTGTCAACCTGGACAAACTGACCTACGCCGGCAACTTGGAGAACCTGGAACCCTTGGCGAAAAACCCGGGCCACATTTTTGTAAAGGGGGATATCGGCGACCGGCAGCTTGTGGCTCAGCTGTTGGATCAGGTCCATCCGTGGGCGATCGTCAACTTTGCCGCGGAGAGTCATGTGGATCGATCTATTTCAGCGCCGGATGAATTTATCCAGACCAACCTGGTCGGCACCTTCAACCTGCTCGAACAGGTGCGCCACTACTGGGAGGGCCTTGGACCGGGCGACCAATCCGCATTTCGATTCCTGCATGTGTCCACCGACGAAGTGTACGGCTCTTTGCAGAAGGATGATCCGGCCTTCTCGGAAACCACGCCCTATTCGCCCAACAGCCCCTATTCGGCCTCCAAGGCCGGGTCGGACCATCTGGTCAGGGCCTACCATCACACCTATGGCCTGCCAACCCTGACCACCAATTGCTCCAACAATTACGGGCCTTACCAGTTTCCGGAAAAGCTCATTCCGCTGGTCATTCACCACGCCTTGAACGGTCAAACCGATTCCGGTCTATGGGGATGGCTCCAACATCCGTGACTGGCTGTATGTCAGGGACCACTGTCGGGCGATCATGGCGGTACTGGAAAAGGGCAGGGCTGGTGAAGTCTACAATATCGGCGGAAACAGTGAGAAAACCAATCTGGAAGTGGTACACACCATCTGCACGCATCCTGGATGAGGTGACCACGGATCAAAACCGCCGGGAAACCCTCGTCACCTTCGTCCGAGACAGACCTGGCCATGACCAGCGGTACGCCATTGACGCATCAAAGATAAAGGCCGAGATTGGATGGACGCCGGAAGAAACCTTTGAAACCGGTATCCGCAAAACCGTGCAGTGGTACCTGGACAATGCCCAATGGGTAGCCAACGTCACCAGCGGCGCCTATCAAACCTGGATCGAAACCAACTACGGGAAACGATAATGCAACGAAAGGGAATCATTCTCGCCGGCGGCAGCGGCACACGGCTGTATCCCATCACCATCGCCATATCCAAGCAGCTGCTGCCGATCTACGACAAACCCATGATCTATTACCCGCTGACCACCCTCATGCTGGCCGGCATCCGGGATATTCTCGTCATCTCGACCCCCCAGGATACCCCCCGCTTCGAGCAGCTGCTGGGCGATGGCCACCAATGGGGACTCAATATCTCCTATGCGGTCCAGCCCCGGCCGGAAGGCCTTGCCCAGGCATTTATCATCGGGAGCGATTTTATCGGCTCGCATCCCAGTGCGCTGGTCCTGGGGGACAACATCTTTCACGGGCACGATCTGTCTAAACATCTCTCGGCGGCCAATCGGAAATCCGATGTTTCCACGATTTTCGCATACCAGGTGACCGATCCCCAGCGATACGGCGTGGTGACCTTTGATCGAACCGGCAAGGTGATCGGCATCGAGGAGAAACCGCAGCATCCGCAATCGGATTTTGCCGTCACCGGCCTGTACTTCTACGACAATCAGGTGGTGGAGATCGCGCGGGACATCCACCCGTCGGCTCGCGGTGAACTGGAAATTACCGACGTGAATCAACGCTATCTCGATCTGGGGACGCTGGAAGTCTCGCTGATGGGCAGAGGGTACGCCTGGCTGGACACGGGGACCCACGCCTCCCTGCTGGAAGCTTCCCGGTTTCGTGGAAATCCTGGAGCGCCGGCAAGGGTTGAAAATCGCCTGTCCGGAGGAGATCGCCTGGCGATCGGGTTACATTACCGACGAACAGCTCGAAACGATCGGCAATTCCATGGGGAAAAACGGGTATGGGCAATATCTGTTGAAAATCCTGAAAAAAAAATCAGGCCCGGCTACCGGATTGGGTTCCTTTTTCCCTGAAAATCAGAGTCTGCCCGGCGTCAGCAATGACGCATTTGATATATAGCGGGGGCGGGATGGACCGCCGGCGATGGGCTATGGCGAGTTTGATGTTCATGGACTCAAGGCGGCAACTCAAGCGAGCCCAACCAACTTAACCAATTCAACTGACAAACAAACCAAACCTGTGGTCAAATGAAAATCACCCCCACAGAGATTCCGGATGTCCTCATTATCGAACCTGACGTGTTCGGCGACAGCAGGGGTTTTTTCTTTGAAAGCTACAATGAGAAAAAGTTTAAGGAGATGACCGGATTGCAGGTCACTTTCGTTCAGGACAATCACTCCCGATCGAACAAGCACGTGCTTCGCGGCCTTCACTATCAGATCCGGCAGCCCCAGGGAAAGCTGGTGCGCGTCATCAGCGGTGATGTCTTTGATGTGGCTGTTGATATTCGGCGGTCATCGCCGACCTTCGGCAAAGGGATCGGCGAATATTTGACGGCCGAAAACAAAAAACAGATGTGGGTGCCGCCCGGATTTGCTCACGGATTTCTCGTGCTGAGCGATGATGCCGAGTTTTTATACAAAACGACGGATTATTATGCCCCTGAACACGAACGATGTATTCGATGGAACGATCCCGTGTTGAACATCCAGTGGCCGATAACCGGCAATCCGCTGGTGTCTGAAAAGGATGAAAAGGGCGTTTTGTTCAAGGATGCCGAGGTGTTCCCATGAAGGCGCTGATCATCGGTGCAAAAGGGCAGCTGGGAACCACGCTCACGCATACGGCTCCCCGCAGCCATCGACTGCCTGTCGCTCGATCTGCCGGAAATCGACATCACGGATGCGGATGCCGTTGTTTCCGTCGTCGGTGTCGAAACGCCCGATGTGATCATCAACGCCTCGGCATACACCGCCGTGGATCGGGCCGAAGAAGAGGTGGACCTTGCCTTCGCCGTCAATGCGACCGGGCCCAGAAACCTTGCCCTGGCGGCAAAGAAAACCGGCGCGCGCCTGATTCATGTGTCAACGGATTACGTGTTTGATGGCACCGCCTGCACCCCCTACCCACCGGAAGCCCCATGCAGCCCGTTGGGGGTCTACGGCAAATCCAAACGGCAGGGAGAGATCAACGTCCTGGATGTTCTCGATGACCCCCGTAATTATCAGAACATCTTGGCTTTACAGCCAATACGGCAACAATTTCGTCTTAACCATGCTCCGGTTGATGAACCAGCGGGACGAGCTCAAGGTGGTGGCCGACCAGGTCGGCGGCCCGACCTGGGCTTTCACGCTGGCCGCCGCCATGTGGGCCGTGGTCGGTAAGGAAGATTTGAAAGGGATGTATCACTGGTCGGATGCGGGCGTTGCCAGCTGGTACGATTTTGCCGTTGCCATTCAGGAGGAGGCGCTGGCCTGCGGCCTGATCGGCAAACCGATTCCCATTCATCCCATCACGACCGCCGAATACCCCACGCCGACAACGCGACCGGCCTACAGCGTGCTGAACTGCACCGCGTCCTGGCATGACCTGGGGGTTGCGCCCACGCAATGGCGCGTGGCCCTGAGGCGAATGCTCGCGTCTTTCCCAGCCGGACCTAAAATATAAAACGGTATGTTCCCTAATCAGGAGCTCATACCGTCCCTGGGCAAATGGATCGATTAAAAACTGGTTAAGCAGGTACAGGTGTCTTTCATTATCCGTGTTATCGTAAGGGATTTCAAACACGATCACGCAAGCATCCGCAATCAGTTGAACCGCGATAGCGAGCGTATTCCCCGTCGCTTGCGGTGGGGTTAGCGAGCGAACTGAAAATAGACGTTCATCCTTACGGTGAAGATTCCCCGCGGCTTGCCGCGGGGAGGGTTCAATACGAATATTCCCTATTGCCCGGCGACGCTAACGGACAACCAAACCCGCTTGGCCGTCAGGGTCGAGAAAAAAGCGCTGTCCGGCGTGATGGCGCGGTCATCCGCCTGAGCCTGGCGGATGCTGCGGGTCAGCCCGTCGGGGTAACGGTCCGCAATCCGCTGAAGGTCACCGCCGTCTACCTCGATACCCGCTTCCAACAGACCACCACCGATCTCCCTGGCCACCATGTTGAACAGCTTGACCGTGACCCGCCCCGGTGTTTCGCAGACGCCGCAGGCATCGGCGTGTTGCGAGATGTCCTTGCGAAAGGCGGCATATCGCCCGCCCTTGCGCATGGTGGCCCCCAGCAGGCCTGGCATGGCCGCACTCAGGGCCAGCACCGACCCGTCCCGGACCACCGCTTCATCCACGTCGTCCACCGGCCGGGAATCCAAAAACAGGGTCTGGACCCGTTGGTCGAGGTAATCGTCGGCGATGCCCAGTTGGCCGCACAGAAAATCCCGCAGGGTGCATCCGGTTTTGGCGGGCAGGACGACGCCTTTTTCAAATAGAGCGTAAAACAGGGGGGCGCCAGACGCGTCGACATGCAGGTGGAGTCGGATCATGGGTGTTTCTCCGGGCGGTTGTCAAAGAGACGGGGAGGCCCTTGCGGACCTCCCCGTGCGTTGACTCGTAAATACCTGTCAAAGACCTGGCTTACCAGTTGAAGACGGTGTCCAACTCCTCATCCTTGACGCCGAAGGTCACGTTGTGGGGCGCCAGGGATTCGTTTTTGAAATAATCGGGCAGCCGGTCGTCCTTGGCGGTGAAGCCGGCGGCCAGGTTGAATGCGCGCTCGTTTTTCAGCACCGATTTGCCCAGGTTGGTGACGTCATCGGCGGTCATCGGCTGGCCGATGAAGGCGCCGACCAGATCCACCAGCGCATTGAAGGTGTCCGGTTGATCCAGAATGGCAAAGGCGATGAACAGGCACATGCCGGTGGAATCGATGGCCGCGGTGGCGATCTGCAGGTTCCGGGACAGCTCCACCTGCCCTTCGGGTTTGAGGGCATCTACGCTGCCGCCCACGCCCAGCAGGTTGGTGGCCACGGCGTAGCCGGCGGTGTGGTCGGCCCCCATGGTGGTGGTGGCGTAGGTCACGCCGATACCCTGAACGGCCCGCGGGTCGTAGGCGGGCATGGATTGACGCTTGACCACGGGCACCCGTTCCACGCCGAAGCACTGGCCGGTGACGGCGGCGCCGTTGCCCAGAATTCTGCCCAGCGGGGTGCCGCCGCCGACTTCCTGGACCAGTTTGATGGCTGCCTGGGCGTCGCCGAATTTGGCCAGGCCGGCCTGCATGGCTACACCGATGGTGGCGCCCATTTCGATGGTGTCCACGCCGAAATCGTCATCCATGCGGTCCAGTTGGGCGATTGCATCCAGATCGTCGATGCCGCAATTGCCGCCGTGGGCCCAGACGGTTTCGTACTCGGGCTGCTTGGTGACGAAATTGCCGTTTTTGCCATAGAAGGTTCCGGAGCAGCGGATGATGCAGCCCCGGTGGCAGCCGTGGGTGGCTGATCCTTCCCCGCCGCGCTCATTCTCCAGTGCGGCCTGGGTTTCGCCGGAGATCTTGGATGCGCCGGCAAACTGGCCCGTCTGAAAATTGTGGGTGGGGTAACCACCGGCCTCGTTGACCACGTTGGTCAGCACATTGGTGCCGAAGGCGGGGAGTCCCTCGCCGGTGACCGGGTGCTTGCGCAACCCCTCGGCAAAGGCCTTGTTGGCGGCCTTGAATTTTTCGGGATCGGCCGGTGTGCGCATTTTCATGCCCTCGTCGTCGAGAACGATGGCCTTGATGTTCTTGGAACCCATGACGGCGCCGACGCCCCCACGTCCGGCGTGGCGGGTGGGGCGCTGCTCCATGTCGCTGACGGCGATGGAGGCGGCGCTCATCTTCATCTCACCGGCCTGGCCGATGCTGATGCAGGCCACCTTCTTGCCATACTGGGCGGCGAGTTTCTCCACGGTGGCGTAGTTGCCCAAGCCTTGAAGATCGGCGGCGGATTCGACCTTGACGCCGTCCTTGTTGATAAAAACTTTATACCAGCTGTCGTCTTGCGCCTGGCCCTCGAGGATGATGGCCGCGTAGCCCAGCCGCGCCATCACCTGGGCGGCCTGTCCACCTGAATTGGCCTCTTTGATGCCGCCGGTGAGGGGGCTCTTGCAACCCACGGAGAGCCGCCCGGACATGGCCGCGGCCGACCCGCTGAGAAGGCCTGGTGCGATGACCAGTTTGTTGGCCGCCCCCAGGGGGTGGCAGGTGGGGGGGACTTCCTTGGCCACGACGGTCGAGGTCATTGCCCGGCCACCCAAGCCGGCATAGGTTCCCAGGGCTTCGGTCTTGACGGCGGGTCCTCCCGGGGCGCTCATGTCGATTCTCAGAATTTTGTCCATGGTCTCCCTCCTGTCCAAATGCGGATGGTGTTAAAAAAGATCCGTGATGTGATGGTCGTATTGACGAGAGATGGGAAAAACAGTCACCTTTCCATGTAATTATGAGTATTCACCGGTAATGTCAAGAAAAACCAAGAATGACAGCCGCGCGATGGCTCGCGGGCATGCCGTTGATTTTTTGACTACCCGTGTTTGCCTTCGAAGACCTTCATGAAATCGACCAGCGCTTCAACAGCTGCCAAGGGCGTCGGATTGTAAATGGAGGCCCGGCATCCCCCCACACTGCGGTGGCCTTTTAGACCACCCATGCCGTTTTTCAAGGCCTCGGCCACGAAGGTTTTTTCCAGATCCTCGCTGGGCAGGCGAAAGGTGACGTTCATCAGCGAACGGCTTGCCTTTTCCGCCGTCCCCCGGAAAAAACCGCTCTGGTCAATGGTGTCGTAAAGCAGGCCGGCCTTTTTCCGGTTCAGCGCCGCCATCTCGTCCACTCCACCGATGGTCTCTTCCAGCCATTTGAGCACCAGTTGAACCGTATAGATGGCAAAGCAGGGCGGCGTGTTGTACATGGAGTTCTTTTCGGCATAGGTGGCATAGCGAAGCATGGTGGGGATGTGTCCGGGCGTGCGGGCCAGCAGGTCGTCGCGAATGATCACCAGGCACACACCGGCCGGTCCCATGTTTTTCTGGGCACCGGCGTAGATCAGCCCGAACCGTTCCATCTCGAGGGGCCTGGAGAAAATATCCGAACTCATGTCCGACACGATGGGGACGCCGCCGGTTTCCGGAAACTGCGCCCACTGGGTGCCCTTGATGGTGTTGTTGGAAGTGATGTGGGCATAGACCGCATCGGGGTTGAAAACGATGGAATGGGGGATATAGCTGAAGTTGCGGTCCTCGGAGGAGGCCACCACGTTGACGGTTTTACCCTGGAGCGTGGCCTCCTTGATGGCTTTTGTCGACCAGGTGCCGGTGTTGACGTAGTCGGCTGAATCAGCGGCGCCCAGCAGGTTCATGGGCACCATGCAGAACTGCATGCTGGCACCGCCCTGGAGAAAGAGCACGTGATAGCGGCCGTCCAGCTTCAGGATTCGCCTGACCCGCGCCACGGCGTCATTGATCACATCGTCGAACCAGGTTGACCGGTGACTGATTTCGGTGACCGACATGCCGGAGCCGGCAAAATTGAGAAAGGAGTCCTGGATCTCTTGCAACACCGGCAGGGGCAGGGCGGCCGGTCCCGCGTTGAAATTGTGGATTCTGTCCGCTTTCATCGTCAATATCCTCCATTTGGAATGTCTCGGGGGGACCGGTGACGAAACGGGTTTCACGCCGGCACCGGTAAATCGATCTTCCATTTCTACAGATGGAAAGCGATCTGTCAACGGGTAAGATCAATTATATAATGATTGCAGTTCAGCAGCCGTCCAGGTGACCCGCTGAAAGCGGTGAACTGCGTTCTTCCCGCAAATACTCGGATTGGCGCCGCCCTGTGCCTCTATTGACAAACCCCGACGATCCGCCATAAAGGAGGATCACTCAGGAGAAAGGAAAACATGCGATGAAAATTCTACGCTACCCTTCCGCCGCCGCCGATAAAAAGATGAGGACCATCATCGGCCGGAAAATCGATTTCCGGAAAGCCGACGTCCAGGCCGTCACGCGGATCCTCAACGACGTCAAGCGGAACGGGGACAGTGCGCTGATCCGATACTGTCAGGCGTTCGATGCACCCCCGATGACCATCGAGACGCTTGCGGTCACGCCCGAAGAGATGGCGGCGGCCCGCAGCAAGGTAGACCGGGCGTTCATGCAGGCGCTGAACCGTGCCGTGGCGCAGATCGACGATTTCCACCGTCAACAGCTGCCCAAATCGTGGATCGACACCCGACGGCCCGGCACCCTTTTAGGGCAGATGGTCAACCCGGTCGATGCCGCCGGCGTCTATGTGCCGGGCGGCAAGGGCGGCAATACCCCGCTGGTCTCCTCGGTGCTCATGGGCGCCATTCCGGCCAAAATCGCCGGTGTGCCGAAAGTGGTTATGGTCACCCCGCCCATGCCCTCGGGCGAGGTGGCCCCCCATCTTCTCGTGGCGGCCAAAAAAGTGGGCGTGGATGCCGTTTACAAAGTGGGCAGCGCCTGGGCCATCGGCGCGCTGACATACGGTACGGAGACCCTGCCCCGCGTCAACGTCATCGTGGGGCCCGGAAATATCTTCGTCACCCTGGCCAAGAAAATCGTCGCCGGGACGGTGGGAATCGATATGATCGCCGGTCCCAGCGAAATCCTGATTGTCGCCGATGGAACGGCGGATCCGGAATACGTCGCCGCCGATCTTCTAAGCCAGGCCGAGCACGATCCCCTGGCGTCAGCCATCCTCGTCACCGATTCTGCGGAACTGGCCCAGTCGGTAAAAGCGGCTGTCGAGACTCAGCTGGCGGTCCTGTCCCGCGTCGACATCGCCCGGCAGAGCCTGTCCGCTTTCGGCGCCGTCATGGTCGTGGAGAATATGGACATCGCCATCCAGCTGGCCAATCACATCGCCCCGGAACACCTGGAGCTCCAGGTGGCGGAACCCATGGATGTGGCGACGAGGATCCGCAATGCCGGCGCGATTTTTCTGGGACCCTACACGCCTGAACCGGTGGGGGACTATATGGCCGGTCCCAACCATGTACTGCCAACCGCCGGCACGGCACGATTCGCTTCAGCCCTGTCGGTGGACCATTTCATGAAAAAAACGAGTCTGATCCGCTATTCACAGGCGGCCTTCAGGAAAGAGGCCCGCGATATCATCCGCCTGGCCACTGTCGAAGGGCTCGGGGCCCACGCCAATGCTGTTCAGGTTCGACTTACTAAAAAAGACAAATAGCGAATAAATTACAAAGGTCAAATAGCAAATAAATCACAATACCCAAATTGAATCCTCCCCGCGGCAAGCCGCGGGGAATCTTCCCCGGAAGGATAAAAAAAGCGATTTTCAGTTCGCTCGCTAACCCCGCCGCAAGCGACGGGGTTAGCGAGCGCTATCGCGGTTCAAAATTCCACGCGTATTGATCGGATCCTGAATAAAGCGCTTTCCAATCAACACCATTAGAGAAAATTAAGTGAGAATCAACTGTTGGTCTTATTCCTTTTTTGAGAGTTGATTATTGTAGTTTGGAATTTATTTGGGATTTGGATGTTGTAATTTGTTGTTTCCGGTCTATCCGGTTTCGTGTATCAAAAACTGATTACTTAAAACGCACCATTTACAAGAGAATAACCGTTTACCGAAAAAAAAGGACGACATTCGTCATGGACATCATCGACCTGAGATCGGATACCATCACCCGGCCCACCGCGGCCATGAGAAAAGCCATGGCAGAGGCCGCGGTGGGGGACGATGTCTTCAAGGAGGACCCCACCGTCAACCGCCTGGAGGAGATGGCGGCCCAACGGATGGGAAAACCCGCCGCCCTGCTGGTGGGGTCGGGGACCATGGGCAATCTGGTGTCCCAATTGTCCCACTGCGGTCGGGGCGACGAGACGATCCTGGGGGATCAGTCCCATGTGTTCTACTACGAACAGGGTGGGGCTTCCGCCCTGGGCGGCATCCATCCGCGGACCCTTGCCAACGAATCGGACGGCACCATCGCCCTGGAGAAGATCGAGGCGGCGATCCGGCCCGACGACGTGCATTTCCCAATATCGCGGCTGGTCATTCTGGAGAACACCCACAACCGCTGCAGCGGGACGCCGCTGAAACCCGCCTACACCGCAGCGGTTGGTCGGTTGGTCAAGCGGCAGGGATTGAAGCTTCACATCGACGGTGCCCGTATCTTCAATGCGGCGGTGGCCCTGGGCGTGGATGTCGCCGAGCTGGCCGCACCGGCGGACTCGCTGACCTTTTGCCTGAGCAAGGGGTTGGCCGCACCGGTTGGATCGGTTGTCTGCGGTGATGAGGCCTTCATCGCCCGGGCGAGAAGAATGCGCAAATCAGTGGGGGGCGGCATGCGGCAAGCGGGCATCATCGCTGCCGCCGGCATCGTCGCGCTGACCGAGATGGTGGACCGGCTGGCCGAGGACCACGCCAACGCCAGGGCCCTGGCGTTGGGATTGGCGGAAATTCCGGGGTTGCTGATCGATCCCGATGCCATTGCTACCAATATCGTTTACTTCCGCGTGGCCAAGAATGGGATGGACGCGCCGACGATGGTGGCGCAACTGGGCGCTTCAGGCGTCCGTGTGCTGCCGACAGCAGCGGATCAGATGCGGGCGGTGCTCAACTACCATGTGACCCTTGCCGATGTGCAGCGGGCGCTGGCCGTATTCAGCCGGGTCATGAGAGAATAAAAAAGGCGGGCTGCCGGTTTCATCTGAACCGGCAGCCCGCCTTTTAAAATTGATGGGGCGGAAGATTAGACGGCGTCTCTCAATTTCTTTCCGGGTTTGAACTTGACCACGTTGGCGGCCTTGATCTTGATCACTTCGCCGGTTTGGGGATTGCGCCCCTTGCGGGCTTTGCGGCGAACTTTCATGAAGGTTCCGAAACCCACCAAAGTTACCTTTCCATCTTTTTTCTTCAAGGCTTTGGCGACGTTGGCGGTGAACGAATCCAGCGCAGCGGCAGCGGCAACTTTGGTGATGCCTGATTCTTCTGCCATTTTCTCAACTAATTCAGCTTTTGTCATTGTTTCCTCCTTTGATGGGTGTGAGATAGGAACCTAATAATTCTACTTATTTTTTGGCATTACAGCAATTTTTTGGCCGTGTCAACAGCGAAACCGCATGAAACAAGGGTTTGGAAGAAGAAATCGAACTTCAATGCTTGAAACTGCGCTGTCCGGTGTAAACCATGGCCACATTGGACGCGTTGCACGCCTCGATCGACTGGTAGTCGTTGTTCGATCCGCCGGGCTGCACCACCGCGGTGATCCCTTCACGGATACCCACATCCACGCCGTCACGGAAAGGAAAGAATGCGTCGCTGACCATGCATGCGCCGATGAGGCCGCCTTTTTCGGCTGCCACGCGGGCGTCGATCTCCGCTTTGCGATGCGCGTCTTTCAGGTCGTTGTAGGGCGTCTGCCAGGCCTCGAAGCTATAGCGGTCGGCCAGTTTGCGGTAGGCTTTATCCCGGGCGATCTCCGCCACGCCGACCCGGTCCTGCTCCCCGGTGCCGATACCCACGGTGGCCAGGTCTTTGACGTAGAGCACCGAATTGGATGTAACGCCCGACTCGACCAGCCAGCCGAAAAGCAGGTCATCGGCCTCCCGGTCGGAGGGCATCCGGTTGGTCTGGTAGACGCGTCCGTTGGCCTCGCAGCGGGCGGGCTTGAGGTCGGCCCGGGTCCGCGCCTGGGGCACGAAGGACCACTGCGCGATGATGCCGCCGTCGATGAGGCTCTTGAACTCCACGCAGCGTTTGCCGACGAAATCCTGAAGTCGGCTGATGTTGCCGATGCGTATCACCCGCAGGTTTTTCTTGCGGGAGAAGACCGCCATGACCCCTGGCTCGAAATCCGGCGCCACCACCACTTCGGCGTACTGGCTGCAAATGGCTTCGGCGGCAGCCATGTCCACACTGCGGTTCACGGCGATGCAGCCGCCGAATGCCGCCACGCGATCCGCGAGGTTGGCCCTGACATAGGCCCGTTCCAGCGTCTCGGCCTGGGCGACGCCGCAGGGGTTGTTGTGCTTGACGATCACCGCCGTGGGCCGGTCGGTGAAGTACCTCAGGATATTGAGAGAATTGTCTGCATCGGTGAGGTTGGTCTTGCCGGGGTGCTTGCCGGACTGGAGGAGTTCGATGTCCGAGGCCAGGTATTGGCCGGGCTGGATGGTCTCGGTCTCTCCGAGAACGAGATTGCCGTTGACCATGCGGTACAGGGCGGCCTCCTGGCCGGGGTTTTCTCCATAGCGCAGCCCCTTCTGGACAGCGTCGATGGTCCAGGTGACTTTTTCGTAGAACAGCGTCTGCCGCCGGTCCTGATCCACAAAGCTGATTTCCATGTTCGGGGGAAAATGGTCGTCCATGATGGTGCGGTACATTTTTTTCAGATCTTCAGCCATGGCGATTCTCCTTGGTTAAAAAAGGGTCCAAGGGTCCAAGGGTCCAAGGGGTTAAGGGAACCCAACCAACCCAACCAACTCATCCATTCTCCAGTTGGTATTCTCTCTCGACAGCCGCGAACGCGGTGTCGGCCAGATATGCGGCAATGGCCGCGTCGTAGGCGGCGGTGTGGGCGAAGGCCTTGCGGGCCAGCCGGTAGCGCAGGGCCAGACCGATGCTCCCGTTGCCGGCAGCCATGCCATCGAGAATCTGCCCATAGTCGCCGGGATCCACTACCGACGCCACCCGGATGAAGTTCTTGGCCGATGCCCGGATCATGCACGGTCCGCCGATATCGATGTTGCCGCGGGCCTGCTCTGGGGTGACACCAGCCCTGGCAATGGTCTCTTTGAACGGGTAGAGGTTGACCACCACCATGTCGATGGGTACGCCTCCGGTTCGCTTCAGATCGGATTGGTGGGCATCGTTGTAAGTCTCGGTGAGCAGCCCGAGGTATATCTTGAAATCCAGGGTCTTCACCAGCCCCCCCTGGGTCTCCGGCTGGCCGGTATAGTCGGCCACCTGGGTGAGACAGCCGTCGGCTTGTTCTCCCAGGATGTCCCGAAGGCGGGCAAAGGTGCCGCCGGTGGAAAATATCCGTATGTCGGGGTTGATCGCCAACAGCCGGGGGACAAAGGCCTTGAGTCCGCTTTTATCGGAAACGCTGATCAGCACGTGGTTCACGCGCACCCGGTCGTCAATTTTCTCCACCTTGTTCATGGTCATGTTACGTCACCTTTCTCCTTCGTATTCTTCCAAGAACCGGTCAAAAAACCCGGCCATGAACCGGTGCCGCTCGTCGGCCAGTCGCCGGCCAGTGGCGGTGAGTATACGGTCCCGGATCCTGGAGAGTTTCACCACGTATTCGCGGTATCCCGTGTCGTCGATGGAGTATGCCTTTGCCTGGGCCACGTCCACCTCCGGGCTGTGCAGTCTGGCGCCCAGTTCTCCGGCAAACAGGAAGGCCCGCGCCACGCCCACGGCACCGATGGCATCCAGCTTGTCCGCATCGAACAGCACCCTGGCCTCCACGGTCCGGGGGGTGTCGCCCCGGCGAAACCGGTGGGCGGCGATGCAATGGATGATGTTCTCCCTGCGATCGTCGGACAGGGGGCAGGCCCTCAGCATCTCCCGGGCCATGGCGGCGCCTTTTTCCGCGTGGCAGAGCGTGCCGTTGGCCTGGTCCTGGTGGCCACGGCCGATGTCGTGAAGGTAGGCGGCCGCTTGCGTGACCAGCAGGTCCGCCCCTTCGGCCGCACCGATATGTCGGCAAAGCCGGTGCACCCTCAAGGTATGGTCCCAGTCGTGGCTGCCTTTGGCCTGAGAGAAGTGCGCCCGGGCCTGTTTCCGGATGTATGACAAGATCGGGTCAGCGGATTCGGTCATGATCTGTGCATCACCGGTTCGGGCGTGTTCGGGCCGCATTCGGACGGTCGGCCCACCGGGGGGCGTTCAACGCCGCCGCAATCAACGCTTCGTCTCGTCTCATCCGATGGACATGATTCCTTCCCACCGCTGGTACGCCGTGTCTGTCGGCAGGCCTTTCGATTCAAGCAGGCGGATGATTTCCGGGTCGTTGAACCGCAGGTACGGGTTGACGGCCCGTTCGTCGTCCAGGGTTGAAGTCACATGGGTTTTGTCGTAGCGGTCGGCGTAGGCGTCGATGGCGCGGTTGTCCGGGGTCAAGTGCCGGGCAAAGGCCAATGACGCCGCGACGTAATCGTGGCCGGCATAAATGCGGGTGGCTCCCGGATAGCCCATGAGCAGACGAATGGATCGGTAAAAGGCCTTCACGTCTCCGGAGAAGCAATTGCCCACCGTGCCGTTGAACAAGGTGTCACCGGTGACCAGACAACCATCGGCGGCAAAGGTCACTGAATCCGCGGTGTGGCCCGGTGTCAGGCGGACGGTCACGGTTTCGCCCGCCAGGGTGATGGGCTCGCCATCGGCAAACCGGCGATGGTCGAGGTGAACGGCCCCTGTCGCTTTCGCCAGCTGCCGGGTGCCGGTGGTATGGTCGCCGTGACCATGGGTGTTGGTGACTGCCTCCAATGTCAGGCCTTTTTGCCGGACAAATCCCAGGATGTCATCCACGGCACCGCCGTCGATGGCCAGCGCACGCGTGCCGGCATACAGGAGATATCCCAGGTTGTCCCCGCCGTAAAAAAATTGCTTGATTTTCAATGGACGGTCGTCCCCCGTGGGTTGATGCCGCAGCAGAAATGGATTCTGCATTGATATCGATATATTAAACTGCGGGTTCAGGCAACAAAAAAAGCGTCGCCGATCCGCTGCGGGTCGATGGCCGGGCGGTCAGCGCCAAAGTGGGTGGTGATCGACAAATTGGTCCACTTTGCTCCACCTTGTTGACGAATCGGTCGATTTATGTTTAACAATCAAAAATTATTAGCAAAATAATAAATCTTAAAAACATTTTTTTCTTGACTAATTAGTAATTTTATACTTTTATTCAAAAATGGTGGATTAAAGTGGATAATAATGGTGAACGATGTTCCAAGGCGCCTCCTATCATAGCATTGACCCAAAAGGGCGGATTATCATTCCCGCACGGTTCCGGGATGTGATCAAGGCCAGCGGTGTCGATGGCGTCATGATCACCCGCCTGGACAATTGCCTTTTCGCCTATACCCACGACCAGTGGAAGAAGCTGGAACAGAAGATACTCGATCTTCCCGAAAAAAGCGATGACACACGTCGATTTCAGCGACTTTTTATCGGTGCGGCCCACGACTGCAAGTGTGACGCCCAGGGACGCGTGTTGATTCCACCTTTTCTAAAGCAGTACGCCGGGCTGGAAAAGGAGATCGTCCTGGTGGGGGTACCGGGTCGATTCGAAATCTGGTCGCGTGAAAGATGGGATCTGGAAAATGAGCGGATGGAAGAAAAGCTGAACAGCGAACAGATGAGGAACGTGGTCACCCAGATAGGGATTTAGCCCATGCCCGACTATCATGTCACCGCCATGCTCGAAGAAGCGGTGGACATGCTGGCATGCCGGCCGGGCAAGATCATCGTGGACGGCACCCTCGGCGGCGCCGGCCACGCCCGGCGAATATGTGAACGAATCGGTTCCGGCGGCGTTTTTATCGGTATCGACCAGGACAAGGACGCCATTGACCGGGCCCGCAGCGTCCTTCCCGCCGACGACCGCCGGATCCATATCGTTCACGGCAATTTTGCAGACCTGCCGTTGTTTCTTTCGCAATTGGGACTCGACGCCGTGGACGGTATTCTCATTGACATCGGACTCTCCCTGCATCAGATCGAGGCCAGTGGCCGCGGTTTCAGTTTCAACCGGGATGAACCCCTGGACATGCGCATGGATGTCCGGGCTGACGTTACGGCGGCCGACCTGCTGGCATCCATGGACGAACGGGAAATGGCGCAGACGTTCAGCCGGTATGGTGAAGAACGCTGGGCCGTAAGCATCGCCCGGCATCTGGTCGCGCAGCGCAAGACACGTGCGGTGACCACCAGCGGCCAGCTGGCACGCCTGGTGTCGCAAGCGGTTCCGGCGGCCGCGGCGCGCAAGCAGAAGATCCATCCCGCCACCCGGGTTTTCATGGCCCTTCGTATCGCCGTAAACCGGGAATTGGAGGTGCTGGATCGATTTCTGGACACGGCCGTGGATCTGCTCAATCCGGGAGGCCGCCTGTGTGTGCTCTCCTTCCACTCACTGGAAGACCGGATTGTCAAACACCGCTTCCGGACCCTGGAGCACCCGTGTACGTGTCCGCCGACCTTTCCCCGGTGTGTGTGCGGCCGTCAGGCCAGGGTGCGGTTGCTGACGCGCAGGGTGCTTCGACCCACCGATGCGGAGATCCGGAAAAATCCCATGGCCCGCAGCACACGGCTGAGAGCCGTGGAAGCGTTATGATGGCGGCGGCCGGCACAACCAGTCGTCCCGGGATACCAATCAGGGCCAGGGAAGGGCAGGGCAGCAGCCGTAACCGGAAGTTGAGGCCGGCGAGGAAAACCATGACCGGCCTATGGATCGTTTTGATGGTTCTGTTTTTCGCCGAGGCCCTGTTCTACGCCTGGTGCCGGGTTCAGTGCGTGAATGCCGGATACGGCATCGACAGGGAAAACCGCCGGCACCAGGCCTTGCTCAGGGAGCGCAACACCCTGAAGATCGAATTGGCCCGGCTCAAATCGCCGGAGCGGATCGAAACCATTGCCCGGACCCGTTTGGGGCTGGTCATGCCGGATGTGCAACAGAAGGTGATGCTTCCATGACAACCTCGGCAACCACACGGACTCGGCTGCGGGCCGGCATCGTCGGGGCGCTGTTTCTGACGGCCCTTCTGGCCATCAGCGCACAGGCGATCCGTCTGCATGTATTCGAGGGCGCGTGGCTTTCCGAGCGGGCGGCGCGCGAGTACGAGCGTGCCATGGTGGTTCAGGGCAAGCGGGGCGCCATCACCGATCGCAACGGCAACCCGCTGGCCGTGAGCATCGACAGCCCGTCCATTGCCGCTTTTCCCCGACAGATGGCGGATCGCCGGGCCGCGGCCAAGCAGCTGGCCAGAGCCCTGAATCAGCCGCTGGGGGAAGTGGCCAGGAAGCTTGATCCAGCCCGTTCCTTTGTGTGGCTCAAACGCCAGGCCACGCCTCGCCAGGCCGAAACGGTTCAAGCGCTGGGGATCAAGGGGGTCGACTTCATCACCGAGCACAGCCGCTACTATCCGAACAAAACGCTGGCGGCTCAGTTGGTGGGGTTTTCCGGTATCGACGGCCACGGTCTGGAAGGCATGGAATTTTATTTCGACGCCACCTTGAAGGGCGGTGAACAGGAAATCACCATCCTCAAGGATGCCCTGGGGCGGCGGTTTGAAGGGGCAGGGATGCCGGTAGATCTGGCCGGGGGCAACAATGTGGTGTTGACCATCGACCGCACCATCCAGCACATCGCCCAGAAAGCCCTGGATGCTGCCGCAACCGAATACGGCGCCCAGTCGGGCATGGCCATCGTCATGGCGCCGACCACCGGGGAGGTGCTTGCCCTGGCGCACTACCCTTTTTTCAATCCCAACAGCTACGGCTCTTTCAAGCGTGAGTTATGGCGAAACCGGGCGATCACGGATCCGTTCGAGCCCGGTTCGACGATGAAGATATTCAGCGTGGCGGCGGCCATCGACAGCGGCGTCTGTTCCCCGTCGACCATCTTTTACTGCGAGAACGGGGAATACCGGATCGGCAGGAACACCATCCACGACACCAAGTCCCACGGGTGGCTGTCATTGCAGCAGATTGTCAAGTACTCGAGCAACATCGGATCGGTAAAAATGACCGAAAAGCTTGGCGCCCGTCAGCTTCATGCCTACTTGAACGCTTTCGGCTTCGGTCGGCGTTCCGGTATCACCTGTCCCGGTGAAACCGCCGGCAGCCTCAGCCCGTTCAAGTCCTGGTCCGCCATCGATGCGGGGGCCATCTCATTTGGGCAGGGCATCTCGGTGTCGGCGATCCAGCTGGTTGCGGCGGCATCGGCCATTGCCAACGACGGGCTGCTCATGAAACCGATGCTGGTCAGAGAAATTACCGACCGCAACGGCGCGACCGTGAAACGCTTTGCCCCGGAACCGGTTCGGCACGTGGTGTCTTCCCACACCGCCGCCACGGTGCGGCGGATTCTCAAAACGGTGATCACCGAGGGCGGCACCGGGGTGAACGCGGCAATGGAAGGGTATTCTGTCTGCGGTAAAACCGGCACCGCCCAGAAGATCGACAGCAGCGGCACTTACGCAAAGGGGCGATATCTTTCCTCCTTTTTGGGTTTTGTGCCGGCGGATCAACCGGAGCTGACCATCCTGGTGATTCTGGACGAACCGACGGTCAAGTCCTACGGCGGCATCGTGGCGGCACCCGCCTTCCGACAGATCGCACTGGAGACGCTGAGCTATCTCAATATCCCGCCGGGAACCGATGCGGATCGACTGCGGGTATCCCGGGGAAACAGGGCCAACGGATGAAGCTTTCATCGCTTACGGATCAGCTTGGCGTCCTGGAGACAACCGGTGCCCACCCGTCTGTGGATCCGGATGTCACCGCCATCTGCTACGATTCGCGAAAAGTGATCCCGGGAGCTGTATTTGTGGCCATCGAGGGGTTTGCCGCAGATGGGCACCGCTTTATCCCGGAGGCGGTCAAACAGGGCGCGGTGGCCGTCGTCTGCCGCACACCGGCGGCGGTCGAGGCGGTGGTGATTCGTGTGGCGGATCCCCGGGCGGCACTGGCTCAGCTGTCCTGCCGGTTCTACGGCCAGCCTGCGGACCGGCTGACCCTGGTGGGCGTGACCGGCACCAGCGGCAAGACCACCGTCACCTACCTGCTGGAGCAAATCCTGGCGAAGGCCGGTCATCGACCGGGGGTGGTGGGGACGATCAATTACCGCTATGCCGGCCAGGCGTTCACCAATCCGGTTACCACACCCGAATCCCTCGAGCTCCAGGAAATACTTCGGCAAATGACCGACAGGGGGACCACCCATGTTGTCATGGAGGTCTCTTCCCATTCGCTGGACCTGCATCGTGTCGACGGCTGTCATTACGATGTGGCGGTGTTTACCAATCTGACCCATGACCATCTGGATCATCACGGCACCATGGACCGCTATTGGTGCAGCAAGAAACGACTGTTCAGCGACTATCTGAAACCGGCGGACAGCGGTCATCCGGTTCGCGCCGTGATCAATACGGACGATCCCAGAGGAAGCGAACTGGCCGCGGGCCTGGGGGCCATGGTCCTGCGAACCGCTGTGCGCGGAGACGGGGACATCGTTCCTCTGGGCGTGGTTCGGGACCTTTCGGGCATTCGCGGGAGCATCGCCACGACGCACGGCCTGATTCCCTTCGATTCACCGCTTGTGGGGGATTTCAACCTTGAAAACATTCTCAGTGCCGCCGGTGCGGCACTGGCCCTGGGGATTCCGACGGCGGCGATTGCCGCGGGCATCGACACCACCGGATGTGTGCCCGGACGGTTGGAGCGGATCCCGGAGGGGGACGACCGGTATATTTTCGTGGATTATTCGCACAAGCCGGCCGCACTGGAAAACGCCATCTCGGCCCTGCGGGCGCTCATGTCGGGACGCCTGATCACCGTTTTCGGGTGTGGCGGGGATCGGGATCGTTCCAAACGACCGGTCATGGGAGCAATCGCCGCCAGGCTCAGCGACCTTACCGTGGTGACGTCGGACAACCCGCGATCGGAGGACCCTTTAACGATTATTGCCCAGGTAGAGTCAGGGGTACGGGAGGTTTGCACCCGACGACTGTCGGCCGATGCATTGACGGCCGGACCGCAGAAAAAAGGCTACCTGGTGGAACCGGACCGGCGGGCGGCCATCGCCTCGGCCATCGCGGCGGCCCGGGCAGGCGATGCCGTGCTGATTGCCGGTAAAGGACACGAAACCTATCAGATCCTGGCCGGCGAAACCATCCATTTCGACGACCGGGAAGTGGCGCGCCAGGTGCTGGCCGCCCTGAAAGCGGCCGGAGCATGAAACCATGAGGCCATTCGGGTGGACGACAGAACAGGTGCTGACGGCAACCGGCGGATCCCGGATTTCGGGACCGGCGGACACGGCCTTTGGCGGCATCGGTATCGACTCGCGCACGATCGGTCCAGACGACTTGTTTGTGGCCATTGCAGGTGAATCCCACGACGGCCACCGTTTTGTGGCCGATGTGCTCGACCGCGGTGTCAAGGGCGTGGTGGCCGCCGACGACCAGGTGGTCCATCTACCCAGGGCACGACTGGCCGCCGCCGGCATTGTCTGCATTGCCGTGGCCGACACCATCCGGGCCCTGGGCGCGATGGCCCGCTTCAACCGCAACCGGGGCGACCTCAAGGTGGTGGCCATCACCGGATCCAACGGAAAGACGTCAACCCGCATGCTCATGGACCAGGTGATGTCCAGGACGTTTTCTACCCTGAGCACCAGCGGCAACCTGAACAATCACATCGGTCTGCCGCTGACGCTGTTCCGGCTGACACCGGGACACCAGGTCGCCGTGCTGGAACTGGGCATGAACCATGCCGGTGAAATCACCCGTCTGGGACGCATCTGCGAGCCGGATGTGGGCGTGATCACCAACGTGGGGCCGGCTCATTTGGAAGGGCTGGGCACCATCGAAAACGTCGCCCGGGCCAAGGGGGAACTGCTCAATACCATGCGCCCCGGCGGCACGGCCATCCTTAACGCCGACGATCCGCGTGTCGCGGCGTTGGCTGACCGCCTAAACGGCCCGGTGATTTTATTCGGCAGTGCCGGTGCGGCGCAGGTTCGGGCGGATGATATTCATCACACCGAATCGGGCGTGGCCTTTACGCTGACCACGCCGTCGGGCAGCACGTCGGTAACCTTGGCCACGCCGGCACGGGTGATGGTGGCCAACGCCCTGGCAGCGGCGGCTGCCGGCGAGTTCTTGGGCGTGCCCATTAAGCATATCCAGGCGGGCCTGGAAGCCTTTCGCCCCCAGGCCGGGCGCATGGGCATCCGGGTGCTGGGCGGTGACATCCGGCTGGTGGACGACACTTACAACGCCAACCCCGGATCCATGGTTGCGGCCATTGAGACCCTGGCGTCAATGTGCGGCCGCCGGCGCACTATCGCCGTGCTTGGGGACATGCTGGAACTGGGACCGCAATCGGCGGACCTGCACCGTGACATCGGCCGGGCTGCCGGCGATGCCCGGCTGAACCGCCTTTACATTGCCGGCCATTTCGCCACCGCCGTGGCCGACGGCGCCATGGACCGGCAGATGGAAACCGACCGGATCTTTTGCGGAACCAAAACGGAAATCATCGAGCAGTTGAACAACGATCTGCAAGCCGGCGACCTGATCCTGGTAAAAGGGTCCCGCGGCATGGCCATGGAGACGGTCGTGGAAGCCATCGTCAGATGGGCGGACGCCCAATGATCAAATCGCCTAACTGGAAAAACGAAGTGCAACGGCGGGATACCCCCAGATGATCTATCACCTGCTATATCCGCTGCATACGACCTTTGCCGCTTTCAACGTGTTCCGGTACATCACTTTCCGGACCATCTACGCCAGCTTGACGGCGTTTTTGATCTGTTTTCTGCTTGGGCCCTGGGTGATCCGGCGTCTTTCCCTGTTGCAGGTGGGGCAGTACATCCGGGAGGACGGACCCAAGGACCACTTAAAAAAGGCCGGCACGCCCACCATGGGCGGCGTGCTGATCATTTTCGCGGTCGCCGGTTCGACCCTGTTGTGGACCGATCTGACCAATCGCTATGTGTGGATCGCCCTGCTGGCCACCCTGGGGTTCGGTGCCATCGGGTTTGCCGACGACTACCTGATGCAGGTCAAAAAACGCAACCTGGGTCTGACGGCCCGCCAGAAACTGCTGCTTCAGGTACTTCTGGCACTCCTGGTGGGACTCCTGGCATACATGGTGCCCGAGTTCTCGACCAAACTCAGCGTGCCGTTCTTCAAGCGGCTGAGCCCGGATCCGGGATGGGGGTACATTTTTTTCGCCGCCCTGGTCATCGTGGGGGCGTCCAACGCCGTAAACCTGACCGACGGCCTGGACGGCCTGGCCATTGGACCGGTGATTATCGCCGCCGTCACCTATATGATTTTTGCCTATGTGGCCGGTCATGCGCGCATCGCTGACTACCTGCAGATTGCCCCGGTGGCGGGATGCGGGGAGATCACGGTTTACTGTGGTGCGCTGGCCGGCGCCGGCCTGGGATTCCTCTGGTTCAACGCCTATCCGGCACAGGTGTTCATGGGGGATGTGGGCTCGCTTTCCATGGGCGCCTCGCTGGGCACGGTCGCCGTGATTACCAAGCAGGAGATTCTACTGGCGCTGGTGGGCGGCCTATTTGTCATCGAGGCCCTTTCGGTGATCTTCCAGGTGGGGTTTTTCAAGATGACCAAGGGCCGGCGCATTTTTCGAATGGCGCCCATCCACCACCATTTTGAATTGAAAGGGTGGCCGGAACCGAAGGTGATCGTGCGATTTTGGATTATCGCCATTGCCCTGGCATTGATATCCATGAGTACCCTGAAACTTAGATAAAATAACAATACCCAAAAACCAAATCGCAAACAAATCACAATGACCAAAATCCAAAATTCCAAACCGCATGATCTTGAAAAAGGCCATTCCAATTTGAGATTTGGATATTGGGATTTATTTGGAATTTGTTGTTTGTCATTTATAAAAATTTAAATCGGTACGGCAATAGTGGAAAAAAAGTCGGGGCACCCGTTGGACCTTAAAAACAAACGCATCGTGGTGGTGGGTCTGGGGCGGTCCGGGGTGGCAGCGGCCCGGTTCCTCGTCAACCAGGGGGCCCGGGTCACGGTGACGGATCGTGCGCCGGCCGACACCCTGAAGGCTTCGGCCGCGGCCCTTGCGGGGCTGGATGTTCAGCTGAAGCTGGGCGGGCATGATACGTCAGATTTTGAAACCGCCGATCTGGTGGTGCTCAGTCCCGGTGTGCCTCACACCCTGCCGATGCTGGAGCCGGCCTGGGCCAAAGGAACCCCGGTTATCGGAGAAATGGAACTGGCTGCCGGGTATATCACCGAACCGATTCTGGCGGTCACCGGCACCAATGGAAAAACCACGACAACCGAACTGGTGGGGAACATGCTCAGAAAAAGCGGAAAAACCGTTTTTGTGGGAGGAAACATCGGCACGCCACTGATCGCCTATGCGGACGGTGCCCACGCCCGGGCCGATGTGGTCGTGGCCGAAGTGAGCAGTTTTCAACTGGACACCATTGTCGATTTCAGGCCGCACACCGCCGTGATGCTCAACATCACCGACGACCATCTGGACCGGTACCCGACTTTTTCCGCCTACGCGGATTCCAAGTGGCGAATATTCGAAAACCAGCGGCCCAGCGATGTGGCCGTGCTCAACGCCATGGATGCCGCGGTGGCCGCCATGATCAACCACCGTCTCCCCAATGCCTGCCGGAAACTCTATTCGGATCAGGCCGTTGTCAACGGCGCACAGATATTGAAGGACAAGATCCTTCTGATCGATGCGGGTCGGCAGACGGGCAGTTTCCGGCTGGACAAGTCCGGTCTCATCGGTTCCCACAACCGGGAAAATATGGCTGCGGCCTGTTTGGCCGCCCGTGAACAGGGCGCCTCAGGTGCAGGCATCCAGCAGGCCATCGATGAATTTCAGGGACTTTCCCACCGTCTGGAAACGGTGGGATGGGTGCGGGGCGTGCGCTTTGTCAACGATTCAAAGGCCACGAACGTGGATGCGGTGAAACGGGCGCTGGCGTGCTTCGACGTTCCGGTAATCCTGATCATGGGCGGGCAGAACAAGAAGGGCGACTTCAGCGTGCTCAAATCCCAGGTGCGTCGCCGGGTCAAAACCCTGGTGGCCATGGGTGAAGCCAAAGACGAGATCATCACCGCCCTGGCCGGGGACCCGGAAAAGGGAATCCTCGAGGCCGGCTCCATGCAGGAGGCGGTTGAAAAGGCATTCGTCGCGGCGGTGGACGGGGAAATCGTGCTGCTCTCTCCGGCTTGTGCCAGTTTCGATATGTTCGACAACTATGCCCAACGGGGCAACCGGTTCCGGGAAATCGTCGAAAGGCTGGGATGACCGCAACTGCCAAACGAAGCGGGGTTCAACCGTTGGTCTACGACCTGGGACTGCTGTTTCCCGTTCTGCTGCTCGTGGGCATGGGCATCGTTATGGTCTACAGCGCCAGTTCCGCCCTGGCCGTCAAGAAGTTTGGCAGCGGCTATTTCTTTTTGAAAAAACAGGCCATGTTTTCCCTGATCGGCATCGTGGTGCTGGTGACGTTCAGTTACATCCCTTTCCGCCTTTACCGTGTGTTCGTCTATCCCGCTTTGGGTGCGGCTGTCGTGATGCTCGTGGCGGTGGCCTTTTCCGGATTGGGCGTGACGGCAGGCGGGTCCGCCCGGTGGCTGCAACTCGGACCGGTGCAGTTTCAGCCGTCAGAACTGGCTCGATTGGCCCTGGTCATTTACATGGCCTACTCCATGAGCAAGAAGGGTGACCAGCTGCGCGATTTTTACGTGGGATTCCTGCCTCATTTCCTGATTCTGGGGATCTTTACGGGGTTGCTGCTGGTTCAGCCCGATTTCGGATCGATCGTGATTTTTGCCGCCCTGACCTGGATCATGCTGTTTGTGGGCGGGTGCCGCATCAGCCACCTGCTGTCGATCGTTTTGGTGTTGGCGCCCATGGCCTGGCTGTTTATGACCCATGCCGAATACCGGGTCAAGCGGCTGATGAGCTTTATGGACCCCTGGCAATATCCGGCCGATGAGGGATACCAGATCGTCCATTCGCTAATGGCATTCGGCACCGGGGGAATCACCGGTGCGGGCATCGGCAAGGGATATCAGAAACTGTTTTACCTTCCCGAACCCCATACGGATTTCATCTTTTCCGTGGTGGGTGAAGAGCTGGGGCTCATCGGGGTCATGATCGTGATTCTGCTTTACGGTATCGTGCTCATGCGGGGCATCCGAATCGCGCGCCACGCCCAGGATCGCTTTGGTTCCCTGCTGGCCATGGGTATCACCGTGACCCTGGGCCTTCAGGTCTGCATCAACATGGGGGTCGCGCTCGGTATGCTGCCAACCAAAGGGTTGACGCTGCCCTTTCTCAGCTACGGTGGGACGAGCCTGCTGATCAACATGGCGGCGGTGGGGATCATGATGAATATCGGAGCACGGGATGCACGATGCTGAGCCTGAAAATGCCTGGTGGCCGCTCAAGGTGGTCGTTGCCGGTGGCGGCACCGGCGGGCACCTGTTTCCCGGAATTGCCGTGG
Source organism: uncultured delta proteobacterium (assembly GCA_963705475.1). Lineage (GTDB taxonomy): Bacteria > Desulfobacterota > Desulfobacteria > Desulfobacterales > Desulfosarcinaceae > Desulfosarcina. The sequence goes on along the minus strand of CAVPJS010000011.1, from coordinate 191,385 downwards.
CAGGGGAGTTTGCCGTGAGAAATCCGCAAAGCCGGGTCCTCTTCGTGGGGGTCGGTCGACCCTTCGAGAAAGACGCCCTGGCCCGGGCCGGTTATCCCCAGCGAACCATCGCCATCGAGGGGATCAAGGGAAGAGGTCCGTGGGCAACGTTGCGGGCGGTCATGAAAATTCCCGGCGCCATGTTCCATTCCGCCGGCATCTTGGCCGAAGCGCAGGCGGACCTGGTTGTCGGGGTGGGCGGATACGCTGCCGGACCGGTGGCGCTGGCCGCCTGGATAAAAGGCATCCCGGTGGTCCTGTGTGAGCAGAACACGGTGCCCGGCATCACCAACCGGATGCTTTTTCCGATCGCCAAGCGGATTTATGTCAGTTTCGAAAATACCCGCGGCAAGATCGATTCGACGAAGAAACGCGTCACCGGCAATCCGATACGCCGACAGATGCTGGCCGCATCGACCCTTGCAGCGAAAGCGAAAAACACATTCACGATTCTTATCGTCGGTGGAAGCCAGGGGGCCCATGCCATCAACCTGGCAGTCATGGACGCCTTGCCGCGTCTTGGGCAGCGCCGGAAAATCCATTTTGTCCACCAGACCGGCGCCGAGGATCAGGATCAGGTCGCCGACGCATATGCGCGAGCAGGGATGGATGCAGAGGTGAAGTCATTCTTTCATGATATGGCCTCCCGATACCGCCGAGCGGATCTGGTTGTATGCAGGGCCGGCGCCACCACGGTGGCCGAGTTGACCGCGCTGGGCAAACCGGCGTTGTTCATTCCCTATCCCTTTGCGGCGGACAACCATCAGGAACATAATGCCCGGGCCCTGGTTGAGCGAGGTGCGGCACAGATGGTGCTCGAACGGGATCTGACCGGGGCGGACCTGGCGCGGCGCCTGGACGCCTTGGCCGGGTCACCCGATCTGCTGGCAACCATGGCATCGAGGTCCAGAATGATGGGGAAACCGGACGCGGCCCGCTCCATCGTGGACGACTGCTACCAACTCGTCGGGAAAAGACGATGTATCTGAAGAAATACCATATCCATTTTGTGGGCATCGGCGGCATCGGCATGAGCGGCATCGCCGAACTGCTCCTCAACCTGGGCTACCGGGTTTCAGGCTCCGACGTGAAGGCCTCGGACATTACGGCCAATCTGGCACGGTTGGGCGGCACCATTCACATTGGCCACCGGGCCGAGCAGATCACCGAAGCCGATGTGGTGGTGGTCTCTTCGGCGATCGACCGGCAAAACCCGGAGGTGTCCGCCGCCCGGCAGGCCTCGATACCGGTCATTCCCCGAGCCGAGATGCTGGCTGAACTCATGCGGCTTAAATACAGTGTGGCCATTGCCGGCGCGCACGGCAAGACCTCCACCACCTCCCTCGTGGCCAACGTGCTGGCCGGCGGGGGCCTCGATCCCACCGTGGTCATCGGCGGCAAGCTCAAGAGTCTCGGCCGCAATGCCGTGCTGGGTCAGGGTGACTTTATCGTGGCCGAGGCCGACGAGAGCGACGGCTCTTTTCTCAAGTTCTCCCCGGCCATTGCCGTGGTCACCAACATCGATCGGGAGCACATGGATTTTTACGCGGACCTGGATGCGATAAAAACGGTTTTCCTCAATTTTATCGACCGGATCCCCTTCTACGGCCTGGCGGTGCTCTGCCTGGACAACGAGCCGCTCCAGGGCCTCCTCCCCCAAATCAAGAAACGGCTGATCACATACGGGCGGAGCACCCAGGCCGATTACCAGGCGCGGAACATCAGCTTCGGCGAGATGAAAAGTCGGTTTACCGTGTTTCATCGGGACGACAACCTGGGCGAGTTCATTCTGGCCATGCCGGGCATGCACAATGTATCCAACGCCCTGGCCGCCATCGCCGTTGGCCTGGAACTCGACATCCCCTTGTCGTCCATCAAACGGTCCTTAGAGACGGCTGAAGGGGTGCAGCGTCGCATGGAGATCAAGGGCGAGGTGGATGGCATTATCGTGGTGGACGACTACGGCCATCACCCAACCGAGATCCAGGTGACCCTCGAGGCGGTCAAAGAAAACTGGCCGGACCGCCGCAAGGTGGTGGTTTTCCAGCCCCACCGCTACACACGCACCCGGGCGCTTCTGCAAGAATTCACCCGCTCGTTCAACAACAGCGACGTATTGGTGGTGCTGCCGATTTATGCCGCCAGCGAAGCACCCATCGCCGGTGTCAGCGGCGAGGCGCTGGGCGAATGTATCCGCGCCCACGGCCACCGGAACGTGATCTGCTTGAACAGCCTGACGGAATGCGTCGACCACCTTGAGAAGACCCTGGCATCCGGCGATCTGCTGCTGACCCTGGGCGCCGGCGATGTCCATCGGGTTGGCGAGATGATTTTGGAAAGGCTGTCGGAGGACGGAGGATAGAGGATAGAGGACGGAGGACTGAGGTCGGAGGATAGAGGATGAGGACGGAGGACAGATCAGCTCTAAGCTCAAAGCTCAAAGCAAACCCGGAACCCAGAGACCCAATCATTGAAATCAAGACCGATCCGTAAAAATCAGTTTAAGAAAAACAGGCAAATAAATCGCACCCGGTTGCGGAACCGGGCTGTTTTGGTCGCCAGGTGGTTTTTGGGGGCACTGGCGCTGGCGGCGACCAGTGCGGCGTTCATTTTTGTTTACGACTATTTTACCCAGACACGGCATTTCCAGGTGCGCCAGATTGTGGTGACCGGAATGCAGCGGCTCAGCCGCCTGAAGGTCATGGAGATTGCCGGCGTTGGCCGGCAGACGAACATCCTGTCCGTTAATCTGGCCACGACCCGCAAGCGCCTGCTGGCCGATCCATGGGTTGCCGATGCAACGGTCAGCCGGCAGATTCCCTCGGGACTGCGCCTGCACATCCGGGAAGAAGTCCCGCTGGCACTGTTGGACATGGGGGATGGTGAAGGATTTTTGATCAACCCGGCCGGTAAGGTGTTCAAGCGATGGGATGGCTCCGACAGTGATGGGTTGCCCCGGGTCCAGGGGCTGGATCATGCGGACCTGCCCGTTTCCGGCACGCCGGCCAGTGAGGCCTTTGGCGCGGTGATGACCCTGTTCCGGCTGGCCGGCGAAAAGAACAGCCCGCTGCCCCTTTCCGGCATCCGCCGGATCCAGGTGGACCGTGAAATCGGCGCCACAGTGTACACCGGTGAAAACAACCGTGCGGTGAAGCTCGGGTTCGGTCACTATCGTGAAAAGTGTCAGGCGCTGGGACAACTGATGTCGCGCCTGAGCAGAGACAACCGGCTCACCCGGTACACGGCCATCGATTTGTTCGATGTCAATCGAATCGTCATCACGCTGGCACCGGTCGACGCGTCATCTTCGGATCGCAAGGAGGGTTAAGTTGCAGGGATCAAGAGAGGGAAATATCGTTGTCGGCCTGGATATAGGGACCACCAAGATCTGCGCCGTGGTCGGCGAGGTGACGGGCCGTGAGATCAATATCATCGGCATCGGCACCCATCCATCCATCGGTTTGCGCAAAGGTGTGGTGGTCAACATCGAATCCACGGTGGACTCCATCAAAAAAGCGGTGGAAGAGGCTGAGTTAATGGCCGGCTGTGAGATCTCGTCGGTATACGCCGGGATTGCCGGCGGCCACATCACCGGGTTCAACAGCCGGGGGATCGTCGCCATCAAAGGGCAGGAGATCAACCAGCAGGATGTGGACCGGGTGATCGACGCGGCACGCGCGGTGGCCATCCCCATGGACCGGGAGGTGATCCACGTCCTGCCCCAGGAGTATATCGTCGACGACCAGATCGGTATCCAGAATCCGGTCGGCATGGCCGGTGTCCGCCTCGAGGCCAAAATCCACATCGTCACCGGAGCGGTCACCTCGGCGCATAACATCGTCAAGTGCGCCAACCGGGCCGGCCTGGATGTGTGCGATATCGTTCTGGAGAGTCTGGCGTCGGGAGAGGCGGTGCTTACCGAAGAGGAGAAGCAGCTGGGCACCGGCCTGATCGACCTGGGTGGCGGGACCAGCGACCTGGCCATCTTCTCGGGGAAGAACATCAAGCACACCTTCGTTCTGGCACTGGGGGGGACAACCTGACCAATGACATTGCCATCGGCGTCAGGGCGCCCCTGAACGAGGCGGAGCGGATCAAGCGTAAATACGGAACCTGCAACGCGGCGGCGATCAGCCCGGACGAGACCATCGAGGTGCCGGGGATGGGCGGTCGCCAACCTCGCAAGCTGCCCCGCCAGATTTTAGGCGAAATTCTGGAGCCGCGCATGGAGGAAATTTTCACGCTGCTCCAACGGGAGATATACCGTGCCGGCATGGAGAACATGATCGCCTCGGGGATCGTCCTCTCTGGCGGCACGGCGCTGCTGGAGGGCACCACCGATATCGCCGAAGCCATCTTCGGCGTCCCCACGCGCCTGGGCCGCCCGCGTGGCATCGGCGGCCTCACCGATGTGGTGAACAATCCCATGTATGCCACCGGTGTAGGGCTGGTCATCTACGGCGCCAGAAAGGAGCCCGAGAAAAAATTTCGAATCCGGGACCGGAATATTTTCAACAGCCTCATTTCCCGGATGAAAAAATGGTTCAAGGACGTCATCTAAACATATAAACCAAGGCGTAAAGGCAAGCGCCGCAATGGGCAACTCAAGCAAAGGGGGAAATTATGACTGGTATGTTTACGTACATGGAGAGTGACCGATCGGCAAAAATCAAAGTGATTGGCGTTGGCGGCGCGGGAGGCAATGCGATCAACAATATGATTGCGAGCAATCTGCAGGGCGTCAGGTTCATTTCCGCCAACACGGATGCCCAGGCCCTGGAGGTATCCCAGGCAGAGATGCGATTCCAGTTGGGGACGAAGATTACAGAGGGCCTGGGAGCCGGCGCCAATCCCCAGGTGGGGCGGGAGGCGGCCCTCGAAAATGCGGAAATGATCAAGGATGCATTGGCCGATTCCCACATGGTTTTCATCACCGCGGGCTTCGGCGGCGGCACCGGAACGGGTGCCGCGCCGGTGATCGCCAGGCTGTGTAAGGAAATGGGCATCCTTACCGTGGCCGTGGTGACCCGGCCGTTCTCCTTCGAGGGCAGAAAGCGGGCCAAACAGGCCGAGGAAGGCATTCTCGAATTGAAAAAAGCGGCCGATACGGTGATCACCATTCCCAACGACCGGCTGCGCGGCCTGGCCTCGAAAAACGCCAAAATGGTGGACATGTTCAAAAAGGCTGACGAAATCCTGCTGCATTCAGTCAAGGGCATCACCGACCTGATCATGATGCCCGGCCTGGTTAACCTGGATTTCGCCGACGTGAAGACCACCATGTCCCGGGCCGGCATGGCCATCATGGGCATCGGCATTTCCAGTGGCGAAAACCGCGCCCTGGAAGCGGCTGAACGGGCCATCTCACACCCGCTGCTGGATGACATCAACATTTCCGGCGCCAAGGGGGTGCTGATGAACATCACCTCCAACAGCGACCTCACCATGGAGGAGATGACCGAAGCCTCCGAACGCATCTACAATGAGGTGGGTGAAGATGCGGAGATCATCTGGGGTGCGGTCATTGACGACAGCGTGGGTGACGAGATGAGCGTTACCGTCATCGCCACCGGTATCGGCGAGAAAGGCAAGGAAAAAGAGACCGGCGCCAGGGCGCTGGACCCTACCTACGGCGGTAAGGTGCGTGACATCACGCCGGCGGACCTGGCACGGTCCACCGAACTGGACGAACCTACCTTCATCCGCCGACGGCAGGCCGCCAATGCCGGGTCTGTCGGTGAACTCTACCGGGAGTACAAAGGGATTGTCATCGACAACGACGACCTTGACGTACCCACATTCTTAAGAAGAAAGGCGGACTAATCCCATCTCCGGAGGAAACGGACCGACGGGGACCAGCTGCGATAACGTTGAACCAGAGGACGGAAGATGCAGCCTACTCAATGCAGCGACGCACTGACCGGTGGACGCAGGATGGGTGGTGATCGGCGGGACTATTCATATGCCTGCTGTCTCCCCGAACGACGCAGCGGCTTGGATCGCCGCAGCGGCAAAGACCGCCGCCAGCAAAGCCGGATTTCTTCGGTGATGGTGAATGCCCTTAAGACCGCTACCACCGCGACACGCCGATCTATCGCAGCAATGGATTGAGCGGCGCGCGGACAAAGGTCTGCGAAAACCATGGCAACAGGATCCCCACAGCTACCCATCGGGCATGCGGCGACTGAGCGCGGCGTTATCCGCAAGCCGGCCGCCGGCCGAATTCGCGTGGCGCTGGTCTACCCCAACCGTTACCAGGTGGGGATGTCCAACCTGGGGTTCCAGACGGTATACCGGCTCTTCAACGACGTTGAGCATGTGGTCTGTGAGCGTGCTTTTTTACCGGAACAGGATGGCGGTAAAATCCGCCGGGTGTTGACGGTCGAGTCCCAGAAGCCCATCGAAGACTTCGACATGATTGCCTTTTCGATCTCCTATGAGAACGATGCACCCGGTGTTCTTACCATCCTGGAAGCAGCAGGACTCCCCCTGCCGGCCGCCCAGCGTGGCGCGACCTTCCCCCTTGTGCTGGCAGGGGGAGTCTTCTGTTTTCTCAACCCTGAACCCTTGGCCGCCTATGTTGATGCCTTCCTTTTAGGAGAGGCCGAGGCACTGGTATCGGGGTATTTTCAGATCTTCGATCCTTCGGCCGACAAGCAGGAAGGTCTGCTCGCCATGGCCCGCCAGGTTCCCGGCCTATATGTTCCCGCTTTCTACCGACCCCGTTATCATGAAGACGGCACCCTGGCCGAGGTTGAACGGCTGGCGGATGTTCCCGCTTCCGTGGATCGATTATTCGTTCCGGATCTTTCGGGTCTGCCGACGGCCAGCACCATTTTGACCCCGGACACCCCATTCAGCGACACCTATCTGATCGAGGTCTCCCGCGGTTGCCCCCATGGGTGCCGGTTCTGCAGTGCCGGATACGTGTACCGGCCACCCCGGTTCCGCCCTTTCGGCCTGCTTGACCGTCAGGTGGACGACGGCTGCGCACTCACCGACCGCATCGGCCTGGTAGGCGCCGCCGTGTCCGATCTGCCTGACATCCGGGCGTTGTGCGACAAGGACCGCGCGCGCGAGGTCCGCTTTTCTTTCAGCAGCCTGCGCGCCGACGCCCTGGACGGCCCGCTGATCGAGGCGCTGAAAAAAAGCCGGGTGAAGACCGCCACCATCGCCCCGGATGCCGGATCGGAGCGCATGCGCCGGGTCGTCAACAAGGGGATCACCGAAGATCACGTGGCGGCTGCCGCCGAAACCCTGGTGGCCGCCGGTATCCCCAACTTGAAGGTCTATTTCATGATCGGCCTGCCCACGGAAACCGAGGCCGATGTGGCGGCCATCGTGGATCTCGTGAAGCGGATCAAGCACCGGTTTCTGAGGACCAGCCGGGGCAAAGGGCACATCGGTGACATCACCGTGAGCCTGAGTTCCTTCGTCCCCAAGCCATCCACACCCTTTCAATGGGCGGCCATGGACGACGTGAAGACGCTGAAGACCAAGATCAAGATGGTCAAGACGGGATTGAAAAAAACAGCCAACGTGCGGGTTCATGCAGACGTGCCTCGCTGGGCCTACCTGCAGGGCGTGATCGCCCGGGGGGATCGGCGGGTGGGGGACATCCTGCGGCTGGCCCACGCGAACGAGGGCAACTGGCCGCAGACCTTCAAGGCGTCGCCGGTCAACCCCCACTTTTATGTTCACCGTGAGCGCGATGCCGGCGAGCGGTTTCCCTGGGACTTCATCGACCATGGCCTCGACAAAGCCTACCTGTGGAAAGAGTACCGCCGGGCGCTGGCCGGCCGGACCTCGGCCCCGTGTCCCGCCGATCCATCCAAATGCAGCATCTGCGGGGTCTGCAAAGAATGCGCCGACGGTTAAGGCAACACCAGCGCCACCAGTCCCATTCAATGGTGTCTCAACAGATGCTTCAACAGTGGAAAAAGGCCCCATGAACGGGGGCATCATTGTCTGTTGACGCCTGAACCGACAAGGTGCGCGCCTTCCCCGCCGCTTGCCGCGGGGAGGGTTCCACTCCGGCGATTCAGATGCTGTGCTCAGGTCATCATGTAGAAGCCGATGGTCACGTCACAGGCGTCTTTGCCCACGAATTGGCAACCGATCGTCTCTTCGGCCACCGAACGCACCACCACCTCCTTTTGAATCACCGAGCTGGCCGTATTGTCGAGGGTGAACTTGACCCGGAAGCGGTCGTTGACGCGCACGTCCTGTTTGCCGAAGACCTTGAAGCCGATCCCATGGCGGGAGATGTTGTTGATCAGAATTCTTCCCCAGTCGTCCGATTTCAAGGCCAGCCGCTCGCCCCGGCCGCGGATGAACACGCCGTCAAAGTTGACTTTTTTGCGATTCTCCCGGCGCAGTTCGACCTTGATGTACATGTGGTTGCCGCAGGCGCAGGTGGCCTTCAACCGGGTGCCGATGGCCCGGATCTCGGAAATGTCCAGCAGCTTCTGGCGGTTGCAGTGCCTGCAGGCGATATTGGCCATCCTGCCGTCCTTGAGCAGTACCGTGCTCACCAGGTCCGGGCTGTCGGGTTCCCCCTCCTCGAAATGCCATTGCGCCGCGGCCCCGGCACGGATCCCTTCGTCGATGATCTCGATGGGTCCGTCATAGTCGATCAGGTCCTCGCTGGCGGACGGGGGGCCGGGTGCGACGAATTGGAGGATCGTTTCGCGAATCTTGGCCGGCGCCTTCTGCGCCTGCCGCCGGATCAGTGCGTTGACGATGGTGCCGCCGACGCATTTGACCAGGTTCTGCGTTTCGACGGACCAGGCCACCGGTTGCTTGACGGCGTCACAACCGATGACGCCCAGCAGGTAGCGACCGTAAAACAAGGGGGTGAAGAGGAACGATTTAACGCCCGGGGCATGGAAGCCCTCATGGGCGGCGCAATCCACGGCTGTCAGGGTGTCGATATCCGCAACGGCGATGGCGCTGCTTTTTTTCACCTGGCCCAGCAGCCCGGAAAAGGATTCTAAACGGGCGTTTTGCAGGGTCGTTGCCGGGGTTCCGACGTCGTCCGCGAGCCATTCGTGCGTGATGGAAAGCCGGGTTTTTCGATCGTGGAACAGGCAGACATAAACCCGATCGGCCCCTGCGACCATCCCCACTTTTTCCAACGCGTAGACAATGATTTGGTCGATATCGGCGGGGGACCAGACGGAAAGGTCATCGATGATGGAAAACAGGAGGTTGACAAAGTATTCCTTGAGCTGGAGGGCCTCCAGGGCCTGTCGATAAGGGGTGATGTCTTCCACGGCCAACAGCATGCCGGGTAGACGCTGCCCGGGCGCCTCCACCGGTTGGGCGTTCACCCTGGCGGACCAGAGGGTGCCCTGCTTTGTCTTGAGTTTGAGTTCAAAGGGTTCCTTCAGGGTTCCGGCGAAGATCCGACTGCGGTTGATGAAAAAGACGGCCTGGTCTTCGGGCGCGATGAACAGGCTGATGGGTTTTTTCAACAGATAGGCTTTGTCTGCGCCGAGCATGTCGACGGCGCGCGAACTGACGCCATCGATGAGGCCGGACCTGTCCAGCGAAATCAAGCCGGTGGTCGATGCTTGCATGAAGCGGGAGCAATCTGCCAGTTTGCTTTTTAGCGCGTCGCGTTCGATGACCAGGGACTGGTTGATCGTTGTTAGTTCGGCATGGTGGCGGGTCAATTCCGCAATCGTTTGCTTCTGGCGGTCGGATGGTACCTGTTCGGTCGGGCGGTCGTCTGTGGTCATAACGTTTCCCTCGCTAGATCATCCAACCGCGAGCGGATGACGTGCAGATGACTCGCGGTCCTTACTGGTAGATTTTGCTCAGTTCCTCGGACGCCTCGACGGCCACGCCCGGATCTTCCGTATTTTGAATGGCCCCCTTCAAAGCCATTCTGGCATTGTTGTAATCGCCCATCAGGCGATACGTCCTTCCCAGTTCCAACAGCAGGGCAGGGTCTTTGGGATTGAGCCGTGCAGCCGATTCAAACATGGACAGCGCCGCGTGCAGTTGTCCGGTGGCCAGGTAGGTTCTGCCCAGATTCAACTGGGCGACAAAAAATTCCGGCTGCAGTTCCAGCGCTTCTTTCAGATATTGACGGGCCTTGTCATAATTCTTCTTGTTGTAGTATGCCCATCCCAGGTTGGCCAACGGAAAATGGGGCGTGGCGTAGAGCATGTCTCCGGTCACCTCCTCCAGCACAATGATGGCCTTGTCCCACTCTTTGCGAACCAGGTAGGCGCTGCCCAGGTTGTTCTTGGCCAGGGAGTAGTCGGGTTTCAGCTGCACCGCTTTTTCAAAATGCACCACGGCCAGATCGAATTTCTCCTTGGCCATATACACCAGGCCCAGATCGTTGTGCAGGATGGGGTCGTCCGGATTCAGCTTTTCCGCTTTGAGCAGTTCTCCCAACGCCGCGGTGTAATTTCCGCCACCCATGTAGGCCTCCCCCAGGTTAATCGCGGCAGACGCCTTCTTTTTATCCTGGGGGGATACGCCTGTGGTGACGCATGCCGAAAACAGCAGCACGGAAAAAAGCAAAGCCAGTATTGCCCTCGGTTGCCAACGTGCCATGGACCTTCTCCTTTTTATGCGCGTATCCGGGTCGATTCGTCTGTTCCGACGATCCCTGGACATGACTATTGTCGGTCGGTCGCTTTGATCCGGACCCGTTGGATGCCCTGATCCATGAGATACATTTGAATCAATTCCGGTATCCGTTTTTCGGTGATCAGCCGGTTTTCGCCGGTGCCAGTCGGTATGAGGATGCCCTCGACGGAAATGGCCGTGTTGAACTCAGGAGAACGATTCGCGCCATAAAAAACAGGGGCCGCCGTATAGGCCATGCCAGCGGTTTCCATCAGCCGCTGAATGATTTCCACCGGTCCGGTGTCTACATCGATTTGCAGGATCTCGAGCCCCGTTCCCCTGATGGCATTCACCGCATCACCGTAGAGGTCGCCGAAATCGATGAGAATTTCCCTCCCGTTCCCGAAAGAGAGCAGGTTCGACAAGGCCTGAACCTGAATGCCGGCGTAGGGGAAGCTGATGCCGGTGTTGGGTGCGTAGGAAAATCCCATTAAGGCGGCAAACGACGCGATAAGCGTTTTCTGGCTGGTGCCGTCGATGCTGTCTGCATCTGCCGCCGCATCCGCGTGGATCGGCCGCCGTGTGGCCTCGGGCGCTCCGGACAGAATCTCCTTGATGAGAATGTCGTTTTGGTCCAGGTAGCGGACAATGGCGTCGTTTGTCCGCTCGGCGGCGGAGGTGATGGGGGTGATGCAGGAATGGCGGGGAACGCGGCCATCGGCCGACAGTTCGGTGCGGATCCATTTGGCGCTGACCCGAATGCTGACCGCCCCATCGTCAAAGGCCAGGTGGTTGGTGGACGCTTCTTCTGAAAAGGCCGAAAAAACGGCTTCCAGAATCTCCTGGGATGACGCGTTGTCGGATACCTTCACCGTCTTGACGTTATCCCAGTAGGATTGAACCAGCGGCAGATCCACATTCATCACCCGGTCCTGGGTTGTCAGGATCACCTTGGACCCGTTCTGAAGGTCGATCATGGGGTAGCGGGAAAGATCCAACTCAAAATCCTTGCCCTGCTTCATGGGGAAAAAATAGGTCCCCTTGTCCAGCAGGCGGCCCCCGATGGCCGATGCGGCGTCGGCAGCCGGACCGGTGCCGGCCGTCTCCGAGGGAAGCGGGGCCATCTCGGGTGCGGTTGCGGCGGCTGGCCGGGGCTGGGATTCGGCCGATTCGGTATTCTCGCCATCCGTCATCTCGTCGACCAGATCGCCGGCCTGGTCGAAGAGGGCGCTGTACCAGCTCTGTTCCCTGATGGAAGGGTCGGGCATGTAAATCTTCTGCCCGGCGTAAATCCGATCGATGTCCTGGATGTGCGGGTTGGCGGCCTTGAACAGCTTCAGTCCCTGGCTGTAGGTGGTGTTTCCGTAGCGGCCGCCGAACCGGTTGGCAATCAGGCTGGAAACGGTGTCACCCTTTTCGACGGTGTAGGTGCGGGTATGCTTTTGGATCATTTCTCTGGGGCTGCTGATCATGACGACGGGAATGGTGACCACACCGGAGGCTTGACCCGGCAAGGTGCCATGGGCCAGCTTCTTCAGCGGGATGTCCACCACCTGCCCGGCACGGATCCTGTCGATATCCTTCACATGGGGGTTGAGGCGCTCGAAAATACCCAGAAATTCCCTGAAATCGTTATGCGCGAGCTCCCCTTTCTGGCGGAAGATCTTGAGCACCCAATCCCCTTGTTGAACCTGGTAAGGGTCGCACAGGACATCCCAGCCGCGATCATAGCGCACCACGTAGTTTTTATAGAGCATGGCGCCATCGGTGTCTGCGGTCAGGAACAGCAGGAGCCCCACCACCACCGGCTTGAGCATCCGACGAAGGGTGGGGGGGTGAAAAATGTTCGCATGTTTCATGGCCATGGCCGTTTGCCTGTCTTTGTCGTTGGGGTGCCGGCTCGCGGGACCGCGTCCCTGGCCGCACGCGGTTAAGTCCTTTTCTTTAATCCCAGTTCAGCGGCGATATGCTGGGAGATGGCTTTGATGAAGGTGGCCAATGCCTCCGGGGCCAGCGGTTTGCCCGGTGCCGGTACTTCTTTCAGGTGTGTCGGATGGACATAGCGTGGCAGGTTGACCAGTTCAGGGTCCGGCGTAACGGCAAATTCATCCGGAAAACGGTTCTGAAAATACATGTCCTGGAAGCCGGAAAATTTGAGGGCGTGGGCGGTGGAATCCACGATGGCCGTTTCAGCGGAAGCCAGAAAACCGTTCTTCAGGGCCACCGCCAGCCCGGCCAGCGACTCACCGCCGTGGGTGCAGGCGATGTGGCCGTTGCGGTTGGCCGTGAGTTGCCAGTCCATGATGTCCTGTTCGGCCACCTCCACAAAAAAGACGCGGGAACGGCCGGCAACCTCGTTGTAGCGATCCACCAGATGGATCACCCGGGGCATGGAGACCGGGTTGCCGATCATGGCGGCCTGGGCCACACTGGGTTTGACGGTCATGGGCACGAATTGGCGTTTGTCGGCTTCCGGTTCGCTGTAATACTGGAAAACGGGGTTGGCGTGGGCGGACTGGACGCCCACGATTTTAGGCAGGGCGTCGATGATGCCCATCTCATGGAACTTGAGAAATCCATTCATCACGGCGGTGATGTTGCCCGCATTCCCGATCGGTACCACCACGGCTTTGTCGGCCATGACATAGTCGAAGTCCTGGGCGATTTCATAGGAATAGGATTCCTGTCCCAAGATGCGCCAGGCATTTTTGGAGTTGAGCAGGGCGACGTTGTACTGCTCGGAAAGGGCTTCGACAACCTTCATGCAATCGTCGAACACGCCGGGGATCTCGAAGACATCCGCCCCGCTGCCCAGCGGCTGGGAGAGTTGCTGGGGGGTTACTTTCTTGTGCGGCAGGAGGACCGCCGACTTGATGCGGGGATTGAGATACGCGGCATAGAGTGCCGCGGCGGCGCTGGTGTCCCCGGTGGACGCACAGATGGAGAGCACCTGGTCGACCAGCCCCTGCCGGATGAGAAAATTGATGTAGCTCAGGGCGCTGGCCATCCCCCGGTCCTTGAAGCTTGCGCTGGGGTTTTGACCGTCGTTCTTATAAAAAAAACGCATGCCTGCTTTGGCCTGGAGAAGGTCGTTGGCCTCCACCACCGGGGTGTGGCCCTCTCCCAGGTAAACCACCGAATCCAGAGGGATGACGGGACCGATGAGCTCGTGGTAGCGGTAGATGCCCTTTACGGCCGGGATCTTGAGCATGCGCCGGTAGTCAAAAATCCGCTGCCAATGCTCGCCGTCAATCGCCTTTAGCCGATCGAACTGCCGGTCATGGATGAGCAGCACGCTGCCGCAGTCCGGGCAGGTGTAAAGCAGGGATTCGATGCCGTGTTCGGCACGGCAGCCCAGACATCGGTAAACGAGTTCTCCGCCGGGTTCAGGGACCAGGTTCGGCCGGATCTCTTCCGGGAATTGATCGCGTCTCAAGTGTTAATCACTTCCGTTCCGCCCATGTAAGGTCTGAGCGCCTCCGGGATGACGACGGTGCCGTCCTCCTGTTGACAGTTTTCCAACAGGGCCGCCAGGGTTCTGCCCACGGCCAGCCCGCTGCCGTTCAGGGTATGGACAAGCCGGGTGCCTTTTCGGCCTTTTTCTTTGAAGCGGATGTCGGCCCGCCGGGCCTGGAAATCCTCGAAGTTGCTGCATGACGATATCTCCCGATAGACGCCCTGGGCTGGCATCCACACCTCGATGTCATAGGTTTTGGCGGCGGAAAAACCGATGTCTCCGGTACACAGGGTGATCACCCGATAGGGCAGTTCAAGACGGCGAAGCACGGTTTCAGCATTGTCCAAGAGCGACTCCAGTTCGTCGTAGGATGTCTCCGGCCGGGTGAATTTGACCAGTTCCACCTTGTTGAACTGGTGCTGTCGGATCAATCCGCGCGTATCCTTGCCGTAGGACCCGGCCTCGGAGCGGAAGCAGGGCGTGTAGGCCGTAAAATATACCGGCAGCTGGGATGCGTCCAGTATCTCCTCCTGGTAGATGTTGGTGACCGGGACTTCCGCTGTGGGGATGAGAAAATAGTCCAACCCCTCCAGCTTGAACAGGTCCGCCTCGAACTTCGGCAGCTGGCCGGTGCCGGTCATGCTTTTCCGGTTGACGATAAATGGCGGCAAAACCTCCTTATACCCGTGCTCCGTGGTGTGCAAGTCCAGCATGAAATTGATCAATGCACGCTCCAGGCGAGCGCCCGCTCCCAAGTAGAGAGGAAAACGTGCACCGGCGATTTTGGCGGCGCGGGTGAAATCCAGGATTCCCAGGTTCTCCCCGATGGTCCAATGGGGCAAGGGTGAATGGGAAAAACCAGTGGGCTCGCCCACCGTTTTGACCACGGGGTTTTCCGTTTCGTTCTTGCCTACGGGCACGCTGGCGTGGGGGATATTGGGCATGGCCATGATCATCTCGTCGATGGCCGATTCGCTTTCCCCCAGATCTTTTTCCAGGTTCTTGATGGTTGTGGACACATCCCGCATTTGATCGATGATGGCGTCGGCATTCTCACCGCTGCGTTTCATCCGGGCGACCTCGTCAGACACACGGTTGCGCTGGTGGCGAAGTTCTTCCAATTCGAAAAGGATGGCTTTTCGCTGGGTATCCTGGGTCTGAAAGGCCTCCCAATCAAAGGCCGTTCCGCGGTTTTGCATGGCGGTTTTGACCAGGTCCAATTTTTCTCTGACGAGCTTGATTTCCAGCATTTTCGTCCTTATAATCCAAAATTGTGTTTACAAGAGGCCATACATTGGGTCTCAGGTGGCGGTGAAAGGTCGTTAAGGGGTGGTGAACGGCTATACCGATGAAAGGCGAACACCGAAGCAAAATCAAGCGAAATCTTATCCCAAGTGGTCCGAATAGTCAATGAGGATTGCCGGTTGAACCGTGATCGCGGCCATTTTCCAGGCTGCTGGCAGCCGTGGGCGTCAGCGGCCGGAAGAATCGATCGTTGTCAGTCGAACGATGCCTCTCCACGTATTTTTCACGCGGCAGGGGGCGGCGAGTGACCCTTCCCCGCGGCAAGCCGCGGGGAAGGGTCACCGTAAGGATGAACGTCTATTTTCAGTCCGCGCGCCAACCCCGCCGCAAGCGGAGAGGGATGTGTTTGCTATCGCGGTTCAAGACGAGAATTTGCGACCCGATACAAAAAAACAAAGATGGAGATGTCAATGGATGAAGTCCGGGAAAAAAAGCAGGAAATCAGAAACGGAATATCGACCTTCTTCAACGCACTATCCAGCGATGTGCTCGAAGCAAACACCCGCGTTATCGAAAATCGTCTGTTTGAGTTCGCCAATTTTCTCGAATCCAAGATTGTCATGCTTTACGTGAATTCCGAACATGAAGTGGCCACGGACACCATCATCAAGCGGGCCTACGATTTCAACAAAATCGTGGTGCTTCCCGCCTTTGATACGTCCAAGTTCAAAATGAAGCTGATGAAAGTGGACCATCCGGATAAAGATCTCGTCATCGGCCCGCGGGGAATTCTCGAACCGAACCCGTCCAAGTGCAAACCGGTGCCGCTGGATTCAATCGATATCGCCATTGTTCCCGGAATCGCCATGGACGAAAAGGGCGGGCGGATCGGATCCGGTCAGGGCTACTACGACCGTCTCATCCCCGACCTGCCCATGACCACCCGCAAGGTGGGCCTGGTGTTCGAGGGGCAGCTGATCCCCCAGGTGCCCATGGAATCCCACGACAAACATGTCGATATCATCATCACCGAGAAACGGGTGATCTATAAGATTTAGCCGATCGACCCATTGCGTGGATGATTGTGTGCGCCTCCTTCGGGGGGCGTTTTTAGTTGATTGGGTTCCGGGTTCTGGGTTCGGGGTTAACTTCTTGACCTGACATGCCTTAATTGATAAACACGGGCTGGGAGAAACATGCCGATGAAATACCAGCGCCTGAGAAATGAAATGGTCACCAAGCAGATCGTCGCCCGAGGGATCAGCGATCCCCGTGTCCTGTCTGCCATGCGGACCGTCCCCCGCCATCTGTTTGTCAGCGAAGCCATGATGGATCAGGCCTACGGCGACTTTCCCCTGCCCATCGGTGAACAGCAGACCATTTCCCAGCCTTACATCGTCGCGGAAATGACCCAGGCGCTCCAACTCACCCCGGAGGACCGGGTGCTGGAGATCGGCACCGGTTCAGGCTACCAGGCGGCCATTTTGGCCCAGATCGCCTTCCGGGTGTATACGGTGGAGCGCATTTACGCGCTGTACACCCGAACCCGAAAGCTCTTCGACCAGCTGCGCTACCACAACATCGTCACCCGGTATTCGGACGGCACCACCGGCTGGAAAGAGCACAGCCCCTTTGATGCCATTGTCGTCACCGCCGGTGCGCCGGAGATCCCCACGGTGCTGGTCAATCAACTGGCCATGGGCGGCCGAATGGTGATTCCGGTAGGGGATCGCCACAGCCAGGATCTCATCAAACTGGTTCGTGACGAAGAGGGCATCCACCAGTCCAATCTGGGCGGGTGCCGTTTTGTCAAGCTGGTTGGCGAACACGGCTGGAGAGAGCAGTAAATGCTCAGGCGTCTTTACGACTGGGTACTTCACTGGGCCGCTACCCCCTACGGCGTCTGTGCATTGTTTCTGCTGGCTTTCGCCGAATCCTCGTTTTTTCCCATTCCGCCGGACGTTCTGCTGATCGCCATGTGTGTGGCCCGGCCGGACCAGTCATTCAAATACGCCTTGGTCTGCTCCATCGGATCCATTTTCGGGGGGTGCCTGGGATACCTGATCGGCTGGCAGTTCATGGCTTCGGTGGGCAGCCGCATCGTCGACTTTTACGGTCTGACCGACAAAGTGGCCTATATCGAAACCCTGTACAACACATACGACGCCTGGGCGGTGGGCATCGCCGGGTTCACCCCTGTTCCCTACAAGGTCTTCACCATCACCGCCGGCATGTTCAAAATCAATTTCACAGTATTCGTCCTGGCATCCATGGCATCCCGATCGGCCCGGTTTTTCCTTGTGGGCGGGTTGATCTACCTGTTCGGTCCGCGCATCCAGCGCTTCATCGACCGCTATTTCAATCTGCTGGCCGTGACTTTCACGGTCCTGCTGGTGGGTAGCTTTATATTGATCAAGTACCTGTTTAGATGACAAAAATGATCATAGCCACCGTTAAGCTCGTTGTCTTTCTTTTCGCTGGGGCAACCGTGCTGCTCTACCTTCTTCAAGGCAAAATGATCTTCTTTCCCCAGCCGACCGCACCGCACAACCAGTCCCGCTATGCGGGGAACGAAATCCGTCTGCGCCACGGTGATATCACCCTCACGGGCTGGTTTTTCAAAAATGAGATCGGTCCCGGCCACCCGCTGGTGGTCTATTACGGGGGGAACGCCGAGGATGTAACGCACAACTTTGCCGATCTCGGGCGCTTCAGCGCCCAATCGTTTCTCTTCATGAACTACCGCGGCTACGGCGGCAGCGACGGCAAGCCGTCTGAAACGGCGCTGCTGTCCGATGCCTTGTTCGTGATCGACCACCTGCTGGCGACCGAAGGAATCGATCCGGCCCATGTCGTGGTCATGGGGCGCAGCCTCGGTTCAGGGGTTGCGGTGCACGTGGCGGCCAAACGCAAGGTGGGCGGTGTGATCCTGGTCACCCCCTTCGACTCCCTGGTCAATGTGGCCAGGTCCCACTATCCGATCTTTCCGGTGGGGCTGATGCTCAAGCACCGCTTCGATTCCGCGTCCCTGGCACCGGGCATCACCACGCCGGCCCTTTTTCTGACTGCAGCCAACGATCAGGTGGTGCCGGTGCGGTTTGCCAAACAATTGGCCTCGGTCTGGGCCGGGCCGATAACTTCCGTCACCGTGGCGGGGACCGACCACAACACGATCGAGACATCGCCGGTGTATTGGAAGGCAGTCAACGCCTACCTGTCATCCGATCGGCGCCAATGCGCAGAACACTGAATGAGGCACCCTCCCATGGAAAAGAAAACGGTTTTGCTGGTGGGCGCCACCGGGCTGGTCGGCAGTCATATTCTCAGCCGTCTGCTGGAAAATGAAACGTGGGGCCGGGTCATCGCGTTGACTCGTTCAGCCATCCCAGATGCCGATGCCTTGTCCACGCTTGACAACCGGATTGTCGATTTCGGGCGTCCGGATGAGTGGCAGGATCAGGTGGCTGCCGACCAGACCATTTGTGCGCTGGGCACCACCATCAAGAAGGCCGGCAGTCGGGAGGCCTTCCGGCGGGTGGATTTCGAATATCCCCTGATGATCGCCCAGGCTGCTTTAAACGCCGGCTGCAGACACTTTCTGCTGGTTTCGGCCATGGGTGCAGATGCGAATTCACCGGTATTTTACAACCGGATCAAAGGCGAACTGGAAGCGGCGGTACTTGGGCTTGGATTCACCGGTGTCAGCATTTTCAGGCCATCCCTGCTGCTCGGGGATCGCCGTGAGTTCCGTCCGGCTGAAGCGGTCGGACAGGTGTTGAGCCGATGGCTTGGGTTTGCCATCCCTAAACGTTACCGGCCTGTCCATGCCCGTACGCTTGCCGCGGCGGTGGTGCGGGTGGCGGCAACGGACGTGTCCGGCAACCGGGTGCTGACGTCGGAGGCCATCGCCGAATGGGGAGCCGCCTGACGGGCTTCTTCGCAAGGTGTATCCCCACGTTTCAATGATAAGACCGACCGGTTTGACTGTTTAGGCGGCAACCTTTTCGCGGAGGATTCCATGACCATCCTGAAGCATCTTTTCGCTCCGATCCAGATCGGCCGAATGACGGCCAAGAACCGCCTGCTCATGTCCGCCATGAGCATCAACTTCGGCGTGGATGAAAAGGGCCATGTCACCGATCAGTTGACCGCCTACCTGGCGGCGCGGGCCAGGGGCGGTGCGGGCATGATCCTGGTGGGCGGCGGCGGTGTGCATCCCACGGGCCTGGAGCTGCCCGGGCTGCCCGCCCTGTGGGATGACGCGTGCATTCCCGCCCTTAAAAAGATGGTCGATACCGTGAAACGCTTCGATACCTGCTTCGGCGTTCAGTTGATGCACGGCGGCCGTCAGTCCTACCACGACCGCAAGGTGGCGCCGTCACCCATTCCCGCACCGGCGGTGGTGAAAGGGATTCCCAAAGCATTGACCATCGAAGCGATTGGCGAGCTCGTGTCGTCTTTTGGCGATGCCGCCCGGCGATGCCGCGATGCCGGGTTCGATTTTGTCGAGGTCCACGGGGCTCACGGCTACCTGATCAACCAGTTCTTATCCCCCAATGCCAACCACCGTAAGGACCAATACGGCGGCTGTTTTGAAAACCGAACCCGTTTTTTCCTGGAGGTGCTGGCCGACATCAAAGCCAAAGCCGGCGCTGATTTTCCCGTGGGGTTGCGCATCAACGGGGAAGATTACATCGAGGGCGGCTGGACGCTGGACGATGCCCTGCGCCTGGCACCGGTCCTGGAAGAAAACGGGGCTGACTGCCTGCACGTATCGGCCGGGGTCTATGGCTCCACCCAGCTGACCATTCCCTCCATGTATGTGGAACACGGCTGCTTCGTCGGCCTGGCCGAAGCCGTGAAGCAGGTGGTGACGATTCCCGTGGTGGGGGTGGGCCGGATCAAGAGCCCGGAACTGGCCGACCGCATCCTGAAAGAGGGGCGGGTGGACGTGGTTGCCATGGGCCGCGCCCTGATCGCCGATCCGATGCTGCCGGAAAAAGCCCGAACCGGGAATCTGAACGCCATCCGCCCGTGCATCGGCTGCTGCCTGGGCTGCATCCACGCGGTGCTGGCCCTGGAGCCCGGTGCCTGTGTGGTCAATCCCGATGTGGGACGAGAATACTTGATGGGTGAAGACCAACGCGCACCGGTGCCGAAGTCGGTGCTGGTCGTGGGCGCCGGGCCCGCGGGCATGGCGGCTGCCCGCATGGCGGCCATCCGCGGCCATCGGGTGACCGTCGTCGAGGAAAAGGGCCGTGTCGGTGGCCTGCTGCGGCTCGCCGCGATACCACCGGGCCGGGGCGAAATCATGGATGCGATCACGTTTCTTACCCGCGAAGTCGAGCGATTGGGCGTTGCCCTGCGGCTCAACACGCGGCTGGATGAGGCGCTGCTGGACGCGGTGGATCCGGATGCGGTGATCCTGGCTTCGGGCAGCCTGCCGGACATGCCCATCATCAAGGGATTGTTCACCACCGGGATGGATCTGTGCACGGTGAACGAAGTGCTGGAGGGCAAGATCACCGGCGACCGGGTGATCATACTGGGCGGCGGTCAGGCCGGACTGGTGACGGCGGATTTCCTGGCGGAGAAGGGCATGGAGGTGGCGGTTCTCAATCGAAAGCGGCATTTTGCCGAGGAGATGGCCAGCAACGACCGGTTTTACCTCAGGGAGCGGCTCAAACGCGACACCATCCACCTGTTCAAGCAGGTGGCGGTCAAGACATTCACCGATGACGGCGTGGTCTTTACCACTGCCGGCCAGCCCATGTCCCTGGCGGGATACGATACCGTGGTCGTTGCCGAGGCCATGACGTCGGTGCGCGAGGCCAAGCCGATGCTGGATCGGCGAAAAATCGATCTTTACGTCATCGGAGACGCCAAGTCACCGCGAAATCTCATGCTGGCCCAGAGCGAGGCCGAGGAGATCGGCCGGACGGTATAGTGTCGATCCCCGCCCGGGATCATGGTTTGAAATCCTCTTTTCGCAAGCCGAGGTGCCTCATTTTGTTGTAGAGCCCGCGGGCGTGAATGCCGGCGATCTGGGCCGCCTGGTTCACGCGGCCGCCTGTTTTGGACAGGGCACGGGCGAGGTACAACCGATCCACCTGGTCCATGACCGCCTGCTGGACCTCGGGAAGGGTTTTGCTCAACAGGTCATCCGTGCCCATCAGTATGTCCGGTAGCAATTTTCCGTCATCGACCGTATCGGCATGGAAGACATTGGGCAGCTCGGCCATGCCGATCTCATGGTTGCGGCACAGCAGCATGGCCCGCTCGATGACATTCATCAACTCGCGTACGTTGCCCGGCCAGTCATAGCTGCACAGGGCGCCGAGGGCCCGTTCGGAAAAGCCTCTGATTTCTCTGCCGATTTTATAGCGGAAGAGGGTCGTAAAACGCCGCACCATCGTGGGAATGTCTTCCTTGCGATGGCGCAGGGGCGGTATCGTGAGCGTCAACACGCTCAGGCGGTAGTAAAGATCCTGCCGGAAGGCCCCTTGGGAGACTGCCGTTTCCAGGTCCCGGTTGGTGGCGGCGATCACCCGCACATCCAACTCGATGACGTTCTCTCCGCCGAGGGGTTTGACCTCATAATCCTGCAGCACGCGCAGCAATTTGGTCTGCAGATGGAGCGGCATTTCACCGATTTCATCCAGAAAGATGGTTCCGCCGTGGGCCAGTTCAAAGGCCCCGCGGCGATAGCGCACCGCACCGGTAAACGCACCTTGTTCGTGGCCGAAGAGTTCGCTCTCGAGCAGGTTCTCGGGCATGGCTGCCATGTTGATCGAAATAAAGGGGCCGACCGAACGCGGGCCGTGCGCGTGAATGGCCTTTGCCAGATGTTCTTTGCCCACGCCGGTTTCGCCGGTCAGCAGAATGGGGGAGTCGCTGGGGATGACCTGATTGACCTCTTCCATGAAGACCTGCATCGCCGGACTTTCCATGACAAAGTCCGAAATTCTTGGTTCCACGATGCCCCGTCGGTCAAAGCGTTTGCGCTGGATGAACTGGCGCCGGGATTCCAGTGCCGAATCGATTGCCTCGTAAATGCTGGTTTTCGACAATCCCGAGTAGAGCACGACATCGGCCCCGGCCGCTGCAAGCCGGGCATGTTCCTCCAACGAGGCGCCGCCGTGAATGATGATCGTGGTGGGGCTTTCCGGCAGTTCGTTGAGAATCGCGATGCCGTTATCGACCGGGCGAAGCACGAAGGCTTCGCTGATGACGATGACATCGATTCCGCTGTGCAGGGCACGTTGCCAGACCGAACGGGGCGGACCGTAAATCTCGACCCGGACATCGGCGTCCGACAATTTCTTTGCCAGATAGGTTTGCAGGCGGGCGTCCTTGATGGCCAACCCCACACGGATAAGCATGCGTGCATCTCCATTATGACGGTATGAGCGTGCTGATTCTGCTATCGTATCACTATTCCGCCTGTCTATAGAAAAAGAAAAAAAATACCGAAATAATTTTTTATCATCGGGTCAAAGAGAAGGCGGTCCAATCCTAATCAATTAAATTAATTTAAAAAAACATAATTGTAAACCCTCATCCGCCGGTTTGGAAAAAACGGTGGGCCGGGGGTGGGCAAAATAAAGCATAATTATACCGGAAAACGAATAAAAAGGCATAATACTACCGAAAATTGGCAGAGCGCACCCTTCAATCCTGATTCGAATATTATCGATACCATAATATATCAATTGGTTATAATATATTTGATTCGGTGGCACACTCTGTGCTCTTCAAAATATGGTTTTGGGTTTTTCAAAGGACTGTCAACACTGACCAAGGAGATGATGGTGCGATGAGCAGGCAGGAAGACGACGAGCGTTACGAAAACGGGAAAGACACGCCGCCCAGGCGCTCCCAGCGGACCAAGTTCAGGGAGTTTGACGACGATGAGACGGCGGCCGCACACCGGGAAAAGCGTTCCAGCAAACGTTCGCATCGCCCGAAAACGGGCAAAGATGAAGTCTGGCCCGATGCCAACGAGTGAGCCTGCATCCCGATGGGCCGGAACCTTTCTTGAACAGGAGCGCCTTCCATGATTGACGTCAGCGTCAGCAGCGACCTGGGAGAAATCCGGCGGCTGTGGCAGCGGCACTGGCCCCAAACGGGTTTATTTGATCTGTGGCCGGTGAGGGCCTGTTTCCAGAGACAGTTTCAGCACGCCCCCCATTTTCTTGTCGCCGAACGGCAGGGTGCATGCTGCGGGTTGCTGGCGCTCAGCTGGATCGACGAAGAGCAGTATTTCGGGCATTTCCCTGGTGAATTGTGGCACGGCAAGACCTGGATCGAGCAAAACCGAGTTCTCGCTGCCGATGAACCCTCCTTCGAGGCCCTGTGGGAGGCGGTTACCGAGGCGGCACAGATTCGTTATCTCTCTCCGGACGGCTATCTGCCGGAGGGTGCATCGGTCGCCCTGGACGAAGTCGGCTATCTTTTCCGGCCGCCTCAGTATGGCTACGATTTCAACGGCTACCTGGCGCTGTTCTCCGGAAAATCGAGAAAAAAGATACGCGGCGAGATCGGCCGACTCCACGCGCGGGGTGTCTCCTTCCGCCATGATTGCCTGGGCGACGTCGACCGGCTGTTCCACCTGAATCTGAAGGCTTTTCGCCAAGATTCCTATTTCAGCGATCCGCGTTTTCTAAACGCCTTTCAAGACCTCGTCAAATGGCTTTACAACAATCACTTGCTGCGCGTAACGGCGGTGCGCGTCGGCGGTGAACTGGCCGCCGTGGACGTCGGTGCCGTATGGAACGGCGTCTATACGGTGCTGGCGGGAGGGACCTGCGGCGATTTTCCCGGGGTGGCCAAGCTGATCAATTTCAACCACCTGGAGTGGGCCTGCCGCCGGCGGCTGCGTGAGGTGGATTTTCTCTGCGGTGAATTCAACTGGAAGAACCGGTTCCACCTGACACCCCGGCCGCTGTACAAGATGTCCAAGCTGATCGCCATCGACGGCGCACGGACATCCGTTTATGAATCGGACCTGATCTGTGCCACCGGCTGACCGGCGAGTCCTGGTCGTCGGCACAACCGCCGACTACATCGACTATATTCGGACGCGCCGGCCGGGAGAGGTGCTCTTTTTGACCGATCCGGCCGTGAGGCGCGAGGCGGATCAATCGACGCCGCCCCCGGATGAAGAACTCCTCTGCGACCTGGCCGATGAACCCCGGGTGCGCGAGGTGTTGGCGGGCCACCTGGAACAACGACGCATGGGGCTGGCCGGCGTGGCCTGCTATGATTGCGAGTCGATGGCCCTTGCCGCCCGTCTGGCCGACGCATACACCCTTCCATACCCCAGTCTACAGGCGGTCAACAACTGCCGCGACAAGCACCGCGCCAGCGTCCTCTGGCGGGCCAATCACCTGGAAACGCCCCACGTTCGCAGGATCGGATCGGCCGGTGAGGCGATCGATTTTTTCCGCGAAATCGGCGGACCGTGCGTGTTGAAGCCCCTCAGCGGCAGTGGCAGCGAGCTGATTTTCAGGTGCGACAGCGAAGCGGATTGTAAGCGGCACTACCGGCGCATCGTGCAGGGGCTGGCCCGCCGCCGGAACCACCGCCTATACCAACCCAACTCCGGGGCGGGTGCCGACATCCTGGCAGAGGCCTATGTCGACGGCGAGGAATACAGTTGCGATTTCCTGATGGAAAACGATCGCGTAACGCTGATTCGCCTGGCCCGAAAAGTTCTCTTCCCCCAGGACCCTTTCGGAACGGCCAAGGCCTACATCCTGCCGGACGTCTGGCCCGCCGCAATCGATGCCGGTGTGTTGGAGCGGACCTTATACCGGAGCGCCAAGGCACTTGGCATTCAGCGGGCCGTCTGTATGCTCGATTTTATCTTGCATCACGGGAGGATGGTTCTGCTGGAGATGGCTCCCCGGCCCGGCGGCGACTGCCTGCCGTCACTGCTGCGCCGGTGCTACCAGCTGGATGTGCTGCAGCTGGCGTTGGATTTTGCCCGACAAGAACCCATCGAACTGAACCTGCCGGCCTCACATCCGCCGATGGTCGGCCTGCGGCTGCATGCCGCACATGAGGGTCGGCTGGTGAGTGCCGACACCCGCGCGCTGAGTCGTGATTCCCGCGTACAGGAGATCCGCCTGATCCGCAAACCCGGGCATCTGATTAAACGCCCCCCGGAAGACTACGATGCCTGGCTGCTGGGGCATCTGATCTTTGTACCCGATTCCAACGGGGATGTCGCCACGCAATGCCAGGCCCTTTGCGATAAACTGACCATTCAGATCGGGCAATAGCGGAGGACCATGGAACCGTCTGAATTGATGTCTATGGTAAAGGCGAAAGCCGTCGACACGCCGCCGCCGCTGGCTCCGGAACAGCTGCACGCCTTTGTGCGCTATTATTTTGACCGGCGAGACATTTATCTTGCGGTTCTCAGGAACAACCCGGCCCCGCTTTATCTCCAGGAATCCGCGGTATTGAGGACCCGGTCATCCCGGATGAAACGCGCCTTCGAAGACAGGCTGCCCGAGGTGGCGTTTTATTTTGCGGTTAAAAGCAACAACCACGCCCATGTGGCCAAGGTGTTGATCCAGGAGGGTTTCGGACTGGATGTCTCCAGTGGACTGGAGCTGGAGATGGCCCTTCGCCTGGGTGCTTCAGACATCGTATTCAGCGGTCCGGGGAAAACCCCCCAGGAATTGCGCCTGGCGGTGTCTCATGCCGACCGGGTGGTGATCCTGATGGACAGCTTTGGCGAATTGGCGCGCCTGGGGCCCCTGGCTGCGGAAATGGATGCCACGATTCGCTGCGGGGTGCGCTTGACCGTCAATCCAACCGGGCTGTGGCGCAAATTCGGAATCCCTTTGCCTGAGCTCCCGGTGTTTATGGACGCCGCCAGCCGATATTCGCGGCTGAACTTGACGGGACTTCAGTTCCACACCAGTTGGAACCTGTCGCCGCAGCCTCAGATCGACTTTATCCGTGCGTTGGGCCAACGGCTGGCGGGCATGCCGGCGGCGGCGCGAGGGCAGATTGAATTCATCGATATCGGCGGGGGGTATTGGCCGGAACAGGGTGAGTGGCTCCGGGCGGCGGGAACGCCGGCGGGCAAGCTGCGCGATGCCTTGGAACTGCCGGCGGCAGGCGGCGACGCCCATTACCATCTGGCGGCAACGCCCATCGAAGGCTTTGCCGAAACGCTCAGCGCAGCGATTCGGGCGCACCTGCTGCCGTCCGTTTCCTGCCGGATCTGCCTGGAACCCGGCCGATGGATATGCAACGATGCCGTGCATCTTCTGCTCTCGGTGGTCGACAAAAAAGCGCCGGACCTCGTGATCACCGATGCCGGCACCAACGCGGTCGGATGGGAGCGGTTCGAAACCGACTACTTCCCGGTGCTGAACCTGACCCGTCCGTCGCTGGTAGAACGGTCGTGCCACGTCCTCGGATCCCTGTGCACCCCGCACGACGTGTGGGGCTCCGCCTATTTTGGCACGGACATCCTTCCGGGCGACATCCTGATGATTCCCACCCAGGGCGCCTATACATACAGCCTGAGACAAACCTTCATTAAACCGCTGCCGTGTGTTATTACCATCTAAAAGCCAACGGACAACAAACAAACTTATTTTTCGGCATTCATGACGACGACCCTTCGCTTCGATATCCGTCCCCAGCCGGACAGCACCACCTGCGGACCCACATGCCTGCACGCCGTTTACCGCTATTTCGATGACCCGATTGCCCTGTCACGGGTCATTGCCGACGTACCGATGCTGAAAAGCGGCGGCACCCTGTCCGTCCATCTGGCCAACCACGCCCTGCGCCGTGGGTATCGGACAACCATTATTCCATATAATTTAAAGCTCTTCGATCCGACCTGGTCCCAGGTGCCGCCAGGCGACATCGCCGATAAGCTCCGGCGCCAGGGCGCCATCAAACAAGGTCTGCCGGGATTCGATCGGGTCACGGACGCCTACCTGGAATACCTGGGCTTAGGCGGCCGTCTGAAATTTGAGGTGCTGACGGCGGCATTGATCCGGAAATATCTCAACCGCGGCCTTCCGATCATGACCGGCCTGAGCGCCACCTACCTCTACGACTCGGCCCGGGAATACGATCTGGACGGGCGGGTGGTCTACGATGATGTGCGCGGCGAATCCGTCGGCCACTTCGTCGTTCTGGCCGGCTACAACCAGCAAACCAAGTGCGCCCTGGTCGCCGATCCGTACCTGCCGAATCCCATGGCGGACGGGCAGCACTATTGCGTCGACATCTACCGCCTGGTGTGTGCCATCATGCTCGGCACCCTCACCGATGACGGTGATTTACTTATTGTTCAACCCCAACGCGGGCAGCCGAAGCGGGGGCAAAACGGCCTGTGCCGATGAATGCAAGCGATCGCATCGCGGCCGGTTTTTGTTCCTTGTCATTTCTCCCCGCATGGTCAATCGTGGTCTTTGCTTTCAAGGGGTTGATAACAAGCGGAAAACGATGAAAGGAGCGCAGGCATGCACATCACGTTTTACGGGGCGGTAAGGGAAGTGACCGGTTCCATGCACCTGTTGAGCACGGACCAGGACCGCATTCTGCTGGATTGCGGCATGTTTCAGGGGCGGCGCAAAACCGCTGCCGAAAAGAACCGCGTGCTGCCCTTTGATCCGGGCATCCTCACCAACATGGTGCTGTCCCACGCCCACATCGACCACTCCGGCCGTATCCCCCTGATCACCCGAAATGGCTTCAACGGGCGGGTCTACTGCACCCGGGCCACGGTGGACGCCTGCGGCTACCTGCTCCCGGATTCGGCCCACATCCAGGAAAGCGATGCCGAGTACCTGAATTACAAGACGGTCCGCTCCGCCCTGTCTCAGATGCGCCCCGGTGAGGACGGCCAAACCTCCAAACGGGATCTGCAGGAGATCAAGCGGCTGCTCAAGAAAGACAAGCACGGGATCAACACCGAGGTGGTCGGCGACTACATCAAGCGATTTCATCTGGAAGGGGTGGAACCGCTTTACACCACCGCCGACGCGGACCATGCCCTCAAGTCCTTCGAAGGCATTCCCTACCGCAGCCCGGTGACCATCGGCAAGCATATCACCTGTACGCTCTTCGAGGCGGGTCACATTTTGGGCTCGGCCATCGCCATGATTCGTTCCGGCGACGGCGGCAACCCGATCACCGTCTGTTTTTCAGGCGATATCGGCCGTTACGGCAAACCCATATTGCGCGATCCGGCCAGCCATTTCGACGGGCTCGGCAGTGATGTTGACCTGATGGTCATGGAGAGCACTTACGGCAATCGGGACCATGAACCGGTGATCGATCTGCGCCCCCGACTCAAACAGGCGCTCAACGAGACCTTCGACCAGGGCGGTACGGTGCTCATCCCCTCCTTTGCCTACGGCCGGACCCAGGAACTGCTCTACGTGATCCACGAGCTTTACGATGCCGGCGACGTGCCCCGCATGCCCGTATACGTGGACAGCCCCCTGGCCACCAACATCACCAAGGTGTTCGGCGAGCATCCGGAAGTCTACGACAAGGAGACCCATGAGACCTTCCTGCAGCAGGGCAAGAACCCCTTTGCCTTCCGCCAGGTGCAGTTTACCGAGAGCGTTGAGGCCTCCATGGCGCTCATGCGCGAAGAAAAGCCCCACATTGTCATCTCCGCGTCGGGCATGTGCGAAGCCGGGCGGATCCTGCATCACCTGCGCTACAAGATCCACCATCCCAAGAACACGATTCTCATCGTCGGCTACATGGCCAATCACACCCTGGGGCGGCGGATCCTGGAGCAGGGCGCGGCATACGAAGAATCGGGCCGAAAAGGGGAGCCCCCCGTCGTCAAAATCCTCAACAAGGAGTACCCGCTGAAGGCGCGGGTGGTCAAAATCGGCGGTTTCTCCGCCCACGGAGACCGCAACGAGATGATTCGGTTTCTGAAGCAATCCAACCTGAAGATCAAACGGATTGCCGTGGTTCACGGTGAGGAGGATCAGAGTTTGGCCTTCGCCGATCGCCTGAAGCAGGAAGGCTTCGACGCGATGGTGCCGCGGGTGGGGGAAACGCTATCGATCTAGTGCGAGGCTGAACCACGATTGGTTTATTCTCCCGAGGCCTTCAACAGGTAGTAGGTGCACAGGGTCACCAGGCTCCAGATCGCCGGCGAGGAGAGGATGCCTTCGATGGAACGGTCGAAGAGAATTGAGATTCGTGGCGAAAACGCCCCGCTTCCCAGCCACAACAGGTAGTAAACGGGGACCCGCGGAAAGGGATTGAGCCTGAATGCCACATCGCCCATCTTTTCGGGCCGGCCCCCAAGCCATCGACCGGCGCCGGCAAACCCATTGGGGTCGTCACTGTAGCGCACCAGCAGGGACGATTTCTTCAGCCGGCTGCGCCCGCTGAAATAGCGGGCATCTTTCAAATCGTCGGTGCTCACCATTTCGCGTCCCAACGGAGAAAGCTGATCCACGCGGGAGAAATACTCCAGAACCGTCAATTCCAGCAGCGGCAGCACCAGCTTTTCCCAGGCCTGATCCCGTTTTTCCATCAGGCATCGTCGGTGCGTGTCAACGAGAATGTCGCGGTTGAGGAATCGGAAGCGCAGGTGACCTGTCCCGGTATCGATATCGGTCAGGGTGAAGTTGGCCACCTGACCCATGTTTCTAAGGCACAAGGTATCCCACAGGGTGCTGGAAATTTCGATGGGCCGGCCTGACGGATCGATGCTTGGCGGCCCCTGGCGGCGTCGGCGCCGCTGCATGTCCAGGAAGCCCCTGCCATAGGGGTAGTTCGTAGCGATGAAATTGTCGCAGGGAAATGACGGGCAGTCCCTGGGGCAATAGTCGATATGATTGAGCCGGGCGCACGCCAAGATGGCGCAGGGATGGCCGAACGTCCGCTTCTGGGCGGCGCTTTTGGCAGCGGCCAGGTCGCTTCGACCCGGGCCGCAGGATGAGCACTGCCCCAGCAGATTGAGCTGGCACACGTCACAGTTGATGCCGCAGGCGCCGGTGGCCATGGTCATCGCCTTTCCAAGGGCTCAGCCGCCCATTTCCCTGAGGTCGTATCGTCCGCCGTTTTTAAATCGCCCATCCAACAACAGCCGGATCAGGGCCGTTGCCGCACGCGTGGGCGGATGGAGTGCACCGCTCTCCTTCAACGTGAGGAATTTGTCCACCTGCGCAAACTGTTGGGCGCTGCAGCTGCGGATCTTTTCCTGCATGGCGGTGTCCACGGTCCCCGGTGCCACGGCGCAGACAGCGAATGCCGGGTCGATGTGGGAGAACTCCATGGCCATGGCGCGGGTGGCCATGTCCAGACCGGCCTTGGCGGCGCCGTAGGCCGACCACCCGTAGTAAGGCGCCCGGCTGGCCCCGGAGGTGATGTTGACGATCCATTTGCAGCCGGGAAACGGCCGGCTGAAATGGAAAAAATGCCGCGTCAGGACCAACGGTGCGGTCAGGTTGACCCGGATGTTTCGAGCCAGCAGGGTGTCATCGCAGTCCCCGATGGGAGCGATGGGGTCGAGGACGCCGGCGTTGTTGATCAGCACCGTATGGGTCAGCCGGCTGGCCTGCTGCCCGTGGATGTGGATGCGTTTGAAGGCCGGACCGATGCGGTCGGTATCGTTCAGGTCGATGGGGATCGTCTGGCGGTTGTCCCCCAAAAAAGGTGCCGCACGCGACAGGCTGACCACGAAACTGCCGGGCAGGGCCGATGCCGATGCCGCCAGTGCCTTGCCGATGCCCCGGGTGGTCCCGGTGATGAGAAAAAGATGTTCGGGCGGCGGCTGATCCATTTAACCGTCAATTCTGAACACGGGGTGGTCGATGCGACTTTCCCGGCACCGGGGGCAGCGCCCGGGCTTGGCCAATCGGCGCCGATCCGTGAATGTGAAACCGCATGCTTTACAGGTGCAAGGGGTGACGGCCAGTTTTCGTTTCTGACCGGCCACGGTTTTTTGGATGTGTGCCAGGTGTCGGTAGACATCCTTTTCCGACACCCCAACCGCCTGGGAGATATCCAGCGCCGTCATGGCCTTCCGACCCAACAGGTCGATGATCTGCTGGCGATGGGTTCCCTCGGGAGCGTTCAAGACGCCTTCCTGTCCACCTGCGCCCGGATATGGTCGATGAGCCCGGGCATGCAGGCGGCGATTTCAGCGGCACAGGTTGCATAGGCGCCGAGCGGTGAACCATAGGGGTCTTCAATCTCCGGGTTTTCCCGCTTTTCGTCGAAACTGCCAAGCAGCAAGGCGTATTGGCAGCGGAAAAACAGCAGGTCGTTGACCTTGTTGATGTGATATTTTTCCATGGCCAGCACCAGATCGGCGGATCGGACCATGCCGGCATCCAGAACCCTCGCTCGGTGCCGGCTGATGTCAACCCCGTGCGCAGCGGCGGCTTTGACGGCGAAGGGTTCCGCCCAATTGCCGTGAAGTCCGTGGGTGCCGGCCGAACGAACCGAGACGACCGGTCTCAGGACTTCCGGTAAGCGGTGCCAGAGCAGTCCCTCCGCCATGGGGCTCCGGCAGATATTGCCCGTACAGACCATGAGTACTGAAAACGTCAAAATGCCTCCATCAAGATTGTCGATCCGCCTTCAATATAGAGACGGCAGCCCGCAAAGTCAACGAACCAGGCGGCCCATATGCTTCGTGGTCCTAGTTGTGAACGCAACCGATCGGCGCACAGGGGATGCCCGATGCCCCTGTCAACACGTATCGCCGGTAGCCATCGCTGAATGTGTTTATCCAATGGTTGATCTTTTAAACCGGGTTTACTATATAAGCGTGTTTAACAAGAAACATCATCCCATGTCCCGCACCTTTTTCGGAGAATGCCATGCCTGACACCCGAATCCTGTTTGTAGACGACGACCTAGACATTCTGGCGATGGTCGAGCAATATCTGACGATAAAAGGCTACGATGTGACCACCGTGGACAACGGCATCGAAGCGGTTGGGATCGTTAAGGAAAAGCAGATCGACATCGTCTTCACCGACTACAAGATGCCCGAATTCAACGGCTTGGAGCTTTTGGTGGCCATCAAGAAATACCGTCCCGCAACCGAAGTGATCATCGTCACCGGCTACGGGTCGATGGAGTCGGCGATCCAGGCCATGAAGTTCGGCAGTTACGACTACCTGCAAAAGCCCTTCAAACTGGATCACCTCAGGTTGATCATCGACCGGATCATCGAAGAAAAAAAGATCAAGGACAAGGCGCAGTTGATCCGAAAGATATCCCGCGAGCGTCACCAGTATGGCAAGATGATCGGTTTATGCCCCAAGATGCGAGAAATTTATGAGGTGATCGACACCATCAGCGTCGACAACCCCATGGTTCTGATCCATGGGGAGAGCGGAACGGGCAAGGAGTTGACGGCACGAACCATCCACGACAACAGCGACCGCAAAGCGCTGCCCTTCGTGCCGGTAAACTGCAACAGCCTCAGC
Organism: uncultured delta proteobacterium; assembly: GCA_963705475.1. Taxonomy (GTDB): domain Bacteria; phylum Desulfobacterota; class Desulfobacteria; order Desulfobacterales; family Desulfosarcinaceae; genus Desulfosarcina. Next base: position 158,595 of record CAVPJS010000011.1, on the reverse strand, counting down.
AAAAAGTCGAAAACAGAAGATGAAATCACCGCTCATCTGTCGGGCATGCTTGCATCCGTGAACGGCGGGACCCTCTATCTGGACGATGTCTCGTCGCTTCCATCGGCGGTGCGTGAACGGATGATGGGGCTTTTGGGGGACGCGGAAACAGATGCCGGTCAGCGTCCGCGCCTGATTGCCGGAACCGCCAGGGAACTGGATGAAGTCATTGCCAGCGGTGCCATGAAAAAGGATCTTCTGGATCTTTTCAATGCCGTGTTCATCAAGCTGCCGCCGCTTCGGGAGCGCAAGGAGGACATTCCGCTGTTGATCAACCATTTTCTCTATTCAGACAGCCCGGCGGCCAAAACGCGGATTTACGGCATCACCCCACCGGCCATGGATATTCTGCTCCACTACCACTGGCCGGGCAATCTGATCCAACTGCAGAACGTGATCGAGCGGGCCTTTGCCATGGGCGTCGAAAATGCCATCGGCCCCGATGACCTGCCGGCGGAGATCCGCACCTTCGGTACCATCTCTCAAATGAGCTGATGGGCTTTTCGTTGTCAGAAACCGCGCCGCCATGGTCGATATCCTCCTGATCCAGCCGCCGATAGCGGACTTCTACCTCACCGCCAAGCGGACCATTCCTTACGGCCTGGCGTCCATCGCCGCCGCCGTGGTCCAAAGCGGCTTGTCTGTGGCCATACTGGATGCCCTGGCCACCGGCAAATCGCGGGTTATCGAACCGCCCGAAGCGATGGACGGCCTGGCTGCGTTTTATGGCCGGGCCGACCGAAGCCCTTTTGGGTTGTTTCACCAATATCGTCACCATGGTTACAGCCTCGCGCACCTCGCCCGGCAGGTAAAGGCCTCCGGGGCGTTTCTCGTCGGCATCGCTTCGCTGTTTACCGCCTACAGCGACATGGCACTTGCCGTGGCGCGGATGGCCAAGGCCAGTCTGCCCGGCTGTACGGTGGTTCTTGGCGGTCATCACCCCACGGTCCTGCCGGCCGCGGTGATGGCGGAACCGGCTGTGGACCTGGTGCTCCGCGGGGAGGGCGAAGTGGGGCTGCCGGCCCTGGCAATGGCATTGACGTCGGGCGGCAATCTGTCGGGTGTGCCGGGTATCGTGTACCGCAACCCCGACGGGACCCTTCACATCGGCGAGCCCGCCCTGTGCCGGGACCCGGACCAGCTTCCCGTGCCTGCCTTTGACCTGGTCCGTCGAACCTTCTATCAACGGTATGGGCAAGAGAGCATCGTGGTCACCGCCGGCAGGGGGTGTCCGCTCAAATGCAGTTACTGCGCCACCGGCGCCGGATCGTGGATGGGGTTCAGAAAACGATCGGTCGCCGCCGTGCTCCGTGAACTTCGGGCGGCGTCGGCGGGGCGCCAGGTGGGATTCGTCGACTTCGAGGATGAGAATCTCGCCATGGACAGACGGTGGTTCCTTGAACTGATGGAAGGGATTCGCGATATTTTCGGCGATGCATTGCCGGAGCTTCGGGCGATGAACGGCCTGTTCCCGCCCAGCCTTACCGAAGCGGTGGTGCGGGCCATGAAGCTGACCGGGTTCAAGACCCTGAACCTCTCTCTGGGAAGTGCAGACGCCGGCCAGTTGCAGCGATTCAACCGACCCGATGTGCGCGATGCGTTTGATCGCGCACTGGAGTTTGCCCAAGGGGAGGGGCTTTCTGCGGTGGGGTACATTATCGTCGGGGCACCGGATCAGGATCCCCTGTCGTCGGTGGACGACCTGCTGTTTCTGGCTAGACGCCGGGTTCTGGCCGGTGTCTCCGTGTTTTACCCGGCGCCGGGCAGCGCGGATTACGAGCGCTGTCGTGCCTTGGGCCTGCTGCCGGGAACTTTCGACGGCATGCGCGCCACGGCGCTGCCCATCGACCAGCGAACCTCGCGCACCGATTCGGTCACCCTCCTTCGGCTGGGCCGGCTGCTCAACTTCATCAAGTCTGTAGAGACCGCCGGCGTCCCGATTCCCCGACCGTCGCCGGTGGACAGGCGTCTGGCGCCTTCTCTGGACCGTTTCCAGGTAGGCCTCAAATTGCTGGCCGCGTTCCTGTGGGATGGCGGTATCCGCGGACTTGAACCCGATGGTACGGTATACGATCATCGGGTTTCGACCACGCTGTGCAGGCGGTTTCGAAAGGGGTTGACCGGCGGTTAGAGCCGTCCGATCACCGCCGCCAATCCGAAGCCGGTGAGTGTTGCTCCCGAGAACCGGTTGATCCAGCGCATGGCATTAACACTCATGCGGGTATTGAACCGGCTGCTGACCGATGCGAGAATGATCCACCAGGCCATTGAGCCGGAAAAGACCCCGGCGACCAGCCATCCGGCGGCCATGTGGCCGGCACCGATGCCGCCAAGGCCCATGCCGGCGAATACCGCGGCAAAGGATAGGATGGTCATGGGGTTGGTGAGGGTGAGGAAAAACGCCGAGAGGTAGCCCATGGCGGCACCGCCCGGCGCCTGGGACGCCGGTTTGTCGTCGGTTCTGGACAGGAAGATGCGCATGCCCAGCCAGCAGAGGAACAGGCCGCCGACGGTCTGGATCCAGGCGCGTTGACCCACCACAAACCCGGTGATGCCGGCGAGACCGAAGCCGGCCACACAGCCATAGCAGGCATCGGCCGTGGCGGCGCCCATCCCGGTGAGCAACCCGGCCATCCACCCGTTGGCCAGGCTGCGGCGGATGCAGAGGATGCCGATGGGGCCGACCGGGGCGGCGATGGAAAATCCGAACATCAGTCCTTTGATGAAAAAAGAGAGATCCATGACGGCCATGTTACCCGACCATTGTCGTTCGTGCCATGGCCAAACCACGATTTTCGAGGCCGTTCACTTAACAATTCAAGGAAATTCAGGCCATGACCCTTCAGGTTGAAAAAATGCTCGATCGGATCGGACGTAAGATTCTTGCCGCGTTGCAGGAAAACGCCAGAATTCCCCTGAGCCGCATTGGCGAAAAAGTGGGATTGTCGGCGCCGGCGGTGGCCGAGCGGGTTAAAAAACTGGAGGAGGCAGGCATCATCACCGGGTATCATGCCCGCATCGATGCCGCTGCCATGGGCCGGTCGGTGGCTGCATTTATCCACCTGACCACTGACGCCCGGCACTACCCGGCCGTAACATCCCTGGCTGCCGACATGCCCCAGATCAGCGCCTGCCATCACATCAGCGGCGACGCCTCCTTTATCCTGCATGTTCGTGTAGAAGACGTTTCCGCCCTCGAAAAGGTGGTGGCCCGTTTGAGCCCCTTGGGTCAGACGCGCACCGCCATTGTGCTTTCAACGGTGGTGGACAAGACAGCCATGGTTCCGCTGCCGTGAATGGCTTGTTAACCGATCCTTATGTTTCTTCATCTTTTCCCATTCAAGATTCGATGTTGGACGTTCGATGTTCGACGTTCATTTTTCTACCCCGCCGCTACAGCAACCTCCCGATGATGAAAAACGCTCAGCTATCGGACTCGGTATTGACCACCTGGCGGATGCGGATGGGGCGCTTGATGGGTTTGGGATTGAGGGTGTTGTTGATCAAGAAGCCCTTGAGCCAGCCCTTGACTGCTCTGGCGGTGTCGTGTTCGGCGAAATAGGCTTTGATGTCCTTGATTTCCGGATAGACCGTGTCCACCCGCTGCCACTGGTTGGGGGCCATCTTGGCTTCCAGCGCGTAAAGTACATCTTTGGTTTCCACCGCCACCAGTCGAACATTCGGACCCAGTTTCTTTTCCAGCGTGCGAATGGTTTCAAGATCCTCAGGGCTTAACGTGGCAATCTTCAGATCATCCAGTCCGGTCATACGGTGTTTCTCTTTATCGGTTCGACAGGGTTCGGCCTTGCTTGGAAGATATGTCGATGAGCGGTTGCCCAACGGCGTCGTAATAAAAACAGAATCCTCGTGGCTTGTCAATTTCGACCTGCGCCCCAAGTTTGCCATATCCCCTAACCTGTCGGATTTTGACAACCTTTTCTTTATGGTTACAGTAGTGGATATGTTTTGGCAGCAACCAGAGAGAAACGCGGTTGACGATTGTCAAGCAACAGACCTGCCTTGACTGAACGATTAACTGCAGTTGAACCGCGATTGCTCGCCAATCGTAAATTGATTTTCATCCCTACGGTGAAGATCCCCGGCGGCTTGCCGCGGGGGTCGTTCAAAGGTGGAGACCGCCGATGAAAGAGCGCAGCCCCATACCCGACGATGTGTGCCGGTCCGAAGTTGAATCCCACCAACAGGCACGCTCGAAGCTGCCTGAAATCGCAGAGCGGATTGTCGATCACTGCCAAAACAGCCCCTGCTACACACACATCGACAGTGAACCCATCCCCTCTGAAGGATTTGTGACCGATATTATCGACATGTTTCGGGAACTGCTGTTTCCCGGTTATTTTTCCCGTGAGAAGCTGGACCCGGTAAATATGCGCTACAGCCTGGGGCAGACCGTGTCCAAGCTGTTTGACCTGCTGGCCGATCTGATCACCCACAACATCCGCCACGACTGCCTGCGCTACCATCAGTCCTGCAGCGGGTGCGAATCCAGGGGACACAGCATCGCCCTTGAGGTGATGGATGCCATTCCCGATTTGCGTCAGACCCTGGCCTCGGATGTCCGGGCGGCCTTCGAGGGAGATCCTGCGGCAAAAAGCCACGACGAAATCATCTTCAGCTACCCGGGCCTATACGCCATCAGCGTATACCGGGTGGCGCACCAATTGTTCAAGCTGGGGGTGCCCATGCTTCCCCGGATCATGAGCGAGCATGCCCACAGCATTACCGGCATCGATATCCACCCCGGAGCAACCATCGGCGGTCGGTTTGTCATCGATCACGGCACCGGGGTGGTGATCGGTGAGACCACCGAGATCGGCAGTGATGTACGTATTTACCAGGGGGTGACCTTGGGTGCCCTTTCGCTGCCCAAGGATGCGGGAGAAAAACTGCGCGGCAAAAAGCGCCATCCGACCATCGAAGACGAGGTCATTATCTACTCCGGAGCCACCGTGTTAGGTGGGGATACCGTTATCGGTGCCCGTTCGGTGGTGGGCGGCAACGTCTGGCTGACCGAGTCCATCCCACCCGATACCACCGTGATGATGGAAATGCCCAGATTGATCATCAAAGAGGCCCGCCGCCAGACCGTAAAGGTCTGAAGATGATTCATCTGGACTGCCTTGACGGTTGTCGCCGGACAACCGATGCGGAATGCTTTCCCTTACCCCAATAGGTCACCGCAAGTGCTGCGGCAAGGAGGATCGCATGACTGTTCATAATGCCATTGACACCACCATCGGCAATACGCCCATGGTGCGGATCAACCATACCGGTGCCGATCTTCATGCCGAGATCGTCGCCAAGCTGGAATTTTTCAACCCGTTGGGCAGCGTCAAAGACCGCATCGGTGCCGCCATGATCGACGATGCAGAAAAAAAGGGGTTGATCGGGCCCAACACCCTGATCGTGGAGCCCACCAGCGGCAATACCGGCATCGGCCTGGCCTTTATCTGTGCGGCCCGGGGGTACCGGCTGTGCCTGACCATGCCGGAGACCATGAGCGTCGAACGCCAGAAACTGCTCCGGCATCTGGGGTCGCAACTGGTGCTCACCCCCGGCCCTCAGGGTATCGGCGGCGCCATCGAAAAAGCCAACGCGGTCGTGGCGGAAAATCCGGGTGCGTACATGCCCAACCAGTTCGAAAACCCGGCCAACCCGCGCATCCACCGGGAAACCACGGCCCAGGAAATCTGGGCGGACACGGCCGGTGATGTGCACATTTTGGTCGCCGGCGTAGGCACCGGCGGCACCCTTACCGGCGTGGGGGGCTTTCTCAAGGAGAAGAAACCCGGCTTCCGGTGCGTGGCCGTGGAACCATCCGATTCGCCGGTGCTTTCCGGCGGCGTAAAGGGACCCCACAAGATCCAGGGTATCGGGGCGGGTTTTGTGCCACAGGTGTTGGACCGGTCCTTGATCGACGAGGTGATCACCGTTTCCAACGACGACGCCTTTGAGACGGCACGTCGTTTGGCCGCCAGGCAGGGTATCTTGTGCGGCATCTCCTCCGGTGCGGCGGTATGGGCGGCCATTCAGGTGGCGGCGCGGGCGGAAAATGCCGGCAAGCGCATCGTCACCATTTTGCCCAGTACGGGCGAACGCTACATCAGTACGGAATTGTTTGTTTAGTCGGTGAGCTGCATCCAGGTGAACATCAGGGATCCGCCCCGGGAGACGATGTTGGTGATGCGCTCCCGGCGCTTTATTTTTGTCGGCGGCACGGCGGTTGAGTCCGGCATGGATGGTGAGAAAATCCACCCCGTCCGCGCAGTGGCGCGCCACCATATCAAAAATGTCGTCTTCCGTGAGATCCTTGAGGTTCTTGTCGTAAACGCCCACGGCTAACTATGATCGTCGTGGTTGTCTGCCTGATGGTCAAATAAAAAAGGCCCGCCCGGGAGGGCAAGCCTGACAAAAAACCCAAAATCACTTGGTTTGTCTCAGCTTCCCTACGGCAGTATGATCTGCATCAGGTTCGAAGGGTCAGCGCCGTTGCGCCATCTCAGCCCCACGTCGGGGCACCCCCAGCGTCTAGTCTGTGACCACACCTTAGTGAGTGGCGTCGGCAAAGTCAAGCACGCAGTCCGTGATCAACCGATGTTTTACAGCCGGTAAACTTTTCTGACAGGAAGAGCGGTCGTTTTGCCGGTTCCCGGGGCAACCGCCGCGGACGGTGAACGGTTGTTGCGGCCGCTTTCATGGCCGGCGGTTTTCGCTTGCCATGGCATGGCGATTGCTGGTTGAAAGCGGGATAGGGCATCACGATTAACCCTGCAGATGGGTGACCGATGACATTTTTAAAGAAGATCCGGGACTGGTTCGGCCAAGCGGAAACGGACCACCCCAGCCGGGAACGGCTCATGGCCGCGTTTCAGGACAAGTATACCAATTTCCAGACCCTGCTGGCCTCCAATACCGAACTGCTCACCATTATCGCCGACATTGAACGAAAGCTGGATGGCCAAACGGTGTTCGGGCCGTCTTATATCGAGGCGCTGAGCATGCGAAGCCTTTTCCACGCGTCCCGCATGGTTCGTTGTCTGGAGAATATGTCGGGGCGACCCTATGCGGTTCTGGAAAAACAGCTGGCGAAGATCTCTCGCCAGATCACGGCGGATACAGGAGAAAGGCCATCGGCAGCGCCCGACAATCAGCCGCTGGTTCTGCCATACGAGGCCGTCCGACGGGGCTCGGCGGGACTGGTGGGCGCAAAAAATGCCAACATCGGTGAACTCATGAACGCCCTTAAGATTCCCACCCCCAGAGGATTCGCCATCACCACGGCGGCTTTCCGGCATTTTATTCAGGCCAATGACCTGGCCGCTTCCATCCTGCGCATGAAGCGCAAGGCCGATCTCATCGAAACCGAGACCATTATGGAGGTCAGTGAAGCGATTCAGGCGCAAATCTCGGCGGCCGAGGTTCCCGACGACCTCGGCCGAATGATCCGCAAGGCCCATGAACAGCTCGTGCAGGCGGTCGGCGCCGACCCTGCAACGGTGAAGGTTTCGCTGCGCAGCAGTGCGCTGGGTGAAGACAGCACCCTCTCTTTCGCCGGCCAATACCTGACGGTGCTCAACGTGCCGGCGGAACGGATCCTGTTCGAATACAGACGCATCATCGCCAGCCTCTTCTCCGCCCATGCCATCGCCTATCGGCTGCACATGGGCATGACCTTCGAGGATGTGGTCATGGCCGTGGCATGCCAGGAGATGATCGATGCCGTGTCCAGCGGGGTAATGGTCACGCAAAATCCCGTCAACCCCCTGGAGGACCGGATTATAGTCGATGCGGTCTGGGGCCTGGGCCCTTATGCCGTTGACGGCACCGTTCCCCCGGACACCTATATCCTGTCCAAGGAGCCGCTGCCTCAATTGCTTTCGGTCGTCGCAGTCCCCAAGTACAGACAACTGGTCGCCGGTGCCGATGGCGATCTTAAAGATTCGCCGGTGCCCGACAATTGCCGGTATCGGCCTTGCCTGACTGACGATCAGATCCGGCGCCTGGCCGACTACGGAATGCGCCTGGAATCCTATTTCGGTGAGCCCTTGGATATCGAATGGTCCCTTGACTGCCAGGGACGCCTGGTTGTTCTGCAGGCGCGTCCCTTGAGGGTTCACACCACCGGCGCGGGACCTCCTGCCCATGCGGACGGACCGGTTCCCGGACATACCGTGATGGCGGAGGGAGGCGACATCGCCTGCCCCGGAATCGGCCACGGGCCGGTGTTTCATGTGCGCAGTGAGGCCGATGTGGCGGCCTTCCCCGATGGTGCGGTCCTGGTCTCCGCCCAGTCGTCATCCCAGCTGGTCATGGCCATGGCCAAGGCCAGCGCAATTCTCACCGCGTCTGGAAACATTACCGGCCATATGGCCTCGTTGACCCGGGAATACATGATTCCCACCCTTCTCAATTTGGACCATATCACCTCCATCCTGTCACCGGGCGCCGAAGTAACGGTGGATGCCTTCAACGGCAGGGTCTATGCCGGATGCGTCCGGGAATTGATCGACAGGGAATACAAGACGACCGGCGTGATGGTCGATACGCCCGTTTACAGCGATCTGCGTCGTCGGGCCGATGCCATCGTGCCCTTGAATCTCAAAGATCCCAAATCTCCCGGGTTTGCCCCGGCGCATTGCAACACCATCCATGACATCATGCGATTCGTTCACGAGAAAGCCTATGAGGAAATCTTTCAACTGGGTGACCTGGTCAGCGACAAGGGGCGTCTGTCCGCCCGCATGGATGCCCAATTGCCCCTTGACCTCTACGTCATCGACCTGGGCGGCGGGCTCAGCGTGGATTCGACCCGTCAGCATCGGATCACCGCGGATCAGGTGACCTCCGTTCCCTTTGCCGCGCTGCTCAAGGGAATGCTCAACGATGACCTGAAAAGCAGGGAGCCGCGGCCCGTTCATCTGGGTGGATTCTTATCGGTGATGGTCCGGCAGATGGTGGAACCCCCCAACCGGGCCACTGAACGCTTCGGTGATCGCAGCTACGCTATTATTTCAGACCGTTACATGAATTTCAGTTCCCGCGTGGGGTATCATTACAGCGTTCTGGACAGCTATTGCGGAAAAACGGATGCTAAAAACTACATCAACTTTCAATTCAAGGGCGGCGCCGCTGATGACGTGCGGCGAAGCCGGCGGGCCCGGGTGATCGAAACGGTGCTGATTGACCTGGGGTTTCTGGTGAACACGGTGACCGATCGCGTCACTGCCCGCATTGCTAAACAGGGTGCATCGGTGTTGGCTGAAAAGCTGGATCGGCTGGGGCGGCTGCTGATTTTCACCCGCCAGATGGATATGCTCATGCACAGCGACGGCCTGGTGGATGAGATGGCCCGATGTTTTCTGACAGGCAACTATCACCTGACGCCTGGCAGGCAGCGATCCGACGGCACGCCACCCCTCTGATTCCAGATATTATTCCGTGCTGCACAAGGGGGAAATACGCACGTAACCGTCCGGTGCCGCGGATACCGATAAATCCAACCGGCCGTGCATCTGGCCGTCTTCAATGCGGGTTACGATCAACTGCGCCACTGGCTGCAGGTTCCGGTCCACCAGTTCAAGGCAATTGCCGTCAGCCACCCGGTGCCCCCGTGTCAGCGCAGCGGCAACGTCCCAGTGATCTTTGCAGCGGGACAGGTTAATGATCGGTACCAGGCCCTGCTCCGCCAAACGGCTTTCCCAGCCGTTTGATCAGGATGCGGGCAACGATCAGGGTTGCCCCGGCCGTCGGCAGAAAGGTCTTGAAGAAGAAGAGGGTCAGGTTGTCGGGGTCCTGCTGACCCAGATACATGCAGATGGTCAATTCGGCCAGCAGCAACAGGTTCATGATCACCACAACGGCGCGTTGGCTGGTGTTGAGGCGATCTTCCAGGGATATCCGGCGCGGTTCGAACATGGTAGATAATTCCTTGACGGTAAAGGGAAAGGCCGGCGGGGATGTTGAAACGGATGGCGCCCGCCGGCCGCTGGGGCCTATTTCTTTCTCAAATCCTGTTTGGTGACGTTCATCACCTTCAGGGCCGATTTGACCGTATTGCCATCGTTCACCCAGGCCAGGCGCAGGATGTCTCCCGCTTCCGGACGAATGCCGATGGCGGCTTTGGAGACATCGAAGACTTCTTTTTCTCCGGTGGGCCGGCCATAGGGAAACTGGCTGCTGAACTGGATATCGTAGGATTCGATGGTGATCCGCTTGTTTGGTTCATCGAACTGGACGCACTTCCCCTGGCTCACTTCGGCAGCCATGGTTGGCAGACCGACCAGGCCACAAGCGATGCCCATGGTCAGCACAGCGATGATAAGCTTACGTATTTTCATTGCGTCTCCTCCTTTTAAACGCTGACGGTGACCTGTTCGCGGGTCTTCTTTTCCCTGAGTTCCTGGGAGGCGCCCGTGAACATGATCCACATGATGTAGATGCAGATGACGCCGATCGTACTCAGGATCAGCACCGCCGCCGGCATTTCAAACTTGAACTGCTTTAAGATGATGGAGATCATGCAGCAGAGCACTGCCGCGCCGAAGGCCAGCCGGATGCCGTAGCCTTTGGCATATTTGGTGGCCACGGTACCGATCTGTGCACCGATGGCGGCACCGGTAAGCATGACGAACACCGCCACCAGTTCGATGCGGCCTTTCAGGGTGTAGGTGAAGGCGCCGTAGAGGCCGGAAATCATGACTTCGAACAGGTCTGTGCCCACGGCGATGTGGGTGGGGGTGCCGATGAAGTATATCAATGCCGGCATGCGCAGCAGACCGCCGCCGATACCCAGAAATCCCGCCAGCACGCCGGTGATGAAACTGACCATCATGGGCAGCCAGGCCGAGCAATAGATGCCTGAGACTTTGAAGTGCATCATGGGAGGGATGTTGATCTTATGCAGGGCCTTGTACCAGGTGAACCCCTCGGTGCCTTTCTCACCGTCCGCCACACCCATTTTTTTCTTGCTGACGGCTTTGGCGTAATCGGCGAAGACCATGATGGCGATGAGCAGCAGGAAGCCCACATAGACCCAGCGCACCACCGGGCCCACCTGGCCGATCCGTTCCAACCACATGATCATCTGGGCGCCGCATTCGATGCCCACCATGGTGCCGATGATCATCACGAAGCCCAGTTTGTAGTCCACATTGCCGAATTTGGAGTGCCGGATGGTTGAAATCATCGACTTGCCGGCGATGTGGGCGATGTCCGTGCCGATGGCAAAGGCCATGGGAAAGCCCAGAATGTTGAGCCCGGGGGTCACCATCCAGGCGCCGCCCATACCGAAAAAACCGCCGATGACACCCACCGAGTAACCGATCAAAACCAATCCCGGCCAGAAGATATCAACCCCGGCGATGGGCATATACATATACAGCCAAGAAGCGTCCATAAGCGCGTCCCTCCTTTCCTAGTGCTCGATAATTTTACGGGACTTGAGATCCAGGCCCGTGCGAGCCATGATAAAATCCATCAGAAAGCCCAAGGTGCAGCCCATGGCAACCGTCAACACCACCGTCCATACGGCAAACATGACGATGTTGCTGTTGTACAGGTCCGCAAAATAGTGCAGCACCCCCGTCACCCGCCGGGTGTCCGCCACCACCACGATGTTGGTGGCCTTGTCTCCTGAAGCCAGCACCAGGCTCGGCAAAAAGAGCCATAATGCCGAGCATATGCCGGTCCATCGATGAATCAATCGCCCCATTCTCGTCTCCCTCCCGTTTAGGTTTGTTTTGCAGACACCGATCGGGTGCCTTGATGATCAACCCGTGAAACCGATAGCGGCATCTCTGCATGTCGGAGAGAGCAACTGCCATGCCATGGTCTGAAACATAATTTTAAACCCATTATTCAGGGGGAAAACCAGTCAGCCGCCATCGGGGCCGGTGGAGGTGCATCGGAAGGATTTAACAGCTTGTAAAAAAAGCGGACAGAGCGGTGGTGCTAAGCGGGTCCGGCGGCAACGGGGGGAATATCACGGTTGGTCAGATTATAAAGACAACGCCTCGCAGACACCGGATATCCGCACGCCAAGTCGCCATGAAGGGAGCGTGGCTCCGGCTTGCCTGTGCGTCAACGCCTGTGGCTTTCGTGCCGCAGCGCAGCCGGATGCCGTTTCGATCTTATCCGGATGGCCGGCTACGCCATTTTTTCTTTCACGCGGGCGCCGATCTGCTGAAACCGGTTTTCGATGTCGAAATGGCCCCGGCCGATCTGGTAGACGTTGCGGATGACGGTTCTTTCCGGGCAGGCCAATCCGGCCAGCAGAATGCACGAGGCCGCCCGGATGTTGTCCGGGTTGGTGTCTGCACCGTTGAAGGTCGTGGGGCCGTTGACGATGGCCAGGCCGTCCTCTTCATCAAGATCGATGGAGGCCCCGAGTTTTCTCAGCTCCGCCACCTGGCTGAAGCGCTTGTCGAAAATACGTTCGCGGATGTAGCTCTGGCCGTCGGCAATGCAGGAGAGGGCCATGATGGCCGGCTGGAAATCCGTGGCGAATCCGGGGTAGGGGCAGGTGAGGATGTTGACCGGCTTGAGCCGCTTGCCCGGGGAGGAGACGTCCAGCACATGTCCGTTGATGCCGATGTCGATCCCCATCTGCATCATTTTTTCGATGAGCATCCGCAAGTCTCCGGGGGCCACGCCGATAATGGAAATCTTTCCGCCGGCGATCCCGGCCGCCATCATGAACAGGCCGGCATCCAGCCGGTCATTCATGGCGTAGTGGTCGATGGGTGTCAAGGCCGGCACGCCCTCAACGGTCAGGGTCCGGGTGCCCAGGCCGTGAATCCTGCCGCCCATCTTGATCAGGAAATTGGCAAAATCATAGATTTCGGGATCGGAAGCGGCATTTTCGATGATGGACACGCCTTTCGAAAAGCAGGCCGCCATCATCAGGTTCTCCGTGCCGGTGTGGCTGGGAAAATCCAGGTACATGGTGGCGCCCGTAAAACCTTCGCCGCTGATGACAAAGTCATCGCCACTGGTGATCTGAGCCCCCAGCCGGGCAAACCCCCGGTAGTGGTAGTTGAGGTTCCGGGCCCCCAACGGGCAGCCGCCGACACTGGGCAGCCTGACTTCGCCCAGACGCTTGAGCAGCGGCGGGATGAAGAGCACAGATGCCCGCAACCGGCAGGTGAGCGATTCGGGAAGGTCCGACCGGGTCAGGTGGGTGGCATCCACACAGACCACCTTTTCGTTGGCAAAATAGTCCACCGTGGCACCCACGTGGCGCATGAGTTCGAAAGCCACGAGGATGTCGTTCAGCGGCGGCACATTGCGGATCACGCTGCAGCCTTTTTCAGGCAGCAGGGATGCGGCCAGCATGGGCAGGATCGCGTTTTTGGATCCCTGCACGCAGACACTGCCGGATAAGGGGCTGCCCCCTTCGATTTCGATAAACGCCTGACCGGTCATCTGATTTTCCTCGTTCGGGTTTAGCGTGCTGTGATCGGACCGCCGTCACTGGCAGATTCACCGAAAAAAATGAGCATCACGCAGACATCGGGCCAACCAACCGTTTCCGGATGGGCACTAAATAGGCACAAAAGCATGCCACCGGCAACTGATTTTGTGGCGGCGCGGGGATCGCAGAAAACGGCTACGGCGCGCTGAACGCCGCACGGCGTCAGAGCGGCGGGACGGCGGTGTCGCTGACGGCGTCGAAGTTGAACCCTTCTCCGGCAAACAACGCCTGGCAGGCCGTGACCGCGTCGGCATCGAACTGTTGTCCTTTTTTTTGGGCAAGTTTGGTCAGGGCGGCCTCGATTCCGTGGGCGGGACGATAGGGTCGAAAAGAGCTGTTGGCTTCGGTGACGTCGGCCACCGCCAATATTTTCGCCTCCAGCAGGATCTCCTCTCCCTTGAGCCCCTGGGGGTAGCCCGAGCCGTCCAGACGCTCGTGATGCTGAAGGACGATCTGGGCGACGGGCCAGGGGAAGGGGATTTTTTTCAGGATGTCGAAACTGACCTGGGGATGAATTTTGAGCATCTCCAACTCGGCATCCAACAGCCTGCCCGACCGGCTGAGGATGGAAACGGGAATGCGGATCTTGCCCACGTCGTGCAGGATTCCGGCAATGCGAATCCCCTCGATGGTTGCCGGGGCAAGGCCCATTTTTTCGGCGATGGCGCAGGCCAGCCGTGCCACCCGCTGCTGGTGGCCGGCCGTATAGGGATCTCTGATTTCGGCCATAAGCGCCATGCTGCTGATGCTGGCGTCGAGCATCTCGCGGATTTCGGCTGTTTTCTGCGCCACCTGATGCGCCAGGAGCACGTTTTGGGATGCCAGCTGCAGTCGCATCTCCTCGAGCGACACATGCGTCCGTATCCTCGCTTTGACCTCCGCCGCGTGAAAGGGTTTGGTGATATAGTCTACCGCGCCCAATTCAAATCCTCTGGTTTTGTTCACGGTTTCGCTCATGGCCGTGATGAAAATGATCGGAATGGCTGCGGTCTCGGGATTGGCCTTCAACCGGGTGCACACCTCGTAGCCATCCATTTCCGGCATCATGATGTCCAGCAGCACCAGGCCCGGTTTATGCTTGGCCGCGTATTCCAGGGCATTCGGGCCATTTTTGGCAATGCCCAGGCGGTACTCCGCTTTCAATGTGTTGACCAGCAGGTCGAGGTTGGTCGCGTTGTCATCTACAATCAGAACCAAGGGGCGTGATGCATTCATGGGGCTCCCTGTCGGCTGATGCCGATCTTGCGGATGGTTTCCAATGCCTGGTCATAGTCGTAGCGATTGACCTGGTCTTCCAGCGTTTTGAGACGGGACAGGTCGATATGTCCGCATCGGGCGGCCTGCTGCCTGACGGCGGGCATGATTTCCATGATTTGTTCCGGATCCGCCCGGTCAATGGCTTCGGCCAGCTGCTTCAGCAGCGCATCGACCGGCAGACCGGTGTCCGCGGGCAGCGGGGTGGCCGCATCGCCGGTCCCGGACGCCGCCAGCGATTGAATCGATTCGAGAACCTCGTCCAGGGCGGACGCCACGTCGGCGATCAACCCCTCCAGGCCGGCGGGTCCGACCGCCGCGGGAATCATCGCGGCAGGCGTCCTCAAGCGCGCTTGCGGTTCGATGCAGCTCAGCGGCGCCGATGTTGGCGGCACTTCCCTTGAGGCCATGCGCCAGTTGGGCTATCCGGTCCCGATCGTTGACGGCAACAGCCTGCCGCAAGTGTTGGGCGGTATCCCGGTTATCCGCTCGAAAGCCGATCAGGATGCGTGACAACGTGGGGCCGTCCAGATGGAGTGCCGCCAGGGTCTGCGCGAGGTCGATCCCCGGGAGTGCCGCCACCTGCCGCCCGTTTTTTTCAAGGGATGCCGCGGAGGCAGCCGGACCGTCGCCTTGCGGAACTTCTCCACCGTCGGTTTCCGGATCGGCGGGGGGTTCATCTGCTTCCGGCCCAAGCCCATCCGACAGCTGTCTGCGGGCCCGCAGCAAGCGCCAGAGCGTGTGAAACAGGCGATCCTGATTGACCGGTTTGGAAATGTACCCATCCATACCCGCTTCCAGGCACTTCTCCTCGTCACCTTTCATGGCGTGGGCCGTCATGGCAACGATGGGCATGCGAGCCCCCTGGGGCAGTTCACGAATCCGCCGGGTCGCCTCGTAGCCGTTCATCCGGGGCATTTGAATGTCCATCAGCACGGCGTCGAAGGGGGTGTCGCCCACGGCCTTCACGGCCGCTTCGCCGTCGCCGACGATGGTGACGACGATTCCGGCGCCCTCCAATATGGCTTGGGCCACCTGCTGGTTGGTGAAATTGTCTTCGGCCACCAGGATCCGAATTCCTTTCAGCGGCTTCCGATAGATCGAGGCCCGGGTCGTGAACTGCTTTTTGCGTCCGGTTCCCTTGCCCCCCGCTTTGCCGAAACCGTCCATGATCGCGTCGAACAGCGTCGACGGATAGATGGGTTTGGTCAGAAACCCGTTGATCCCCGCTTTCTCCGCTTCGATGCGCTGTTCTTCCTTACCGAAAGCCGTCATCATGATGATGGGCATGCTCAGCCCCAACTCCTGCCGGATCTTTTTGGAGACCTCGATGCCGTCCATGGCCGGCATTTTCCAGTCCATCATGATCAGGTCGATCGGCTTGCGGCCGGGTGACTGATCCTGCAACCGGTTCAGGGCTTTCGGGCCGGAATCAAGGGTCTCAACCTTAAAGTCCAACGTCGCCAACATCTTGCGCATGATGGTTCTGCTGTCGGCCAGATCGTCGACCACAAGGACGGTCATGCCCTGAAGATCAGGGGGAACCGCCAGTTTGGCAGGCGGTTTGGCAGCCGGCCGGCGCAACCGCACCGTGAAGAAAAAGGTGCTGCCACGGCCCAACGCGGTTTCCACCCCGATGTCACCGCCCATCAGGGTTACCAGTTGTTTGCAGATGCTCAATCCCAGGCCGGTGCCTTCGTATTTGCGTGTCGAAGAGGTATCGGCCTGGCTGAAGGGTTCGAAAAGCAGGTCGACGTATTCCGGAGCGATCCCGGTTCCCGTATCCTTCACGGAAAAGGCCAGGACCACCTCGTCGGCTGCCGGTTCTGTCGCCGCCTTGACGCTCAGCACGATGACCCCACCCGACTCCGTGAATTTGATGGCGTTGCTGATCAGATTGGTCAGAATCTGCTGCAGTCTCAAGGGGTCTCCCGTGATGACCTTGGGCATATCCTTATCGATGTCCACCAGCAGCTCAATCCTTTTTTCGGCGGCTTTGTTGACGAACAATTCCATGACCCGATCAAACACTTCGTTTAACCTGAAAACGCGCTCTTTCAGTTCGAATTTGCCCGCTTCGATCTTGGAAAAATCCAGGATGTCGTTGATGATTCCCAGCAGCGAGTAGGCTGAGCTGTGGATGATGTTCAGATAGCGCTCAACGCTTGGCGGCACCGCTTCACCCAGGGCCAGTTCCGTGGCGGCGATGACCCCGTTCATGGGGGTGCGGATTTCATGGCTCATATTGGCCAGGAACTCGCTCTTGGCCCGGGTGGCGGTTTCGGCCAGTTCTTTGGCCTGTTTCAATTCCCGGTCCTTTTGTCTGTGCCGGTCCATTTCGACTTGCAAGCGTTCATGCGAGGTCTTGATCCGGCGGTTGAGCTCCAGGACCACGCCGGTGAAAGCGGCTAGGATGCAAAAGGCCGCAGAGGCAAAAAAGACCCAATGGCCGTAGCTGTGCAGCACGTCCGTCAGGGTGATTTTGCCCAGATCCTTATACGGGCCGATTTTCAAGGCCTTCAGGCAGTCGTGAACCGGCTGATAATTCAAGGGGATGGTCCAGCCCGCGCAACCGGCCGCCTTGGCCGCAGGTGAATCCGGTGGCATTTGCAGCAGGGCCACGGCGACCTTTTCCGCCAGCGCGTCGGGGGTGTGCCTGACCGTGGCCAAGGGCCAATTGGGATATTCGCGCGTGGTGCAGAGATAGGGGGCCGGCTGATCGGCTTCATGCAGCCGCGGAAATACACGATACTCGGCCAAGTCGATTTTGCCTTCAGCGCGGAGGTCTTCCAGGGTATTGGTTCTTACCGTCCCCGCATCGATTTCACCATCGTGCACCGCCGCCACGACGCGGTCGTGGGTGTCGGCGAAACGGAGCGCCTTGAAGTCGCGGTATGGATCGATCCCTTTTTCTTCGAATTCCCGCCAGGCCATGAGCCATCCACCCAGCGAGGATTCGGCGACCGCCATGAAGGTTTTCCCCTTGAGATCGCTCAGGCTGCGGATATCTTTTCGATCGCTGCGGCAAAAAATAACGCCGCCATAGCGGGTGTACACACCGTTGCCACGCTTCTCTTTCAGGGTTGCGATGCGATTGGTTTGATACCCGTACTCAAGACCCACATAAATCGCCGAATTGGCAAGTATAAAATCAACCTCCCCCGCCTGCACGTGGGGATCGATCTGGTCGTGGGCCAGCGGTACGATGACGAAGCGCCGGCCGGCCACTTGCCGGGTGAGGTATTCAGCCGTGGGCGACCAGCTGGCCAAGCACTGCTGCGCGCCTCTGATGGCAAGCACGCCGACTTTAACCGGTGCCTCTTCGGCCCATGCACGGCGTGGGTTCGCATCACTGAAAAACAGCGTCAAGCTCAGTGCGAGGTAAAACAGGCAGGCCTTGGATGGTTTATTTCCGAAGATCTTCATTAAAACTGGCCAATGGCATCTTTGCCGGCCGCCTTGATGGCGAACAGGGCATGGTCGGCTGCGGCGATCAAGCCGTTTAAGTCCTCGGCGTGGTGCGGAAATGTCGCTATGCCAAAACTGGCGCGCAGTCGTACCTCGATGTCCTGATCCAGAACATAGACCGTATTTTTCACGCTGGCACGGATCTCGGACGCTTTTTGCAATGCCTGGGGCTGATCCATTCCCGGCAGGACCACCACAAACTCGTCCCCGGCGTAGGCCACGGCAAAAGCCGGTTCTTCCAAGCACTTGCCGATGGTGCCGGCCACTTTGCGGATGGCGCGGCTGCCATTGAGGTGGCCATGGGTGTCAACGATCGTCTTGAAGTGGTCCAGGTCCATGAATATCACCGAAATCGGGGTGTCCGTGTTTTTTGCACTGTCGATCCACACGGCCAGCGACTGGTACAGATAGCGCTGGTTGTAGAGACCGGTCAATCCATCCCGAAGGGCCTGATCCCGAAATCGTCGTTCGCTCTCCCGCAGCGCGTCCTCCGCCTTTTTACGCTGCGAGATGTCCACCATGGCGATCGCCACCCGTTCCAGGGTGTCTTCGTGGCCGGAGACGACCAGTGATTTGCCCAAGACGATTTTGGGCTCTCCGGTTGTCGTCACGATCGTCTCTTCCCGTTCTTCTGAAGTATTCCCCGCGGCCGCCACCAGGATGATCTCCCGGGCCATCCTTAGAAAACCCTCCGCGTCCGTTGGAATAAAATCACCGCCGGGCCCGGCGCCCTCGGCAACACCCATCAGTTTTAAAAAAGCCTGATTGTAGTCAACGGTCTTGATCAGCGACCAGCAATGGTGCACCTCCTGGGGATGTCGCTCCAGGTATTCCCTGAAGTCGGGGCCGGCGGATACGCGCAGTTTTTCCAGATAGACCTTCAGACGGGAAACATCCCATTCGATCAGGGCGAAGGGTGCCGATTGAAACAACTGGCGATAGCGCTTTTCGCTCTCCCTGAGCGCCTCCTCCGTCTTTTTCAGGTCGGTCGTGTCTTCTACGATGGCCATCACACCGCTGACGGCGTCATCGCTTCCGGGTATGGGACTGAGATAGCAGCGCAGATGGATGCAGGACCCCTGGGGGTCGATGTAGGGATGTTCGGCGACCACCGGTCTGTTTTGGGCGATGCAGCGCTGAATATCGCCAACCATCCCCGAATCAATCAGGGGCCGATGATCGAACAGATTCATCGATGTCGGGTCGTCGAGGGAAGGCCAGGCAAACATATCGCGCATTTTGCGGTTGATACCGGTGATGCCGCCCTGGACATCAACGGTGAAAATTCCCAGCGGCGTGCTGTCGCCCATCAGCCGGTTTCTCTCTTCAAAGGCCTTGAGTGCCGCCTCGGCCTCCTGGCAGCGACGTTCAATGCCTTTCAGCCTGGCAACCTCTCGGCGCAAGGTGTCGATCTCAGACCGGATCGGCGCTGACCCTTCGAATTCCTTCGGCATCCGTGAATCCTCTGAAACGGATAATATGCAATGTCAAAAAGGTCCTTGTAGTTGAATCGATAATCCGAATAACATAGGATTACCTTGGGCTCAGCCCACATGTCAAACCCATTTGCGGAAGGATTTAGAATCAATGGGCATTGAACCGGCGCGCATCAGCACCCTCAACCGGAAAAGCGAACAAAAAGGCGCGTATGTGCTCTACTGGATGCAGCAGTCCCAGCGGGCCCACGACAACCCGGCGTTGGAATTTGCCATCGCCCAGGCCAACCGGCTGGATTTGCCGGTGCTGGTGGTCTTCGCGCTGACCGACAGCTATCCGGAGGCCAATTTGCGCCATTACCACTTCATGCTTGAAGGTCTGGCGGAAACCCGGCGCCAGCTGGTCGGGCGACGCATCGGCATGCTGGTGCGAAAAGGCGACCCCGCCACGGTCATCGGCCCGCTGATCGATCGGGCGGCCCTGCTGGTCTGTGACGTGGGCTACACCCGCCACCAGCGCGCCTGGCGCCAATCGCTGTCTTCATCTGCCCCTTGCCCGGTCGTTGCCGTGGAGGGCGATGTGGTGGTGCCGGTGGCCGCCGTATCTCCAAAAGCCGAGTATGCGGCCCGCACCATTCGCCCCAAAATCCACAAGCACCTGGAGCAATTCCTGAAACCCTGCCCCCGCTACCGGCCCAAACACACATCCATCGACATGGGAATGGAAAGTTTAGACCTTGGCGCCATCGACGCGATCCTGGACGGGCTCGACATCGACAGGACGGTCCCTGCGGTCACCTCCTTTTTCAAGGGAGGGCCGGGGGAGGCCACCAAGCGGCTGCGCCGATTCATTGCCCATGATCTGAAACATTATGCCGGCAATCGCAATCAACCCCAGACTGACGACATCTCACACATGAGCCCTTACCTGCATTTCGGGCAGATATCGCCGGTGTTTCTGGCATTGCAGATCGCCAATGCGTCAACGGGCACCGACGCGGATCGCGACGCCTATTTAGAGGAATTGATCGTGCGCCGGGAACTGGCGGTCAATTTCGTCCACTACACGCCGGACTATGACCGCTATCGCTGCCTGCCCGCCTGGGCGCAAAAAACGCTCGGTGAACACGCCGCCGACCAGCGCGAGACCCTCTACGATCACCAGGCCCTGGAGGCGGCCGAGACCCACGATCCCTATTGGAATGCGGCCATGGCCGAAATGCGCGACACCGGTTTCATGCACAGCTACATGCGCATGTACTGGGGTAAAAAGATCATCGAGTGGTCGCCGACGCCGGAAAAAGCGTTTGAAACGATCCTTGGACTGAACAACCGATACTTCCTCGACGGCCGGGATCCCAACTCATACGCCGGTGTGGGCTGGGTGTTCGGCCTGCACGACCGGGCATGGTTCCAACGGGATATTTTCGGCAAGGTGCGCTACATGGCGGCATCCGGCCTCGAACGCAAATGCGACATTCGCGCCTACGTCGAAAAGGTCGCGGCCCTCAGTTGCCGTGTACACCCATGCGATGGTGTTCGATGACCGACGCATCCCGTTCCGTCGGCGCTGACCGTCGCTTACCTGGGACGGGTATTCTCGCTCTTCGCGCCCCTCGGCCACCTCACCCCATCGGCCGCCTCCGGTGTAAAATGACCATGATCCCACACGGCGCCCCGGACAGATGATAGTTTTTACCTGATACAAGACCCGTTGACGCCCCCCATTGCGCTTGAAGACGGAATGGTTAGTTTCTCTGCTTACATAATAGCTATCCCCAAATGGAGCGACGCCCATGCCCAGCGACGCAGACGAAAAATTGCTTCCCCTTCCCATTGACGATACCATCCTTGCGGCCGCTTTCCGGCTCAAGACGCTGGGCCTGCCGTGGTCACCCCAGGTGGGGTGTTTTGTCTGGGACCGTAATGCCGTCATCTCGGCACCGTCTCCCTTTCCCAAGCGCGTGTACTTCATCTTGAACATGCGCCGGTTCACGGATATTTTTGGCAGCGAGGAGAACATGCGGCGGCAGCTGGTGTGGGTGCCGACGTGGCACCAGGCGGTTCAGCTCTGCAGCCGATTGGGGGTTGCCGAGGTGGACGCCGATCGCTTCTCTGACGGCAAGGGGTTTGCTTCGGGCGAGGATGGCCTCCTGCGGCTATATGCCCGAATCGCCCGGCAGCTTGAGTCTCCCGTGGCCAATGCGTCCTCGGTAACCCGGGGGGAGCAAAACGCCGACGAAAAGCGCTGGATCGGCAGGGTCATGGAGGCCGAGGTGGGCAGCCTGGCCCACTTGCCCCAAGCGATTCAGCGGCGCGTCCAATCGGCCTATGAAGACGTCGGCGCGGCCTACCTGGGCTGGCGGCGCATCCAAGAAGAACGGCCCGCGGATTGGATTCCGCCCGAGACCACCTTCGATGCGCGGCTGCTGAGCGATCTGGGTCACTTTTACTCAGATTACCAGCATGGGATTAGAGCGATGACAACACTTCGCGAACGGATCAGGCGGATCCAAGCCATTGACCCTGCCACTGCGCCGGATGACCACCGACGCGCGATCGAGGAACTGCTGGGGAGCGACCATCCAGACGCGGGGCCGGGTCAGATCCTGGCGCACCTGATGGACCCGGGTTAGCGTCCGCCCTCCGATCTCCTTCTGACCGACCGCACGAATGCACCCATTCTCTATCCCCACTCAAGGCTTTTTCATGATCAAATCGCGGGTCTGTTCCCAGTCATGCATATCCATGATCGCTTTGATCAGGTGGTAGCGGCCGTCCTCGAACACCCCGTAGTCGCCGCCGCCGGCCATGGCCGACACGAAGCGGATATTGTTGGCATACAGCAGCCAGATGTCGCTCCAGCGCCGTTCGATGTATTCATCGAAAATGCTGGCGCCGCCGGTCAGCCCCTGGGCATAGCCCTTGTCCCAGACGGATTGCATCAGCTGCGTAGCCGTTTTCACCGATTGGTTGGACGTGGCGATGGTATTGTCCAGGCGTGCAAAATAGCCCTTGACCCACGACGTGTCGTGACACGCCAGGCAGGTGCGCTGCATGGTCGACCGCCTGGTGTCCGCTTCCTCCGCGGTGATCAGGTAGTCCGTTGCGACACCGCCGTCCAGGTCGGTGGGCAACTGCAGGCCGGCCTGATTGCGGATGACGGTGGTGTCCGGCGACCGGGGCTGGGGGTGGGCGTAGATCAGCCCAAAGATGCGCCAGCCCAGCCGATCGCTCATCTGGTGGGTGCGCGGGTTGATCACCTCCCCATCCGTGTTGACCGTCAGACTGATGTGGCAGGCGGCGCAGGTGGGCGCCTGGATGTGCTCACCGATGGTCCACGGCACCGCGTTGAAATCCCACTCGTGATGCATGGAAGAAAAAATATTGCCGTGTTTGCTGGCCGAGTAAACTTTAAAGGCGGGCACGTCCGGGCCCACATGACACTCTTTGCAGGTATAGGGTTTACGGGCCATCTCTATGGAAAAGCGGTGGCGGGTGTGACAGGCTGAGCAGGCTCCCCGGCTGCCGTCCAGGTTGACCCGGCCCACGCCCTGGTTGGGCCAGCCGGCGATCACGGGGAATTCCAGCTCACCGACATCGGTGTCGCGGGTTTCGGTGCCGGTTACCTGCAAGCGTGTGCCGTGGCAGTAGTAGCAGGCATCCGCCCGGGTCATGTCGTTGGCCGGTGCAAAGTGAATCCGGTCCGGCGAGGCTGTCGGCGTTCCCAGGATAGTGCGCTGCAGGTCGGCGTAGACCCTGTTCTCGGACAGGTTCTTCTCGGCCATGGCCATGATGTTCTTCGCGTACTGCTCGCGCTCCGTGGCGTGGCAGGTGGCGCAATCGTCCGGGCTGACCACCACGTGGATCTCGTAGCCGTTGTGATCGAAGGTGTCCGCATGGGCCTCGCCCCTCAAGGTATGGCACTCGGCACACCCCACACTGGTTTCCTGAAGCGGCCCCGGCACCTGTCGGCTGGACATGCGCCGCTGTAACTCCTCGACGGCCATTGCCGCTTTGGGCGTGACCCCCGCGTGGCGGCTCTTTTGCCAGTCGGCGACGATGCCGGGGTGAAAGACGGCGTGGCAATCCAGACACGCCTGGGTGGCGTCGCTGACGGGTGCGTCGGCGCCACCGGCGATGCCGGCGGCGAACAGGGTCAAGATCGTTATCATGCCAGATAAATACACGTTTCGCATGGGTCCTCCGAGGATGGTTGAGTTTAGCCGATCAGGATTGGGCCGCCACATCCACCGTCACGGACAGCCTGTGCAACCCGCCGCCCATGACCACCCCCTTCACCGGGGTGACATCGCCGTAGTCCCGCCCCCAGGCGACGGTGATGTGGCTTTCACCGGCAACCCGGTTGTTGGTGGGATCCAGATCCACCCAGCCCGCGTCCGGCACGAAGAGGGAAGCCCAGGCATGGGAGGCGTCCGCGCCGACCAGCCGGGGTTTTCCCGGCGGTGGCGACGTTTCCAGATAGCCGCTCACATAGCGGACCGCCAACCCCAGGGCCCGCAGGCAGCTGATCGCAGCGTGGGCGAAATCCTGGCAGACCCCTTTGCGCTCGTCCAATACCTGGTCCACCGTGGTGTCCACGGTGGTGGCCGACTTGTCATAGGTGAATTCCGTGAAGATCCGCCGCGTCAGATCCAATGCTCCCGCCAGCACGGGT
The DNA here is from genome assembly GCA_963705475.1 of uncultured delta proteobacterium. Classification (GTDB taxonomy): domain Bacteria; phylum Desulfobacterota; class Desulfobacteria; order Desulfobacterales; family Desulfosarcinaceae; genus Desulfosarcina. The sequence goes on along the minus strand of CAVPJS010000011.1, from coordinate 134,228 downwards.
ACCCCCGGCGGAAAGGATGGGCGCGCATATGCCATGGCCTTCGCGCTGACCGTGACGAGCGGACTGGCAAAGACGAATTGGCTGGCCGCCAGATCCGCCGGGCTCTCATGGACAGCCAGGCGCCGAGCCACGGCCTCCCAGGGTGCCGTGGCCGCCGGTGCAGGCGTGACCGGCGGGGATGTCTCGACCATGCTGACGGTGCTCATGGCCAACTCGTCGTGGGGCTGCTGCACCATGAACACGTGGGCGATGTTGCCGAAGTAGTCCGTTCGCTGGTGAAGGTACTGGGGCTCCGGAACGATGGTCAATCGGCTTTGGATCACCCGCTGGGTGCCGGTTTCGCGGGGATGCAGGAACAGTTCGTTCTGGGAGAGGGAGGCCGGCTCCGAATAGCGGTAGGCTGTGTTGTGAATGATGCGGTATTTCATGGCTTGCGGCCGCCGAGGATCGTTGAAAAATGGGGCGTTGCCTGGACCCGGGTTAGGTAGTGGGCGCTGATCTGCGTGGCGAAATCCTTGAGGCGGGTATCCATGAGATCCAGAAATGCCGCCAGCGTTTCGGTTTGCGCAGCGCTATTTCTGCAGCGCAGGCCGGTGAGATCCAGCAACCGCACGGCGGTGAGCATCTCTAAGGACAAGCGCTCCTCCGGACTGGCGAAGCGCCGGTCGCTTTGTCGGGGAAGGTGCTCGACGTGGGCGACCAGCTGGCTGAACTGGAAGGCCAGCGATTTGGGGTTGCTTTCGTCGACGATGAGCAGATCAAGCACCGGCGCCAATTGAAAGGCCGTCCGGTAGCGGGCCCGGTAAGTCATGATGCTGTCGGCCACTTCCAGCAGCGCCTCTAAGGCGCTCAGGGATTCGCGGCAAACCTGGGGCAGGCCGATCCGGATCAGGCCGGTCTGGTTCATGGCGCGCTCCACCCGACGCCCCATGTCCATGAAACGCCACCCCAGACCGCGGGTCATGCTCTCCATGGCCAGTCCGCTGAAGGCGCTGAGGGTGAACAGCGTGTCGTCCAGCAGTTCCAGCGGGTCGCTGGCCGGATTGTCGGCAAAGCTTTCCAGCCGGTTGATCACCCGCCAGGAATCCAGGGATAGCCTGTCGCGCACATTGCGGGCGGCGTCCTGCACCCGCTTGAGAATGGTGACCACGCTTTCGGGTCGATCCTTGTCGTAAAGGGCGGCATTCAGGTGGGCCGACAACTCCCGATAGCGGGGGATATCGACACCCTCCGCTGGAACTTGGGGCAGTATGTTGTTCGCCCTGAGCAGGTTCAGCAGAAAAGGCAGTTCGGGGATGTCTCCCGGTCGGGATTCACCGGACAGACGGCGAAAGACGGACCGCAGAAGTCGGACCAGTCCTTCAGCCCGCTCCAGGTAGCGCCCCAGCCACAGCAGATGGTCCGCCACCCGACTGGGCAGATCGCTGCTGCGCCGGAATTCGGCCACTGCCTGGAGTCCGCCCATGAGGCTGAAGGGTTCCACCGGCTGGTCGGACAAGACCCAGATGTCTTTGCTCTGCTGCTGCTCCGGACAATCGCCGGTCAGGGTGTCCACATCCGCCGCGGTGATGGCCAGACCGCCGGGCATGACGCTAAACCCGCCGTCGGTTGCGCAGGCAAAGACCCGCAACAGCGTGTAGCGTGAACCGACGCTGCCGTTGTCCCAGGCGGGGACCACCGACGGACGGACCGGGTCGCGTGCCATAAAATCGTGGGGCGAGGCCTGAATCGCCGCCATCCGTTCGGCCGGCCGGCAGAGCGACATCGAGCGGTCCATGGCCGGTTCCACGGTCAATTGCGCCAGATTGTCCAGGACATGGTTCATTCCATCGGCGTTTCCACACCACCAGGCCGGGTGACTTTCCAAAAGCAGATCCTCTCCCGTCAACTGTTGACAGAGCGAGGGTAGGAAAACCGACAGGGCCGGTGTCTCCACAAACCCGCTGCCGATGGGATTGACGACATCGATATTCCGCTCCCGGGAGACCTGGATCAGTCCGGCCACGCCGGTTGCCGTTTCTCGCCCCAGGACGAAGGGATCGCTGCTGCCGTCCGCCGTGAGCCGGACGATGGCCTCCACCGGTTCCAGACCGGCCAGTTTTTTTAGAAATACCTTGCCGTTGCGTACGGTCAGATCCTGGCCCTCCACCAGCGGGTAGCCCAGGTAGCGGGAGAGCAGGGCATGCTCGAAATAGATGCGGCTGTCCGGCCCTGGCGAGAGCAGCACGATGCCGGGATCTTTCTGCCGCAGGGCGGCCCGTTGGACCAGGCTATGGTGAAAGGTGTGGAAGAAGGGCGCCAAACGGCTGATCTGGGTCTGGTGGTACAATTCGGGGAAAACCCTGGAAATGACGATTCGGTTTTCCAGGGCATAGCCGAGGCCGGCCGGGTTGGCGCCGTAGTCCCGGAGCACCCGGAAGCGTCCGTCCGGACCCCGGTAGAGATCGGCCGCGTAATAACTCAAAAACCGGTTCCCGGCGGGCTGAATGCCATGGCAGGGCCGCAGAAAATTGGGGTTGGCAAAGACCAGCGCCGGAGGCAACCAGCCGCCATTCAGCAGATTCTGGGGGCCGTAGGTGTCTGCCAGGATCTTTTCCAGCAGCCGCGCCCGTTGAATCAGGCCGGCCTCCAGGACGGCCCATTCCCCTGCGGTGAGGGGCAGCGGAATCATTTCCAGAGCCCAGGGGGTTCCCCGTCCCGTGGCGTCGTCGAAGGGGTTGTAGGTGGCCCCGTCCTCATGGCGCATGCGCCTGACCCGGTCCTGGCGTTTGTTGAGCACATCGGGAACCGTGCCATCCAGCGCCGCAACCAGCGAATTCCAGTGTTCACGGGGGGATGCGGGAGACATAAATGCCTCGCCATAGGCATCGCCGGGCAATGCCATCGCGTCGAACATGGACGCCGGTGCGTGAGGGGGGAGCGCCGGTTCGCTAATGTCTGTCTTGATCATTCAACTCATGCCTCGTGTCAGGTTCAATGGCTTCACCACAAGCCGCACCGGGCGGATTTACCCCGTTCGCCGCCGCAAATCAAGGGTATATGGGAAATAGGGGTTGGTTTCCGCTTCCGGGACCGCCGTGTCCATTCCGGGGGTGTGGCCGTTGGGCGCAAACCGCGCATTGCGCCGTCCTTCGGCTTCGTAGGCGTTGACGGGGAACCGGTCATGGTGGCGCCCGCCGGGGTGCCCCACGTGATAGGTGCAGCCGCCCACGGAGCGACCGGACCAGGTGTCGTACAGGTCGATGGTCAAGGGGCTGTGTACGCCGATGGTGGGGTGCAGGCAGGCGGGCGGCTGCCAGGCCCGATAACGAATACCGGCCACGAACACGCCTTCCACGCGGGTCGGCTGCAGGGGAACGCGCCGGCCGTTGCAGGCTACCACGTGACGCTTGTCGCTCATGCCGGAAACCTTGACCTGGAGCCGCTCCACCGACGAATCCACATAGCGGGCGGTGCCCCCGCCGCCGGGCTCCTCGCCCAGCACATGCCAAGGCTCCAGCGCCTGGCGCAGCTCGATTTCCATGCCCCGGCAGGTCACTTTCCCGTGGATGGGGAAGCGAAACTCGAAATGGGGGTGAAAAAAATCCATGGTTAGCGGGAAACCGGCCCGGTTCAGTGCTTTCAGCACGTCTGCGAAATCATCGTTAAGCGGCTGGGGCAGCATGAATCGGTCATGCAGCCGTGTGCCCCAACGAGCCAGCTCCCGGCGATAGGGAGTTTGCCAGAACCAGGCGACAAAGGACCGCAGGAGCAGCTGCTGGGCCAGGCTCATGCGGGCATGGGGCGGCATCTCGAAGGCACGGAACTCCAGCAGCCCCAATCTGCCGGCGGCACTGTCCGGCGAATAGAGCTTGTCGATGCAGAATTCGGCCCGGTGGGTGTTGCCGGTGACATCGACCAGCAGGTGGCGGAACAGGCGGTCCACCAGCCATGGTGGGCATGGCCGCTCCGGACCCGCTTGCCGCTCCAGTTCGGCAAAGGCGATCTCCAGCTCGTAGAGGCTGTCGTGACGGGCTTCATCGATGCGCGGCTGCTGACTGGTGGGGCCGATGAAAAGGCCGGAAAACAGGAACGACAGGGACGGGTGGTTGTTCCAGAAGGCGACAAAGCTGCGCAGCAGGTCCGGCCGGCGCAGAAAGGGGCTGTCGGCCGGCGTTGCACCGCCGAGGATGATGTGGTTGCCGCCGCCCGTGCCGGTGTGACGGCCGTCAACCATGAATTTTTCGGTGCCCAGGCGGGTCAGGCGGGCCGTTTCGTAAAGCGCGGTGGTGCAGTCGACCAGCTCCTGCCAGCTGTGCATGGGCTGGATGTTCACTTCGATGACCCCGGGGTCGGGCGTGATCTTGAAGCAGTCCAGACGCGGGTCATAGGGCGGCGTGTAGCCTTCGATCAATACCGGCAAGCCGGTCTTTGCGGCGGTGGCTTCGATGGCGGCCACCAGTTCCAGGTACCCCGCCAACGTGACGATCGGCGGCATGAACACGTAAAGGCGGCCTTCACGGGGTTGCACGCACAGGGCCGTTCGAACCACCCAGGCGGCGGATTCGCCGACCGCCGGGGCCGGTTCGGTAAACGGCCTGGGCTGGGTGCGCACGCTGTCTCCCGCCCGCGCCGCCGGTCCGCCCTGCAGGGCCTGCTGGCCCTCGTGAAGGTCGGGCAGCGGCCCCCTGTCGGCCATGGGGTCCAGGGGATGGTCATAGGGAAAATCCGCCTCGGCGACCCAGGGCAGGGACTCCAGCGGCAGGCGTAGACCGGCCGGGGAGTCGCCGGGCAGCAGAAACATGTGCCCGCCCCGCAACGGCCAGGGGCCGCTCTTCCAGGAGCCGTGCTGCAGGGGCAGGACGTAACTCACCACCGCCCCCAGTCCGCGCTGGAAGGCGCCCGCCATGCGCGACCGGGCCTCGGCATCCGCCAATTTTGGGTCGGCGGGGTCCACATTCACCGGCAGCCGCTGCTCCTTGTGCAGGTAGTACAGAACGTCCTCGTAGCCTTCGCGGATGAAGCGCCGGCTGACTTGCAGCATGTCGGCCAGGGTGTCGATAAAGACCTTGGCCTCGGCAATGCCGAAGCCATAATCTTTGGACACATCGGCGATCCAGCGGTCGTCGACCCACACCGGCTGACCGTCCCGGCGCCAATAGCAGCCCAGGGCCCAGCGGGGAAGGGATTCCCCCGGGTACCATTTCCCCTGCCCGTAGTGCAGCAGGCCGCCGGGAGCCCACTTCTGCCGCAGCCGTTTGAGCAGGGTTTCAGCCAGCTGCTGCTTCTCCACACCCAGGGCGCCGGTGTTCCATTGTTCGCCGTCCATGTCGTCGATGGAGACGAAGGTGGGTTCGCCGCCCATGGTCAGGCGCACATCCGCCTCTGCCAGCTGACGGTCCACCCGGTTCCCCAATTCCACGATGGCGCTCCAGACCGCCTCCGGGTAGGGCCGTGTGGATCGGGGTGCTTCGCGGATGCGCCGCACGCGCATGCTGTGGCTGAAATCCACCTCGCACGGGTCCAGGGCACCGGTGATGGGAGCCGCACTCTGGGGCTGCGGCGAGCAGGCCAGCGGGATGTGCCCTTCGCCGGCAAAGAGCCCCGACGTGGGGTCCATGCCCACCCATCCGGCCCCGGGCAGGTATACCTCGGTCCAGGCATGCAGGTCGGTGAAGTCGGCTTCCGGCCCGGACGGGCCGTCCAGGGATTTGACGTCCTGGGCCAGCTGGATCAGGTAGCCGGAAACGAAACGGGCGGCCAGGCCCAGATGGCGCAGGATATTGACCAGCAGCCAGGCCGAGTCCCGGCAGGAGCCGCTGCCCAGGGACAGCGTCTGCTCGCAGCTCTGCACATTGGGCTCCATGCGGATGAGATAGCGGATGTCGCGGCTCAGCCGCTGGTTCAGATCGACCATGAAATTGTTGGTCGGTTTGGGGCTGCGGTCAATCTCCGCCAGGTAAGCCTTTAGTTCCTTGCCCGCCGGTTCTCGGGCCAGATAAGGCCCCAACTCCGCCTTGAGCGCCGATTCATAATAGAAGGGAAAGTTCTCGGCTTTGGGTTCCAGGAAAAAATCGAAGGGGTTGATGATGATCATCTCCGCCACCAGATCCACCTCCACGACGAGTTCGGTGGTCTTTTCCGGAAACACCAGGCGACCCAGGAAGTTGCTGAAGGGGTCCTGCTGCCAGTTGATGAAATGGTTTTTGGGCGTCACCGTCATGGAGTAGCTCAGGATCGGCGTCCGGCAATGGGGCGCCGGCCGCAGCCGCACGATGTGGGGGGAAAGTGAAATCCGCCGGTCATAGCGGTAGGACGTCTTGTGGTTCAAGGCAACATGAATTCCCACGGGGTGCCCTTTCTACTGCTCGTTGGAGGATGTCTCGATTAAGGGTTTGATGTTGAAGAAGGTGGCGCCGATGGCCCCGTCCACCTGGTTGAGCCGGGTTTGCAGGCCGTCCAGGTACTCGTGCAGCCCATGATCGACCACTTCGTCGATGTCGGTGTATTCCAGATCGGCCTTGAGGCGGCCCAGCCGTTTCTCGGCGAGGTTGTTGGCCGAGCCGGCCGGTGAGCCGCTGATGCGGTGCAGACAGATCTGGGCCTTGGAAATGCAATGGCGGATGGAGCGGGGAAACTGGCTGTCGAAAATCAGAAAACCGGCAACCTTGCGGGGGGTAATGTGGTGGTGTTCCTTGCGGTACATCTCGAAGGCGCTGGCGGATTTCAACACCGCCGTCCACTGGATGTTGTCGATGGGGGTGTTCACCAGGTCTGCCTGGGGCAGCAGCATGAAGTATTTGACGTCCAGTATCCGGGAGGTCTTGTCCGCCCGTTCCATCATCATGCCGATGCGGGCGAAGTTCCAGGCCTCGCCGTGGCTCATGGTGGAGTCCATCAGGCCGGTGAACAGGTGGCTGCGCATCTGGATGATCTTGAAAAATCGGTGGGGGTCCTCCAGGGCCATGGTCAGGCTGCTGTCGTCGGCCAATTCGAGGTAGAAATTGTTCAAGTGCTCCCACATTTCCGAGGAGATGATCTCGCGAATGGAACGGCCGTTTTCGCGTGCCGCCGCCAGACAGGAAAGGATGGAATTGGGGTACTCCCGGTCAAAGGTCAAAAATCGAATGACGGCCTCTTGTTCGTGGGCACATTCCGGGCATTTTCTTTCGAATAACGCCTGGTCGCCGGTGATCATGATCAGCGGCTCCCAGTGCTTGCCTTTTTCCGAGGGCATGTCCAGCAGGAGGTTGAGGTTGACACTGATGAAGCGGGCCACATTTTCGGCCCGTTCGATATATCGGCACATCCAGTAGATCGAGTTGGCGACGCGGCTGAGCATTGAGATTCCTCCTATAGCACCCAGGTGTCCTTACTCCCCCCACCCTGGGAAGAGTTGACCACCAGGGAGCCCTTGGTCAGTGCCACCCGGGTCAGGCCGCCGGGCTGCACGTAGATCTCCTCGCCGAAGAGCACGTAGGGCCGCAGGTCCACGTGGCGCCCCTCGATGCGGTCCCCCACGATGGTGGGCACCCGCGAGAGCGAAATGGTCGGCTGGGCCATGTAGTTGCGCGGTTCGGCGGCGATCTTCTCGGCGAAGGCCGCCTGCTCCGTCTCCGTGGCATGGGGGCCCACCAGCATGCCGTATCCGCCGGACTCGTTGGCCGCCTTGACCACCAGCTGATCCAGGTGGGCCAATACATAGGCCCGGTCCTGGTCGTCCCGGCAGATGTAGGTGGGCACGTTGGGCAGGATCGCCTCTTCGCCGGTGTAGTATCTGATAATCTTGGGCACGTAGGCGTAGATGACCTTGTCGTCGGCGATCCCGGTGCCCGGTGCGTTGGCCATGGCGATGCGTCCCGCTTTGTAGACGCCGATGAGGCCCCTCACGCCCAGCATGGAATCCGGACGGAACACCGCCGGGTCGATAAAATCGTCGTCGATTCGACGGTAGAGCACATCCACGCGCTTGAGGCCTTTGGTGGTGAGCATGTGGACGAATCCGTCGGACACCACCAGATCCTGGCCTTCCACCAGCTCCACGCCCATCTGCTGGGAGAGGAAGGAGTGTTCGAAGTAGGCGCTGTTGTAAATGCCGGGGGTCAGCACACCGATGGTGGGCGATTGGACGTGGTCCGGGGCCAGATATCCCAGCACCTTGAGCAGATTGGATGGATAATCGTCGACCGGGCGCACCCGGGACGCCTCGAAGACCTGGGGGAAGGTGCGCTTGAGCACCTGGCGGTTTTCCAGGACATAGGAGACGCCGGACGGGCAGCGCAGGTTGTCTTCGAGCACATAGAAGCGTCCGTCGCGGTCGCGCACCAGATCGGTGCCGGTCACATGGCACCAGATTCCCCGGGGCGGGGAAAACCCTTCGCATTCTTTGCGGTAGGTCCGGCTGGTGAGGACCAGGTCCTCGGGAACCACCTTGTCCTTGAGGATTTTCTTGTCGTTGTAGACGTCCTGGATAAATTCATTGAGGGCGAAGATGCGCTGCTTCAATCCGCTCTCGATCTGCTGCCAGTCGCTGGCCGAGACGATGCGCGGGATGATGTCGAATGGCATGATCTTCTCGGTGCCCTCATCGCGGCCGTAAACGTTGAAGGTGATGCCCATTTTGAGAAGCAGGGCCTCGGCTGCTTTCTGGCGTATGGCCAGATCGCCCGGCGGCAGCGACTCGATCTTGTCCACCAGCAGTTGGGACCCGGGACGGGGGTTGCCGTCGACATCGATCAATTCATCGTAATAATCACCCGGATCATACGTTCTGAATGTTTCCATCGGGCGTTTTCCTCCATGGTTGCGATGGTGTGGGGAAAGACCGCGCGAACCGCGACAGCGAGCGGACCGACAATCGGCTTGTTAAGCCTTATCGAATTCGTTCACAGATAGCAAATAGTTATCGGATGTCGCGGAAAAACCGTGGGCTGGCTGTATCCATCCGGAGGATGCGTGGTCGTAAACGCCAATCGGAAAGCGGGTAACCCCGCAAATCAAAGATGGACCATCCGCCTGCCTGAGGGATTTCAGAAGCGATCCGCCATATTTGGTTGCTACAAACCGTTTTTTTTGAAATAATCAACGGTTCCTGCGTTGAACCGTTTTCAGATCAGCCGGTTGCGTCTGCTGATCATCCAGGAAGCGCGGTTGCATGGACCCATGAACCAGATACATCCGTAAAAGCAGGCGATGCCCACCAAACATTTACAAAACCTGATCGAAGCCCTGGGCGCCGCCCTGCTCGGCGCATGCCGCGATCTGGCGCCCATCGTCGGCGTCATCGCCCTGTTCCAGCTGCTGATCTTGCGCCAACCCTTCCCTGAACTGGTGTCGGTGCTTTCCGGACTGGCGTTGGTGGTTGTCGGTCTGGCCCTGTTTGTGGTGGGGCTGGACATCGGCCTGTTTCCCCTCGGTGAAGCCCTGGCGGAAGAGTTCGCCCGCAAGGGCAGCCTCGCCTGGCTGCTGGTGTTCGCCTTTGCCCTGGGGTTCGGCACCACCGTCGCCGAACCGGCCCTGATCGCCGTGACCCGCGAAGGCGCCAGGGCAGCGGCTGAAGCCGGCCTTATCGAAAACATTCCGGCTGCGGTCCAACAATATGCCCTGCATGTCCGCCTGACCGTGGCGCTGTCGGTGGGTGTCGCCATCGTCCTGGGCGTATTGAGGATCCTCAAGGGATGGTCATTGCCGATGATCGTCGTGGGTGGCTACGTGCTGGTAATGGTCATGACGCTGTTCGCACCCAAGGAGATCGTGGGGTTGGCCTACGATCTGGGCGGGGTGACCACCTCAACGGTCACCGTGCCCCTGGTAACGGCTTTGGGCGTGGGACTGGCCCGCACGATTCGCGGAAGAAACCCGTTGACCGACGGCTTCGGCCTGATCGCCCTGGCATCCCTGACGCCGATGATCTTCGTCATGGTTTTAGGCCTGTTCGTTCACTAGGAGCGCTATGGAACTCTTTTTAGACCCCATGAAGTTGCTGCTGGCCACGGCCAAAGACGTGCTGCCGGTGCTTGGGCTGCTGGTGTTGTTTCAGATGGTGGTGCTGAGAAGGCCGCTGCCCAGACCGGGCCGGATTATTTTCGGCTTCTGCCTGGTGCTGGTGGGCATGGCCTGTTTTTTAGGCGGCCTGGATCTGGCGCTTTTCCCAGTGGGACGGACCATGGCCCTGCAACTGGCCTCGGGTGCCCAGAGCGGTGGCAGGGAGATCTGGGCTGCCTACGGATGGATATACCTGTTTGCCTTTCTGGTCGGGTTTTCCACCACCATTGCGGAGCCGTCGCTGATCGCCGTGGCCAACAAGGCCGAAGAGGCGTCCTACAAAGCGGTATCCTCTTTAGGGCTGCGGATCGCGGTTGCCCTTGGTGTGGCTGTCGGCATCACCCTCGGCACATTCCGCATCGTGACGGGGACCCCGCTCTACATCTATATCCTAGCCGGCTATGTGGTGGTTGCCGTTCAAACCTTCTTCGCACCGCGGATGATCATTCCGCTGGCCTATGATTCCGGCGGGGTGACCACGTCCACAGTTACCGTGCCCCTGGTTGCCGCGCTCGGTCTGGGGCTGGCGTCCAATGTTCCGGGCCGCAGTCCGGTACTGGATGGATTCGGGCTGATTGCCTTTGCCAGCCTGTTCCCGATCATCAGTGTCCTGGGATATGCCCAGCTGGTTCAGTGGATCGTCGGCCGACGGAACAGAAAAAGATGACAAGCGCCCGCTTGCCGCAACAACAATGGGTTGGTTGCCCCGAATCGGACAAAGGAGGAAGAAAAGTCAATGGCCAATAAATGCATCCTTGCAATGGTGAAGCCGAACCTGACCGACCAGGTCGTCGATTCGGCCAAAAAAGCCGGTGCGACTGGGGCGACCATCATCCCGGCCTCCGGTACGGGCGCCGGCGAGGCGAAAACCTTTTTCGGACTCAGCCTGGACATCCGCACGGAGGTGGTGCTTTTCCTGGTGAGCGACGCCATGGTCGAACCGATCCTGTCGGCCATCCGGCATGCCGGCCGCTTCAGCGAGCCCGGCACCGGTATCGCCATGGTGCTGCCGGTTGAGCAGGTGGCGGGTATGGAAAGTCAGACCAACCGGAAAAAAAGAGAGTAGAGGATTGAATCCATGACGGACAATGCCCGCCTGCTGCCGGTGGTGCAGATGTTTTTCGAATATGATCTGGACACGGCCGCCCATATTCTCGAAGGCATGAACGAAGCGGAGGCGGCCGACCGTGACGGATGGGCTGGGGTTTCTGGCCTTTCTAATTTTGCCGTGATGTTTCAGAATGCCCTGATCGCCTGATCTGACGCCACCGTCCAACTCACCGACGCACATTCAATCCGCACGTCTGCGAGGGTATCCATGAGTCACTTAACGCCTCCCTGGGAAACGCTCAGCCGGTTGATCGCCGAGAAGAACGGTGTTGAATCGGCAAAATTTATCGATACGCTCAGCCCGCCGGAAACGGCCAGGGCCGTCTCTCGTCTGACGGAGTCGGAACAGGCGAGCCTGTTCCGACTCCTCAGCCCCGAGGATGCCGCCGATTTGATCGAGGACATTCCCGAAGCCCAGGCCGCGGTTCTGGTGGAGGATATGCCCTCGGCCCAGGCGGCGGCGATCATGGAGGAGCTGACCAGCGACCATCTGGTCGATGTGCTGGGCGAAATGGATGCGGATGCCAGCCAGGCCATCCTGGCCAAGATGGACCGTGAGGAGGCTGACGAAGCCAGAATGCTGCTGGCGTATACCCCGGACTGCGCCGGCGGCCTGATGATTTCCGAGTTTCTGGTCTATCAATCCGACGCTACGATCCAGGATGTGTTAGACGATCTGCAGGCCAATCGGAGTGAATACGTCGATTACCATGTTCAGTATTTTTACGTGGTTGACCGGCAAGGCCGGCTGGCCGGCGTGCTGCGCATGCACGACCTGCTTTTTCCCGCCCGGGAGACCCGGCTGACCCAGGTGATGGTCACTTCCCCCCTTAGTGTGTCCCACCACACGCCCCTCAGGGCGCTCGAGGAGTTCTTCGAGGAACACCACCTGTTCGGGGTGCCGGTGGTGGACGATCGTCAACGGCTGGTCGGCGTGGTGCTGCCAAGTGCCATCGAGGAGGCGGTCAACAAGCGCAAGACAAAAACATTTCTGCGTCTGAGCGGTATCATCGGCGGCGAGGAGTTCAGGACCATGCCCTTGCTGTCCCGCTCCGGACGCCGACTCTCCTGGCTGAGCATGAACATCGTGCTCAATATCATCGCCGCCAGCGTGATCGCCATGTATCAGGATACCTTGGCCGCCGTGATTACCCTGGCGGTTTTCCTGCCCATGGTCAGCGACATGAGCGGCTGTTCGGGCAACCAGGCCGTGGCGGTTTCCATGCGTGAACTCTCCTTGGGGCTGGTCCGGCCGGGCGAACTGCTCTGGGTGGTGGCAAAGGAGTCCCGGGTCGGTATCATCAACGGTCTGGTGCTGGGGCTGCTGCTTGGTGGGGTCGCTTTCTTCTGGAAGGGAAACCCGTGGCTCGGCCTGGTGGTCGGTGGCGCACTGGGGGCCAACACCCTGGTTTCGGTCATCCTGGGCGGTATGCTGCCCCTCGTGCTGAAGCGGTTGAAGCTGGATCCGGCCCTGGTCTCCAGCCCGCTGCTGACGACGGTCACCGATATGTGCGGCTTCTTTTTCGTGTTGAGTTTCGCCGCAGCGGTTCTGCCTCGGCTCGGAGGCATGTAGGCATCATTAGGGTTGGGGCGGCCCTATTATGGATACATCTTTAAAAATCGTTTTTCCGCATCGTCGGTGCCGATCATGATCAGCTCATCCTTTTCGCTGAAGCGAATCGAGGGATCGGGGTTGCTGATCATCTGGCCGTCATGGCTGACGGCGATAACCGAGCAGCCGGTCTGCCTGCGTATCTGACTGTCGATCAACGATTTGCCCACCAGGGAGGCATGCATGCCGGCACGGAATACGTTCAACCCCTCGGCAAGCATCAAGACATCATCCGGTTTAAGAAGATTGAGGATCGTGTTGGCCGCCAAGGAGGCATAGGACATGACCAGGTCAGCCCCGGCCGTATGCAGTTTCGAGATATTGCTGTCCAGGTTGGCCCGGCAGATGATCTGGATATCGGGTCGCAGCCGGCGGCAGTAAATGGTCAGGTAGATATTGGTGGGATCGTCATGGGTGGTGATGATGACCGATGGCGCCTCATCGATCCCTGCCCGTGTCAGGGTGTTGATGTCCGCGGCACTTCCGAAGACATATTTTGGATCGGCGATGAGCTTCTTGTTTTTTTCAATGATGCGATAGTCGATACCCGCCTGCTCCAGGGATTCTGCAGCCGCCCGGCCGACCCGGCCGCCGCCCAGGACAAGAACCGGCGCCCGCAATTTTTGATAACCGCCGATATGTTCATCGTAATTCTTGAGCTGTTCGGCTGATCCGGCCAATAGCAGCACCGTCGTAGAATTGATCTGCGTGGCGGCATTGGGAATTTCAAAGCGGCCCCGTTCCCACACACCCACAATCGTGATGCCGGTTGTTTCGCGCAACCGGCTTTGCTGGAGGGTCATGCCGACCAGGGGCGTCCTCATGGCTGGCGCCTCAGCGATGAGAAGCGCATCGATGTTTCCAATGACATTGGAGCGTGTGCTCGTCCGAAGTACGCGTCTCGACAACGATTGGCCCAGCAGTTTCATGAACTGCAGCACGTGCGTGCTTCCGGCCAACTGTAAAATATCCACCGAGTCGTCTGAATCGGCATTGGCGGCAATCGGCACCGTTTTTGATATTTCACGGACGGTGAAGGCGATGTTGGTATTCATCATGTCGTCGATGTTGGCCACCACCAGGGCCGCCCTGCTTACCCTGAGGCGCCGGTAGGTTTCCGGGTCACTCAATTCACCAACGACCACTTTGTAGTCCTGGTCGAACAGCTCCAGGGCGAGCTGGATATCCTCCGTGAGGATGACGTATTCATATTGGTACTGTTTCAGCCTCTGGATAAGATTCATGGTGATCGGATCGGTGCGGGTCAGGATGACATGCCCGTGGGTGTCTTCGGGCAATTCTCGAGGTGCCCTGGCTTTGGTCTGGGCCTCGAGCCACGGTGCATAAAAGAACTGGATGAAGGTGAAGGGCAGCATGATGAGCAGAAACACCAGACCGGACAGGAGCACGACGACCGAGAACAGTTTTCCCAGGTCCGAGGTGAAGGTGATATCACCGAAACCGAGGGTCGACATGACCGTGAGGGCCCAATAAAAGCCGGTGATCCAGCTGAAACGCTGGTCCTCCAGTATCATCAGGAAGTGAAACAGGATGCTGTAGACGGTGATCATGGACATCAGGATGAGCATAAACTTGATTAACATCCTGACATTTCGATCTTTTCTTTTCGAAAAGATGTAGATTAACTGGCCCACGAGAAATTTCATGATGTGTATTCTCTTGTCGGCCCCATGGCGCCTTAATGGATCTCAGGGATATTGCGGTGGTAACGCTGGATTTGCCGAATCGATCGTACCATCCGCATTACGATGATTCTTTGGTGTCGACAACCGGTTGTATCTCCACCCGGTCTCCAGGCCTTATGCCGTGTAATCGAAACCACCCTTGATTGACTTCGAGGGCATATCGGGCCGGTCGGCCGGAGTGGTACCTCTTTTCGGTCTGGTTGGGCGTCATGATCTCAATGGTGATTATTTTTCCGGAGTCGTCCAGAAAGGCGATGGAGAGCGGGATCTGCGTATCTTTCATCCAGAATGTTCTCAGGTCGGATTCTGCATAGATGAACAGCATACCCTGGTTTTCACCGAGGGCCGCGCGGTGGGACAATCCACACCTGCGCGATTGGGGTGTCGCGGCCAATTCCACCACCAGTCGGTGTCCGTCGATGGTTATGCTTGCCGTGGGCAATTCGAGCGGACAGGCGTTGAGCGTTCCTTTAATGATCGATAGAACAAAAATGACCAGGAGGATGATTTTGGACAGACCCTTGGGATGCACATTTATTCTTTCGGGATCCGATAAGTCCCATCCAGTCGGCTTACCATCTCGTCGTACCGATTCATGAGCGCATCTTTGCGTCTTTCGACCTGTGATGCATCGATCCCGCCGGCCTTGAATTCAACGTCCAGCGCCGCCAGTTCGTTGTCCAGCCAGCGGTCCGGGTCGAAGTTGTAGGTCATCGGTGTCGCCTCTGTTTCGGATGGTGATTTCTCGGTTTAGCGATCGTCGGCCGTTCGGCTGGCGATGCGGTTGATCACGGATGCCGCGTAGCCGGCACCGTATCCATTGTCGATGTTGACCACGGTGACGCCGTTGGCACAGGCGTTGAGCATGGTCAGCAGGGCTGCCAGCCCCCCGAAACTGGCGCCGTAGCCGACGCTGGTGGGCACGGCGATCACCGGCTTGTCGGTGAGGCCCGCCGCCACGCTGGGCAGCGCGCCATCCATGCCGGCCACCACCACCAGCACACTGGCTGCCTCGATTTTCTCTCGCTGGGACAGCAGGCGGTGGATGCCGGCCACCCCCACATCGGTGAGCCGCTCCACCCGGTTGCCCATCACTTCGGCGGTAACCGCCGCCTCCTCGGCCACCGGAATGTCCGAGGTGCCGGCGCACATGACCAGAATGGTCGTCCGGGTGGGGGTGACCGGTCTGCGATTCATCACCACGATCCGGGCCGCTTCGTGGTATTCCACGCGGTCGCAGACGGTTTTCAGGGCGTCATAAACCGGCCGTTCAGCGCGGGTGGCCATGATATTGGCGTCTTTTTCCAGCAGGCGCCGCGCGATGCCGACGATCTGCGCCACGGTTTTTCCCGGGCTGAAAATGGTTTCCGGGTGACCGCTGCGCAGGGCCCGGTGGTGGTCCACCATGGCATAGCCCAGGTCTGCATAAGGCAGATCTTTGAGCGTGTCCAGCGCCTGATCCACAGGCATTGAACCGCTCTTCACCGCTTCGAGCAGGTTTTTCAGCGCAGTCGCATTCATCATACCGGCCTATTTAAGATGAAGCGTTTAGAACCGCAGCATATCGAATCATGAATGTCGAATTTCCAAGGAAGGTATCGCTGTGCGATGCCGCCATAAAAAAGAGAGCATGCCTTCCCTCTTCATTCTGCGGTTCCTTGTTCGACATTGGACACTCTTTTTGTAACTGTTTCTCCCAACGGCCACCACTTCACGTCTACTGGCAGGACCGGCGTCTGTCAACGGAATTCTCTTGCCACCGTTGCGCCCCCTTTGGCATCCGGACGAAAAAGGGCCGGTCACCCGGTGGGTGACACGGCCCTGATGGTTTACCGATTAAATCGATGGCAGACTATTTTCCGGCTCTGCCGTCGTCGCAGGCTTCGTCGGCGCCGGCCCGGCCGGCGTGCTCGGCGGTGCCGGCCAGGGTGCAGGCGTCACCACCTCCTTCAGCCGGTGCGGCCAACTCTCCCGACGGTTCGGCCGGTAGCATACTCGGCCTCGGCCTTGCGCTTGAGTTTGGTGTAGCGATCGGCGAATTCCGCCTCCAGTCGGGTGTGCAGCCGTTTGGCTTCATCCGGGAACAGCTTCTGCAGGGCCGCGTAGCGCACCTCACCGGCGAGATACGCCTGGAGGCTGCCGTCCGGTTCCTTGGAATCCAGGACAAAGGGGTTCTTTCCTTCGGCCGCGAGCATGGGGTTGAAGCGATACAACGGCCAGTAACCGGACTTGACAGCCAGGTTGGTCTCTTCCTGGGTCTTGCCCATGCCTTTTTTGATGCCGTGGTTGATGCACGGCGAGTAGGCCATGATCAGCGACGGTCCGTCGTAGCTCTCCGCCTCCGAGAACGCCTTGATCAACTGCTGCTTGTTGGCGCCCATGCCGACGCTGGCCACGTAAACGTAGCCGTAGGTCATGGCCATACCGCCCAGGTCCTTTTTGGCGGTCTTTTTGCCGGATGCGGCAAACTTGGCGATGGAGCCGGTGGGGGTGGCTTTGGAGCTCTGACCGCCGGTGTTCGAGTATACCTCGGTATCGTAGACGATGACGTTGATGTCTTCTCCGGTGGCCAGCACGTGGTCGATGCCGCCGAAGGAGATGTCGTAGGCCGACCCGTCACCCACGAAGATCCAATAGGATCGCTTGGTGAAATATGCACCCAGGCTGTCGATCCGATCCAGCAGGGAATTGCCCGAATAGGCGAAGAGCATCTCCCGGATCTGGTCGCCATAGCGTTTGGAGCCGTCGGCGTCCTTCATATTTTCCAGCCAGCCCTTCATGGCCGCCTTCAGGTTGTCATCGATGTCCGTATCCAGAGCTTCGGTGACCAGGTCCGCCAGTACCTGGCGCTGCTGCAACTGGCCGAGAAACATGCCGTAGGTGAATTCCGCCGGGTCTTCGAACAGGGAGTTGCCCCAGGTGGGGCCGCAGCCGTCTTCGTTGACGCAGTAGGGAATCGACGGTGCGCTGCCGCCCCAGATGGAGGAGCACCCGGTGGCGTTGCCGATGACCATGCGCTCGCCGAACAGCTGGGTAAGCAGTTTGGCATAGGGCGTCTCGCCGCATCCGGCGCAGGCGCCGGAGAACTCCAGCAGCGGCTGGTAGAACTGGCTGCCCTTGACCGTGTTGCGGGCAACGACGCCTTCACGCACAGGCAGGCTGGAGGCGTAGCGCTGGTTGGGCACCTGCCGTTGGGTCTGGGTGTCCAGGGGTTTCATGACCAGGGCCGGCTTCTTGGCCGGACAGATATCCGCACAGTTGCCGCAGCCCATGCAGTCTTCGGTGAAGACCTGCATGCGGAACTTGTACGCCTTGAGTTCCTTGCCCAGGGCTTTTTTGGCTTCGAAGCCCTCGGGGGCGGCCTCGAGTTCCTCCTCGGTGACCAGCACCGGACGGATGGCCGCGTGGGGGCAGACCATGGCACACTGGTTGCACTGGATGCAGTTTTCCATGATCCATTCGGGCACGTTGATGGCCACCCCGCGTTTTTCATACTGGGTGGTGCCCACGGGAAAAATGCCGTCCGGCGAGAAGGCACTCACCGGCAGTTTGTCGCCCTGCTGCGCCAGCATGGGCTTCATCACCTCGGTGACCCACTCGGGTTCATCGCTGGCGACGGCAGCCGTCAGGCCGGCATCGGCCCAGTCCGCCGGATAGTTGACCTCCACCAGGTGATCCAGGGTCTTGTCCACGGCCTGGTTGTTCATGTTGACGATCTTGTCGCCCTTCATACCGAACATCTTTTTGATCTGGTCCTTGAGGTAGGCGATGGCCTCGTCCACCGGAATCACGTTGGCCGCCTTGAAGAAGGCGGTCTGCATGATCATGTTGATGCGTCCGCCCAAGCCCACGTC
This sequence comes from uncultured delta proteobacterium, assembly GCA_963705475.1. Classification (GTDB taxonomy): domain Bacteria; phylum Desulfobacterota; class Desulfobacteria; order Desulfobacterales; family Desulfosarcinaceae; genus Desulfosarcina. The sequence goes on along the minus strand of CAVPJS010000011.1, from coordinate 115,923 downwards.
AGCGGCGATCTTCACCGCATCGATGTTGAAGAACTTGAGCTTTTTGCGGGCGATGGTCCGGCGCATGGCTACCGGCAGCCGATCTTCCATCTCCGCCAGGCTCCAGGGACTGTTGAGCATGAAGGTGCCGCCGACCTTGATGCCTTCGAGCACGTCGTAAATGTTGACGTAGGCCGGGTTGTGGCAGGCGATGTAATCGGCACTGTCGATCAGATAGGTGGACTTGATCGGTGTCTTGCCGAAACGCAGGTGGGAAATGGTCACGCCGCCAGATTTCTTCGAGTCGTAGGCGAAGTACGCCTGAGCGTACATGTCGGTGTTGTCGCCGATGATCTTGATGGCGCTCTTGTTGGCGCCGACGGTGCCGTCGGCCCCCAGGCCCCAGAACTTGCACTGGACCGTGCCTTCGGGCGCCACGTCCAATCCGGCCTCCACATCCAGGCTGGTGTGGGTGACGTCGTCGGTGATGCCCACGGTGAAGTGGTTCCTGGGCGCCATGCCGTTCATGTTGTCGAACACGGCCTTGACCATGGACGGGGTGAACTCCTTGGATCCAAGTCCGTATCGGCCGTTGACGATGGTGGGCATTTCGCCCTGCTCCATGAAGGCCGTGCACACGTCCTGGTAGAGCGGATCACCCAGGGCGCCGGGCTCCTTGGTGCGGTCGAGAACGGTGATCCGGGCGGCCGTGGCCGGAATGACCGACAACAGGTGTTTGGCGGAAAAGGGGCGGAACAGGCGCACCTTGACCAGGCCGACGGACTCGCCGTGGGCGTTGAGGTGGTCGACCACCTCCTCGATGGTCTCACAGGAAGAGCCCATGGAGACGATGACGCGATCGGCGTTGGGATCACCCACGTAATCGAACAGGTTGTACTTGCGGCCGGTGAGTGCAGAAACTTTTTTCATGTAGTCGGCAACGCTGTCCGGTACTTCCTGGTAGTAGACGTTGGCCGCTTCGCGCCCCTGGAAGTAGATGTCCGGGTTCTGGGCGGTCCCGCGCAGTTCGGGGGATTCCGGGTTGACTGCGCGGGCGCGGAAGTTCTCCAATGCTTCCATGTTGATCAGCTTTTTCATGTCCGCGTAGTCGATGGTTTCGATCTTCTGAATCTCGTGGGAGGTCCGGAAACCGTCGAAAAAATGCAGGAAGGGAACGCTGGAATCGATGGCGGCCAGATGGGCAACCAGGCCCAGGTCCATGACTTCCTGAACCGAGGCGGAGGCCAGCAGGGCAAAGCCGGTCTGACGGACGGCCATGACGTCCTGGTGGTCGCCGAAGATCGACAGCGCATGGGCGGCGATGGCCCGGGCGGTGACGTGCAGGACGCCGGGCAGCAGTTCACCGGACATCTTGTACATGTTCGGGATCATCAGCAACAGGCCCTGGCTGGCGGTGTAGGTGGAGGTCAGCGCACCGGCGGCCAGGGAGCCGTGGACGGCGGCCGCCGCCCCGGCTTCACTCTGCAGCTGGCGCACCAGCAGGGTCTGGCCGAAGACGTTCTTGCGGCCGTTGGCCGCCCACTCATCGCAGATTTCGCCGATGGGGGAGGATGGGGTGATGGGATAAATGGCGGCCACCTCGCTCATGGCATAGGCCACGTGGGCGGCGGCGGTGTTCCCGTCGATGGTTTTCATTTGCTTTGCCATAACTGCTCCTTGTAACGGGTTAAGAATGGGAATCGACTCTGCAGCAACCGGTCTCGGGAGAACTGCCGCAGAAAACCAGTGTCTCATAATTGAGAAGGGACGCGCGAAAGCGGGTTTCGCGAGGGCAACGATGTCTTCGCTATTGCAAAAAATTATTTAAATCACATTGAATCCGACTTGACAAGAATTAATTGACCTCGACCGGGTCATTAGCAACATTATGATTTAATATGATATTCAAGAGGTTTCCGCCATTTCGTCGAATCGGCACTTGAGAATCAACGAATCGCCGTCAAAGGCGGTTTTCACCTTATAGGGAAGCGTCTTGAAGAGGGCGACCATGGCTTTGTTCTGGGGTGAGGTATAGGCCACCAGCCCGGAAATGCCATTTTCACGGGCAGCCCGGGCCAGCTTGCGGATAAACAGCTTTCCCAGCCCCTTGCCCTGGTATTCCTTGGAGACGGAAAAGGCCACCTCGGCGGTGTTGCTTTGCAAAAGCAGCAGATATTCACCCACCCCTACCACCTTGCCGAAGCCGAACTCGCCCACCACGGCCACCAGGGTGAGATCCTTGATGTAGTCGATCTGTGAGCGCGTTTCCACATCGCTGCGGTCAAAACTGAGTTTCTCGTGGAAAAAGCGCAGCTGCACGTCTTTTTTGTCCAGGCTGTAATAGTGCTCCTGGATCCGGCGCTCATCCACCGGTTTGGAGGGCCGAATGGTGATCTCCTCACCGTCGCGCTCGATGGTCTCTTCCAAGTGAATGGGATAGATGCCCTTGGTGGCCTCGCCTAGCCGGCGTTCGCTGCCGATAAGCTTGGCCTCCTTGGCCGCGCTGAACAACTGGTCCCGATGGTCGGGGTGGGCGATGCCGATCAACGCCAGCACACGCTCTTGAAGGCTTTTGCCGAACAGGTTCACCGCGCCGTATTCGGTGACCACATAGTGAACGTCTCCCCGGGGAACCACCACCGCCGTGTCACTCAGGGCCGGGACGATATTGCTGCGCGTGTTGTCCCGTGAAGTGGCGTAGAGCATGAGAATGGACTTGCCCCCTTTGGACCGCTTGGCGCCCCTGACAAAATCGGGAATTCCCGACACACCGGCGAAAAAGGTATGCTCGGAGGCTTCGGCTGCCACCTGGCCGGTGAGGTCGATGGTGTGGGCCACGTTCATGGAAATCATGCGGTTATGCTGGGAGATGATGAAGGGGTCGTTCACATAGTCCGACGGCCGGAAATCGACCCCCGGGTTGTCGTGGAGGAACTCATACAGGTTCTGGCTGCCGATGGCGCAGGAGGCGACCAGTTTGCCTTCATTGAGCCCTTTCCTGCGGTTGGTGATGACGCCCGAGGCATACAGGTGCATCACGTCATCGGTGATGTACTGGGAGTGGAACCCCAGATCGTTCTTGTCGGCCAGGGCCTTGACCGTCGCCTGGGAGGCGGCGTCCAGGCCGATCTGGAGCGTGGAACCGTCATCCACGAAGCGGGCGATGTGTTTGCCGATCCATTCGGCTGCCCCGGATCGCTTGCGCAGGTTGATGGACAAAATCGGTTCCTCGTGCTCCACCAGCACATGGACGTTGTTGACGTGAATGAAGCTTTGCCCCATGGTGCGGGGCATTCTTGGATTCACCTGGGCGATCACCAGGTCGGCGCTCTGGGCGGCGGCCAGGGTGACGTCAACGGACACGCCCAGGCTCATCCAGCCGAAATCGTCGGGCGGCGACACCTGGATCAGGGCCACATGTATAGGCAGCTTGCGTGAGAGAAACAGGCCGGGGACCTCGGACATGTTGATGGGCGTAATGAAGCGCATGTAACGGGCAATGGCTTCCGTATCCGCCGAGCCTAAATAGATGGTCCGGATGTTTAGGCTGTGGTCACGGGTTTTGTCGGCAATCTCGGACAAAGAGGTGGTCTCCCGGCTCATGAGCCGGACGACTTCCAGTCCGCTGATCTTGATGGCGGCGGCCGACAGGGCGCGGACCAGCGCCTGGGGTTCTCCGCTGGCGCTGCCGATATAGACCCGTTTGCCGGGACGGATCATGGCAATGGCCGCCTCGGCGGTGCGCTGTTTTTCCACATAACTGTCAGCCCAGTAAATCGACCGTTTCATCGCCTACCTCCTGTTTTTATGAACACCTGCTGGAAAATGGGTTGGCAATTAAAAAAGGGATCGCGCCGGATACAGGCCACGCGCGCATCCCGAATCTACCTTTAAATTGGTTATACCATTAATATCGAGGGGAGATGTCGGCTGTCAAGCACAAAGCATCGAACATCTTGAATTACCGCTTATCACATGCTATTGTGTGCAATATAAGGTATCGTCGCCTAGCGGGAAGACAGCTTGGGCCACAGGGTGTTCAATATGGTCAGACCATTGTCTTCCCAAGTTGCCCCGTCGCCAACCGGTTCATATGACCATTGATTGGCGACTCGCTGGCGGCTGACGTTCATTCTGCACCGATTCTCTCATCCACTCCAACGGGAGCTTAAATTCGATCATGCCACCCACACTCAAGCCCATCAGACCCAAACGCATATCCGACCAGGTGTTTGACCAGCTGCGGGAACTGATTTTCCGCGGTGAATTCAAAGCCGGCGAGAAAATCCTCACCGAGCGGGAACTTGCCGAAGCCTTTGGTGTCAGCCGCACCTCGGTAAGGGATGCCATCAACAAGCTGGTCGTCATGGGTCTGCTGGACCAGAAGCAGGGGCAGGGTACCTTTGTCCGGTCGCCGGAATCGAAGGATAAAAGCCTTCTGGCCACGATGGTGGAGAGTCAGGACGCCTCCATCACCGACCTTTTGGAAGTCCGCATGGGGCTGGAGTGCAATGCCGCAGCCATGGCGGCCAGCCGGGCAGTCGAAAAGGATTTTCAGTTCATGGAGAAAAGCATCGATGAGATGCAAAAGGAGGTTCAATCCGGTAGACTGGGCACGGAAGCCGACGTCGCTTTCCACATGGCCATCGCCTATGCGACGAACAATCCGCTCCAGATTTTCATCATGAAAAACTTTTACGACTTTCTCTTCACCGGCATCAAGGTCAACCTGGAGGGCCTTTACAAAATACCGGGCAACATCGACACGATTTTGGAGCAGCACACCCTGATTTACCAGGCCATCCGAAAGGGCGATCCGGATGCCGCCTACCGGGCAATGAAGCAACATATCGGTTTTGTATACAATTTCTTCGAAGGTCAGGGGAACTAGAGCAGCTTTTCAAAAAAATCATTCCCCTTGTCGTCCACCAAGATGAACGCAGGGAAATCTTTGACGGTAATCATGTAAATCGCCTCCATGCCCAGTTCGGGGTATTCAAGCACCGCCACCGAAGTAATGCACTCCTTGCCCAGACGTGCGGCCGGACCGCCGATGGACCCCAGGTAGAACCCGCCGTATTTTTTGCAGGATGCGGTCACCCCCTTGGAGCGGTTGCCCTTGGCCAGCATCACCATGGACGCGCCCTGGGCCTGGAAAATCGGCACATAGGAATCCATGCGGCCGGCGGTGGTGGGCCCGAATGAACCGGATGGATAGCCGTCAGGCGTTTTGGCCGGACCGGCGTAGTAGATGATGTGATTTTTCAGATAGTCGGGCAGACCTTGACCCCTGTCCAGCCGGTCCTTGAGCTTGGCATGGGCGATATCCCGACCCACGATGATTTGACCGGACAATTTCAGACGGGTGGCGACCGGATATCGGGTGAGAATGGCCCGGATGGCGTCCATGGGCTGGTTCAGATCGATGGCCACGGCGTCATCCTCGGCGCCCTGGGGTTCGGGCAGAAAGCGTGCAGGGTCGGTTTCCAGCTGCTCCAGGAAGATGCCGTCGACGGTGATTTTGGCCTTGATGTTGCGGTCCGCGCTGCAGCTGACGCCGATGCCGATGGGACAGGAGGCGCCATGGCGCGGCAGGCGGACCACGCGAATGTCGTGGCAGAAGTACTTCCCGCCGAACTGGGCGCCGATGCCCAACGCTTGCGCCCGCACCAGCAGCTCTTTCTCCAGTCCCCGGTCCCGGAAGCCATGGCCGGTCTGGCTGCCGGCAGTCGGCAGACCGTCCAGGTAGCCTGCCGAGGCCAGCTTCACCGTCTTCAGGTTGAACTCCGCCGACGTCCCCCCGACCACGAAAGCCAGGTGATAGGGCGGGCAGGCGGCGGTGCCCAACGTCTTCATTTTGGCCGTTAGGAAATCAGCCAGGGTGCCCGGGTTGAGCACCGCTTTGGTTTCCTGAAACAGATAGGTCTTGTTGGCCGAGCCGCCGCCCTTGGCAATGAACAGGAATTTATAGGCATCGCCGCTGGTCGCGTATATCTCAACCTGGGCAGGCAGGTTGCACCCGGTGTTCTTCTCTTCGTACATGGTTAGCGGCGCGTTCTGGGAATAGCGCAGATTGGTCCGGGTGTAGGCATTGAACACACCCTTGGAAAGCGCTTTTTCATCGTTGAAGCCCGTCCACACCTGCTGACCCTTTTTTCCCATGATGATGGCGGTGCCGGTGTCCTGGCACATGGGAAATTCCATCTCAGCGGCGATCACGGCATTTTTCAGCATTTCCAGCGCCACATAGCGGTCATTGTCCGAGCTCTGCGCATCCTTTAAGATTTTTTCCAACTGAGCCAGGTGGGCCGGCCGCAGCAGGTGGGAAACATCCTTGAAGGCCGATTCGGCCAGCAGCTCAAGCCCTTCGGGCGCGACCTTCAGCACGGTCTGTCCCTCGAACCGGGCGGTGGAGACGTGATCGGCAGTGAGCAGCCGGTACCGGGTGTCGTCTTCGCCCAGGGGCAGCAGTTCTTCATACTTGAAGTCAACCATGATGCATCTCCTTATCCGCTTTGGGGAAATGGGGGAACCGATACAACAGGGAGTTGAAAACAAATACCCGCATCCCTGATGCATTGGATACGATAGAAGGAAGTAAACTTAATGGGCGGCGTTGGATATTGTCAAGGTGTTTGGTATCGAAGTGAACCCTCCCCGCGGCAAGCCGCGGGGAGGGTTCACCGGAAGGATACAAAAATCGATTTTCAGTTCGCTCGCCAACCCCGCCGCGAGCGGCGAGGAATGGGCTCCCTATTGCGGTTCAGCGGGCCAGCATGCGGGCCAGATCACGATCTTTTTCCTGCCACAGGCTGTTCAGCCAGTTCTGGAAACCCCGTTTGAACTGCGGATCCTGAAGGTAGTCGCCCATCATTTCGCTGTCGATGGGCAGGGTTTTCACCCTGACCTTGATCTCTTTGACCCGCCCGCAGACAAAATCCCAAAACGTGGCCGCACCCTGGGGGTAGGCGATGGTCACGTCCACGATGTGCTGAAGCTTGTCGCCCATGGCCGCCAGGACGAAAGCCATGCCGCCGGCCTTGGTGCGCAGCAGATGGGTGTAGGGCGATCGTTGGCGGGAATGTTTTTCCCGGGTGAACCGCGTACCTTCGACGAAGTTCATCACCGACACGGGAATGTGCCTGAATTTGTCGCAGGCCCGCTTGGTGATCTCCAGGTCCTTGCCGATCAGATGGGGGTTTTTTTTGAGAAAATGCCTGGAGTAGCGCTTCATGAAAGGGAAATCCAATGCCCACCAGGCCTGCCCCAGAAACGGGAACCAGAACAGCTCTTTTTTAAGAAAAAACTTCAGGAACGGGATCTTGCGGTAAAAGACAGTCTGGAGCACCAGGATGTCGACCCAGGACTGGTGGTTGGCCACCACCATGTACCAGCCCTTGGGGTTGAGATTGTCCAGGCCGCGCACATCCCAGCGGATGCCGTTGAACAGCTTCTGGTTCAGGTTGTTCACCGCGATCCAGCAATTGGCAATGGCGGTCAGGATCCTGCGGCAAGCGGTCTGGATCGGTTTGATGGGCAGCAGCAGCTTGATCAACGCCACGATAAAAATGGGAAGACAGCAGACCAGCGTATTCAGGGCGTAAAACAGAAGCGAAAGTACGCCGCGGATCCCGTGACTCAACGATTTCAACATATGCATCCTTCAGTCCTGGCGGTTACATGGATCAATGGACGCTATTGTTAATGAAAATGGGGGTGGTGACAAGAAGGTCGCGGTGGGTTGACAAAAGTTTTACAAAACGGCTGCCTGCCGTGTTGCCGGGGGTCGCGCCGCTGACCCACCGTATTTCTCATGGCCGGGTGCCGGCTACCCGACCATCTGATCGATCCCCCCGGCGGCGGCGCCGACTTCGAGATTCACACTTACGCGAAGCGCCTTGAGCCCCTGGACGCCGGGAAGATTTTCCAGATCAATGGTCTCCAGGTCTCCCAGCAGGTGTTCGCGGCTCTGCAGGTAGTCGATGTGGCGCCGAATAGCTCTGCCTTCCTTGGGGTGAGAATAGACGACGGCAATTTTGCCCGGCTGGGTGAGGCGTTCCCGGCTGCCCTTGACCCTGGCTTTGTCCAGGCGGGATTTAACGATCTCATGGCGCACGTCATAGGCACCGTCTACATCGAAGCGTTTTTCATCATAGCGGAAGCGAATGGAAAGGGGCGTGTGGTTCACCAGAATCAGGTGACAGACGTCCAGCGGGACTTTCAGCTCCGGCTGGATCTGCCGGGTCTGCCAGGCCAGCCCGCAGGCGACCTTGAATTGCCACAAGGCCAGGTTTTTCTGGAAAAACGGATTGTCTTTCCCCTCCGGATGCATGGACGCCCCCAGATAGATTACGTAGTCGATGCCGTCGGTTTGATGCTTTTCGAAGTAGTGGGGGAAGATTTTCTGGGCGTCGACCTGCTCCCGGTCGACATACCCCGAGAGTCGTTCATTGAGTTTGGAGACGCTCTCCTCATACGCCTTGCGTTTGCGGTAGACGACACCCATCAGCGGGTCCAGCGCCCGGTTATACTGGTCGATGGCATGGCTGACGCCGGGGCCGATGGTGCGCAGCTCGTCAAAGCTGGGTTCAACTTCACGCTGGAGAAAGGATGCAACCAAGGTCTCCTCTTCGGTGGACAGGCCGGCCTTGATCCCGGCGATGCGCTTGTCGATCCGGTAGCTGAATTCGTCTATCAGCGGCCAGGATTTGACTTCGGCGGCGCGTTGCATGATGGCCCCGGCCAGGGTCAACTGTTCGGTCAGGTCCGCCTGAATGCCCTGCACCCGGGCTTCGGAGGAGCCCCGAATGTCTGACTGGCCGAACAACGGGATCACCTGCTTGAAGATGATCGGTTCCATTTCGGAAGGGTGGCCCTGGCGCAGCCGTTCCATGTGTTCCATGGCGGCATTGCGGAAACGCCACTCCACGGATGGGTGGACGGCGGTGCATTTTTTCTTGATCACCGACTGAACCTCGTTGTTCATGTCTTCCACCCCCCGTTTCAGGGCCATGGAAAACAGAGGCACGATATGGCGCATTTTTTCGATGTCCACGGCACCTAAACCATATGGCCGGTTGGATTTGACCCAAAATGTGCCGATGGCCTCACCACCAAAATAGAGTGGTGCGATGAGCATGGATCGCACACCATGGTCGACGGCCTCCTGTTCGGCCGGACACAGGTTTGGCTCTTTGCTCAGGTCGGGAATGCGCAGGATCTTTTGGTGGTCGACGGCCTGGAGCCACACCGAATTTTTCAGATCTTTCATTGGAATATGGCTGGAATTGGTGAACAGGCAGTTGGCCTTGGACGTGTGTCCGTCGTTGAGGATCAATACCTGGTCCCCCTGAATCGCTGCCAGGCTTGCTTTCAGGTCCGGTTGGCCGAAAAAGGTGCGCAGGCGGCTCTGCAACCGTTTGAAGCCATCGGCCGAAAAGATGGATTCCTGGTCGATCAGGTCGCGCTCCAGGGCAGATGTGATTTCGGATTCGGTGACGTTTACGGCGCGCACAACGGTGAATCCCCGAAAAATGAAATCACCGGGGGGCAACAGAGCGGTCAGCACCTCGGGGTTGGCAATATGCTCGATTACGCGATCCCGCTGCTGCCCGGTCAATTCGCGTGGTTTCCCCACGGTCCCCACCTGAACAAACTGAAAGTCGGGAGTGACCTGGAAATGGCGCTCCAGGCCCGTCGTCGGATCGGTAACGATCCGGATAAGGGGACTGTCCACACCCTGGTCGATTCCATAGAGTCGCTTGAGAATGAGGGCGTAGGCGCGGACGAAACGCTGAAAATGCAAGGTATTGTTCTCGCCTTTGAGGCGCCCGGCGATCTTGCCCCGGCTATCGTAGAGCAGCTCACGGTAAGCCGGTGTGCAATAGATGGTGTCGTGTTGAAAGGGGGTGAATGCACCACTGATCTCCGTTTCCCACGACGACGAGGGAAATGCCACACTCATCAACGGCGATAGGATATCCGTGTGGCGGGCGGCCAAATCCGGCCGGTCGATATCTCCTTTCAATTCCGGCGTCTCCTGGACCCGTTTTTCAAAGACCTTGAACATCTCGGCCATGTGCGAACACTTTGGCGACACCTCTTGACGCCAGAAATCCAGCAGGGGGTCGATGCTCAGAACGGTCCTGAAATCGTCAGGTGTGGGCTGTTTGGTCATGCCTGTGCTCCTTTCGACCGCCGTGACGTGGATATGGCTGGGCGTGGCAACGGCGGCCCTAACATTTACCATTACATACTAAGCATCAACCGATTAAAAGCCAACCCGGTCTATGTCCATCTTTGCTTCGGCAGCACTCTTGCCTTGTGGCCGCAGGATCGATGCCATCACCCAAAATAAAAAGCGTCTCGCCCGTGGACCCTGAGTCCGGGGGAGAGACGCTTTGAAAACGATTGCGGTTATCCGTGGGGCCGCCGGAGGGGCGGCCGGTTAGTGGTGTCCGTGACCACCCTTGCCCTTGGTCGAATCGATGACCGCCTTGATCACACAATAGGTCATGCCGATTCCGATGATGTTCAGGGCGTACCAGAGGCCGCCGTGAAATACGATGTGGCCGGCGTCCCAGATCCATTCAAAACTGAAAGGAAACATATTTTCTCCTCTTTAAGCGGCTATGCATTTGCCGGTTTTAGATCCGGCGTGGATTCCGCGGGGGCGTCCAACGCCATGGCCGTCTCCTCCTGGATGGGGTTCAACTCCGCCTCCTGGGGAAAGATCGGCAGGTAACGGTAGGAGATCATGATCAACATGATGCCGTAGGCGACCGGCAGGATGGTCGTGGCCACTTCCTGCCAACTGGGATAATACAGCGCCCAGGTGTCAAAGGGCATGATCGGCACGGCCATGACCTGCAGGACCATGACCCAGCGGTTCAGGGACACGCCCATGACGCCCAAAAAGAAGGCGGTGACGCGCCAGGTGGGGTGCTTTCTCAACGATGCGCTGATCAGGATGATCGCCGGTACCACACCGCCCAGGACGATCTCGGCAAAGAGGATCCAGTAGCCGTAAAAGGCGTTTCCGGTGTAAAAGTCGGCCAGGTTCTGGCCCAGTCCCGGTGCCGTGATATTGGCCCAGCGGGTTGTATCGCAAATCTTGGCGATGGTATAGGTGAAGATCATCCAGCCGGAGATCTTGGCCAGCAGCTCGACCACGTTGTCTTTGACCAGTTTTTTGCGGGCCACCTTTTCGGTGATCCAGGTGATCAGCAGGGTGAAGCAGGGACCGTAGGCGGCGGCGGACCAGGTGAAGAGAAAGAAGGTCCAGGGCCAGATGAGCAGGCCTTCACGAAAGGCGAAGGGCCGACCGAAGAGCACGCCGGCCACGCCGCCCAGCGACCCTTGATGAAAAAAGGAGAGGAATGCGCCGGTGGCGGCGAATACCGCCATGGTTTCGTGCATGTTATGGCTCAGGTGGTGAAAGAAGGGCACTTTGTCCAGCTGGCGGTTTTCCAGGATCAGTGGAATGTACTCGATGGTCAGCACCGCAAAGTAGCAGGAGAGGCAGAAGGCCACCTCGGTGAGCATGGAGTGTACGTTGGCGTGCCAGAAGATAAACCATCCGCGCAGGGGCTGGCCGATGTCGATGGCCAGGATCAGTAGTGCGGAACTGTAGCAGATGAAGCCGATAAGCACCGCATAATTGATGATGTTCTTGAGCTCATCCTTGCCGATAATGTATTTGAGCAGACCGCTGAAGAAGGCGCCGCCACCCAGGGCGATGACAGCCAGGTCCGCCCAGATCCACATGGCGAAGCCGTAGTAATCGTTCATGTTGGTCTGGTTCAGGCCCTTGAACCAGCACAGCAGCATGGCATAAACGCCCCACGCAAGGACAGCGCCCACAATGCCCAGTCCCAGGAGGAACTGCCACATGGGGCAACGCTTGACGCCTTTGGGTATTAACGCAGAATCCATAGGGTACGTACTCCTTGATCTGTCAGTTTTGCCGTTCTCAGCTATACGCCTTTACCGCCAAGGTGATATCAATGGTGCAGCTTGGCTAACTGTCCGGTCTTTTCGTGGGCGAGGTAGTTGTCTCCTGCCCGCCGGACCCATTCCCGGCCGGACAGATAGTAGACTTTGGTGTTTGTGCCGGTTCGCTCCAAAAGCCGGAATGCCCTTGGGTTTTTGGAGCGGTTGCCGTTATCGGGGTCCGGTTTCACGATCTGGTGGACCTGATGTTCCGGATTGTTCAGATCGCCGAAGACGATGGCGCCGGCCGGGCACGCCTGTGTGCAGGCGGTCTGGTAGGCTTCTTCGGGCACCCGGCGTTCTCCGTCAAGATAGGCTTTGTTCTTGGCCAGCTGGTAGCGGTGGAAGCAGAAACTGCACTTTTCGACGACACCGCGCATGCGCGGGGAGACGTTGGGGCTCAGGTATTTCTCCATGCCGTCCGGCCAGACCGGATCCCACCAGTTGAAGTACCGGGCATGGTAAGGGCAGGCGCCCATGCAGTACCGGCAGCCGAAGCAGCGGGTAACGATCTGGCTGACGATGCCGGTCTCCCGGCTGTAGTCGGTGGCCGTTGCCGGGCAGACCGACACGCATGGGCTGTGGCCTCCGTGGCCTTCACAGTGCTGGCACGGGCGAGGCAGATAACAGATATCCGTATCCGGAAATGATTTGCCGTTGCTCAGCTTGAAGATTCGCATCCAGGTGATGCTGAGCCGTTTATCCGACTCGTCTTCTTTAAACGGTATGTTGTTCTCGGCCATGCAGGCGACCATGCAGGCGCCGCAACCGGTGCATTTGTCCAGATCGATGGCCATTCCGTATTTCATTGGCGTTCCGTGTGTCTGCGCGTGTTTCATCAGAACCTCGTGTCAGGTGGATTAGGCTTTAACCAGCTTCGCCCGGATTCCCCAGGCTGCATCAAAACCGGTGGGCGGGTCCTCAACCGGGCCGATGAGATCGTTGACGTTGACGCCCTTGCCCGCCAGGTAGCCGTCATAGGCGGTATGTCCCAGCCCCCTGGCCATGGCCAACACGCCGGGCTGTATGCCATCGAACAGATGGACGCTTACCTGGGCCTCACCCCGCGGGGTGGTCAGCTTGGCCCGCTCGCCTTCGCGGACACCGATCGCACTGGCGGTTTGCGGATTGATTTCGATGAAACCATCGGTGCCTTTGATGACCGTATCGGCAACAGCCTTGATCATGAAGGGGGCTTCGCCGGTATATCCGCTGGTGAGCTGAATGGAGTCATAGGGCACCAGCAGCAGCGGGAAGCTGTTCACATCGCCTTCGGCCTGAACGGCCGGTGCATCCATCCCGGCCAGTTGAAGCGCATCGGCGACGGGGTCGGTATCGGCTTGCACCCATAGACCCGTTTCCATGAGGGCATCCCATTTTTCCGCCAGCGTCTCCTCCAGGCAGGTCTCGTAGTCATCCCAGGGAAAGGCATCGGCGATGGACCCGCCCATTGCTTTGGCCGTCACGATCATGACGTCACCCAGGTGGTGCGTGTTAAACTGGGGAGACACCACCGGTCGGCTCAATCCAATCATCTGCTGGGCAAGGCCGGCGCCCACCGGAACGTCCTCGTAGCGCTCCAGATAGACGTGATCAGGCAGCAGTAGATCGGCCATGGCGGCAGTCTCATCTTGAAATGACGAGAAACTGACAATGAACGGGATGCGCGCGAAGGCCGCCTTAACGCGTTGGGTGTCGGGCAGATCGTGGCAGGGATTGGCGCCGGCCACCAGCAGGACCTGCAGGGGATAAGGTCCGCCGCCGTTGACACTGTCGGCCAGCCGGTTGGTCAGGTAGCGGGCGTCGGCGTATTTGCCTGCCCCCGCACCGTCCAGGCGAGGTTGATCCAGGCCGGCGGCGGCCAGATTGTCGATGGCCACATCGGGCCATTGGATATAACCCAGTTCCGGGACAGCCCACATGCCGCCTTCCTGATTGATGTTTCCCGCCAGGGCGTTGAGGGTACAAACCGCGGCGGTTTCCCGCAGGCTTCCCGACACCAGGCCCTTGCCGCGGCCGAATAGCGCCAGTGGTCGATTGGCACCGGCAAAGCCCTGGGCCAGGTCGACGATGACCTCGGCCGCCACACCGGTGGTCTGCGCTACCTTATCCGTTGCATAGGTGGCCAGCAGATCGTCTTTCCAACTGCTCAACCCTCGGACGGCGGCCGTATCTTGCATGTTCCGAGAAACGATCACGGCGGCAATGCCCAGCGCCAGGTCAGCTTCGGTGCCTGGGTTGACCGGGACCCATCGGGTGGCCTTGGCGGCACTGTTGGACAGGCGAGGCTCCACCTGAACGACGGTGATGTTTCGTTCTTTCCAGAGACTGGCCGCCTTGAACATGCGAACCGGAGATCCCCAGCCGTCCACGAAGCCGCTGCCGAAGCTGAGGATGTAGTCGGCATGCTCCACATCGAAGCCGGTTCTGCCGCTCCCGCCGAAAAGGGTCCTCACCGCGAACTCATCAACATCCCGGTTGGACGGTGACCGCATGAAATTGGGGGACCCATAGGCCTTCATGAACCGCTGGATCAACGCCGGTACCGTGCCGCTGTCCGATCCGGCAAGGGCGGCCACGGTATGGGCTTCGCCCTTGTCGCGGATGTCGGTCAGTTTTTCCGTCAGGATGGCGATGGCTTCATCCCATGAAATATTCTGCCATCTCCCTTCGCCCCGTTCGCCGATGCGTTTCATGGGCGATTTGATTCGGGTGGGGCCATAGAGCATCTGAAGTCCGGAAAGCCCCAGGATGCAGATGCTGCCGTCGTTGACGGGGTGACCCGGCTGACCTTCGATTTTAACGGCCCGGTTGTCGACCTTGCGCACGGAGATGCCGCACCCGCCCGGGCACAGAGAGCAGGTTGAGTCTTCATAGACCACCTCTCCGTCCGGTGGGACCGGTGTCCAGGGCCACATCTGCGTCCAGATGGAAGAGTCATCCATTAGTTTCCACGGCAATGGCGACAGGGCTGTGCCCGCCGCGCCGCCGATCACAAACGACAAGAAACTTCTTCGGTCAACTTTCATCGATTATCCCTCACCTTATCCAAATCCGAAGCTGAAATGGTAACCCGGGGCATGCTTCCATTATTTGTGACAGACAAAACAGGCATCGCGTTCGGTCTGGACGCTGGAGGTGTGAATCATGCCTGCCTCTTTGTGGCATTGGGCGCAGTCATCCATCTTCATGCGGTCCCAGCTGTTTTTCTTGAATCCGGCGATGTTTTTGCCCCAGATGTCCCGGCTGTAGCCGGTGATCAGATTGTATTCATAGGGGCGGGATACCTCGGATTCCCCGATATGACCGTGGCAGACCACGCAGTCCATGTCGGCGCCGATCACGTGGGCGGCATGCGAAAAGAACACGCAGTCCGGCTGGCGGGAATAGGAGAGCCAAGGCACTTCGCGTTCCTTGGCCACATATTGTTCGACGAAGATGGCTTCGTCTTCGGTGTCACCCATGGGTTCTTCATGGCATTCCACACACTGGGCAATCCTGGGAATGCCTGAAAAGCTGCCGTCTTCTCTGAAGTAGTGGCAGCCTTCGCAGCCCTCGCCCACCTCTTCGACATGCAAGGCGTGGTTGAAGTTCAGGGGTTGCTGCTTTTGGGAGTACAGGAGTTTGGGAAAGATGACCCACCCCAGCACCATGCTGGCTGCAAAACCGATGATGAAGAACAGGATGATAAAACCGCCGGCACCGCTTTCCTTGCCGTCGCTGCCATGCGCCGCACGATCATCCATCCCCGCTTTGGCATTTTCGTCTAAGGTGCTCATGGAATCTCCGTCAACCGCTGTGTGATGATTTCTGCTGTGAAAAACCGACTATTCCTGAAATCCCGGTGCCGGCCGCCGCGTCAGCCGATCGTTCATGCGCCGCTAATTTCAAACCCGCCGGCTTCGATACCGAAGGTTTCATGTCAATATGGTTCAGGCGGGATGCAATCCCGCCTTCGGGTGTAAAAAACACGGGAGTTGAAGCTTGCGACTTTCTATCGGCAGCCGGTCGTTTTGTCAAGAAAAAATCCTTGAAAACAGGCCGTTGACCGAACTCTGCCGGCCAACTGCCAACTGGGGCGTCGTATCGATTCGCCGGGTGTGTGCACCACCTGGTCGGCCTGCCCAGGGATCACCATGGTGCATGCCCGTGCCGCGCTATATGCTAGGCGTGATGCGATAAGATCGGACTTGACATGTGCGCTTGAAATATTATTTTCTCCCAGTTTTTGCAGGCCGCTGGTTGGGCATTCAGGTGAGTCGGTTCGATACCATCAGGCCGGCTGCAACCCGACAACGCGCCACCCGCCACCCTTTAGACGGGGCTCAACCGTCCGGCTGCTCCCGGGGAGCAACGGAGGAGTCGCGGTGTTGCCTTTTTGAACCGGTCCATTCGAAGGCCAAGGAGAACACACATCCATGATCGAAGTGAGGCGTCTGACCAAGCAGTTCGGCCATCATCCGGCGGTTGACGATATCTCCTTTACCGCCGAAAAAGGAGAAATTCTGGGGTTTTTGGGCCCCAACGGCGCGGGAAAGTCCACCACCATGCGGATGATCACCGGATTTTTCCCGCCCACCCGAGGGACAGTGATCGTCGGTGGCAGTGATATTCTGACCCAGTCCCTCGCCGCCCGCAGAAAGATTGGTTACCTGCCTGAGAACGCGCCGGTCTATCCGGATATGACCGTCAGCCGCTACCTGGATTTCTGTGCCGAGATTCGCGGGTTCGGGGGGGCTGTCAAGAAGCAGCGGGTGGGCGAGACCCTGGAGCGATGTTTTCTTACCGGCGTCCGTCATCAGGCGGTGAACACCCTTTCCAAGGGTTACAAGCAACGTGTCTGCTTTGCCCAGAGCATTCTGCATGACCCCGAATACCTGATCCTCGACGAACCTACCGATGGCCTGGACCCCAACCAGAAACACGAAGTCCGCCTGATGATCCGGGAGATGAGCGCCGCCAAGGCCATCATTTTCTCCACCCATATACTCGACGAGGTCGATACGGTCTGCAGCCGGGCCATCATTATTGCCGACGGAAAGGTGGTGGCCGACGACACGCCCGACGGTCTCAGGCGCCGGTCTATTTCTCACGGCGCCGTTGTCCTGACGGTCGCGGGAGCGGCAACGGATGGCATGCAGGAGCGAATTGCGGCGTTGGACGGGGTGGCGTCGGTGTCGGTTGTGGAATCCGATGGCGAGCGGACGACCTTGCGCATTTTTCCCGACGATCCGGCGGTGCCCGTTGCCGAGCGGGTGATCGCATGGGCCAACCAGGACGGGGTGCGCATCGCTGCGGTGTTTGTTGAGCAGGGGCGTCTGGACGATGTGTTTCGTGAGATCACCACCGGGAAAAGACCTTAACCTTCAATGGAGCGGCTCATGCAAAGCGGTAATTTTTTGAGAAACATATGGATTATCATGAAGCGCGAATTTGCCGGATACTTCGGTTCGCCGGTGGCCTACGTCTTCATTGTGATCTTTCTTCTGCTGACCGGTTTCTTCACCTTTTACATCAGCAATTTTTTCGAAGCGGGGCAGGCCGACCTGAAAGGCTTTTTCCAGTGGCACCCGTGGCTCTTCATGTTTCTGGTCCCGGCCGTTGCCATGCGGCTGTGGGCCGAGGAACGCCGCCTGGGGACGATCGAACTGCTCCTGACCCTGCCGGTGACCGTCACCGACGTGGTTCTGGGGAAATTCCTGGCCGCCTGGTGTTTTATCGGCATCGCCCTGGCCCTGACCTTTCCATTGGTGCTGACCACCATGTACCTGGGCAATCCGGATGTGGGCGTTATTTTTTGTGGGTATCTCGGCTCATTTCTCATGGCCGGCACGTTTTTGAGCGTGGGCAGCATGACCTCGGCCCTCACCCGCAGCCAGGTGGTCAGCTTCATTTTGGCCGTCGTGGCCTGCCTGTTTCTCATCCTTGCCGGCTTTGCGCCGGTGACCGCCGTGCTGTCCGGGTGGGCGCCGATGTGGTTGGTGGACCTGGTTGCTTCGACCAGCGTGCTATCCCATTTTGCCTCAATTGCCAGAGGCGTTCTGGACGTGAGGGACCTGCTCTACTACTTGTCGGTAATGGTCTTCATGATCTTTGTCAACGGCGTTGTCCTGCAAAATAGGGAATCGGCATAAAGGAGGCCAAGAGTCCATGAGCAATGGAAAAAGACGAATTGGAAAGACCGCATTCTCGGCCGGCAGCGCCGCGCTGGTGCTCGTGATCGTTGTGCTGGTGAACATTCTGTTGTCCCGGACCACGATGCGCTGGGATGCCACCGCGGACAATCTGTACTCATTGTCCCAGGGGACGCGAACCATCCTTGCTGAACTGGATCAGGACGTGGTGATCAAGGTATTTTACAGCAAGCACGTCGTCAACACCCCCGCCCAGATCAAGACCTTTGCCCAACGGGTGATCGATTTTCTTTCCGAGTACGAGCAATACGGGAAGGGCCGGATCTCGGTCGACATGTACGATCCCAAACCCGATTCAGAAGAAGAGGAATGGGCCATCAAATACGGCATGAAAGCCATCAGTCTGCCGACCGGAGAGCAGGTATACCTGGGGCTCGTCGCCCTGGCCGCCGACCAGGAGGCTGCCATTGCCTTTATCGACCCCACCCAAGAGACGCGGCTGGAGTATGACCTGACCCGCATCATCGCCCGGGTACAGACGACGGATCGGATGAAGATCGCCGTGTTCAGCAGTCTGCCGGTATTCGGTGCAGCTCCCATGAACATGGGCATGGCCGGGCCCCAACCCGGCTCGGAGCCCTGGTTTTTCATCCAGGAACTGGCCAAAACCTATGATCTGACGAAAGTGCAGCCCGATGCCGACCGCATCGATCCAACGGTGAAACTGCTGGTGCTGTTTCACCCCAAAAACATGTCCGATACGTTGGCTTATGCCGTGGACCAGTATATTCTGGGCGGCGGCAACGCCGTCGTTTTTGCCGATCCCCTCTCCCTGATGGACGATCCGCGAATGGGACCCGGCGGATCCATTCCCGAGACGCTGTTCAAGGCCTGGGGCATCGCCATGGCGCCGGGAAAGGCCGTTGCCGATTATTCATACGCCACCCGGCTGAGGAATCGCAGCAACCAGGTGGAGACCAATCCCCTGTGGCTCTCTGCGCCGGCCGGCGCATTTAACGCGGACAACCTGATTACCGCCAATCTCGAGTCCATGCTGATGCCGATTGCCGGTGCCATCGAGACCCTGCCGGACAGCCCCTTGACCGTCGAACCCCTGGTTCAATCCAGCACGAACAACGAGATGGTGGACGCCTTCACCCACAGCATGGATGTGGACGCCCTGCGGCGGGATTTCAAGCCGTCGGGGGTTGTGCGCAACCTGGCCGTACGGTTGTCCGGTACGTTTAAAACGGCCTTTCCGGACGGTAAACCGGAGGTTGAACCCAAAACCGGTGAATCGGCGGCAGAGACAGATTCGAAGGATGCGGACACATCGCTGAAGGAAGGTCAAGCACCCTCGGTCATCGTCGTGGTGGCGGACAGCGATCTGCTGTACGACGGGTATTACCTGAGTCAGCAGAACCTGCTGGGCTTTACGATTTCCAATATTTTCAACGACAACCTGAATTTCATGCTCAATGCCAGTGAGATGCTGACCGGCAATCCCGCCCTGATCAGCATCCGCTCCCGGGGCACTTTCGAACGGCCATTCACACGGGTACAGGAACTGGAGCGCAAGGCCCAGGCCCGCTGGTTGGATCAGGAGCAGGCGCTGGTCCGCCAGGTGGAGGAAACCAACCAAAAACTCAGCATGCTCGAGCAGCAAAAAGATGCCGCCCAGCGTGCGATCCTCAGCGAGGAGCAGGAGCAGGAGATCGCCCGCTTCCAGGAAGAAAAACTCAGGATCAACAAAGAACTCAAGACGGTCCGGCGCAACCTGCGTGCCGAGATCGAACAGCTGGGAACCACGGTCAAGTTCGTGAATATTTTTCTTGTTCCGCTGCTTATCGGCCTCGGCGGGATCATTTACGCAATCACCCGAAGGAGAAAGGCATAGTTGATGAGGGGCAAGACATTTCTGATACTACTGGCGGCGACGGGGCTCCTGCTGGCCATCTGGTTTTTTCGTTTCGGGGCCGATGAGCATGCCGGCCAGGTGAAAATGGGAGAAAAGCTGTTTGCCGACCTGCCGGTCAACGCGGTGCGCTCCGTGACCATCGCCGATGCTCAACACAGGGTGGTCCTGGTCAAGGGCGACAAGGTGTGGCAGGTCGACGGGCGCAGCGGCTACCCGGCCGATTTTGATCAACTCAGGGATATGGTGGTCAAGCTCTCCCGGTTGAAGATCGGCCGCAGTTTTCCTGCTTCGAACGAAAGCCTGGCCCGCCTCTCGCTTTTGGCCCCGTCCACCTCGGACACCTCGTCCACCGGCAAGCAGATCACCTTAACCGACGCGACCGGAAAGATCCTCGCCGATGTCATCCTGGGCCAGAGCCGTGAGACCGACAGCGGCGAGGGCGGCGGACAATACCTGAAGAAGGTCGATGCCGACACCGTCTTTCTCGTGGACGGCAGCTTCCGGTTCCTGAAAACAGCGCCGGCCGAGTGGTTGAACAAAGAGATACTGGATGTTAAGGCCGAAGAGGTGAAATCGGTCGCCTGTTATGTCGGCGACCCCCGGACCCCGATCTATACCCTGTCGCGGCCGGAAAAGGGAGAAACGGCCACACTGGCGCCCGTCCCGCCGGGAAGAACAGCCGCTCCGGCTAAAATCGACCAGGTTCTCGACGCCCTCGCGCCCCTGACACTCGATGATGTGCAGGCCGCCGCCGGGCCGCCGCCGGCGACCGAATCAGGGCAGGCCCGACTGGTCTACCAGCTCTATGACGGCCGGCAGATTTCCATCTTTCCCCATTCTGACGACCAAGGAAACTTCACCCTGCGGGTGACTGCTGCGGATTCAACGCCGGAAACACCGGCCGCCGCTGCTCCCGACCCTCAGCCCACGGACGAAAAAGCACAAGGGGCAGCGACGGCCACGCCCGCCCCAAAAACGGCCCGGCAACTCAGCGAAGCGCTGAGCCCGTGGGTATTTTCGATCAAGAAATGGCAGTTCGACAGCTTCATCACCCAGCCGGAATCGCTGCTGGAGGAGGTGAAAAAAAAGGATGACGGCACCTCTTGATGGATGCGGTTCGAATGAAACGGATCGAGAAATGCGTCGGCGTCGCGTTGGACACAACGGTATCCTTATTCACCGGTGACAGCGAATTGAAAGCCAGCTGATTCCCGCAAACCAATCGACGAAATCGTCCTTTGATGCCATGCCCATCTCAGCGATTCTGATTGCCGCGATCTTTATCATCTCCCTGGTGCTGACCATGGTCGGCCTTGGCGGCGGGCTCATCTTTTCTCCGCTGTTTATCCTCCTCGGGTTTGTCAAATCCGAGGCGGCATCGGCGTCTTTGTTTTTGAACCTCATCGCTGCCGCATCCGCCGCATATACCTATTCAAAAAAGAAGATGGTGGATTTTTCACTCGCCATTCCGCTGATTATCTCATCGAGCCTGGCTGCGCCGATCGGCTCGTATTTGAATGTGCGCATCGATGTAAAACCATTCCTTATGGTCATGGCGGTCGTGCTTGCCCTGGCTGGGGTCCGAATGCTGATATCGCCGGCTGGTGAAGCGCAAGCCAGACCGATGGCACCGTCAAAAAAAATAATCGGTGGGATCGGTATCGGCGCCTGTATCGGGGTTATCGCCGGATTGCTGGGGATCGGTGGCGGCGTGTTTATCGTGCCGCTTTTAATCTATGTCATGAAAACACCCACCAAAATTGCAGCGGCATCGTCAACCTTTATCGTATGCTTTTCGTCCTTAACCGGCTTTCTTGGATATGCCTCGATGGAAACGATCAACTGGCTGTTTATCCTGCCCGCGGCGGTTGCCTCTTTTGCCGGCGGCCAGGTCGGGGCGAGGATCATGAGCGCCAGACTGAAGGGGAAGAGCATTCAGGTCATCTTCAGCATCATCTTGTTTGCCTTGTCCGCCAAGCTGTTTCATCAATCCATTTTCGGCCCATAGGATGATCCGTATTCGCAATGAACGCCTGGCATCAGCGGCTCAGCTTCTCCGGGTGCGGCTGCGTGCGTGGGTTGGTGCGGCACCCGATCCCATCGGGCTGCACCCATTAAACCGGAACACATATGATTTTGTCCGGCTTTTCACTCCCCGGTTTGGCACTGGATCCCCCAAATAGCTTGACTGCCTGGTAGACATAATTCGCCCTAAAATTTGACATGCCATCCTCCAAGCAGGTTTTTTTTAACAACAGGTCGGCATATTCCTTATAGCGAGGTGGTATTTCTTCGATGCGAATCAGTTGATATAAAGCATCGTGAACCAATGACCCGCGCATAAAATTTAGCGAGTCAATGGTCGGTCCACTAGGGCCGTCCCACGCATAGCCTTTAGCAATTTGTAACCACCCATCCACATCTAATTTGAGATAGCGGGTGTCTACGGTAAATCCCCTGACACCAATTGGTAAATGAAAGGGCGCCACCAGTTGGTATTTGTAGCGTTTTAATTTTCTATAGCAGGCTTTGTTCATGGCTCCACCATAACTCGTCGACAGTGCCGCACCATTGAGGATCGTGATTCGAGCATAATCCCGGTCCGGTAATATTGTCAAGTTATACCAACTCCTTGACAATAAACGAAATCTCTGCGAACGTGGATCAGCCCTACTTCTTCAGCCAACAAAGCGTTGTCTCTGCCGGCACGGAAGGCGTGTGGTGACGCTCAAGTGGTTTGGACAGTTACCGGGGAGAGTGACGGTCTGATGAATCCCATTCCCGATAATCGCCAATATTCCCGCCGCACGGCATATATTATCGCGGAATACTCGGTGTTAGAAGGGGACTTCCGGGATAAAATAAAAAATATCGGTGCAGGTGGTTTATTCATACGGACGGATAGAAAAATCGCCGTCGGACAGCCGATTATAACTAAATTCCCCTTGTTTAATTTTGACAAAACCATTCAAGTCAAGGGCAGAGTCGTTAGAAGAGATCCGGATGGGTTTGCAGTGACCTTCACCAAGCCGGTTTCCGGTTTGATCTGCAAGGAGGGCCGCTTCCCTGAAATTTTAAATGAAGGTGACAGATAGTCCAAGAGAGATGCGCGCTGAGATGCTGGCTATAGATGCGTTGGCGAGCGATCAGGGTTCGCAGTGATAACCCGCAGCAAGGGGCTGAGCGTCGCGGAAGCCTCTGCCGTCTGGTTCATCGACGTGTTGTGCCTGCGCTTCAGAACCATTTTATCCTTTTAAATATCAGTATGATAAGTAATGAGAGGATAAAGGAGAAGCCGATAACGATAAAGAAAGCATGCGAAGAATGTTGAAACGGCAGTTCGATATTCATGCCATAGATGCTTGCCGTCAGCGTCGGAATCATCAAAATTATGGTTATCGATGTTAGAATTTTCATGACAACATTCAGATTGTTGGAGATAACCGATGCAAAAGCGTCCATCATGCCGCTTAGTATATTGCTGTATATGTTAGCCATTTCGATGGCCTGTCTGTTGTCAATCAGCACATCCTCCAACTTGTCTTTGTCATCGGCGGTAAGTTTCAGCAATTCCGTTTTAAGCAGCCGTTCCATCATCAGTTCGTTGGATTTCAAGGATGTGGTAAAATAAACAAGACTCTTTTCTATATTCAGGAGCTTAATGAGTTCCTCGTTTTTTAGCGACTTCTGCAATTCCTTTTCAATTTCACCGGTCCGTTTATTCAATTCTTTTAAATATTTTAGATAAAACAGCCCTGTTTTTAAAAAAATCTGGAGGACAACGCTGCTTCTTTTTCCGGCGACAATCCCTTTTGTCTTCCCGCTGAATAATTCTAAGATATCCATAATATTGTGTGAACTGATGATGACAATGGTATCATCTCTTGTGAGAATAATTCCCGCGGGGATGGTTGTGAAAGGGATTTCTGAATTGGTTTCATCGAATTTCGGCAACCTCAGAACAATAAGCAGCACGCCGTCTTCAATTTCGATTCGCGATCTTTCATCAATGTCCAGAGGGTCGGTCAGAAAATCGGAAGGAATATCCATTTCGTCAGACAACGCTTCCAACTCAATTTTTTCAGGACGGATTAAATTTATCAGGCAGTGCCTTTCAATTTTATCAGCCGGAATAAATTTGTTCTCTTCCCATCTAAACACCTTCAACATGATAGGATTTCCTTTTTACTGCTTCTTCATGGATGTCAGGGGGTAAGGTCCTTCCATCGCCATATCCATAGGTCATCGAGTCGTTCAATTCGGCTCGTCCAGCACCTCCCGAACCTTGACAGCCAGTGTCTGCACCGAAAACGGTTTCTGGATAAACTGAACGCCTTCGTTTAGAACGCCGTGATGCGCGATGACGTCGGCCGTGTAGCCGGACATGAACAGGCGCTTGAGGTTCGGATAAAGCGACAGCAGGTTCTTGGCCAGGTCCCGGCCGTTCATCTCGGGCATGACCACGTCGGTCATGAGCAGGTGGATCTCGCCGGCATGCTCCCGCGCCAGACGGATCGCCTCACCCGGCGTGGCGGCGGCCTGCACCGTGTATCCCTGGCGTTGGAGCATCTTCGTCGTGATATCCAGGATCATGGGCTCGTCTTCGACCAGAAGGATGGTTTCGTGACCGCGTGCGACCGGCTGTGTCGCATCCGTCTTGGTCGTCCGTTCAGTCTCTGCCGTGTTCCGGGGGAGGTATATCTTGACGCTGGTGCCCTGGCCCGGCTGGCTTTGTACGTCGATGAAGCCGTTGTTCTGCTTGACCATACCATAGACGGTGGCCAGCCCAAGGCCGGTGCCTTTTCCTACCTCCTTGGTGGTGAAGAAAGGTTCGAACAGGTGCGAGAGGGTCTCGGTGTCCATGCCGCAGCCATTGTCGCTCACGGCCAGCAGCACATGCTCACCGGGAACCATCCCCACATGCGCAGCGCAGTCGGTGTCGTCAACGGTGACGGCACCCGTCTCAACGGTGATCCTGCCCGTATCGTGGATGGCGTCCCGGGCGTTGACGCACAGATTGGCCAGCAGCTGTTCGATCTGGGAAGGGTCTAACCTGACGCGGCCGAGATGCTTGCCCGGCAGCCAGGTCAGATGGATGTTTTCGCCGATGAGCCGGCGCAGCATCTTGAGCATGCCTTCAACGGTTTCGTTCAGGTCAAGCACCTTGGGCGCCACGGTCTGCTTGCGGGCAAAGGCCAGGAGCTGCCGGGTGAGGTCGGCGGACCGCTGGGCTGCTTTTTGGATATCTTTCAGCGTCCCGTAGGTCGGATCCGTCGGGCTGACTTTCAGCATGCCCAATTCCGTATAGCCAAGGATCGCCGCCAGCATATTGTTGAAGTCATGGGCCACCCCGCCGGCCAGGCGGCCGACCGACTCCATCTTCTGGGCCTGGCTCAATTGTGCCTGGAGTTTCTCGCGTTCTCGATCGACCCGCTTGCGGTCGGTAATATCGAGATAGACCGCCATCAGAAGCCGGTAGCCGACCTTGTCGATAAAACGACCGAATAACGAGCAGTTGCGGACGGCTCCATCGCTGCGCCGCAGGAGGGTCTCAAAATCGGAAACGGAATCCTGCCGTTTGGCCGTCTCGATAAACCGGCTGCGATCTGCCGGATTGACCCACAGACCGATATCGTTTCCACTGCGGCCTTCCGCCTGCTCCCGGGAATAGCCGAAGGTTCGATACCAGGCCTCGTTCCAGGTCGTCCCCCGATATCCCTCGACATCGGTGACATAGGCCATCGGGACCGGTGCCGACTCGAAGAGCTGACTAAAACTCGCCTCACTCTCTATGAGCGCCTTTTCCGCCTGCTTGCGCGCGGTGATATCATGAACAATGGAGTGAAGGAGATCCTTTCCTTTTACCTGGATTTTGCTGCTGAACACCTCCACATCCCGGATGGATCCATCAACCAGCCGGTGATGGAATTCAAAATAGGTCCGTTGGTTGGTCCTGGCCTTTTCCATCTCCATCTTTACTTCTTCGGGCGGAAGCGTGTTGATTTCCTGAATCTTCATTCGTTGGAGCTGCTCGCGCGTCCATCCATAGAAATCACATGCAGCATCATTGGCGTCAATGATGCTGCCGCCATGGGTGTCGATGAGCAACTGAACCGCGGTGTGTCGATGGAACAGGTCCCTGAAAAGCGCCTCGCTTTGCCGCAGCCGCTCCTCCGCCCGCTTGAGCGCCAAATTGGATTCCTCCAATTCCCGTACCCGTTGCGCCAGCGCTTCATAGGTCGGTTTGTCAGTCATGGTAACGTCCTGTGCTGCCGCGCACCATCAATAGGTCCTTCCCCGTTCGTTCACCATGGGAACAAAACGGACATCCACGATTTTTTCCTGCTTGATCTTCCCCGTCTGCTTGGTCAGCAGCAGCAACTGTTGATCGTATTTTTCTCCTGAAGGAATCACCATGCGCCCCCCCTCGGCCAGTTGCACGGTCAGCGGCTTTGGAATGCGGGTTGGTGCGCAGGTGACGATGATGGCGTCAAAGGGGGCGTGCTCAGGCCATCCCTTGTAGCCGTCGCCGATTTTCACCCGAACATTTTTGTACCCCAGTGCATCCAAGACGCCGATGGCCTGGCGGCCCAATTCGGGAACGATCTCGACGGTGAAGACGTGAACGCCCATTTCAGCCAAGACAGCGGCCTGATAACCGGAGCCGGTGCCGATTTCCAGCACCCGTTGGCCGGGTTTCACGGCCAGCAGCTGCGACATCAGGGCCACGATATAGGGCTGTGAAATGGTCTGGCCGTGGCCGATGGGCAGTGGGGCGTCGCGGTAGGCCATATCCCGCAGTTCAGGCGTCACGAATAGATGGCGGGGTACGGTGGCCATGGCCTTCAGCACCTGGGCATCCACGATATCCCTGGCGCGAAGCTGATGGGCCACCATCTGTTGTCGCCGGTGCTCAAAGCTGTCCCCCGGCGCGGCGGCCGAATCTACAGCTTGAAACACGGTGACGGACAGCAATATTGCCAATCCGCGACACATCTTTTTAGTTGACTGGTCCAATGATTTCATTTTTCTTCTGGCTTCTGGCTTCTGGCTTCTGGCTTCTGATTTCCTGGACGCTTCACCAGGCGTCCATCCCTTTTCTACAATCCCAGGTCCTGGTTGATCAGGATGATTTTGATGCGCCCCTTGGGAAAGGATTTTTCCGTGATGCACCAGGTGTTACAGATCCGGTCCGGGCTGCTGCAGTCTGCGCAGACGGCAGTTTTCATGCAGGGTGTTTTCAGGCCCGGATGCCGGATGGCATTGGCCGGGGCGGCGTATCGCTTGACACGCTGCATGGCGTCGTCCAGCGTCGGGACAATTTTATTGCGGCCGACGAACAAAACCACGTGTTTAGGACCGAAGGTGATGCCGGCCACCCGGTTGCCCACCATGTCCAGGTTGACCAGCAGGCCGGTTTCCGTGACGGCGTTGGACCCAGTGAAAAACAGATCGGTCAGCAGGGCCTGCCGGCGGCGCGCCAGTCGTTCTTCCGGTGACGCCTGTGCGTCAAAGGGGTCGATCATCTGGATGCCGGTATCGGCCTTGATCGCACCCATCACACCGGTGGCCAGAAACGTCATGGAGTCGCCCCAGGCCGCTGTTTTTACGTCGATTCCGGGAAGAATTGCATCAATAAAGATAGCACCGGCGGACTGGATGTCGGTGGCCAGAAACACCTCGAAATTGTTTTTTTCCAGGGCTTTTTTGCATCTTTCCAAGTGGGGCTGCCAATAGGCCTCGATGGGGTCGGTCATGATGGGTTCCAGGTTCTGGGTTCAAGGTTCGGGGTTTCAGGGTTTGGGTTTATCCTTTCAGCGATCAGCTCACCAGCTATCATTCTAAGTTCAGTTGAACAATCAGGCAATCGCTTCCTGCACCACCACACCATCCGCTTCGATCTCCACCAGCCAGTCCGCATCGATGAAACGGCTCACCTCTACGAAGGTGCTGGCCGGTCGGATCTCGCCGAAGAACTCGCCGTGGGCCCGCGCAGCCTCCTGCCAGCGGCTGATGTCGACCAGCAGGATGCGCGTGCGGACGACATCCTCCATGCGGCCGCCCGCTTTTTCGATGGCATCTTTGATAATTTCGAGGCAGGTTCGGGTCTGGCGGTAGAGGTCGCCGGGGTAGGCCGTGCCGCCGCCGGGTGCCATGGGGGCGGTCCCCGAGACGGCAATGGTGTTGCCCACTCTCACGGCACGGGAGAAACCGATGGGCTTTTCAAATGGCGAACCTGAGCTGATCAGCTGTCTTGGCATGGCGTCCTCCTCCTGGTTGGGCGATGATCGATCGCCGACCGTCAGGACGGTCGGGTGAATTCGCGCAACACGGTTGTGGCGTATGCTCCGGACGGCAGCGTAAAGGTGAGGCGCAGCCCGTCGTCCACTTCAGCGAGGGACAGATCCGTGAGGCTCAGGATGGCCTCCCGTCGCGATCCCGGTGAGCGGTATGGTCTAAAGTCTTCCGGGGTGAGGCCGAATTGCCCGAGCAGCGCGGCTTCTTTTTCACCGGCCGCCTGCATGGCCGGTTTCATCTTGAATCCGTATATGGGGCCGGTGTAGACAATTTCTCCAGCGTTGAAGCGCGGGCCTTCGATGGCCAGATCGTCGACGGTGAACATGCCCCCCGTGTCGGTCTTCTTGACGATGTCGCCGGACAACAGTCTGCGGTAGTCGCCGGCCTGCATGCGCCGCTTGAGCCATATGTTGAACAGCGCCGACTGGACCACCGACACCATGAAGGCGTCCTTGCGCCCCTTTTTCTCCGCCGAGAAAAGGGCGAACCCCCGGTGGATGTTCCGCAGCCCGTAACCGAAACGCTGAGGGCCGTAAAAGTTGGGCACGCCGGTTTGCGTCAGCCGGTCGGCAATGGCAAGCGCCCGGGGCAGTGCATCGGGCTCGGGATTGCTGATGACAACGGTGAAGCGGTTGGCGGCCACGTGGCCGGTCTTGATCTTGTTGCGATGGCGGTCGATGGCCAGGATCTCAAAGGGCAGCTCGGCCAATCTTTTTTCGACGTCGGTCAGGGGATGATTGACGCCGCAGCGAAAGGAGAGGGTTTGCACGACCACCGCCAGTTTGTCCTTGCGGCCTCCCCAGCCCACATCGAAGGGGGTCAGGCCCAGATGTTTCTGCATGATTCGGGCGGCATCGGCGGTGTTCCACCCGGCGCGCCGGAAGGTGACATAGACATGCTCCCCTTCGCCGCAGGCGGCATAGGGCAGGATCTCTTCGACCACAAAGTGTCCCGGGGTGGCCTTGATGGCGCCGCCGATGCCGGGCAGGGACTCGGCGGCAAAGGGCAGGGGCGACAGCATGGCGATGGCGGCCTCCGCCCGAATGGCGGCTTCCTTAGTCGTTGATTGTGATCTCATCTTTTTTCATAGCAGGTTGATGGCCAGATCGGAAAGCTCGCTGCGCTCCCCCTTTTCCAGGTTGATGTGGGTGTATAGGTCCTGGCCTTTCATCTTTTCGATGAGGTAGCTCAGCCCATTGCTCTGGCTGTCCAGATACGGGTGATCGATCTGGTAGATGTCGCCCGTGAAGACGATCTTGGTGCCTTCACCGGCCCGGGTGATGATCGTCTTCACTTCGTGGGGGGTGAGGTTCTGGGCCTCATCGACGATGAAAAAGACTTTTACGATGCTTCTGCCGCGAATATAGGACAACGGGGTGATGACGATCTTCTCCTCATCCAACAGCTCTTTCACCCGGCGCCCCTGCCGGCTGCCGTTTTTTCCGTTCTGGTTGCTTTCGATGACCGACAGGTTGTCGTAAAGGGGCTGCATGTAGGGGTCCAGTTTGGACTGGATGTCACCGGGCAGAAAACCGATGTCTTTGTTGCTCAGCGGGACCGACGGCCGGGAGATGAAAATCTGCAGGTAGTAGCGGCGCCTCTCCAGGGCGGCGGCCAGGGCGAGAAGGGTTTTGCCGGTGCCGGCTTTGCCGGTAATCGTTACCAGGGGCAGGTCCGGGTTGGTCAGGGCGTCTATGGCGAAGCACTGTTCGGCATTGCGGGGCCGGATGCCATAACAAACTTGGGTGTCGATGCGGCGAATGGATCGGGTTTGGGGAAGAAACACGCCCAGTGCGGACTTGCTGCCGTTTTTCATGATCAGGTATTCGTTGGAGAGCAGCGGCGCCGTCACATCCAGAACGGCGGCGTCCATTTCGAAGGGCTTGGCGTAGAGCTGGTCAATCACCGCGGTGGGTATGTCTTCCACCACGCGGGTGCCCTTGTAGATATCTGCCGGGGATTGGACGCGGTCGGTGCTGTAATCCTGGGCCATCAGGCCGATGGATTTGGCTTTCATGCGCAGGTTGACATCCTTGGTGACCAGAAAAACCCGGTCAAAGGCGACTTCACAAGCGATGTGGTAGGCGGCGTTGAGAATATGGTGGTCCGGTTTGTCAGGGGAGAAGTTCGCCTTGAGCTTGTCGTGAAACTCCCGGTCCAGGCAGACGGTGACTTTTCCTTTCCCGGGACCGATGGTGACGCCGCCGTTGAATATGCGGTCCCCGGTCAATGCGTCCAGGGCCCTGGCGAACTCCCTGGCATTGCAGTTCAAGATCTCCTTTCCCTTCTTAAAACGGTCAAGCTCTTCGATGACGGCAATGGGGATGACGATATCATGTTCATCGAACTGGTTGATGCAGGAACTGTCGTGAAGGATGATGTTGGTGTCCAGCACAAAGGTTTTTCGTTTGCTCTTGGAAGACGAAATCATCGCACCTCCTGGAGGTCATGGGTTGTTCCCTGCGCACGGCTGCTTCGCTGGATGGACGAGGACGCATACAGACCGCGCCGGCCATTTCGTGTGGGCACGGCATTGCTTTGCAGGAGGGAATCCGCGGGCGGGGCGAATAAATTGGCGGGTAAGAAGGATAGATGCATTCGATCTTGTTCAGCGTTAGTGTCCAGCATGATCAGCGTGCCCAACATATAGCATACGGGGGGTGCCGAGGCAACCATATCTTCGATTTTATCCCTGACGGGTGTGTTGCCGGAGATGGCTGCATGACCTGCCAGGAAAGCCTTGTCGCGGCCGGAACTTTAAGCTATATAGCGAAAATAATATACCATGAGATGGTGGTCGGAGTGATGAGGATTGGCCCCTTCCGGCAAGATTGCTTTCTATTCACCTGAATTGAACACGATGCAAGGCAACCATTGGCATTGTGTGAGGGAGATCCAGTAAAATGAAAATTGCTTTCCCGGTAGTTGAAAACAAAGGTATCGACAGCGACGTTCACGGCCATTTCGGGTCCGCACCCTTTTTTGTCTTTGTGGACCTGGACACGGATTCGGTGGAGACCTTCGAAAACCCGGACCAGGATCATCAACACGGTGCCTGCAACCCCATGGATGCCCTGGGCGGGCGCCGGGTGGACGGCGTCGTGGTGGGGGGCATCGGCGGCGGCGCCTTGAAAAAGCTCAACAACGACGGTGTCACCGTATATCGTGCCGTTGAAGGAACCGTCGGCGAAAATGCCCGGATGATCAAGGCCGGCAACCTGCCGGTATTCGAGCCAAGCCAGGTGTGCGGCCACCATCACGGCGTCAAGATCGGTGACTGCGCCCACTGATGAAAATTGATCTCACCGATTGATGGGAAAAGGAGGGAGGCATGCCACTTTTTGACTTTTTGTGCGCCGATTGCGGCCACGTGGCTGAGATGCTTGTTTTTTCTGAAAAAATGACTGTCTGTTGCGAACGCTGCGGCAGCGGCAATCTCAAAAAACTGATGTCCGCCCATTCATCCCTGTCCGGCACCGCCTCTTCAGCCATGCCCGGTCCCGGTGACACCGCCTGCTGCGGGTCATCGCCGGGTCATGCCGGCTGTGCCGGACCGGGCAGCTGCTGCGGGAAGGCCTGAGATCGGATGGCAGAGGCCTGAAGACGAAGTGACGAATTCCGGATTACGAATTGAGGGATTGGGGGAGCGTAGGAGCGGCTTCCAGCCGCGATCGGTTTTATTACCTCCAATTCTGACTTCAGTCCTCGGCCGGTAGGGCATTGAAAAAGGCCAGGCCACGGCCTAAATCGCAGGCTTTTCCGGATCGCGGACGGGCATACCAGTAATAAAAAACGGTTTTTGATTGATGTGAACACGTTGAACCGTGATAGCAAGCGAATTCATAGCCGGTTGCAGCGGGGTTGGCAAGCAAACCGGAAATCGACTTTCCATGCTGCGCAGCACTGCAGTCACGGGTAGAACGTTCCCCGCGGTTTGCCCCAGGGAGGATTCAATTGACAGAATAGACAGGGAAGATATTTTCCCAGTTGAGGTTGGTATCAAACCCAAATTTTCACTCGAAAAACAGGAATTTCAACTCCCACTGTGTTTCCCTTTTTAAAACCCTCTGTTTGTTGACGAGACATTAGGTTCTTTGTCAACGGTACTATTTGCGTTTGGCTTTATATCTTTTACCAATATTCCAAGCCTTGGCCACCTGTTGCCCAAGGCGCCAATAAGAAGTGTCCGGTTGTGAAAGTATCAAAGGTTTCATTTTTCTAAAATCCAATTTGCCATCAGTCAGAAATTTCTCTTCTGTGTAGGTTCCCACAATTTCACCGATGAAGATTTCATTTAGACCACTTTCAACAATTTCCACCAGCTTACATTCCATGCACAATGGACAGTCTCTGATCAGCGGGGCTGTTTTCAGCTCCCCATAAAAAAGATCAAAAATTTCCGATTTATCGGATTGTTTACCCGAGACAATTCCGCAATAATCAGTTATTTCGACCATATCCTCCGAAGGCAAGCAAACGCTAAAGGTTTTATTTTCCTTTATTCCAGGATTAGTATAATGGCCCTTCCCAAGGGTGATGGCAATTCTTGGTGGTTTATAACTCGCCATGGTAAACCATGCCACGGCCAAAAAATTCGGCTGACCCTCCACATGGGCACCAACAAGCGAAACAGGCATGGGATATGCGGGTATAGTTGATCCTAAATTGATCTTATCCATTAAATGTAACCTCCCTTTATATTGTCGACTTGGTGAATTGAGATCACCTTATCCCTTGGAAATTTGTGGGCTTTTCCTGATATGCGATGGTGATCCCCACCGTACCACGGGATCGGTTATTCGCGCAAGATTTGCCTATTAAATGAAATATTTGCCGTGAAAAAAATTTCTTGCACGAAAATCCATTAAGATAGTGCAAAATTTAGTTGTTATCTTGATTACGTTTACGTTGAGTCGCAGCCACCGGCGGCTTGCCGGTGGCAGTCAGCTCGAACAAGGGGCTGAGCGTCAGTGGCGGGGTACCTATAGTTTCGACGCCACGGCGAGTGCTGCTCTGCGTAGCGCATCTTTTCGGCTCAACGCCTTATCAGCAGCAATACCTTCGCCACCCAACCCGATGCCTACAATTCGGCTGCCTTTGACAAATGTATAGGAAGCACCATCTGCTGAGATGTCCCAGAAAGACTGCTCTCCAATACCGGGCTCTTCAGTGACTTTGGCATCTTCCGACTCCATATGCTCTTTCACGAGATTTGCATTGAGCTGTTTTCGTGCTTCGGCAGCGGATGCAAACTCAACAACAGATACGACCACGGCAGCGTTCGAAGAAAGGTACCTGCAGAACGAAAACAGACCACCTGAGTCTTCGTCCGGTTGTGGACCAAACGGCGTTACTGCCGTGATGGGTTGGCCTAACAGTGAGGCTGCATCGGTGGGGCTAATTAATGAGCACGAATCTCCGGCAAATGCACGGATCGACAAGATGCCGATAGCAACAACAACTGAGTAAAAGCTTATTCGAGACATAATCCGCCTCCTTACAATGTGAATGAATCCTCATGGGTTGCCGTGTGCAAGTCTGGCGCCCTAAGATTGATATTCAATAAACGTCTCGTTTAAGTCCAGTATAGGAATGTTATATAGACGTCTTGATAATACCGAATATAAGGACCAAAATAGCCAAACTTTCTAAAGCTGATGGGTAACGCTGTGATAAACCCGCCGGCAGTGAAAGTTACAAAATATTGGTAATTGCAAGTATCATGGCCACCACCGCTTCCAAGAAAGAGCAATGGAGCCCGGTCGGCTTTGGAAGCGTTTGTTATAGTTACGTGTTCTTTTTTGCTGCCGCATCGAGCCCTGCCCGCACCTCCTGGCGAACCAGATCCGAGACGTTAGGAGTCTTCAGCAATGGACGGTCGAACTCCTGGATCTGATCAGCTACAGCCGGTTGCACAAAGGTCGCGATCCAAGCGGCCACATAAAGATTAAGGCGCGCAAAAAGGTTAAAAAATAGCATCAGGACAATCACCGAACCGAACATGGCGGCAGCGGGATTGCCTGAAAATTTGCCCATCAGAAAACCGGTGAGGTACTGCAGGACAAAGAGTCCCGCGGAACCGAACATCGCGCCCCATGCGATGATGCGGAAAGGGAATTTGACCTCCGGTAACACTACATAAAGGTACACGAACATAGCCCATCCGGCAATGGCCGACAGAATGGGTCCCACAAGCCGCAGTAAAACTTTAATGCCAGGGATCTCATATAGTGAGAGAGAGTCTACAATCGTGCTTGTCAACGAAGTCGCCATGACTGCGAGCGCGAAGGTCACTGCCAGGATGGCGAGCAGGCCCAGTAGAATCGAAAAATTAAGCAAGACTTCCAGAAGGATGAAATGTTTGCGCTCCTTCATGTCAAAGAGTGGACGAGTCTGTGCCCGCACGGCGGACTTCAGGTTCCCTGCCCATCCGGCGCTGGAGTATATCGACGATAAAAGGCCCACCAAACCCACCGAGGCCCAATTGCGCAGCAAGCCGCCAATCAGACCAGTCAGTTTGACCTGCAGGTCCTCAGGAGCGCCCTGCAATTGAACCATGATCTCCGTCTGAAGTCGCTCCAGCAAGTCGGGGCGTAGCACTGTCAGAGTGAACCCGCAAGCCGAGAACGCAAACATCAGTATGGGCACCATTGATAGCAACGAGAAGTAGGTGATGGCTCCCGCGAACTGGTTTCCTAACCGGGTGGCGTACCGGGTGTTCATCCGGAGAAAGTGTGCCACCACCGGCACCTGCTTCAGTTCTTTGACCTTCTCCTGCACCTGCTGAATGATCGCTGTCACCGTCCATCTCCCTTCGTACGCAACTCGTATTCCGTCAACAAGAGTCCCAACCATCAAGAATATTTATAACGCCAAACTTACCGACAGCATGGGCTGGCAGTCCCTTGCTGTCGGGTAAAGTGACAGGTTATCCGTATTTAAGGATAATTTTCAATATCATCTTGGTGATGAACACGATATTCATTGTAACCACAGATTTTCAGCAAGGTCGGTGACTACAGGAAATACATTGCCAAAGGATTACGGGTAGATCTGTTGATATACTGAGATCACCTTACCAATCAGAAATTATGGAAATCCCCCTGATATGTTTTGGTGATCCCCACGATACCACCCGAACCGCTATTTTGGCAATAATTGGCTCCCTGTGATTATTTTCAAACATCGTTGTAAATTGCCGAGGCTGATATCTGCAAGGATGTTGGAGGGATCAGTGAAATCCGCCATCATTTTTTACCTGTGATAGCATATTGAAAGTCAACTAATCATCGGATAAGGCCAACCCCTATAGGTTGTGGTTGGCCATCTTTTTTCTTGTGTGGTCCTTCATAGCAGTTGTGTTGCTGCCGTTCAGGGAATAGTGTGGTACGATCTGGATATAATTAAAACCCTCATTATTTTTAAAGTGAAAGCCTGACAAAAGATAGGCGAGGACTGTATTTGGCAATCCCCGCCCATCAGAAAATTCCACAACAGAAGAATAACGGTCGTATTCCTTAGGTACAGCAATAGCGGGGCGCTTTACCATAGGCGCCCCGCCGCTTCCGATCTATTTCGACCCGATGTTTTGTTGGAGTTGGTCCAGAACCTGTTCGAGGCTGAAGCTGGCAGCCTTCTGGCGTGGCGGGTACTCCTTGAACGTTCCCAGGAAATTGGCGACGTAGTTTTGCGCCGGTATCAGCAGATAGGCGTGGTCGAGGTACCAGTCCCAGTAGGTATTTGAGGTGACGTCTGCCCGCTCATAGGGGTCCAGGCGCAGGTTGAACAGTTTGGGTCCCCGCAGCAGGGTATAGGGTTCGAACCAGACTTGAAGCGTGCCTCGCTGCCGCTGCTCCATGAAGACGAGCTTCCAGTTGTCGTAGCGCAGCCCGGTCAGGTCGCCGTCGTCCGAGAAGTAGAAGAATGATTCGCGGGGCCCCTTGTCCGTTTTCCCGGTCAGATAGGGTAGGAAATTATAGCCGTCCAGGTGAACCCTATAGGTGGTCTTGCCGATCTTGTGCCCCTTGAGCAGTTTGCCGGCCACATCCGGTTCACCGGCGGCCGCCGCCAGCGTCGGCAGCCAGTCCATGTGCGACATGATCTCGTTGGACACGCTCCCGGCCTTGATCTTCCCGGGCCAGCGCACCATGGCGGGTACGCGGTAGGCGCCCTCCCAGTTGCTGTTTTTCTCGTTGCGGAAGGGGGTCATGCCGGCGTCGGGCCACGTGTTCATGTGCGGGCCATTGTCCGTCCCGTACATGACAATGGTGTTGTCGGTGAGACCCAGTTCATCCAGCTTCGCGAGGACGGTGCCGACATTCTTGTCATGGTCGATCATCGCATCGTGGTACTCGCTCTGCCAACGCCCGGATTGCCCGATGCTGGTCGGCTTGGGATGGGTGCGAAAGTGCATGTGGGTGAAATTCACCCACACGAAAACCGGCTTGCCGGCCTTGTGCTGGTCCTCGATGAAAAACGCGGCCCTGGCGGCGACATCGTCATCGATGGTTTCCATGCGCTTCTTAGTGAGCGGACCGGTGTCTTCAATTTGCTGCGTGCCGTCGGGCATGGCGTAGCTGTGGATGACGCCGCGTGGCCCGAAGCGCTTGCGAAATTCCGGGTCTTTGGGATAGTCGGCCTGCTCCGGTTCCTCCTCGGCATTCAAATGGTACAGGTTGCCGTAGAACTCGTCGAAGCCGTGCGCCGTCGGCAGGTGTTCGTCCCGGTCGCCCAGGTGGTTCTTGCCGAACTGGCCCGTAGCATAGCCCTGGGCTTTGAGCAGGGTGGCAATGGTGGGAT
Source organism: uncultured delta proteobacterium (assembly GCA_963705475.1). Lineage (GTDB taxonomy): Bacteria > Desulfobacterota > Desulfobacteria > Desulfobacterales > Desulfosarcinaceae > Desulfosarcina. The sequence continues at coordinate 78,804 of CAVPJS010000011.1, read as the reverse complement.
CCTCAGCGCTGAGCCCTTCCTTGGCGCCGGGCATGCCGACCTTGCTCAGACCGGTGCGGAACACACTCTGGCCGGTGATAAAGGCCGAACGACCCGCGGTGCAGCTCTGTTCCGCGTAGTAGTCGGTGAAGAGCATACCCTCATTGGCGACACGGTCGATATTGGGCGTGTGGTAACCCATCAAGCCCTTTGTATAAACGCTGAGGTTGGACTGGCCGATATCGTCACCCCAGATGATAACGATATTGGGTTTGTCTGCGGCGTTAGCAAGGGGAGCGATCCCAAGGATCACTGCCAACGCCAACGACCATAAAACGAACGAGCATAAATGTCTTTTCATCATGACCTCCTTAATTTGAATGAAATAAGTAAATTTCCGCAAAGAGCGTGCTGAACCATCTAAATGGCAGCTGAGCAAAGAACCCGCCGTCCTGAAAGGTGACCATACGACGTATCTAATTATTTCGTCGATCGTCACCAATGGCATGGCCTACAATTTCTATTGAAGGTTATCTAAAGTTTGTCGGTGGTCTTTTCCACAGGCACGGGAGGAACGCTGTAACCCTTAACCGCTGCATGAATTTCACAGAATCCGTAGTAGAAAAGACCGGTGCTCAGCAGATAATAAATAACGAATTTCCAGTAATCGAAAACGCTCAGCCCGGGAAAAGAACCGGGAATCTTCAGGCAGTACAAAATGATGATCAGCGTCAAGACAGCAACAATCACCGGTATCATCAGAATGACTGCACGCAGCTTACGCTTTATGGGTGGATCCATCGGATCGATCCATAGCGGCATTGTCAATGCGATTTCGCTGTCGGTGATCGCTACCTTCTGGGGATCTTTAAATTGAATCGTCATCGTCTGAAAAGATTTTCGCAGCCGAATAGATCCCATCAGGTTAGAGACGGTGAGTACAAACAACAGCGAAAAAACGATTGGTGCAACCAAGATAGCTTCGTCTAATTCCATCCCGATTTTGCCAAACCGTGTTTTGATATTTTTCAGACTATTGTGGAGTTCATCTTTTCGTTTATTGATGTCCTTTTTTTTCTGGTTCAACTGATCGACATCGCTTCGGAGGGATTCGGTTTCTTGGGCCATTCTCTGCCCGATTTCTTCGAAGTTATGGCTAACCCAGAAACCTTGAGCCCCTTCGACCATGCTCCGGTAAATCGGCGAATCTTCGTCAAAATCCTTCCAGAATGTGGGATCGGACGACATCTTGTTTCGGGATTGTTCCATCAAGTCCTGCATGCCGGTCTGAAGATCAGCCTGCCACCCATCAAATTCCTTAATATTTATTTTTTTAAGGGGCGCCGCGATTTCCTCGGCGAGGATTTTTCGGTTCTGAACCAAACGATCATTCAAATAGCGCCCTACGCGGCACGCCATCCAAGTATCCCTGATCTCCGGAGGGCCGCAGGAATCCGTTGTTGCCTCCAGGCCCTCAGGGTATTCTGCTCTGGGTCCGCCCGCGGCTTCTGTCTCCAGGCTCAGGATATACGTTTGCAAGGGTTTTGGAGCATTTTCAACTGCCTCAAAAACCTTTTTAAGGCCAGACATTGCCTCTTGATAAGATGCAATCCGCTGCTCCTGATTTAGAACGCTTTGGGAAAGCTGCTTAATTTCCAGATCGTTGTCCCGTGTTTCTATCTGGAGCCACAGAAACGGAAAGAGAATCGAAATTAAGAAAACGAGCGACACGGAAATGTGACCGACGTGGGTGGCGCTGAAAATTTTCGTGTTGGTCTTGTACTGGTCAAATAACCTTTTGAGATGATCGTCGATAACCTTCTTATCAAGGATTTTGTCTATTTCTCCCATCGGTCACATCTCTTTCGTTTTATTTGTTTGGAATGGCTATTTTTTTTGAAGGCACCCGTATGCGGATCAGTAGGACCATGATTTATCGGCCCATGCGCCGATTGTAGGACTGGGTGACCCGATCGATCAGTTCCGGATCTTTCGCTGTAGCACCGGATGTGTTGAATGCCACGCGCACGCTGCCGTCGGCCTGTGTTCGCACATTGGCGCTGACCTCGATCCCGCTGCGGCTGCCCTGCACCACACCGGCAGAACGATCCTCGGATGTGATTGTTACCCCCTGGTCTTCGAAAGCACCACGCGCAGCCGCGTAGGAACGGTCAAACTTGGAAGCGGGTGTAGTCGCGTAAACGCCGGGGGCTGTCTCGTAGTAAGTGCAACCGGCCATGAGGATCGCCACCACCAGCAGTAACGACCATTTTTTTTTCTTGTTCATGGTGACACCGCCTCCCAGCTTGAATCCGGATCGAACTGCGTCATGGCTCGCACGATCTGATCGGTTTCCGGTCCGAGATCTTTCTGGTAAACCTGACCGTCGTGGTTGACGAGAAATGATGTTATCCCACTGTCGCCATAGGTCACCGGCCATGCCACCAGCGCAAAACCTGCCATCATACGGTTATTGATCAGGTAGTCGTAAGCCCCGCCGGGGGCGTTAGGGCCCTGTCCGGTCAGGATCTTGTAATAAAAGCCATGGTAATCGTTGCCGGGGGTATCGTCGCCGAACAGCGGCCCGAGCGGGCTCTCCGCTTCGCCGTCCGCAACTGGCCAAAAGAGACCATCGTGTTTGCCGGGCGAGCTGATCAGCTTCCGGGCATATTCGAGCATCCCGTCGCCGTTGCGGTCGGATATGGCGTATTCTTTTTGCGCATCGTAGTAGGCCATTACCGCCTGCATGGCAGCCAATTCGTTGCGTCCGATGCGCCGGGTGTGCATCTCCTCTGCCCCGGCTTGGGTGTCGAAGCGCCAGCGCTCATCCTTTTTAACGATCGGGATTGGCAGGGTCCAGTCCTCGGGTCCGACCGCTATTTGAACTTTGCCGTAGGCAATCGACTTGAAACGATGGGTTTTTCCCCAGGCGGTCAAAAATGCGTCGATGTCTTCCTGGTCAATGTTGTCGGTTGGAATGAATGTTTTCCAATCGGTACCCAGTATCGACGCCAGGGCCTTGGCATCATTGGTTGCCAAAGCATCGACAAATGCCTCGGCAGCCAGGGCAGGACTTTCGAAGGTCTGCTGGGCGAGGGAGTTCGAGGGAAGGAAGGCAGCCGTGCAAACAAACACCACCGCCGCTAAAAATCGATAAACATTATTGTTCTTCCGGGTTGGCATCGTCATCTCCCCCTATCAGCCTCGTCGTCTGCCGCCGCCTTGTCGCGCACCGCCGCCATGCCTTTGCATCGACTGTCGGCTCGCGTTGCCGCGATCGATGTTTTGCCGGGTTCGCCCCGGATTGCCGGCACCGTTCAATGCATTGTCTCGACTTTTTGCCTGCGCATTCTGGTGCGCCCGGTCCCTGTCCACATTTTGTGCTTTGGCCTGTGTCTTGTCTCGATCGATGTTTTGGGCTGCGGCGCGAGTCTTGTCCCTGTCGACGTTCTTGGCTGCCGTCTGAGCCCGCTCACGGGTTTGTGGATCGTTACGCAGTTGCTCGCGGCCTTTGGCCGGATCGATGCCACGATCGGCCAATGTTGCCTGGGCCTTTTCACGACTGGCGTCGCGCTGTGGGTCGCGGCCGCGAAAGTCAGCCCGATTCTCAGCACCGGCGACCTTGCGGTCGTATTGTTGGCGTGTCTTGTCATCGCGATACGGGACCCCTTTGCGGTTGGCCGCGTTGTGATTCCAGTCGGTGTTGCCGCTATTCACGTTGGTGATTCGATTGTTGACATTGATATTGTTGTAGCGGTTGACATTGATATTGACGCTGCCGTGGCCGTGCCCCCAGTAGCAGCCGCCCCACAGGCTGTTGTGGATACCAACGATCGCCGCACCCCACACAACGCCGGCAACAAACGCGCCGCCTGGATAGTAATGAGGTGGTGGCGGCCAGTAATAAGGCGGGTAGGCGGGATACCACCATGCGCCATAAACCACCGTCGGCTGATACACCGGGACATATACCGTCTGCGGCTGGGCGGGTTCGATGACGATTACCGACTGGTCGCCATCAGCCTGCGTGCTGACTGTTTGCTGTTCATTGGTCTCAAGGCTGCCTGCTTCTTGTGCCTTCTTGCGCAGAAACTGCACACGATCCATCACTTGGGACGGCTGGGCGAGAAAGGCATCACCCAATCGTTGCACGTCATCTGGCTTGGCGCTCATCATGGCCAGCACCTGCGGAAAAGCCACCAGCGACTTTACACTCGGATCCCAGGGTTGGTCCGCCACTGCATTAACCGCTGCATCGCCCTGCTGGTCGGGATTCGCTTTGGACCATTTAGCCGCCTCGACGACATCGGCAGGATAGGTAGCGGCCATCAGCACCTGGGCCAGCAGTGAATCTGGATAGAGGGCGATGGGGGCAAGCATCTGATCGAGTTCCTCCTCGGAGAAGGTGCCGCTCTCTTTCGCTGCCGCGGGCAGACCCGTGAAAAACGACGATACGATCAGCAGGCTCATTAGAATTGAAATGGCTTTCATTACATGACCTCTCAATGCAAGTGCTAAGATATAGTAACGGCTGCTCCACAAGTATGTGTTGCTTTTTTCAAACATATACCGTGCCTGTATAAGTGATGGCAATTGATAGGCACCTTTTTGCGGCAAGTCAAACAAACTAAAGGTTTACTGGATTGCCAAACTTCAACAATTGCGAGTAGCCGTGGGATTGAGATCGTGAGTTTTGGGTCAGGTCAATCAAGGCCGCAGCAACGAAAAATTTGAATCATCTGCAAAGATAACGCAAGTGGATTGGCTCACATTCTGGCAATCATATTTAGCTTCAACACAAGAAAAAAAGGATCGGTGTTATCCTTGGAGTCGGCATTCATTTTGTTGACACATTAAAGTAACGTTGTTACTTTTTCTAATTATTTATAATCAGGAGTCGATTTTGGTAAAAATTCAACGAAGCCCTGAAGAGATTGAAGCGGTGCGTGAGGATATCATGACAACGGCGCTGGACCTCATCGTCTCTGAAGGATACGACGGCTTCACCATGCGCAAACTGGGAACCCGCCTCGGCGTTGCCGCCAAAACCATCTACAACTATTTTCACAACCAGGATGAACTATACCTTTGCATACTTACCAAAGGTTTTGAACAGCTTCTCGAACGTTTTGAGACAGCTACCAAACCACATAACGATCCTATGGCACAATTGGGCGCTTCAATCAGGGCCTACATAGACTTTGGTATTGAACATGCCAACATCTACAATCTCATGTTTACGTTGCACGTCCCTAAATTTAACGACTATATCGATACGCCCATGGAGCAAGCAGCTCAAGTTGAGTTGGATACCGCGCTAAAATGTGCGGATTTCTTCATGGACCGGATCAATGCGTGTCTGGGAGATGGCGTAGCCGTCAAGGAAAGTGATACCCGTTGCGAATTGATCCGGATCTGGTCACAGATGCACGGCTACGTGGCCGGTATCAGCAACACCTTGCTGGACTACATGCATGACCATCCCATTGATTTAAAAAGCCAGATGATTGATCGAATTATATCCACCAGTCAGCGCGAGTTGACCGCTCTCAGGCAACGATTAAAATTGAAGGTAACCCGAACGGAGCGTAAATTAAAAGCATAGATACGCTTGATATGACGCTTTTATCACCTGTTGTTCTTTTATGGAGCAACCAATAACCGGGTATCACAAGGATTCACGTCCATCGCAATTCGCCTCTGGCTGAACCTGATCCACCTGAGCAGCATCCCTGTCATCCCATCGTCGGTCGAGCCTGCCCGCAGAACCGCGATGGCCACGTCCACCGTCGGTTGAGCCGTCCACCATCTTTGAGTTTTCTGGATAGCACCGATTTTCGGCGGGATACTGGGAGATCTCTTTTACAGCCGGCTGAAAGAAAATGATCATGGCCCGTTAATGGATAAACCGATCGCAGTAAAGTTGAGGCCCCCATGAAACTTTCCAAATTTTATTATTTGGCGCTTGCAACATTAATGATGACTCTTGCGGGTCTGTCCGGCTGCAGGTTGATGAAACCTGCGGTCATATTGACTTCCGAATCCGTCCAGGGTGAATACCAAGGTTATCTACCTTGCGCCGATTGCCCAGGCATCGAATACAAACTGACGTTACAGGCTGATGGGACTTACACCGAGTCTTCCTTCTATACGGACCGATCCACGCAGCCAATTGTAAAAACGGGTAGCTATACCATCGACGGTGACACGGTGGTTCTCGATAAAGACGGTAGCGGGATGAACACTTTCGCAGCCGATCCACAGGGGCTGCAGATGCTGGATATGAACCGAGAGCCAATTTCCGGCTCATTGAGCCAACAGTATATTTTAACTCGTCAGCCCACATCCAATCAAACCAGGGAAGAGGCCGGACCATTGACCCTCATGCAAAAGAAACTCGCCCAGGGGTTCGACTTCTACGCAGTCGGCAACGAGCCTTCTTGGTCCCTGGATATCGACTTTGACAAAGGTATGCGGTTCAAGTCGTTGACCCCAGCAACGGAGCTGAACACACCGCCAGGCAGCGAGGCCAAGGCCCAGGATGCGGATGTGACCCGCTACTTTGCAGAGACCGGGGCCGGCACGTTGATAGCGACTGTTTTAAGGGGCGAATGCGTGGATACCATGTCGGGAGAAAGCTTTCCCTTTCGCGTGCGGGTCGAGGTTAAACGCACCGTAGATAAGGACTACATTCCTTTTGAAGGCTGCGGAAGAACCGTCGTAGACAGCCGGCTGAACGATATCTGGGTGCTAACCCGCTTGGGTGATCAAATTTTGAAAACGGAAGATTTTGCCAAGGGACTCCCGGTGATCGAATTTCACCTGGCGGATAGCCAGGTTGCCGGCCACTCCGGCTGCAACCGGCTAAGCGGCAGCTTCCAGACAAAAGGGGACAAGATCACCATCGGTCAATTGGCCACAACGCGTATGGCCTGCTCAGATATGGCCTTCGAGCATAAATTTTTATCCATGATTACCAATCGGACATTGCGATACACTATCAATGGCGGCCACCTGGTGTTGACAGACGACAAGGACACCACTTTGGCGTTTGATAAAACCGATTGATTATACATGTGATCCCGATATCTCCAATCATGGTGATACTCCCTTAGCATCTAATCAAAAAAACCATCATGATAGAATAACCATCGATCGTAAAGGAGAAGATGGAATGAAAATCGATCATTTGCCAAAAATCCTGGGTAGTCTGGTCGTTGCGATTTTTTGTTTCACCCTTCAACCCGCCGCTGTGATTGCCGGGGCATCAACACTCAGCAAGGCCATAATTTCACAGAAGAACATGGAACCGTCACTACAACATCCCGAGCAAGAAAAAGCTGCGGCCAAGAAGCTCGCCGAGTTGTATAGCAGGACCGGCAAACGGCCCAATATCGTCTGGCTGATCGTCGATGACATGGGTTGGGGCGATCCGGGAGTTTATGGAGGCGGAGCTGCCATCGGAGCCGCAACGCCCAACATGGACCGATTGGCACGCGAAGGGCTCAAGCTCACGTCGACCTATTCGCAACCCACCTGCACGCCCACCCGCTCGGCCATACTGACGGGCCGGCTGCCGGTCCGCACCGGGCTGACCCGCCCGATCCTGGCCGGTGACAAGATCACCAAAAACCCCTGGGCCGACGAGATCAGCCTGCCGAAATTACTCGGCGATGCCGGTTACAAGACCGTGCTGTCCGGCAAGTGGCACGTCGGTGAAGTCGAAGGCATGCGCCCGCAGGACATCGGCTTCGATGAGTTTTATGGCTACTACCCGGCGCAGAAGGAATTGACCCAGGCTTTCGACAAGCGTCGCTATCCGGACCTGGTCCTGAACCCGGAACGACTGGATATGCTGCGTCGGACCGGCGCCAGCGAGGCGCTTATCCACGGTTTGAAGGGCGGCACCACCATAGAGGTGGAAAGGATTGACAGCATCGAATCGATGGCCGAGGCGGACAGGCTGCTTAAAGAGTTCAGCGTCTCCAGAATTGGGGACCTCGCCAAGGGGAGCCGACCTTTCTTCCTCGAACACTGCTTCATGAAAGTTCATGCGGATAACTTCGCCGCCAAGGACTTCGAGGGCAAGAGCGGCAGCAAGTACCCATACAAAGACGCGCTGGTCGAGGTTGACACCTACATCGGCGAGATCGTTAACGCCCTGGATGATGCCGGGGTGCTTGAGAATACATTTATTTTCGTCACATCGGACAACGGACCGCAGATGGATTCCTGGCCCGACAGCGGCTGCACGCCGTTCCGCGGCGCCAAGGCTTCGGCCTGGGAGGGAGGGGTGCGTGTGCCTGGCATCGCCTACTGGAAGGGAACGATCAGCCCTGGCCGCGAAAGCGATGACCTCTTCGACCTGATGGATCTGTTCAACACGTCGCTCACGATGGCCGGCGCGGCCGACAGGATGCCGACTGACCGCTACATTGACGGCATCGACCAGACGTCATTTCTGCTCACGGACAACGGTCGCTCCAGGCGCGAGAAAGTTTATATCTGGACCGAAAAGGACCTGATGGCCATGCGCATGTATGAGTATAAAATCCACATTAAAATCGTACAAACGCATGCCCAGTGGCTCGATATCGACATGAGCACCAAGGCTGATGTTGGCATAGCCCCCTGGCTTTTCAACCTGTACATCGATCCCAAAGAGCAGTACCCGGTGGGCCACCGAATGAACGCGTGGCTGGCCTCGATGGCGGCCGAATTGAAAGCCCATGCAGCGACATTTAAAAAATACCCACCGAAAAATATTGGTTTAGGGCAATAATGAGGCGATTCGTGTTGCGATACAACTGCATCGCAATTGCAACGTTGGCATTAGTTCTGATCGCCGCAATCACCCATGCGGAAGAAGGCGGGTCCGGCCACTATATGCCCGGCTCTATGGCTTTCTTCGTCGACGGCGTATCGTCGAATCCCACCTTCATCGCACGGCTTGCCAACCGATTGGCAATCCTTACAGCATTCTTCCCAGAAGGAGGAATACAATGAACGTCGAAGAATTTTTGACTTTTATAGATAAACAGATATTTGTCAGTTTTCAGCGCCTAACCGCATTTTTAGTTGGCTTGGTACTGGTGGTGGTGACCTCAGCGGCATCGGCGGCGTCCAATGACGGATCGATCCTGCCTTTTCCACCGATCCCCATGGCTGGTGAGGCCAAACCGCGACTGCAGGACTCAACAATGAAGTGGCCCGAACAGCCGCAACGCCTACCCGAAAATGCACCCAATATCCTGATTGTCCTGATCGATGACGTGGGTTTCGGCGTGGCGGACACCTTCGGTGGCGAGGTCCACACCCCCACCTTGAGCCGGCTGGCCGAAGAAGGCATCCGCTACAACGCTTTCCACACCACATCAATTTGTTCCCCAACACGGGCTGCGCTGTTAACCGGGCGCAACCATACGCGGGTCGGGTCCGGCACCATTGCCGAGCGAGCCGTGGCCTTTGACGGCTACACCGGTGTCATCCCCAAAACCGCTGCAACCATCGCCGAGGTGCTCAAGGAGTATGGCTACCAGCACCTCGGCCTTCGGCAAGTGGCACAACACCCCGGCCATCGAAATTACCGACATGGGACCCAAGGACCGCTGGCCCAACGGCTATGGATTCGAGTATTTCTATGGTTTCCTGGGCGGTGAAACCTCCCAGTGGGAACCGCGCCTGACCGAGAACTACAACCACATCGAACCGCCGCATGATGATCCAACGTACCATTTGACCGAAGACATGGCCGACAAGGCCCTTGCGTGGTTGGACGATCACCAGGCCTTTTCTCCTGACAAACCGTTTCTTATGTACTGGGCACCGGGCGGCGTGCATGGTCCCCATCACATCTTCCCTGAGTGGGCCAATAGGTACAAAGGTAAATTCGATGACGGTTGGGACGCCTATCGAGAAAGGGTCTACAAGCGGCAGCTCGAGATGGGGGTGATTCCGACAGACACCAAGCTTACAAAGCGGGATGCGACCATGACGGCCTGGGAGAGCATCCCCGAGAATCAGAAGGCTTTTCAGCTCAGGCTGATGGAGCTCTTTGCGGGCTTTGTGGAGCACACCGACTACCAGGTCGGCCGGCTGGTCCAGGGCCTTGAACAGCGTGGGCTCAGGGAGAACACCCTCATTTTTTATATTTGGGGCGACAACGGCTCAAGCGCGGAGGGGCAGCAGGGATCGATCAGCGAATTGCTGGCCCAGAACAATATTCCCAACACTGTAGAACAGCAGATCGAGGCACTGGATCGCATCGGCGGAATAAAAGTATTGGGTTCGCCCAAAACGGACAACATGTACCACTCCGGCTGGGCCTGGGCCGGGGGCACGCCATTCAAAGGCACGAAGTTGTTGGGCGCTTATTTCGGAGGGACCCGCAACCCCATGGTGGTCTCCTGGCCCAAGCGAATCCAGCCTGACAAGACCATGCGCGCCCAGTTCCACCATGTGGTGGACATAGCCCCCACGATCTACGAGTTGCTCGACATCCGACACCCGAAAGTCGTTAACGGATACAAGCAGATGCCCATGGATGGCGTCAGCTTAGCTTATACCTTTGCTGATCCGGCAGCCGAAGCCCGCAAAAAAATACAATTCTTCGACAACAACGGCTCCCGCGCAATTTACAATGATGGGTGGATGGCAAGTACGTTTGGGCCGTTCATTCCCTGGGATACTCCGGGTTCCGTAGAGCGGGTGGCAAACTGGGATTCTGCCACGGATAAATGGGAGCTTTATGATCTGCGATCGGACTTTTCCCAGGCCACGGATTTGGCTGCCCAGCACCCCGACAAACTCGAAAAACTGAAGAAGGAATTTTTAAAGCTGGCAGAAGACAACCAAGATTTCCCGATCGGTGCCGGCAATTGGCTGCGGCTGCATCCCGAAGACCGGGTCAAGACACATTACAAAAGCTGGACCTTCACCCAGAACACTCGCCGGATGCCGGAATTCACCGCACCGGGGGTGGGGCGGGTAAGTAACCACGTGACCGTCGAAGTTGATATCGACACCCAACAAGCAAGCGGCGTTCTCTATGCGGTAGGCGGTTCCGGTGGAGGACTCACCGTCTACATGGACAAGGGCCACCTCATCTATGAGTACAACATGATGATCATCGAGCAGTACACAGCAAAAAGCGCCGCCCCAATCAGTGCTGGTAAGCACACCATCGAGGTCATAACAGAGATCAAAGGGCCTGGTCAGCCAGGTACGGTCAGCATTGCCGTTGACGGCAAAGTCGTTTGCAAAACCGAATTGAAACGGACGGTACCGGCAGCCTTTACCGCCACCGAGACCTTCGATGTCGGAGTGGATCTGGGTTCTCCGGTATCTCTGAACTACTACGAGCGGCGACCCTTCGCCTTTAATGGGAAAATTGAAAAGGTCGCTGTTGAACTGGAGTAAAAAATACTGATAGCGTCATCAAAAAGATTCATGAATCAAAATCAACTCAATGGTGAACAGAATTGAATGTCAACCGTTAACCAGTTAGTCAGCTTGCATTTGCACCCACCATTATAGCAAGCGAGAGAACACTGCTATCCTACTTTCGCTTTTCTCTGGGCTCCTTAATTGGTGGTGCCGGCTTGATCAAATTCTTTGGGCATCCGATCTATGAGGTCGGTGGATCTATTCTTATAATTCTGTCCATTGTATTGTTCACTGTTGGCGTTAGAAGATACCTGATGACAAAAAAGTTAATCAGCAATATTGATCCTGAAGACTGGATGAAAGTTGAGGGCGTGATTAAACAGGTGCAGGTAAACCAAAAGTAGTAGATTTCAAATTCTCTCAGTGCAGGTTTCGTCTTGGAAACTGAATCTATCAGCCCATCACTTATCGACAGACACCTTGCCAGCCCCCATAAGTATCAAGGAATACATAATATTTTCATTTAGCAACTGGATATCATAGTCTCTACCGCCGCCTGATCGATTTCAGAACCCAACAATGTGACTATCTGTTATCAGGCCAGCAGATATCTGAAAAAAAAGATTAAATTTGATTTGATAGGGAAATATGAAGCCGCCTTTGCTACGACCAGATCACTCTTTCGAAAGATCAAACCAATAGTTTTTCGTTAATTGTTGGCACTATTTTTACGTATTTTTATCATAAAATATTAGATGTTTACCGTTGATGAGCCAATAAAATGACACGATGTGGCATGCCGGACTTGATCCGGCATCCAGAACATATTGAGAAAACTGGATTCTGGCCTGCGACGGAATGAAGAAGAAATGAAATTCCATACTTTTACCGGTTCATTACCGTTGAGGTCGTTGAAAAGTTGATTCGAGAGGGCGATTAAAATTGTTAAGTGAGCAGTGTTGCACCTGAACTTCTCTATCTTTCGAACGCGAGCGTCAGGGGCAGGGTCGCCTTGGAGTGATCGGTACCGGAGTTGTCGAATACCGCGATGGCAAAACTGTAATTGCGGTCCGGCCGAAAAACCACATCGTCATCGTGCCCGGTAATTAGGCTTCGGTAGAGCATGACCGTCCACGCACCGTCAACATACCTGCTGACGGCTTTGACGTCGAACCTCGAACCCGAGGGTTTGAGCGGCAAGCGGAAGGGGATTGTGTCCCCCGCTTTGAAAATGGAAAAATCTATTATTTCAAGGGCTTCCTCGAATAGCAAAAAACCGGGCGCGGATGGGAGAATCTGGGGGTTTTGCATGTAAAGGGGGGTATTCCCGTCCCGGCTTTGGTTGAGGACATCACCGCCCTCGCCGGCATCTTTGCGCCGCCCCGTTTCACGATAACTGCCCGATGGATTACCGGCCACGGTCAGCCAGGCATCATCGGCATAAGCATAAGGTGCCGAACGGGCGGCTTTCCAATGCCAAAGATCTCCCTTTTCTTCCGCCGTGGTGGTTGCGAAGCGCCATTGGTCCCTGGCAAGGTCGGCGGGGCTGTGGCAGGTGATCGCACATCCCCGGCTGGCGAAATTGTGAATTCGGGTGATTTCAAACAAGAGGGCGATACGATCTTCGTTCCCTTCCTGGTGTTGCCAGCGCGTGCCATCGAACAACCAGGCCTGCTTGGTCGTGCTTTGGGTCGGGTCGCTCCAGTGCAATCGAAAATAGAGCGTTTTGTTCGTGTAAAGCGCCTTCGCCTGGACAACGCCTTCTTCATCCGCAAACGCGCCGCGGCCCTGCACGGGGATTCGCACTTCCGAAATTTGCTGCCATACCGGATCGTCGAGTCCGCGTGGCACCGTGGAGGCTTTTCTGACCGTCACGGTCAGTTGGTCGGCTGTCACGTGTGCAACGGTCATCGGGACCAACGGCACGACAAGTGCTAAAAGCACCCCAAAAAGAATAGGGGATCGAAATGGGCTCGTCATTTTTTTTCCTCCGATCATTGACGGAAACCCCGTCATCACCCGTGGGGTGATCCAAAATGTTCCAGGTAACCCATGACCGAAAGGATCAAAATGGTGGCGGCGACCGCTCCCGATAAAAGGAGGATCCGTTTCCGCTGCAAAAATTGGGGTTCCACCGAGCGGTCCAGGTAGGGCAGGGCCATGAGGAGCGTTACCAGAACGCCGGGTATGACCGTTGTACCCAAAACAGCCCAGTTGCCCCTGAAGATGGCCACCAGCTGATTCAGGAAAAGGACCCACCATTCGGGTTTGGGAACATAGGTCGAATCCGTGGGATCGGCCGGATCGCCCAACGGCGGCGGCCAATACCACGCGATCAGTCCGATAAGTACCAGGGTCGTCACGAAGATGAGCAGCCAGCGGTTGACAGCCCGCGGCCAGAGCGGGATCCGATGGGCCGTGGCCTGTCCGGCAAACCGTCTTTCCGCAAGACCGTGCTGAACGATGAAATGCACGTGAACGGCCAGCAGGATGATCAAAAGACCGGGCAGAAAGAGCATGTGCAGCACGTAAAAGCGGGTCAGGGCCACGATGCCGGTCAGCGGCCCCCCCTGCATGAGGTCAACCGCCCAATCGCCGACCAGGGGCACCGACGCGATGATGCTCAGGCGCACCTGGGTGGACCAGTAACCTTTCTGATCCCATGGCAGCAAGTCACCGGTGATGATGAACAGCGGGAGGACGACCAGAAGGATCACACCGGAAATCCATGTCAGCTGGCGCGGTTTCCGGTAGGCCCCGGAGATAAGGGTTTGCCCGAGATGGAGGATCGCCACGATCAGCAACGCGTTCCAGGCATAGTGGTGAACGCCCTTGATGATGCTCCCGAAGGGGGTGCTATAGAGGGTAAAATCGACACTGTCGTAGGCGGCGCCCGGTACCGGCGAGTAGTTCAGCGCCAAAAAGGCGCCGGATAGAAACAGGAGTACGACCAGCACCACCAATGCGGCGCCCATGCAGCGGTGCCAGGCAAAGGTGTCTCCGGCCACCTCGATCTGCTGGATCCAGGTAACGATTTTTTCCAGCGCCAGAACCCTTACCCACCTGGGATGAGGGCTCTGGCACGCTGGGGCTGCGTTTATGGGGGGGGCGATTGATTTCATCATCATTTGAATTGCAGCGTAATCACTTCCGAGTCATAGGAATTCTCATCGCCGCTATCGTCAAAAAGGGCCATGGCGAAATTGTAATTCCGCCGCGTGTTGAACGCCACGTCATCCTCGTTGCCAGTATCGAGGCGTCTGCTGAGCATGACAGTCCAGCCGCCATTGGCATGCCGGCTTTCGGCCTTGATGTCACCGCGGGAGCCCTCGGGTGCCTTGGGCATCTGGTAGGTCAAGGTGTCGCCGGCCTTGAAGGCGGTTCCGGCGGGTATTTCCGCGGCATGGGCCGCCAGCAGGATGTCATTCTTGGCCAGTGACTGGCCGGCGGCCAGCATGTACTTGGGAGCGGATTTGTCCTCGGTCTCGTTCTTCAGGTCCCCCCCTTCGCCGGCATCGTTTTTCCGTCCGCCCTTTGCGTCACTGGTTTGGGTGAGCCATGTGTCATCGGCAACGCCGGCCGGATCGGAGCGCGCCGCCTTCCAGTGCCACAGATCGCCCTTTTCCGCCGCAGTGGCTGTACCGAATTTGCCGTCCTTGGCATTCGGCGCCCCCTGGGGTACATGGCAGACGATGGCACAGCCCTTGGTGGCAAAATTGTTGATGCGATTGATTTCAAAGAGCAGGGAAATCCGGTCTTCGTTGCCTTTTTGGTGCGACCACTTTTCGCCATCGAATTTCCAGGCTCCTTTGACAACGCTCAGGGTCGGGTCCTTCCACTTGAAAAGAAAAACCACCGCCTCGTCGGTATAAACGGCCTTGGTGGTGACCGCAGCCTTCTGACCGGCAAAGGATTCCTTGCCTTCGAAGGGCACCTGGATGGCCTTGGCCTTCTCCCAGAGATCGTCATCGAGACCGGCTGGAACGGTTTTGACCTTGGCCGCCTCCAGCACCTGTTTTGCGGCGCCGAAAGCCGGCCCGCTCGCCAGAAATGCAGCGACAGACAGCATCAGCAGGTAAATCCAGAAGTTTTGTTTCAAGGATAGGCTGGTCATAATGGACTCCTTTTCAATGATGGCCATGAAGGCGTTTATCGACAATTAAGCGGTCATGTGAACCTTGAGGGCCTCCGCCTCGACTTTGTAGGTCAGTTCTTTCAGCGGTCGGGTGGGAGGACCTGCCAGGGGCCGCCCATCGGCATCGAATCTGCCTGAATGACAGGGGCACTCGAAGGTATTGGTTTCACTTTGCCAAATGACATTGCAGGCCAGGTGGGTGCAGGTGGAGGAAAATACCTTGATCTTGCGGTCCGCTCCCCCCCTGGCCCAGACAAACCCGCGTTGGGGCAGCACCAACCAGCCGTCCTTGACCATGAATTCGTAAGAGAACATCCCGAAGCCATCATCTGGCAGCCCCGCAACCGGCCCAAGGTCGATCCACTTGTCGATGCCTTTGCCGATGGCGGGGGCCACGACATAAATGCCAAGCGGGATGCCGGTCAGAAGGGCCGCACCGCCTGCCAGGGCCATGGTCGTGATCAACTCCCGGCGGCGGCGGCTGGCCGGCTGTTGCGGGCAAGTTTGGTTCGGGCGCTGAACTTTGGTGTGCGGCATGGATTGACTGCCTTTCGTGAAAAAGAAGGCATCGGGTCAGTTGCGCGGCGGCAGTGGCCGTATGGGTTGCCGGCGGGCATGATGCTATGGCGCTGGTTGCCATTATATTGCTGGGCCTGTGAAACCCCCGTGAAAGAAAAGTGAAAAGGAAGTGAAATCGTATCTGGAAAGGATGGGCGCGGTTAAGCGGATGCAAAAAAAAGGCGGACGGTCGTTCCTTCGCCAAGCGCGCTGTCAATCGTGAAGTGCCAGCCTAGCCGGGCGCAAAGCCGTTTGACAATGGCCAGGCCAAGTCCGAATCCGCAGCTCGCGCATCCACGCGTATGAGGATCGGTGATCGACGACAGTTCGCAACCATCGATGCCCACACCGGTATCGGAGATGGTCACGCTGCCGGCGCAGATCCTGACGGCAATCGTACCTTCCACCGTGTAGCGGAAGGCGTTTTGAATCAGGTTGGTTAAAATGATTCGGAAAATAGTCGGCGACGCTTGAATTTCCGGATCCGCTTCCGCGATGTATTTGACCACAATCGGCTTTTCGCGGAATAGCTGCCGGTGCTGCTCGATCGTCTCCCTGATAATGGTTGCCGGCCGGCAGTGTTCGGTCGTGTCGTTGAGAGCTTCTTGGCGGGCAAGCCACAGCAGACTTTCTATATCGTTCTCCATGTCGGACACGGCACGATGGATTCTCGCCAAGGGTCGCTGGATGGAGGCATCTGATGCTGCCGGATTGTTCTCCAGGATTTCCACCGCGCCGCGGATGACGGTTACCGGTGTGCGCAGTTCATGGCTGGCATCCCGGACAAAGTGCTTTTCACGTTCCACGAAGGCATTCACCCGCTTCATGGATTCCGTCAAAGCGACGGCCAGCACGCCCACTTCATCATCATACAAATCCTCCGGAAGATCGGTGGGGAAGCCTTCCGGGCTCACCCCCCTCACCCGCTCCGCCAGGTGCGCAACCGGCGCGATCACCCGTCGCGCCATCATCAGGCCAAGCCACAGCCCCAGTGCGATGACCAGGAGCACGACAGCCGACAATACGGCGGCGATGACGAATTTGCGTTTTTCCATGAATTCCAGTGTTGCAACGGCATAGAGCACATAGACCGGCTCCACCAGTTCGGGCACAACCCTGACCGCGACATGGTATTCTTCGTTGTTGATGTAACGCTCATGAAATCCTTCCGGAAGAACGCCCAATACCTGCCGGAAAGTGTCCGGCATGGCATCGGTTCCGATGAAAGATTGGATGTGTGGCCTTTCCGGAAGCGGGCGATCGGGCGTTTCCCGGAAATGGGTCATTAGTTGCACCACCTCCTGGGTAAGCCGGTCGTCGATCAGGTGGTCGTCGATCATGTCAAGCGAAACATAGACGATCACGGCGAAAACCGAGCCCAAGACGGCGCCGAAGAGACCGAATGCGCATATGAGACGTGCGCGCAGACTATTGCGAATTTTCATCGGGGGCGGCCAATCGATAACCGATACCATGCATCGTCTGCAGGAGCGGATAAGTGAAAGGTTTGTCAATGGCGCGCCGCAGCGCATAGATGTGACTGCGCAGGGCATCGCTGCCGGGCGGCATTTCACCCCACAATGCAGTCTCGAGCTCATCGCGCGAGGTAACATTGGGATAGGCCTTCATCAGGATGGTCAGAATTTGCATGCAAACCCGATTGAGCTTGATCAGCCGACCGGCCCGCCGGGCTTCCATGCGACCGAGATCCATTTCGAGATCGGCGACGCGGAGGATGGGTCTGTCGACGGGCCGACCCCGCTTCAACAGGGCCTCAATCCTGGCGGCAAGCTCCCGCAGGGCAAAGGGCTTGACCAAATAATCGTCGGCCCCGGACGCAAATCCCTCCAATTTGTCGTTCAGGGTATCACGGGCCGTGAGCATGAGCACGGGGGGCGCCTTGAAGGCCTCTTTTCTCAGCTTGCGGCAGAGGGTCAGACCATCCATGCCCGGCAGCATGATGTCCAGGATGATCACATCGTAGGGGTGGGTGAGGGCGAGGTGCAAACCGCCGATGCCATCCATGGCAAAGTCCAGGATTCCACCCCGGGCTTGAAAATAATCGCCAATATTCTCGGCGATATCGAGGTTGTCTTCAATGACAAGCAGACGCAAGGGTCTGGAATGATGGTTGGCATCCATGGAACTTCCCATGCACTGATGATAAGGTATTTGATACAGGTAAAAATAGATCGCTTTTATCGGGTGTCAAATTGGCCTGGATGGGCGGTATCGCCCTGAGCAGAATATCAGGACAGCATCCAGACCTCGTCCCAGTTCGATCATTCGTTGCCGGTTATCAATTTGCTAATGCGATTACCCAAAAACCGTTCATACGCTCCATGGGGTGCGCCAGAGAGATCAAACCGTGGTTTGAATCGAAGGTGTGGTCTTGGATCACCAGAAATCCGAAGACACCTTACTTAATTTTTGCTTAAATGAAGCATCCATGATGCTGAATCGCTTTTTATGGCAAAACAAGTACAATATGGCTATCCCACAAAAACGGACATCACCGATCCTTGTGCTTTCTTGCCAGTGGTCGTATGTATCAAGAATGAACGGAAATTTGCATTTAGCAAATGGATATCATTGGCTTGGGTAATAAACAATATTTCGATTAATTAATAGGCTATTTAAATCCTGCCTTAAGAAGGCCATTTACAATTTGAGTTTGATGTTCCGAATTTTGAAAGACAGTACCATAGTGATCAATTTTGAAAAACGGTTCAAGCTGAAGAACGATATGTGCTTCCTTCTTTGCATCCTCCAAGTGCTCTATTTGTGAATAGGAAGCAGCGAGAATAATATGATTACCAACCCAGTCCGGTTTACGGCTCACACCTTCCTTCAATATACTAATGGCTTTTTCGTAATTTCCTTTTAAGTAATAGCCAATTCCGAGAAACATAAAATCTCCAGGTATCATGTTAGGATCGTATCGATATGTTGTTTCTAAGGAATTGATGGCATCATCTATTTTTCCAGCCCAAATCAAAACCTGTCCACGCTGTGAAAGTGACCTGGCGTCGTTAGGATTAAGCTCGATAGCTCGATTCAATTTGTTAATTGCAAGATCGTAATTTCTCTGCATAGCATACACAAGACCGAGAAGCCGGTATGCATATGCATTCGAATTATCAAGACTAAGGGCTTTTAAGGAGAGCTCTTCTGCTTTCCGTAGGGCCTGATTTGGAAATTCCGTCCAGCCGAAAGCTACTTGTACTTCGTAAGTATGGGCAAGGCCAACGTAAGCAGATGAAAACAGGGGGTCAAGTTCAACTGCCTTTTCAAACATATTACGCGCTTTAACGTTATCTGAACGTGCTCTTCGACGAAGATATTCCATTCCACGCAACCAATAATCGTAAGCTTTAAGACTCTCAGTCTCTTTTTGCATAGCTCGTTTGCGTTCAACTGTATCTATTTCAACTCCAAACTTTCCCACTATGGAGTTTACGATCTCATTTTGGACAGAAAATATATCCTCAAGATCACGGTTGTATTGTTCTGACCAAATGTGAAAACCAGTTGTCGCGTCAATCAGTTGGGCATTTATCCGTAGTTTATTGGCGATCCTTTGAACACTGCCTTCTAAAATGTACTTTACGTTAAGTTCTTGTCCGATACGTTCTATATTTACGGCCTTTCCCTTGTATGTAAATACCGTATTGCTAGCGATAACCAATAATTCTCTGAATTTAGATAAAGCCGCGATAATATCGTTGGTGACTCCATCACTAAAATATTCTTGATCTGGATCTTTGCTCATATTAACGAAAGGAAGCACGGCAATGGAAGGTTTATTTGTCAGGGTTGGAGCTTCAGCTTTTTCTGATTTAGACACCGTTGTTGGCGTACTTACATAGAATTTATAGATTGCCGATGCTGAGGTAACTACAAGAATAGCAATAATCAAAGCGTATGGACTCATTATTCGATTCGATTTGATTGTTGGTTTTTTTTTAGTATTTTTATCAGACTCTGGTGATAAAAGAATGCGATAGATCCGAACCGGTTCGGAGATGTTTTTAACTATATGCTCCCCCATATATTTGAACTTTTGAGAAACGTTCTTTTTAACCTGATCATATACCCCTCTTGAGACACAAATTCCACCAGGATCAGCAAGATTCTCAATCCTTGCAGCTAAATTAACACCATCGCCATAAATACGATCATCTTTGTGCAGTACATCTCCTAAGTTTATACCAATTCTAAAATCCATCTGACGATGTTCAATCAGCTTCCTATTTTCAGTCGCTAATGTATCCTGGATTCTAATGGCACTGTTTACCGCATCCAAAGCACTACCAAATTCAGCAAGGATATTGTCTCCAGGAGAATCAACAACCCGGCCTCGATATTTTTCAATTAAGTCTGCGATGATATTTCGGTATTTTGTGATCGTTTTTACAGTGTATTCTTCATCATCTCCCATTAGTCTGCTGTAGCCCTTGACATCAGCGCTAAAAATGGCCCTTAGTTTACGTTGCATTGAGTCGCTTGTCATCTCAAGTTTATTTTATTATTGATAGATATGTTGATGTAATAGGCCTCATATAATTGGAATTTACATAACAACTATATTTCGTAGATACATCTATCATGTTATCGCCTGCGTATAACCCAATACGGATGTACAAAGGTAGCAAAGCTATCAGCCGCTAACGTATTTCTGACCATCAATTGAGCGCATCAATGGTACTGGGAAAACCGGTATCCGGTGAAGAGGAGCAACGCGAGAGTTTTTATATAGCTCCAATGAATTTGGCAGTGGTTAATACAAGCGTCAATTCTTTTCGTTAAGCTCGACCCAGTTTTCATCTGCCTTTTTTATGTATTCATCCGCTTTTTCAGCAAGTGTATCGCTACCTTCAGCACTCCAGCTTAAGTAAAGCTTTCCATCTATGATTTTAAAATTTTTCGGATTTGCACCAGCAACCTTGCCGGTCGTTGCTAAATTTCCAGCTCAATATCCTCCATACTGAGGAGCGTATCGCTCTGGATTCTCGATGAAAAGATCTCTATTTTCGACACTTGCAAAATGCCACTTGGCATCATTCCAGTTGTAAGAGAATTTGCTCTTGCCTTTCACTGCACGTCCCTCGGTGTGATAAGCAACCGTGTCATAGCCTTTTATGGCCACGCCAAAAAATGTTTTGTTGACTTGATCATTGGCCATAGCGGTATTTACATCTAAAACAAAAAGCGGAGAAAAGATTGTGATCAAAATGACCAGCTTAATAACTTT
This sequence comes from uncultured delta proteobacterium, assembly GCA_963705475.1. Lineage (GTDB taxonomy): Bacteria > Desulfobacterota > Desulfobacteria > Desulfobacterales > Desulfosarcinaceae > Desulfosarcina. Next base: position 57,493 of record CAVPJS010000011.1, on the reverse strand, counting down.
TGGTGAATTATTTATCATTATGGCACCTCCATTATGGCAAAAAATTAGATTAGTCCATACTAAATATGCCACATTGTGGCATTTGAGTCAAATTACACTGACGGTCGAGCTTGCGGATACGATGTATCGGATGATCGTTGATCTATCCACAAGATCACCGACCAAAACAAGTGTCCATTTTGGCCTCCTTGTTGCCACTATCTTTTTTGGTGCGCTTTTCTTTCCCGGCGAAATGGGCAGACGATCCAAAAACGCCTCCCAGGCAGCGTCACCCTTCAAATGTCCATTGGAAATTCGGCGTCACTTAATGAGAGCTATGAAGCGTCATGGCTTCGGCTGGAAAAGGTTGGAGAAATCTTCACATGGCTCAGCATGGCCTCAATGCAGATAAATCGCCGATTTCAGCAAAAACTCAGGTTTCGAGTCGTGGGCGGCAAACTGAATTTTTAGGTCAAACTGCTTTTATAAAAAGCGATAAGCTCACAAATTCTTCTTTTTTATATGTTTAATAATATCAGGAAGTTGTCTTTGTGCAGCCCATAACCGCAAGGTCCGTCGATGGTCGTCGGCTGGCATCCCGAGGAGGGTTTTCCCCGGTGCCACATCACTGACGACGCCGGCGTTCCCACCAATCCTTACCCCGGAACCAACGGTCACATGATCGCTGACCCTCGCACCTCCTCCCATAATAACGCCATCTCCTAAAGTCACGGATCCAGCTAAGGCGGACTGCCCGGCCATCACACAGGATCGACCCAGTTTGCAATTGTGGGCAATTTGAACGAGGTTGTCTATTTTCGTACCGTCGCCTATCAATGTGGCACTAAACTTACCCCGGTCAACGCAACTTCCTGCTCCTATCTCGACGCCGTCACCAATCTCAACCGTACCGATTTGAGGGATCTTGACCATGCCTTGACCATCAGGTGAAGGTCGATAACCAAAGCCGTCGGCACCAATTGTTACATTTGGATGGATGATGCAGTAATTACCTATACGGCACCGTTCACGTATGACCGTACCGGACCAAATAACAGTTCCAATGCCGATCCTGGTATAATCCAGAACGGTAACATTGGGATACAGCTTAGTGTTCTCACCGACGACAACACTTGGTCCGATATAGCAACCTGCCCCTATCGCAGCACCTGCTCCAATCTTGGCAGTTGAGTCAATCACCGCAGTTGAATGTATACCGACCTCGCATTTTGGAGGTTTAGGCTCAAACATTTCAAGGACCTGTGCCAATGCGAGATCAGCGTCAGAAACGAATAAAAGGGCATGATCCGGTCCCGATTCGATATTCAGACCATCATTCACGATTGCAGCCGAAGCGCTTGATTGCTGCCATAGCTTTATATATTTCTTCTTTCCTATAAACGTAAGTTGGCTTTCCTTAGCATCGGCAACCTGATCCACACCAGTGATAAGGATCGCTGGATTGCCCGTGAGTCTGCCATTGATCTTTTTATTAATCTCTTCGATTGTAAAACATTTCATAGCTGCTCCTGAATAACGAACTTTATTTTGTCTAAACCATACACAAAATCAGTGATGAAAGCAATTTGTCGCGATTTTTTTGAGCCCTCAGCAAACAGAAGTTTTCTGTTTGCTGATCTTTGGATTCGGTCTCTCGGCCTCCGCTATCAGTCTTCGACCTAGCCCCCTTCATCCTAAAGCGTATGTCAGCATTGGCACTTGGCGATCACGGCTTCCTCGCTATGACGTGCTCGATTCCCCCTGAATATTTTTCAGCCGGCCGATCCAGGTTTGTTCACCCTCCCGATCCCCCATAAACCGGCAGCAGCGAATAAGCTGCTCAACGGCCCGGGGATGATCCGGAATGGCTTCCAGGCACTGGCGTGCCTCCGGGTAACGGTTCAACCGCATCAGGCTGCTGGCAAGCGCCATGTGCAGGTCGACGCTGGTGCTGTGGTGTTGGATGCCGCGCTGCAGGATCGCCAGCGATTCGTCAAACCGTCGCAGATGCTGGTACACGAGGCCCAATCCCCAGAAGGCGCGGTGATCCGGGTGGTAGCGCAGCGACCGTTCGAAGAGCATGACGGCGGTCGCCAGGTTGTTTTCGACCAAAGGGTTGACGGCATAATCGCCGTGGCTGAATGTCAGGGCCAGCCGGGAGAGAAAATCTGCATGCAGCGGGTAGAACTGCGGATCGTCTATCAGGTCTATCCCTGCGGCGAATTCCGGCAGCAGGGAGAGGTAGCCTTCCCTGAGCCGCCGTCCGAAATCCAGCACGGTGGCTCTGCTCAGGGTCGCATCCGTCTCGAAATAGAGCAGGTCCTCTACCCGGTCCAGCCAGATGTCGTCGGTGGCGCCGGTGCGCTGCTTGTAATCTTCATAGAGTGCCGTGCCGGGAAACAGGTCCAGGATGTAGAAAATGGCCGACAGGGGGCGGATCCGGCGCAGCAGCGCCAGGCTCTCATCGATGGTTTGATCGGATTCGCCCGGGGCGCCGTAGATAAAGTAGGCCCGGGCCATGATGCCATAGCGAACGGTCAGCTCAAAGGCGCGGCAGATGGCCGCATCGCTGATGCGCTTGCGATACCGATCACGAAGCGCCCGGCTGCCGCTCTCCACGCCGAAGCTGATCTGGGTGCACCCGGCCCGGCGCATCCAGCCCAGGATCTCTTCGTCCACGCAGTCCACCCGGGAGATCGCCGCCCACACGATATCCAGGCGTCGCTCGACGATCCGGCGGCAGACGTCGATGACCAGTTCCCGCTTGAGGGTAAAGGTGTCGTCGGATACGAAAAAGAAGCTGACCCCTTTGTCGCGAAGCATCTCCATCTGGGTCACGAAGTAATCGGCGCTGTGAAAGCGCACCCGGCGCTTCCAGAATGCCGGGGATCCGCAGAAGGTACATCCCTCCGGACATCCCCGCGTGAGGGAAATGTGTTGAAAAGTGAAATGGTCGGCGGGCATGGGCAGGCTGTCCAGGTTTGCCACCTGCGCCCGGTCTCTGGTTTTAAAGGGCAGGCCGTTTTTCCGAAAGGCCAGGCCTTCAATGTGCGTGGGCAGTCTGCCTTTCTTTTTCTCGATAAAGCGGATCAGCTCCAGGAAGCTGTGCTCACCTTCACCCCGAACCACAACGTCGATCTCAGGAAAATGCGTCAGAAGATGCTCCCACAGGAAGGTGGCCCCCACGCCGCCGAACACCACCGTGGCTTTTGGATTGACCTTCTTGACCATGCGGGCGATGTCGATGCCGCCCCAGCGGTTGGCGTGCAGGATCGAAAAACCCACCACATCCGGCTGCTTGTCCCCCAGCACCTGGTAGATGCGGTGGGGGGCCTTTCCCAGGTTGTGGCCATTTAGAATGTCCACCGCATAGCCATTGGCGCGGAGCATGGCACCCACGTAGTACAGGCCCATGGGAATGGCGCTGACATCCTCCTCGTCGATGCGCTGATCGATGAAATAAGGGTAAACGAGCAGTATTTTCATAACCGTGGATGCATCAGGTCTTCTTGTCCCGCACGATCATCACCGAGCACGGTGCCTTGTGAGAAACTCGCTTGGCGACGCTGCCGAACAAGACCAGCCCCATGCCGCTGAGGCCGAAGGCGCCCACCACCGCCAGATCGGCATCGGTCTCTTCGATGAAGCGCAGGATTTCCGTGGAGACGTGGCCGTCGCGAACCACCAGTTCAACCTCGACCGTTTCGGGGATGCGGCCGCCATAGACTTCCTGCATCCGTTCGTTCAGGCTGACCACCAGATTCTCGTCGGGATGCTCGGGCAGCATCAAATCCGCGTCGGTGAGCATTGGGTTGACCACCGGTGGCAGCACATGGATCACGTAAAGCTTTGCTTGATACCGCTGTGCCAGGTCGAGGGCTGCTTGGAAAGCGGCTTCCGCATGATTCGAAAAATCGCTGCAACAAACAATCTGGTTCACACCCATAGGGCCTCCTTTCATCATGAATGATCCACGGGCATCAGTGTCCGCAGGATATCCTCTTTGCCGACCACACCCACCAGGACACCTTTTTCCAACACCGGCAGGGTGTGGAGATTATGGTCTACCATGAGGGCCGCCACGGTTTCGATGTTCGAATCCGGTCCGACGGTGACCGGGTTGGGGGTCATGGCATCCGAGACCGCCGTGGCGGCGATTTTGCGGACCGCTTTTTCGAAGCCTTTCATTGAACTGAGGCTGATATAACCGTCCAGAAAAGTGAACAGCGAGGGGACGGGGAGCTTTTTCTGCTGGGCGATAATGTCGCTTTGGCACAGGAGGCCGACCAGTTTGCCGGCGTCATCCACCACCGGTACGCCGTTGATGCGGCGGTCCAACAAGATTTTGGCCGCTTTGATAATTTCCGTGTCGGCGGTGACGGTTATGGGGTTTTCAGTCATGATCTCTTTTACCAGCATGGCGGCACCTCCGGTGTGATGCGTGGATCACCACAAATTTAATTTTTTGCGGTTGATAAAAAAGCCTGTGGGGATATAAATGGGTTTTCAGCCAGCGTTTACCGCTTAGTGTAGGTGAAGGTCGGCCGGCCTGTCAAAACAAAACGCTTGCCTGCAAAAAAAGGACATTCAGCGGATGAGAACCATCGGCATGATTGGCGGGATGAGCTGGGAATCGACCCTGGTCTATTACCGGATGATCAATCAAGCTGTTAGGGAGCGTCTGGGCGGGCTCCATTCGGCCAAATGCATTCTGTACTCCGTGGATTTTGCCGAGATCGAAGCACTGCAGCACGCGGGGCGGTGGGATGCGGCGCAGTCGATTCTGGTTCAGGCGGCACAGTCGCTGGTGCGCGCAGGGGCGGACCTGGTGATCATCTGCACCAACACCATGCATAAACTGGCCGACCCTGTGGCGGCAAGCATGACCATTCCGCTGCTCCACATTGCCGATCCCACGGCCGAGGCCGTTCTTGCCGCCGGTATCGATGCCGTCGGTCTGCTGGGAACCCGGTTTACCATGGAGGAGCAATTTTACCGCAAGCGGCTTGAAGGCCGTTACGGGTTGCGGGTGCTGATTCCCGATGCGGCTCAGCGCCGGACCGTCCATGACATCATCTACAAGGAGCTTTGTCTGGGTCGGATCCGGGAATCTTCGCGCCGGGCCTATGTCCGGATTATCGACGACCTGGTGGCACGCGGCGCCCGTGGGGTCATTCTTGGCTGCACCGAGGTCGGACTGCTCGTTCGTGCCGACGGCTGCCCGGTGCCGGTTTTCGATACGGCGCGCATCCACGCCGAGGCGGCCGTGGCTGCGGCGCTGACCGATTGACTGATCACGTCCGCGGTCGAATCAGGATCGCTAGGGCCGCTCATGGATGGGCACGAAGTCGTATTTCGTGGCACCGGTATAGACCTGCCGAGGCCGGCAGATCTTCCAATTGGGATCGTCCATGCTCTCCTTCCACTGGGCGATCCATCCCGGCAGCCGGCCGATGGCAAACATGACCGTGAACATGTTGGTGGGGATGCCGATGGCCCGCAGGACGATCCCGCTGTAAAAGTCAACGTTGGGGTAGAGGTTGTGGTCGATAAAATACGGGTCTTTGCGGGCCACCTCCTCGAGCGCTTTGGCGATATCCAGCAGCGGATCATTGATCTGCAGGGATTCCAGCAGCTCGTCGCACATTTTTTTCATGATTTTTGCCCGGGGATCGTAGGTCTTGTAGACCCGGTGGCCGAATCCCATGAGCCTGAACGGATCGTTCTTGTCCTTGGCCCGTTCGATGGCCTTTTGATAATTCCCGCCGTCGGCCTGAATTGCGGTGAGCATTTCGACGACCGCCTGGTTGGCGCCTCCGTGGAGCGGTCCCCACAGCGCGGCGATGCCCGATGAAATGGCTGCGTAGAGATTGACCCGGGCGCTGCCCACCACGCGCACGGCCGAGGTGGAGCAGTTCTGCTCGTGGTCGGCGTGAAGAATCCAGAACACCCGCAGGGCATTGACGGCTGAACGGTTCATTTCATAGGGTTTCACCGGGGTGTGGAACATCATGTTGAGAAAGTTCTCGCAGTAGGTCAGATCCGGGCGGGGATAGACCACCTTATGGCCCCGGGAAATCTTGTAGGACATGGCGGCCATGGTGCGCACCTTGGCCAGCAGCCGGGTCATGGTGATGGTGATCTGTTCTTCCAGGGTGCCCAGTTCCGGATAGAAGCTCCGCATGGCATTGACCATGGAGGAGAGGATTCCCATGGGATGGGAGGCCCGGGGAAAGTTCTGGTAAAATGCCTTGAGGTCTTCATGGACCAGGCTGTTGTCGTTGAGCATCACCGAAAACCGGGTCAGCTGTTCACGGTTGGGAAGCTTGCCGTTGATGAGCAGGTAAGCGGTCTCTTTGAATGTGCCCTGTTCGGCCAGCTGCTCCACGGGGATGCCACGGTAGCGCAGAATGCCTTTTTCGCCGTCCATGTAGGTGATGGCGCTCAGGCAGCTGCCGGTATTGGCGTAGCCGGGGTCCAGGGTGATGAAGCCGGTGTTGGCTCGCAGGGCAGAGATGTCGATGGCCTTCTCCCCTTCGGTTCCGGTGATTACCGGCAGCCGTATTTGCTGCCCGTTGTAGGCGAGGGTAACAAAATCTTCCATAGCGGCTCCTTTTTCTCCGGAAAGACCCGGCATCTTCACGATGCAGTTGAACGGTGCATAGACCGCTCGTTTCGTCCGTGCCGTCGCGCCGGAACAATTGTCTTGCCGGGCGGCCAGTTTTCAGCGTAATCAAGGGGTGGGGCCTTTCGCGTAACAGGCGATATCCATATGAATATCCGGCACAGATGTCAAATACCAAATCAGGTCGCCAAGGAGAAATGCAATGTCATACAAGGACAACCTGTTACGGAAGATAGAGATCGACCGATTGGCCCGCACCATCGCCGATGCCATCGGGCCGGTGGACAGCGGCAAACGCATCGACAAGACGGTGTTGGCGACGTTGATGACCTTTTTCCCCTGGTCCCGTCGAGAGGAGCGGGACCTGGTGCTGTTCCTGGAAACCGACGGCCCCGGGAAAACGCGAATCCTGGTGATGGACAACGACCTGACCATTTATCACACCAGCGTTGAAGATGTGGTGCTGAGAAAAAGTCCCACCGTGAAAGAGATGGTGAACATTCGCAATGCCATCAAAATACTCAACGACAAGGATGTGGTGATCAGCAAGAAGGCGGCGTCTTTGAAAACCATTCAGGAACTCTGCATCGGCGAACTGGACCTTCGCTTCACCCCATCGGATATCGATGGCATTGCCCGGGAGGGGGCGGCATCCCTGGAGAACGGCTACGCCCAAGGCGTTCAGGAGAGCCTGATGCTGTTCGCCGAACTGCTGGGGCTGGCACCGGCACCCAAGGCCTTTTCGCTGAACCATCACGACCTCTATGGCCAGGTGGGCGAAAAGCCCGGCGGCGAGACCACATTCGGACCGCTGGTGATGTTCAGTCTGGTCCACCACACCCTGACCTTCCTGGAAAGCCCCCTGAGCAATCGGGACAAGGGGCGGTTCGATACGCTCAAGGCCGTTGCCTCCGGGGAGGCGGACGCCTCCGCTTCAGGGCCGGCGGTGTTCGATCTGATGCGGTCCAAGGTGCTGGCCGCGGCGCCATCGTAGCCCCTTGCGTCAGCGGCGCAGGGCACGCGCGGAGGCGGAAGGTGCCGGATTCACCTGATGATCATCTTGCCTGGGCGGCGGGTTTACATGCCAAATTTTCTGAGCATAGCGATGACTTTGTCCTGGCTTTGCTTTTGGACGATGACGGCTTTTTGATGGTGGGCCGTTTTGATCTTTTTGGCCAACGCATCCAGGTCGGCCGGTTTTTCCACAAAATCCATGGCCCCCGCCTTCATGGCCTCGACACCCTTTTGGACCGTCGCATGGCCGGTGAGCAGGATGATCTGCATCTCCGGTCGTTTTTCCTTGATCGCCTTCAGGGCCTGGATGCCGTCCATTTCCGGCATCATGAAATCCATAATCACCGCATCGTAGGATTCGGCGGCGATCAGGGACAGCGCCTCGGTGGCCGATGTGGATGTGGTTACTTCCATATCGCGGGCACGCATGCGTTCGGCCATGATTTCTAGAAACTCCACCTCGTCATCAACCAGCAGTACTCTTTCCTTCATTGTCTGCTCCTTTCGAGTTGCCTGCGGAATATGCGCATTTATATAAATCCATCAATATCTACGAAGGGAAAATAATAGCGATTTCGCCCTTATCGCTGTCAGCCTTCAAGTGGACGCCGAGAAGCCCGGCCACCATCGCCTCCCGGGGCGAGGGAAGGCCCCCTTCACGGGCCAGAAAATCCCCGGCCAACCCGCAAAAACGGATCCGGGGGGCGTTTCCGGCTTTTTCGGCAACGATGCATACCATCTGGTCTGGGGCACAGGCGTCCATGGCCCGGCACAGGCAACGCCACACCAGGTCTTCCAGAAAAAACCGGTTGGTGACGACGGCAATCGGTGTGGCCGGGACCTCGACCTTCGGTGGGTCCCCTTTCATGACAATCAGCCGCGCTGCCAACCCGCAGATAAAATGAATCACCTCGCCAACCTCCACGCTCTCCGAAGGGTGGTCGGCGCTGTGGGCGAAGCGGTTCATGTCCTTGACGATCCGATCGCCCCGTTTCACCTGGCGGACCATGGATTGGGCCAGTCCCGACAACCGTTCCGTCGGCGGCGGCATTCCCTTTTCGATCATCATGACCAGGTCCTGGAGCAACCCCGCGTTCTCGTTGATGATGGCCAACACGTTTTTGATTTCGTGGGAGATGGACGCGGATATCTCTCCGAAGAAGCGAACCCCCTCGGCGGCCATGGCTTGGGAATCGTCTGTCATGGTGTCTTTCCTTCCGTGGATGGGCTCTCGGCGGCGGCGCTGTTTGCCGGGTTTACGGCACAGGCGGGGGCAGATGATGCCGGTGCCGTTTTCAGGGGCAGGGTAACCGTAAACGCGGTTCCCTGGTTCAGCCGGCTGCTCACGGTGATTTCGCCGCCCATTTCCGAGACCATGCCATAGGTGACGGACAGTCCCAAACCGGTGCCCCCGTGGCCTTGACGGGTGGAGAAGAAGGGCTCGAAGACGCGCTTCAGGTCGGCTTCCGGGATGCCGTGACCGGTGTCGGCAACGGTCACCGTGATATGCCCGGTCCCCTTTCGTCCGATCGTGACGTCCAGGCGACCGCCGTCCGCCATGGCCGCAAAGGCATTGTTGATCAGATTCAAGAAAATCTGCTGGACATTTCCCCGGTCACTTTCAAAGCGCGGAATGCCCCCCTGCACCGCCACCGAGACGACGATGCACCGCCGTTCGGCCTCTTTTTCCATGAAGCCGAGGATCTGCCGAATGATCGCCTCGATGTCCACCGTTTCCATGGACGATTCCATGTGCCGGGCAAAATCCAGCAGACGCCGGGTGATGGTGCCGCAGCGGCGCACCGATGCCAGCACGTCATCCACCAGGCGCATGAGCTTCTCGTTGCCGCTGTAAATGCTGTTGATGGTGAACAGGTCTTTGATGAGTCCGGCTTTCTGGTTGATGATGGCCAGCGGGTTGTTGATTTCATGGGCCACCCCCGAGGCCAGACGGCCGATGGATGAGAGCTTGTTGGCATACTCCACCTGATGCAGGGCCTGCACCCGACGCTGGTCGGCGGCATGGATGCGGTTGACCAGGTAAGTGGCCACGCCCAGGATCGAGACCAGGATCATGGCGATGCTGAACAGCAGAAAACCGATCAGGCGCATGCGTGGCTTGAGCCACAGATCCATGATGCCCGACTCCTGACGGACCATCATGAGCAGAAATGGGCTGTCGGGAATCGGCGCAATACCCATGATAATGAAACGGCCGGCCTGATCCACCGTTTTCAATGTCTGGGTGCCGTCGACCGTTTCAGGGATGGTCAGGGGTACTTTTTCGAAGCGATTGCCATATCGCCGGGCGGGCGTCTGGAGCGTTCCCCGGCCGTTGATGATGAAGGCGTCGTCGCCCTCATCCAGCGCCATCCCAAGCACGGGAATATCCAACAGCCCGGCATCAAGCGTCGATCGCAATACGAAGAACCCGCCGACCGCCAGGTCGTGCCGGATGGCCACCACCAGTTGATGGTTTTTTGCCTGGTCTTCGGTGACGTCACTGATGAAAAATCCATTGGCGACGGCATGATCGAAGCAGACGGTCGGTTTCACCTGGCTGCGCTTCTGTGCAAAAGGACCGGCATAGGCTTTCACGGTGCAGTCGGCGTCCACCACGGCGAGATCAATGAACCCGCCCATGCCGCCCTGCAGGTTGGCCAGGATGGCGTCCAGCCTCCCCGGTGCCAGCAGATCCGGCAGGCTGTTGTCCCGGGCGACGAATTGAAGGGCTGCCCGGCGTTGGGACAGCAGAAACGAAATACTGCGCCAGGTGTTGGAAACCATGCGGGCGGTGCCCATCGCCGCTTCGGATTCAAAGGCCTGGCGGGTGAGCCGGTAGTCAACCAGCGTCATGACCAGCAGGGGCGTCAGGGTCACCACGGTGGTGAAAGACACAATCATCAGCCATTTACGCCTGAAGCTGAAGTCGCTGTGGCCTGGTCCTGAGGCCGCATCCCGATGATCCCAGAAGCGGGGTTTGAATCTGGACAGGTTCAGCATGGGCGACACCGTTTTCCTGGCGGGAAAACCGCTAGGCCCGGCTCAGGATTTGAATTGCTGTATTTTTTCATGGGCTTTCTTCAGGGTTTCGCTCAACTCGTCGATATCCACGGGTTTTTGCATATAGGCGAAGGCGCCCAGCTGCTTGCAGCGCTTGCGGTCTGCCTCGCTGCCGTGGCCGGTAAGAACGATCACCTCGATTTCCGGTCGGGTGGTTTTCACCTGCCTCAATATCTCCATGCCGTCGATCCCCGGCATTTTCAGATCGATGATCATCACTTCCGGATCGTCCTCGGCCACCAGGCTCAGGGCCGATTCACCGTCATAGGCCACGGCGGATCCCATTTCGCGCAGTTCCAGTCGTTCCGACAGGGTCTGTACGAACTCCCGCTCATCGTCCACCAGCAGGACGCGGGAGGGTACCTCGAGGCTGTGTTTGCGATAAATCGGGGCCTGGTGAAAATCCTTGCCGACGACTGTTTTTACCGACCGAACGCCGGTAACCGCGCCGGCAATGGATGTGAGTTCCTCCTCCAGCCGTGCCAGCATCAGCACGTGTTGGTTGATGGTCAGCACCACTGCCCCGTTTTCGGCCGTCACCGAAACATTGTGCCCGGCACGGCAGAGCGCCGTCTCAACGGTGGCGGCCAGCAGGAAATTTTTTTCGGCCTGGATGGAGGCATTGGTGCGACGAACGGCGTCTTTGATGAGGTTCTCCTCGATCAGGGCGCCGGCCTTGGCCACATTCATCCGGTTCATGGGGATCACCATGTCGTAGAGGCTGATGTCCCAGGGATCCTTGGCGGAAAACATGGTTTCGGTCCAAGCGGCATTGTCCGCATCCCGGGCGCGGATCTGTTTCAAGGCATCCTTTTCAGTCAGGCCATGGACGACCTCGGCCTGTTCGATGCGATAGGGTGCCTCAGCGATAATGCAGACCCGGAGCATATGGCTGACAGACTGGGGGATCAGCAGGCTGGAGAACCCGTGGACCACGGCAGGGCCCTTTTCCAGTTCGGTTGCCAGAGCCAGGCGCAGGCAGGCAATCGAGCACTCTTTTTCATGCGTGAACTTGTTGAAAATCGATGTCCTGGCCGAATAGGCGCGCTGAAGCTTGTCTTCGGGCATACCGGACGTCTCAGCGGCCCTGGTGACCAACTGGTCGTCAGTGATCAGTCGGTACCCGGTGCTGTCCATCACGTCCCGGACCACCGCGTCCGCGCTGCAGAAAATGCCGCTGAAAATGGCAATGACAGACATCGCTACCTTCCTTTGGGTTCGCTGTGGGGCGATAGGGGCCGAACCGCGGTCAACGGGCAGCTTTTCTCGGTGCCCCCTCTTGTGGGTTTGCCTGTGGATGGCACGAATGGCCTGATCAACAGTCGGATAGCGGCCGCAATAGGCCGGCAGACCGGCCAGCCGGGCATATCGGCCACGGCTGTTCTACCGGCCTCCGGTCAGCAGCCTGCGACAGGCAACCATCAGGCTGTCATAAAGCGTGCCGGCGTCATACACCCGGTATGTGTTAAGCCGGACAATGCCGTCCACCATGGCAAAAAGAACCATCGCCGTCTTTCGTGGAGCGTCGACCGCGACCGACCCGTCCTGAAGGCCCTTTTGAATTCCCTCCTCGAAGATGTCCAGCAAGCCGGTGTAGATGGATTCCAGATAGCTGCGGCACACCGGATTGGTTTCGGCCATTTGGTAAGGAAAGTGACGGTGCAGCATCAGGAACTGGTCTTCCATGGTGCCGGCCAGGTGAAGGTAAAAAGCGATGACACCTTCGACCTGCGCCAATCCTTTCTGATCCCGGTGGGTCTGCTGATGCCGATCAAATTGGTCCAGGATGCTCGCTTTCACATCGTTCAACACCTGGATAAAGAGGTCTTGCTTGTTTTTGAAATGGTGAAAGATGGTTCCGGTTGCCGCACCGGTGATGGTGGACAGCTCTGCCATGGCGGTGCCCTGAAACCCGTTTCGGGAAAACAGCCGGGTGGCCGAAGCAAGGATTGCATTTCGTTTGGACATGTGTTACCCGTTCACCATAAAGCCGACCGAATGATCGGTCGGCTTTATTTTACTAAAGACATTGAATGGAAAAGTCAAGAGGAGAGATATGCGTGATCCTTCGATACCCGAAAAAGCGGAACTGCTGGAGAAGCTCAAGCAGGGCGGCTTTAACGTCCCGGACTTCATTTATGTTCCCCCGCAGCACTTTGAGACCGATGATTTTGCCGCCCTCGAGTCATTTCTGGAAAAACACCGCGAAAGCTTCAAGGTGATTGCCCGCAGTGCCCATCCATCGGAGCGTCGGTTCAAAGGCGGGACATTCGACTCTTTGGAAACCTACGCCGATGTGGGCGGCATCCGCTATGCCCGCAACAAGATGATCAAGCTGGCCAGAACCAGCAAGCAATTGAGCATTGCCCGCCAGCAGCGGTTCAACCATGCGCCGCCGATGGATCTTGAACAGATGGGGGTGATCGTCATGCCCTATATCGACGGATCCAGCGTGATGGCCAAGATCATCGGCGGCAACTGGGAATTCGGATATTGCCGGGACCGCATTCACAAGGTGCAAAGCGAGCCATACATCACCCGGACCCCCCATGACCGACGGCTGGTTCAGCTGTCAAAGGAGATTCAGAAGCATCTGGGATTCCGATGCGAGATCGAATACATCATTTCGGCCGACGGCGGCATCCACGTGGTGCAGGCCAAAGACATTTCCAGCATCGACATTCTGGAAGAAAAGGAGAGCCAGCGGTCCATCACCCTGGACGGTATCCGGAGAATCCGCAAGCGGCGCAGCTACCGGGAGCGGCCGGTCTATGTGATGGACAATAAAGCCTTTTACATCGACATCATCTCACAGTGTGAGGAGATGGTCAGCGAATGTGCCACGCCCGGCAAGCCGGATATTGCCCAGATCCTCGATTCCATCAGGGCCTATGAAGCGGACCTCGAGGCGTTTGCCTTGCGCCACCAGCGATATGCGGTGCTCGGGCTTGCCATTCAGGATCCGGTCGATCTGTACCAGATTGCCAGCCATTACCTGGACGATACCCCGGAATTGCAGGCGGAACTGTCCAAAGCCCTGCACAACAACCTCTACCAGATCGATATATTCCTGTCCGAAGCCGACACGCTGATTGCCAAGGACAAGTTCCGGATCAATCTGTGCAGCCATGATGCATACGGTATCGACACGGTCCGAAACCCCTTGTGGACCGTTTACTGGTATGTGGATCGCCATGACGACGTGGTTCGCGAATTCAAGCGGATCGGCTTTAAGACCGGAGACACGGTCGGTATCGACATCAGCGTTGAAGACAAGCCCACCGTATACCGTCAGTAACGGTCAGGGGCTGAGAAAATCCTTAAGATTGATCACTTTTCCCAGTCCATTCCCGCTCTGTCCCAGGTCCTGCATGGCGCCCTCGCGTTTCTTTTTGCGGACCTGGTCCATGATTTCCTGGAGTTTGGGATTGTCGGTCATCAGCTTTTGAATTTGAAGCTCAAGGGCTTCCCAGCCGGCTTCCAGTGCGTCTGTCTTCACTGAAAAGGAGGCCATATCGGCAAGCAGCCGGACCAACTGAAGCATCATGCCATGGTGGGTGATGCCCTGCAGGTAGGCGGGACAGTGACCCCAGAGGCTGGCCCCGGCCACCGCACGCTTCCGGCACGCGTCCAGAATGATCGTATGGATGGCGCTGGGGCCGTGATAATTGATCGGGATCACGCCGTGCCGGCTGACCAGGCCTTCGACATCGCTGCCGCTGGCCACCGCTGAAACAATCCGGTCCGTATGCAACACATTGTCGAACATGCTGCCCAGGGTAAACACCCCTGGTGTGCCCAACTGGTGGGCCAGATCCACCAGCTCCCGGGAAAACCGGTACCAGTTCAGGCTGGGCTCGTCGGCGATCAATATGACCAGATCGTTGTCACCGGGCCGGGTTTCGATGGCGAAGAAGCTTCCTCTCGGGGGGGTAATCGATTTCATGACACCGGTTTCGATTTTCACCACCGGGCGGCTTTCGTCATAACGATAGCAGGCGTCGGGGTCGACTTGGCCGAAGGGAACGGCCTTGAGGGTTTCCACCAGATAGGCGGCCGTGCCGGCCGACACCTCGAGTGCATTGCCCCACCCCCGGAAACCGACGATAAACACCGGTGCCGCTAATGCGGGCAGCGTCTCCAATCGGAAGGTTTGGTATTCCATGCGCGCCATCTTACCCCGTCTTTAATCGGTGTGATCGTGACCCCACCATTCTCCGAGGGAATCGGTGTGCTGTCAATACCCAAATCCGGATGCGTGTCAAGACCCGGCCCGGATCAGCCTTGGTGTCGATACAGTTCCGGGTAAAGCCGATGGGCGCACTCGGGGCAGATACCGTGGGTGAAATCGGCATCGGAATGGCTGGTGATGTAGTCCTCGATCGCCTGCCAGGTGCTGTCGTCTTTACGAATTTTTTTACAGGAGGCACAGATCGGCAGCAGGCCGCTGAGGGTTTTGACTTCCTGGAGGGCTTTTTTCAGCTGGGTGATCAGTATTTTCTGCGCTTTGGCCGCCTCGTGTTTGACCACGGCAATTTCAATGGCCGATCGCAATTCATTGATGTCGTAAGGTTTGATGATATATCCGTACGGGTGGGTTCCGAGGGCTCGCTTGAAGATCTGCTGATCGGAAAGGCAGGTCATGTAGATGATGGGCACATCCGAACCTTCGGCGATTTTCGTGGCGGCTTCGATTCCGTTCATTTCCCCTTTGAGCAGAATATCCATGGTGACCAGGTCCGGGCTGTTCCGGTAAACGCCGCTGATGGCCTCGAGTCCCGTTTCGGCGGTACCGCACACCCGGTAGTCCAAACTCTCCAATCGGGCGGTCAGCACGGTGGATACGTTGGGGTCGTCTTCCACGACCAGGATTCGGGTCTGTCTTGGCATGGCGCACCTCGCGTTGGCTTTGGGTAGCCGTTGCGGCAATTCTTGCGCTTCGGATACCCTTTTGTGCACAGGTGTGTCCGTTTTTGGACGCGCTTATATTCAAAACATACGGCTGTTTTGGCAACTGTCCAGCAATATCCGGTCAGGCCAGACGAATCCGGTGCGTTTCCTGTTCAGAACCGATTTTCGACAACAAAGGTAAAGCAATTTTCTTGCCACCGAGGGGGTTAGGTGAGTCATCCACCAGGATGTTACTACGCATAAGAACAAAAAAACTTGACACCCCTTTAAAAAGCCCTTAAACATCGCTTGTTCAGGGTCGTGGAACCAAACACGGCTTTTTTTTTATTGGAGATGAGGATGTCAGATGAAATTGAAGGAGTTTCCAAGCCGGGAACGGTTTGATGCGCTGGCCCGGACCTGTAATGTGATTCCTGTTTGTCGCGAGATTCTGGCCGACATGGAGACGCCGGTTTCCCTGTTGAAAAAATGCTACGACCACGGGGGGAAGGGACCGCGGGCACCACTTTTCCTTCTGGAGAGTGTGGAGGGCGGTGAAAAATGGGGGCGCTACAGCTTTCTGGGCACGTCGGCCCGTACCCACGTCAAGGTCTTTATCGATCAGGTGACCATTGCCGAAAACGGCCGGGAGGAGAACATCCGCCACGGCGGCGATCCCCTGAACGCCCTGAAAACCTTTATGAGCCGGTTCCATCCGGCGGAAATGGTTGAGCTTCCCCGGTTCTGGGGCGGTCTGGTCGGTTACCTCACCTACGAAATGGTTTCATTTTTCGAGCGCATTCCCAATCGATTGCCGGCGGATGCCCCCATGGCCCACTTCATCCTCGGTGACGAACTGCTTATTTTCGACAACATTCGCAATACGATGATCTGTGTGGCCATCGCCTTTACCGACGACAATCCGGATGCCGCGGCCGCCTACGACGATGCCATGACGCGGCTGGACGCCATGGAACGGCGCATGGCCACGGGTGTTGTCGATACCCAGCCGGCGTGCGCCGGGGACAGCCCGACCATGGTCCCCCTGCTGGCGGAACAAACGTTCAGGGAGCGGGTGGCCAGGGTAAAAGACCACATCCGGCAGGGCGACGTGATCCAGGCCGTCATCTCACAGCCTTTTCAATGCCCCGCACCCGGGGACATCGTTGCGGTCTATCGGGCCCAGCGGTACGTGAACCCGTCCCCCTACCTCTACTTTTTTCACTTCGACGAAATTGCCCTGGTGGGATCCTCACCGGAAACCATGGTGCGACTGGAAAACGGCGTGGCCACCCTCAGACCCATTGCCGGCACCCGCCCCCGGGGGGCCAGCGAGCAGGCGGACCGGGCGTTGGCATCGGAACTGCTGGCCGACGAGAAGGAGCGGGCCGAGCACCTGATGCTCGTGGACCTGGGGCGAAACGATCTGGGTCGAGTCGCCCGGACCGGCACGGTCCAGGTGACGGATCTGATGGTGGTGGAGCGATACTCCCACGTCATGCACCTGGTTTCCAACATCAACTGTGATATCGAGGATGGTTACGATGCCTGGGACCTGCTGCGGGCGTCCTTTCCTGCCGGTACCCTTTCCGGGGCACCCAAGGTGCGGGCCATGCAGATCATCGACGAATTGGAGCGAAGTCCCCGGGGTCCATATGGCGGCGCCGTCGGATACGTCTCTTTCAGCGGCAACATGGACCTGGCCATTACCATCCGGACCGCTTGCATTGAAAACGGGACGCTTACCGTGCGTGCCGGAGCGGGTATCGTGGCCGACTCGGATCCGGAAACCGAGCGGATGGAGACCGTCAACAAGGCCATGGCCATTCAACGGGCCCTCGAACTGACCCGCCAGAGGCAGGGGAGGGAAACAACACCATGATACTGATGATCGACAATTACGACTCCTTCACCTATAATCTGGTCCAGTATCTCAAGCAGATCGGGGAGGGCGTCGCGGTGAAAAGAAACGACGCCGTCACGGTGGAAGAAATCGCGGCGATGGCTCCCCAAGCCATCGTGATATC
This sequence comes from uncultured delta proteobacterium, assembly GCA_963705475.1. Lineage (GTDB taxonomy): Bacteria > Desulfobacterota > Desulfobacteria > Desulfobacterales > Desulfosarcinaceae > Desulfosarcina. The sequence goes on along the minus strand of CAVPJS010000011.1, from coordinate 39,895 downwards.
CCCGGGACCGGGCCGTCCCGAGTCCGCCGGTGTTTCCGTGGAAGCGATCAGGCGGTTTTCCGGAGCGATACCGATCCTCGGGGTCTGCCTGGGCCACCAGTCCATCGCCCATGTATTCGGTGGCCGGGTGATCAACGCCAAGCGGCTGATGCATGGCAAAACCTCGGCCATCACCGGTGATGGCCGGGGAATCTTTGACGGCATCAAACAGCCATTTCAGGCCATGCGCTACCACAGCCTGGCGGTGGAGAAGGAGAGTTTGCCCGACTGTCTGGCGGTGACCGCCGCTGCAGAGGACGGCGAAATCATGGGGATTCGACACCGCTCCCATGTCACCGAGGGGATCCAGTTTCACCCCGAATCCATCATGACCCCGTTGGGCAAGCGGATGCTGCGCAATTTTTTAAAAATGATATAGGTGTTAAGACCGAGTAGAGGGAGATATGAAGCCATGTTCAAGGATCACCTGGCAACCATCATCAGCCGCACCGATTTGAACCAGTTCCAGATGGCGGAGATGATGTCTGAGATTTTTGACGGCAAGACCACCGATGCCCAGGTGGGTGCCATGATGGCCGCCCTGGCCACCAAAGGGGAGACCGTTGAGGAACTGGCCGGCGCGGCCAGGGCCATGCGCAAAAAGGCCCACCGCATTCAGGTCGCTGCCGCGCCGGTGGTGGACACCTGCGGTACCGGTGGCGACGGGCTCAAAACCTTCAACATCTCCACCACCACGGCCTTTGTCGTGGCCGGATGCGGGGTGACCGTGGCCAAGCACGGCAACCGCAGTGTCTCGTCCACGTGCGGCAGCGCGGATGTGCTGGAAACCCTGGGCATCAGGCTGGATACCGATCCGGAAGTGGTCGAAGAGGCGGTCCGGGAGATCGGCATCGGTTTTCTTTTTGCCCCCCTCTACCACAGCGCCATGCGGTTTGCCGCCAAGGCGCGTGCGGAGGTGGGTCTGCGAAGCATCTTCAACATGCTGGGGCCGCTGACCAATCCGGCCGGCGCCAACTGCCAACTGCTGGGCGTGTTCGCTCCCCAGCTTACCGAAATGTTCGCCGAGGCGCTTCGCCTGCTAGGGGCCAGGAGTGCATTCGTGGTCCACGGGCACGACGGACTTGACGAAATTTCCGTGTGCGCCGCCACGCGCGTTTCCCAGTTGGAGAACGACATGATCCGTACCTATGACATCTACCCGGAGCAGTATTTCGGTCGACTGGCCGAGCCGGATCAGATGACCGGTGGCGATCCGGCGGAGAATGCGGCCATTACCCGTAAGATCCTGGCGGGAGAGAAGGGCCCCAAGCGCGACGTGGTGCTGCTCAATGCCGCTGCCGCCCTGGTGACCTGCCAGAAGGCCGCGGATCTGAAGGCGGGCATCGCCCTGGCTGAAGAGGCCGTCGACAGTGGCGCCGCCATGGGCAAACTGGATGCGCTGGCGGCATACACCCGTGACAACGGATAAGGTAGCCATTTATGCCGACGGACTTTCTTGCGGAAATTGTTAAACAGAAGGAGCGCGAGGTTTCGCAGGCCAGAAAAGGTGTCGACGAAGGCCGACTGGCTGAACTGGCCCGGCAGCGATCGGATTTCCGGCCCTTTTTTGAAATGCTTTCCCGGCCGGGTGCCGCCGGGGTGAACATCATCGCCGAAATCAAGCGCGCGTCGCCGTCCAGAGGCGACATCCGGCCGGATCTGGATGCCTCCCGCACGGCTTTGCGGTATGAGCAGAGCGGGGCAGCGGCCGTTTCGGTGCTCACCGATCACAATTACTTCAAGGGCAGCCTCGACGACCTGACGGCGGCGCGGTCTGCCTGCACCCTGCCGGTGCTGAGAAAGGAGTTCATCATCAGCCGCTACCAGGTGTACGAGGCGGCGGCGGCCGGTGCGGATGCCATTCTGCTGATCGCCAGAATCCTCAGCGCAAAAAAATTGGACCGGCTGTATGCCCTGTGCCGCGAACTGGGCATGGATGCCCTGGTGGAAATCCACACGCCGGCGGATGCACGCACCGTTTCCGCCTGCGGTGCACGTCTGGTGGGCATCAACAATCGCAACCTGAGCACTTTTGAAACGGACATCGCCATTGCCATGGACCTGGTTGCCCGCCTGGCGCCGGGTCAGGTGCCCGTGGCAGCCTCCGGCATAGCCGGCCCGGCGGACATTCAACGGAATCTGAAGGCCGGAATCTTCAATTTTCTTGTGGGGGAAAGCATTGTCCGGTCCGATGACCCGGGCCGGTTCATCCGTGCGTTGATGGAAGCCGGACCCGAGGCGCCGTTCCCCGGCAGCGGTGCCGCATGACCGATGCACCTGCGATGAACCGTCCCTATCCCCAAGTGAAGATCTGTGGGTTGACCCTTCCCCATGAGGCCGCCCAATGCGCTGGTCTGGGTGCCGACGCCATCGGTGTGGTCTTTTTTCCAAAAAGCCCCCGCCATCTCACCGCTGACCAGGCCAGGGCCGTGGTGGGGGCACTGCCGGAAACGGCGGCTGGCGTGGGTGTGTTCGTCGACGCCGGTTTTTCCGATATCATGGCGCGGGTCGAACGCTGCGGGCTGTCCATGGTGCAGCTTCACGGCCGGGAATCGGCACGGCTGGCGGCGCGGTTGAAGGCCGAAGGGGTGGGCGTCATCAAAGCCCTGTTCGTCGACGGCAGGCCGGGTTTCGACCAGGCGCCGGCATTCGATGTCGACGGCTATCTGGTGGAGTGCGCCAAGGGCCCGCTTCCCGGCGGCAATGCCATGGCCTGGAAATGGGGCGCGGCCAGAGATTTCGGACAGCGTCAACCGCTGGTACTTGCCGGGGGCTTGTCGCCGGACAATGTCGTCGAGGCCGTCCGTGCGGCCCTGCCGGCGGCCATCGACGTCAGCTCAGGTGTGGAGACGTCGCCGGGGAGAAAGGATCCGGATAAGGTGGCGCGGCTGATCGCCGCTGTTCAAAGCACGGCGGATCAGTATGCGGCCAAGACGATAAAAGCGGTGTTTCGCCCGAAAGGACGGCGACCCGATGCCTGACCGTGAAGCGATGCTGGTTGTACCTTACCGACAGTTGAGCCCGGAGGCGCTTTCCGGGCTCATCGAGGAGTTCGTGACCCGCGACGGCACCGATTCGGGCTACACCAGGGGATCACTGGCTGAAAATGTGGCCATGGTGCGCCGCCAACTGGAGGCGGGGCTGGCGGTGGTTGCCTTCGACAATCTGACGAAGACTTGCAACATCGTCTCGGTAGAAACGCTGCGGGAGAACGCCGAAGAATCTAAATGCAAATCTTCCAAATCTTGAAAATGGTAGATTGTGGTTCAGATCAAGGCCGCAGGCTTATTGCAACCGCAGGCGTAGCAGCGCTACGTCGAGGAGTACAATAAGACGAGAACGCAGATCTGGGCCGCAAGATGCCATTTTGGGGAATCATACGGAGAACGAAGTCATGAAATATATCGGCGCCCATGTGAGTGCGTCCGGCGGTGTGGAGAACGCACCGCTGAACGCCAAACAGATCGATGCCACCGCCTTTGCCCTGTTTACCAAAAACCAGCGCCAGTGGAAGGCCAAACCGTTGACGGATGAATCGATCCGCCGTTTCAAGGAGAATTGCGCGGCTGCCGGCTACGCACCGGATCAGATCCTGCCCCACGACAGCTATCTGATCAACCTGGGGCACCCCGAGCCGGCGGGACTGCAGCAATCAAGGGCCGCCTTTATCGATGAAATGAGCCGCTGCGAGCAGCTGGGGCTGAAATACCTGAACTTTCACCCGGGCAGCCACCTGAAAAAGATTACCGAGAAGGCCTGTCTGGCGCGGATTGCCGAATCGATCAACCTGGCCCTGGTGCAGACGCGCGGCGTGACGGCAGTGATCGAGAACACCGCCGGCCAGGGCACCAACCTGGGGCACCGGTTCGAACACCTGGCCGCCATCATCGACGGGGTCGAAGACAAAACCCGCGTGGGGGTCTGCCTGGACACCTGCCACACCTTTTCGGCGGGGTATGACCTGGTCACGCCACAGGGGTACGAAGAGACCCTGGCCCACTTCGACGCTGTGGTGGGTTTCTCTTTTCTGAAAGGCCTTCACCTCAACGACGGGAAGAAGACCATGGGCAGCCGCGTGGATCGCCATGAAAGCCTTGGCCGGGGCACACTGGGACTGGCGGTTTTCCGGATGATCATGAACGATCGTCGCTTCGACGGGATCCCCATGATCCTCGAGACCCCGGACGACAGCCGCTGGGCCGAAGAGATCCGGATGCTGAAAGGGATGATCGAAGAAGGCCATCGGTGACCGTTGGATCAAGCAACGGCGAACCCCTGTGCCGAAGGTGCCCGGCGTTGCGGTTCCCGAAGCGTTCAATTGTCTGATCAATCCATCCCATCCTGAATTTACCGAGATTGAAATCGGCCGGCCGGTGGTATATCCCTTTGATCCACGATTGGTGAAATAGCATCCAGTCCTCATTGCTTGGCAATCCCGCCCCAGGCCAACCTGCAAGCCCCACACACCCTCAACCAAGTCCCATCATTGACAGACAACGGTAAAACGCTTCCACCAGCCAGGCGTATGCGTCAGGCAGGCTACAGGACTCGTCGAAAAGGCCGATATAAGGGTTGGATTTTACCGATCGGCGCTTATCTTGATCACAAAGTGATATTCCCATCGAATGAGGGCAGCGTCGCCGTTCCTGATTCGTCAACTTTAACAGGTGACACATTTATGGGTATGCAGCCGCAATTTGAGACCATCGTTGGCCAGGTCGGCCGGGTGGTGCTGGGCAAAGAAGAGCAGATCCGCCTGGCCCTGACCTGTCTGTTTGCCGGCGGGCATCTGCTCATCGAGGACATTCCCGGCATCGGCAAGACCACGCTGGCCAAGGTGCTCTCCCGGTGCATGGGCCTGAAATTCAGACGGGTTCAGTTCACCAGCGACATGCTGCCCGGCGACATCCTGGGCAGTTCCATTTTCGACCAGAATACCAGCGCCTTTGTTTTTCACCCGGGGCCGGTTTTCACCCAGGTGTTGCTGGCCGACGAGATCAACCGCGCCACGCCCAAAACCCAGAGCGCCCTGCTGGAGGCCATGGAGGAGGGACAGGTCACCAGCGACGGCAAGACCCGCGGGTTGTCCACACCCTTTTTTGTCATCGCCACCCAGAACCCCATGGAGTTGTCCGGCACCTTTCCGCTGCCCGAGTCCCAGTTGGACCGGTTTTTAATGCGCATCGAACTGGGCTACCCGGATCGTGAGGCGGAGCGGCGGCTGCTGAGCGGGGACCGGACGCAGCGCCAAGCCTTGACGGAGATGCAGCGATGTCTGTCCCCGGAGGATGTGCTGGCACTTCAGAAACAGGTAGACCAGGTGCACGTGGCCGACGCCTTTTTGACCTACCTTCAGGACCTGCTTGATTTTACCCGCACCGGCAAGCACTTTCACATGGGCCTTTCACCACGCGCCGGTCTGGCGCTGGTGCATGCCGCGCGCTCCTGGGCATTTATCAGCGGCCGGGACTACGCCCTGCCCGAAGATATCCAGGCCGTGTTGGTCAGCGTGGTCGGGCACCGGCTCAGATCCCGCGATGACCTGGCAGAGATCCCGGCGAGGCGGCTGGAAACCCTGTTTCAAGAGGTGGCTGTGCCGTGACCTCCGCCATTGCCCGCACCTTCTATCGCTTTGTGGGCGGCAACACGACCGTTCCCGTGGTCCTGGGCCTGCGCAACATCTATATTCTCCCCACGGGTTACGGCATGCTTTACCTGGCGGTGCTGGGGGCCATGCTGATCGGGTCCGTCAACTACAACAACAACCTGGGTTTTTTGCTGACGTTCCTACTGGGCAGCCTCGGGCTGACGGCCATGATGCACACCTACAGCATGCTTTACGGCCTGCACCTGCTGTCGGCGACGGCCATGCCGGTATTTGCCGGAAGCTCCGTGGAGGTGGACCTTCGCGTGGCCGATGTGGACCGGGCCCGAACTGGCCTCAGCTGGTATTTCAATGCGGCGGATCGTACCCGGGTGGATCTCAAGCCCAATCAACCGGCCCGGGTTCTGGTTCGCGCGTGGGCAGGCCATCGGGGACGTCTTGACCCGGGACGGCTGCGCATCGCCTGCGACTATCCCCTGGGATTGTTCCAGGCCTGGGCGCGGATCGACACCGGCCTGCAGTGCCTGGTCTACCCCCGACCCATTTCTGCGCCGCTGTCCGGCGCCACGACCGGGTCGGCCCAGCCAACCGGTGACATCGGTCAAACGGCGGGGGTCGAGGATTTCGTGGGGCTGTCGGCTTACCAACCCGGCGATTCACCGGGGCGAATCCACTGGCAGGCCTATTCACGTGGCCGGGGGCTTCACACCAAAACCTTTGCCGGCCCGGCCGGTGCGGCCCTGATGCTGGATATGGATGACATCGTGGGCGGCGATACGGAAAGAAAACTATCCATCCTCTGCTTCCATATACTTCAGGCGTACCATCAGCGATGCAGCTTCGGCATGCGCCTGGCCGGACAAACCTTTCCTGCCGCCAACGGCAGGGTTCATCGGGACCGATGCCTCCGGGCGCTGGCCCTTTACGGGAACGGCTGAACCATGCATCGACAGCCCGTTCGCCAGCTGCTCCTTGCCCTTGCGGTGGCCATGGCGCCCCTGGTGCTTCAACTGCCCTGGTGGGCCTCAGGGTGGTGCGCGGTCTCGTGGGGATATCTGCTCTTTCGTGACAGCCGCGGATGGCCCATGGCGTCGCGGGGCGTCCGACTGGCGATCTTTATCCTCGGCATGACGGCGGTGCTGATGTTTGCCGGCCTGCGGTTTGACGGCAAAGATTTTATCGCCCTGCTGGCCGTGATGGCCGGCATCAAACCCCTGGAGATCCGAAGCCGGCGGGACAGTATGGTGACGGTTTTTCTGGCCTATTTTCTGACCATCACCAGTCTGTTCGTTTTTGAAAACCTTTCCATGACCCTTTATCTGTTCATATCGGTCTGGACCACCACCGGCGTGCTGATCCATGTGAACGATCCCACCGGTTCCATCGACCGGCAGATGAAGCTCTCCGCCAGACTGATCCTGGCGGCGGTTCCGCTGATGGTGGTGTTTTTTCTTCTCTTCCCGCGGCTTTCCGGCAGCTTCTGGGGGCCCCCGTGGGCCAAGCAAAGCCGTTCCGGTTTTTCCAGCAGCCTGCGTATCGGCGATGTATCCCGGCTGGTGCTGGTTAACGAACCCGCCTTTTCGGTTACGTTTGACTCACCGGTTCCGGATCCGGATCGTCGCTATTGGCGGGGCATGGTTTTCCAGCGTTTTGACGGTGCCGGCTGGTATCCCGCCGACCGTCAGGCAATCCGCATGGGCAGTATCGGCGGCACGGATCTGTCCCGGTATTCGGTGATCCTTGAACCTACCGGCCAGCGGAACCTGTTCGTCCTCGACTTGCCGGTGACGGCCAACCCCGCGGCCACCATCATGGACGACCACACCCTGATGGCCCGCCGACCCATCTGGCAGCGGTTTCATTACGGTGCGGCATCATTTCTGAGCTACCTGCAGAATGCTGCCGATGTGCCCGATGAGGCTTATCTGCAACTTCCACCGGACCGAAATCCGCAGGCCGTTGCCCTTGGCAGCCGGTGGGCCCGGACGCACGCTGAACCCGAAACAGTGGTGGCGCAAGCCTTGGCGTTTTTCAAGGAAAACGGGTTCTCGTATTCGCTGCAGCCGGACCGGTTGGGGCTTCACGCCGTGGACGATTTTCTTTTTGCCAGCCGGAAGGGATTTTGCGAGCATTTTGCGACCGCTTTTACCGTGCTCATGAGGGCTGCCGGTGTGCCGACGCGGATCGTGGGCGGGTATCAGGGGGGCAAGTGGAATGCCCTGGGAAATTTTCTCACCGTTCGCCATTCGGATGCCCACGTCTGGTGCGAGGTGTGGCACAGGGAGCAGGGATGGGTGCGCGTGGACCCCACATTTACCGTAGCCCCGGACCGTATCGACGCCGGCATTGAACGCGCCCTCGCCGGAGAGGCGCTGCTCTGGTTTCTCGGTCGGTCCCGGGGCGATTGGTTGTCTCGCTTGACCGAAACCGTGCGCCAGACCTGGGAGGCCGTCAATACGCGGTGGAACATATGGTTCATGGGATTTTCCGCTGAAGACCAGATCGCTCTTTTGAAACGGATCGGCATTTCCACGGGGCGGCGAAGCGGCTGGCTGCTGTTCATGGCGTTGCCGCCCTTGTTGGTCGCCGGGGGGATCCTGCTGGGCGGCATTCGAAAAAAGGGAGGCCCGAAACCGCTCGACGACAAGGTGCTGAAGATTTATGGACGTTTTCTGGATAAGATGGCCAATGCCGGCATCCCCAAGGCATTGCACCAAGGGCCGTTGGACTATGGCCGCTTGCTGATGGATCGGCACCCTGCGCTCGGGCGTGAGGTGGATGCGATCATAGGATGCTACATCGGTCTGCGATACGGCCGCGAACGCGACCCGGATGCACTGAAGGCGCTCCGTATGCGGGTGCGGCGGTTCAACCCCCAGCAGACCATGGATAGCGGAGGACTGAGGACTGAGGACTGAGGACTGAGGACGGAGGACGGAGGACGGAGGACGGAGGACGGAACCCAGAACCCAGAACCCAGAACCCAGAACCCAGAACTCAGTCCATGGATAGGTCATCCGGCGGCGCCAACGATCCCCGGTGAATGGCCGAATGGCCGAACCGTTCGGCAATCCGGTCCACGGCCCGGTCAATTTTTTCCCATCCGCGCGCCTTTTTTTCAATGCCTGGAAACAGGCAAGCCTGCTGGGGTGTGGTGTCGGCAATCAACGCCGAGGCCCCCACGCCGATCAGCCGAACTGCCTGGGGTAAAGGATGACTCGCCAGCAGGGCCTCAGCCGTGCGGTAGATGGTTTCCGATGACTGGCTGGGGCTGTCCAGGGTCACGCTGCGGGTCGTCTGTTTGAAATCCGTGTCTTTCAGTTTCACGGTGATGGTTCGGGACAACAGCCCCTGGCGGCGAAGCTGGCGGCCGACTTCCTGGCTCTGTGCCAGCAGATGTTGCTTCAGTCGTTCCCGGTCCCGCGTGTCGGACGACAGGGTTCGCTCCGTAGAAATGGATTTCGTGGGGGCGTGGGGGGTGACGGTGGCGTCGTCCTGCCCGTGGGCAAGATCCGCCAGCCGATGACCGAACTTGCCAAGTCGATCCACCAGAATGCGCCGTCCGGTTTTTCTGACGTCTCCCAGGGTGGCGACGCCCATTTGCCTGAGCTGCTGATAGGCATGCTTGCCCACACCAGGCACCTTTTCCACGGGCAGTGTGGCAATGATACCGGACACGTCGTCACGGCCGACGACGGTCAGGCCGTCCGGCTTTTGCATGTCCGACGCAATTTTGGCCAGGAACTTCAATGGGGCGATGCCGATGGAGCAGGTCAGGTTCACCCTGTCCCGGATGTCGGTTTTAATGGCGCAGGCCATGTCCCGGGGAGAGCCGTAAAGCCGGCCGCATCCGGCTGCATCCAGGTAGGCTTCATCGATGGAGACCTGCTCTACGATCGGCGAATAGCAGCCAAGGATTGCCATGACCGATCGGGATACCTCGCCGTAGCGGTCCCTGCGCGGGGGGACGATGACCAGCCGAGGGCAGCGCTGTCTGGCCATGAACATGGGCATGGCGCTGTGGACGCCGTATCGGCGGGCCTCATAGCTGGCGGCCGCCACGACCCCCCGGCCCGAGTCGCCCCCCACGACCAGGGCTTTTCCTTTCAGCTCCGGGTGGTCCAATTGTTCCACCGAGGCAAAAAAGGCGTCCATATCGATGTGTAGAATCATAGGTTCACTTTACCGCTTCCCTAATTTCCTTTCAAGACGTGTTCCGAGGCCCTAAAATGATATACATCGCTTTCCAGGGTTGTCAGAGATTACAAAAATGTTGTAAACAGATGTCTGTCATACATTTTTTGAGTTCCCTCATGAGACCAAAAAAAGGAAAAAGATGAAAGCCATTGAACAGGTCACCCTTTTATACGAGATATCCAATGCCCTCAACGAGCATCTGGACCTGAAAAAGTCCATGTACAAAGTACTGGATATCCTCTCTACGTCCATGCAGATGGAGCGTGGAACCATCTCTATTCTCAACCCCTTGAGAAACGAAATCAACATCGAGGTCGCCCACAGCCTTTCCAAAAGTGCCATGGAGCGGGTGAAATACAAGCTGGGTGAGGGGATCATCGGCCGGGTGATCGAAACCGGCGAAGCCGTGGCGATTCCCAAAATCAGTGAAGAACCCCTGTTTCTCAACCGGACCGCATCGCGCAAAATCAAGGGGATGGGGGAAGTCTCCTTTATTTGTGTCCCGGTGCAAAAGGGAAAACGGGTGGTGGGCGCCCTGAGCGTGGACAGGGCCTACGATCCCGAATACCCTCTGGAGGCAGGCACCAAATTGCTATCCGTGGTGGCCACCATGCTGGCCCGGCACGCCATCAATCTGGAAACCATCCACCTGGAAAAAGAGGCCCTGCGGGCGGAAAACAAGCGTCTGCGGGATGAACTGGAAAACAAGTACCGCATCAACAACATCATCGGCAACAGCAACAAAATGCGCGAAGTCTACCAGATGATCAGCCAGGTGTCGCGCAGCAATGCCACCGTGCTGATCCGTGGAGAAAGCGGCACCGGCAAGGAACTGGTGGCCAACTCCATTCACTACAACTCCACGCGGTCGAAAGGGCCGTTCGTCAAAGTCAATTGCGCGGCGATTCCCAACAACCTCATCGAGAGCGAACTGTTCGGCCATGAGAAGGGCGCCTTTACCGGGGCGGTCAAACAGAAGCCCGGGCGGTTCGAGTTGGCCCACAAAGGCACCATTTTTTTAGACGAAATCGGCAGCATTGAACCCGACGTGCAGGTACGATTGCTGCGTGTTCTGCAGGAGCGTGAATTCGAGCGGGTGGGCGGTCACCGGACACTCAAGGTGGATGTGCGCATCATCGCGGCCACCAACAAGAACCTGGAACAGGCGGTTGACGATGACTCCTTTCGCGGGGACCTGTATTACCGTCTCAATGTCTTTCCCATTTACATGCCCCCCTTGCGGGAACGCAAAACCGATATCCTGTTGCTGGCGGATTTCTTTCTGGAGCGTTATGCCGAAGAGAACGGCCGGGAGGTCAAGCGGCTCTCCACCCCGGCCATCGATATGCTCATGGCCTACCATTGGCCCGGTAATGTACGTGAACTGGAAAACTGCATTGAACGGGCCGTGCTGCTCTGCGAGGAGGGTGCCATTCACAGTTACCACCTGCCGCCCACGCTTCAGACGGGCAAGGAGAGCGGTACCCTTCCGGATCTCTCATTGGAGGATGCCGTGGGGGCGCTGGAAAAGGAGATGATCATCGATTCCCTGAAAAATACCCGGGGAAACATTACCCTGGCTGCGGAGATCCTCAAGACCACGGTGCGCAAATTTGCCTACAAGGCCAAGAAGTATGGGGTGGACTATCGTACCTACCGATAGATGCCAATTCAAGATGCGGCGTCGGGATGGGTGCGAATGCGGCTGATCAGCACGGCCTCGCCGCGGATGGCGTCGGCCAACTGTCGGGTCAGTGTTCCCTTCTGTGATCGGATCTGACCGGTTCCCTCGGAACGATCTACCAGCCAGGTGACATACATTCTCTCCAGCTTGGCGGATACATCGGCAAGAACCGCGGCCAGGCGCTCCCGGGCGACCTTGAGTTCTTTGGTCTGGTCGGCAACGATGCCGCGCTGGTTGGGGAACTTTTTGCCGATGCGCTTCAGGCGGTCCAGTTCCGCGTCCATCATCACCAGGATGTCGTCCAGCAGGACCATGTTGCCGTACAGCGCCGTGGATACGTGGTCATGGGTAAAACCTATCAGTTCGCCGTTGACCTTCATGGAGGCGAGTTTGGACCGAAGCGGCTCCTTTTTATAATATTTGGTGTAGGCCAGAAACCCTCCGCCACCGGCAAGGGCGAGCACGAGCACCAGGGCGATGAGGAGGCCGACGGCCCTGCCGCTGCTGTTGTTGATCGGGCTGATTGGATGGTGTGGATGTGGAGGCATGCTTTTTATCGACGATATCGGCGTTGTCCGGTCAACGAGTCGAGTTGTTGACCGCGTTTCACTACCATTATCGGCAGGCGGCCGAAAAGCTGAATGGTTTTAGGCTAATTATCTTTCTATAGTGATCATTTCCAACCAGGAGAACGACATGCGTGTGGCATTGAGCATCGCCGGATCGGATTCATCGGGTGGGGCCGGAATCCAGGCAGACCTGAAAACCTTTCAGGCGTTGGGGGTGTTTGGCATGAGTGCCGTGACCGCCGTGACGGTGCAGAATACACAGAAGGTATATGCCATTCAGGAGATGCGGCCGGAGATCGTACACGGCCAAATCGTCTGCCTGTTCGAAGATATCCCCGTCCATGCCGTCAAAATCGGCATGGTGGCCAGTGTTCCCCTCATCGAAGCCATCGCCGATGCGCTGGGCCGCATTGAACGGCTCCCGCCGGTGGTGCTGGATCCGGTGATGATTTCCAAGAGTGGGTATGCCCTGCTTCAGCCCGATGCCCAGGCGGCCCTGGTCCGACACCTCTTCCCGCTGGCCCGGGTGGTCACCCCCAACCTGCCCGAAGCCGAGGCCCTGCTGGGAAAGCAGATCACGGATATCGATGCAATGAAAACCGCTGCACGGGAAATTTCGGCATTGGGGGCGAAAATGGTCGTCGTCAAGGGTGGGCATTTAGGGCGGGGGAACGCCGCGGATGTATTGTTTGACGGACAAGATGTCAAGCTGTTGGAGAGCCGGCGGATCGACACGGCCAACACCCACGGCACCGGCTGCACCTTTTCGTCGGCCATCGCCGCCCACATGGCGCGGGGGGAGTCTTTTTTCGATGCCGTGACCCAGGCCAAGATCTACATTACCGGGGCGATTGAAAATGCCTTGTCTTTGGGCAAGGGGTGCGGTCCCACCCACCACTTTTTCGACCTGTACCGACGGGCGGGAATGGCTGTCGGCTGAAAGGGCGGGTGGATCGCGGTCAAGCGTTGGCACCCGAGCCGACCCTGCCGCCCGATAAGGCCGCCGAGGGTGCATTTTCGATTTGATTTGCCTGCGGTCATTTGCCGATGGTGGCCAGTAACCAACGCATGTTAAAATAGACCCACCGAAAAAGGCCGTGGTCCGCCGCGCCGCTTGCGTTGTGGAGGGCCGACATGAAGCAGCCGCCACCGCCGCCACCGCCGCCACCGGCGGCGGACACGGGCGGTGCCGGTGAAAGCCCCGACGGGTCGATGATGATTCCGTTTGCAACGCCGTCGGCATCGCCATAACCGCCGTCCTTGACTTCAACGGTCACCGACCGGCGGTCTGCGGATATTGCCGCGTGATGGGAATAATCCCTCCATCCATTGACCGCATCGTACTTGATCCATGTGGCGCCGGCGGGTGCCGGATCGGAGAGGCGGATCGTCACCAGCGCCCGCTGGCCGGGTTGGTGAAGCACCAGCTTGTAGGCCAGCATGGCCGAAGGCAGGCGGTCCGGCGTCGTCTCATCGATTTCCAATTCGAGCGGGTCGATCGAGGCCATCTGTTCGATTTCTGCGACGACCGCTTCGGAGGCCACGACGAGGTCCGTGGGTTCGCAGGCGACGGTCGGTGATGCTACGGATCGGGTCACCTGGGCGTGAGTTACGCCGCCTTCCTGATCGTCGTTAATGCCGTTGCCATCGAGGTCGTTATCCGCGGCCTGGGTGGTGAAATAAGCCCGGGCCGACCACGCGGACGCCCGTCCGCCGGAGTCGAAAAAACGGGCCCGCCAGCCGTAGGTGCCGTCGCCGTTGAGCAGCAGCATCGGTACGCGCAACAGGTTGAGCCAGCGATCGGTCACCACGTCCATCAGAACATCTCCGGTGGCGCTGTCTTCTACCTGCCACTGGGCGGCGATGTGGGCATCGCCGTCGAGGTCTGAAAAAACGCCTGCATCGAGCAGGGGGTTGCATTCCACCTGGTCATGGGATTCCGGGAAAAGTAACTCCGGAGGCCGCGGGGCCTCTCCCCGGCCCGGGTCATCAGGCGCCAGACCGGCACGGAATTCATCGCGGTTGGTGATGCCGTCAAGATCGAGATCACCGTCGGCGTCATCGAACCGGGGGTCTAATCCGAAGCGGACTTCCCAGTCGTCGGGCATGCCGTCGCCGTCATTGTCCATTAGCGGCGGCATATAGTGGACTTCATTGGAATCGGCACTTTCTATGCTGCCCTTGTAGGCCCGGACCACGATAAAGTATTCGGTCTGGCCGTCGAGAAGGTCGAGGGTGCCGGTTACCCCGGGACCCTCCCAGTCTGGTCGGCTGTAATTGTAGGCCTGGCCGCTTTTTCTGGCGAACAACCGGTAGCCGTCGGTGGCCGGACCGCTATCGTCCCAGCGAAGCGTCACACTGGCAGCTGCAGCGGTGGTGGTTGTCAACAATATGAAGAGAAGAATAACAATGGAACTGATGCGGCCAATCGTAAACAGCGATGGTTTCACGTTATCATCCAAGACAATGCTCCTGATCCGATTCCAGTAAGAATAAAAACCCACGTCGGTCCAACAGTGGAATGGTCAGTTCCGAAGCAATTGGTCTGCCAGATTGTCCGCGATCAATTCGATTGGATCTCATCCTTCTGATTTTGTAAAAAAAATTATTCATGTTGGATTGGGTCAGGCCCGGGTTTCCCGAGAAATCCATCCTGGTGTGAAAAAGGTGGTAGCGCTGCTGCGCAAGAACCGTAACCGGTCGGATGACTGGAAAGGGAAACCGTTTAACGGGTGATTACCGGATCATGCAGCGCCCGACAGAGGGTTCGGCCAAGGATTTCAGGCGTTGCATCATTTCCGGTGAAAGGGCCGGGTCCCGTCCTTGGTTGAATCCGGGGTCCAGGCTCACGGCTCGATGGTTGAACGGCTGAAGCACATAGCACGCGGCGCCCGCGATCGTTTTGGCGATGATTTCAATCGTGGGTTCGTTTATGAATGGGGCGACGCAGGTGGTGCGAAATTCATAGGCGGGGGCGGATTCCATGATGGTGCGGATGCTCGCTGTCAACCGGTCATGGATGTTTGGGTTCCGGCTGAAAGGGGCGTAGTCATTCAACGGCGCCTTGATGTCCATGGCGATAAAATCAACCAGGTGCTGCGCAACGAGCTGGCGGAGCACTTCGGGGCGACTGCCGTTGGTATCCAGCTTCACCGGATATCCCAGTGCTTTGATGGCCCGGCAAAGATCGAAGATACCCTTGTCCAGCGTGGGTTCTCCGCCGGTGATGGCCACGCCTTCCAGCATGCCCCGGCGGGATTTGAGAAAACCCATGATCGCTGTCGATTCGAAGCGGGCCGGGTATTCCCCCCGGGCCAGGTCGGCGTTGTGGCAATAGGGGCAGATGAAATTGCAGCCGGTGATGAAAAGGACACAGCTGATCTTGCCGGGGAAGTCGATGAATGAGTTTTTCTGGAAGCCGGCCAGGATCATGCGTTGTTATACCGACCCCATCTGCCGCAGGGCATCATCGGTGCATACCGGATCTATCCCTTCGGTTGGCCGGTCCATTGGCGGGTTGCACCGGCCATCGTCTTTGAGGGCGACTGCCGCCGCTACCCCCGATTCCTCGAAGGTGATTTTAAATGGCCGGCGGCGGCAGTATTCAGCCTGCTTGCCGTCGTTCCACTGCTTCACCGGTCGCAGGTACCCCACCACCCGGGAGTAAACTTCCGTTTCGCGGTTGCAGTGTGAGCAGCGCGTCTGTTCACCATTCAGGTAGCCATGGGAGGGACAGATCGAAAATGTGGGGGTCAGGGTGAAGTAGGGCAGATGGTAATTATCCGACACCTTGCGAATCAGCGACTTCACTGTCTCGATGTCGGTGACCTGCTCGCCCAAAAACAGGTGCAGCACGGTGCCGCCGGTGTATTTGACCTGCAGGTTGTCCTGAAGCATCAGGGTCTCAAAGATATCGTCGGTGTGGTTTACCGGCAGCTGGGTGGAGTTGGTGTAGTAAGGCACGGCGCCTTTTTGAACATCTTCCTCGTTGGCGCACAGAATCTCCGGAAAGCGTTTCTTGTCGATCATTGCCAGGCGGTATGAGGTGCCTTCGGCCGGCGTGGCTTCCAGATTGAAAATATCTCCGGTGTGGTCTTGGATCTCGGTGATCATGGTCCGCAGCGCGTCCATGGTCTTTACGGCAAAGGCCTGCCCGCTGGCGGTGGTGATGTCCGTTCCCAGAAAGTTCAGGCACGCCTCGTTCATGCCCACGATACCGATGGTGGAAAAATGGTTTTTCCAGTAAAGGCCGGCGCGGTTTTTGATGGATCTTAAGTAGAACTTGGAATAGGGGTAAAGGTTCTTGTCGGTAAACTGTTCCAACACTTTGCGTTTAATGATCAGGCTCTCAATCGCCAGGTCCACCTTGGCCCGGAGACGGTCGAAAAACTCGCTTTCATCCTTGGCCTCATGGCCGATCCGCGGGAGGTTAATGGTCACGACGCCGATGGAACCGGTCAAGGGGTTGGCGCCGAAAAGACCGCCGCCGCGCTTGAGCAGCTCGCGGTTGTCCAGCCTCAGACGGCAGCACATGGAGCGGGCGTCTTCCGGAGACATGTCCGAATTGACGAAGTTGGAGAAGTAGGGGATGCCGTATTTGCCGGTCATCCGCCAAACGGTTTCCAGGTTGGGGTTGTCCCAGTCGAAATCCTTGGTGATGTTATAGGTGGGGATGGGGAAGGTGAAGACGCGACCCTTGGCGTCGCCTTCGATCATCACTTCGGCAAAGGCCCGGTTAAAGGTGTCCATCTCCGGCTGGAACTCGCTGTAGGTGGCTCTTTTTTCCTTGCCGCCGATGATCACCGGGTGGTCCTTCAATGTGCCCGGCACACAAAGATCCATGGTGATATTGGTGAAGGGCGTCTGGAACCCCACCCGGGTGGGAATGTTGATGTTGAAGACGAACTCCTGGAGGGCCTGCTTGACCCTGGCGTAGCTCAGCTTGTCATAACGGATGAAGGGCGCCAGCAGGGTGTCGAAATTGGACAGGGCCTGGGCGCCGGCCGCCTCCCCCTGGAGGGTGTAGAAGAAATTGACGATCTGTCCCAGGGCTGAACGCAGATGCTTGGGCGGCCCACTTTCGACCTTGCCCTCGACACCCTTGAACCCGTTGCGCAGGAGGTCGGTCAAATCCCAGCCAACACAGTAGACCGACAGCAGGCTCAGGTCGTGGATATGCAAGTCCCCGTCGGCATGGGCTCTCCGAATCTCCGGCGGATAGATTTTGTTGAGCCAGTATTCGGCGGTGACGTCCGATGAAATGTAGTTGTTGAGTCCCTGAAGGGAGTAGCACATGTTGCTGTTCTCTTTAATCTTCCAGTCCAGTTTGCGGATGTAGTGCTCCACCAGGTCCACCTGGGCCTCGGTGGCAATGCGCCGGATCTGGGCATGCTGCTCCCTGTAGATGATATATGCCTTGGCTGTTTTATAGTACGGCGAGTCAAGCAGTACCCGTTCTACGATATCCTGAATCTCCTCCACCTCGGGGGTGGACCCCATGCGAAGTTCATGCGCCAGGGTCAGGACCCGCAGGGTCATCTTCTTGGCGTCCCGCTCTCCGAATTCTCCCGAGGCACGGCCGGCCTTGGCGATGGCTGCTGTGATCTTGGATGGGGCAAACTCGACGATTCGGCCGTCACGCTTTTTGATCTGCTCAATCACGGGCATCTCCTCGGGTGCAGCATTCGTTGGTGGTGGTTTGAAACGACGAAAAAAGCCGCGGACGGCATTTTTTCAGGGTGTGCAACGCATCAGACACATGCGGATTCAGTGTAATTCCAGCCCTATGGACGACAAGGCGGTAATGGGCTTCATACAACAAGATGTTGTTGTCTGTCAAGGCGATTTTTCCATATGTTGTGGATCCGGCCGCTGCCCGCACCGACGGCCAACCCGTTGTGATTGCAAATAAAACCAACCTGCGGGCGGTTTATCTGTATCGCTTTCCAGCGAAAACCCGCAAGTTTTTCCTGAATGGCTGTTATGGGCATATGTTGTGTTAAAAGCTGCTTGACATACAATATGTTGTATGAGAAATTGATTGGCATGCTGGTGCGGTAGGGCGGCGAGATTGACCGTTTCCATTTACCGCATTCCTTATTATGGAGTTGTGACACCCTATGGCACAAAAAGAGAAAATTCTCGTCGTGGACGATGGAAACGTGGACCTGAACACCCATGTTTGGGATGACCAGGTTTTCTGCAAGAGCCTCATCGGCGCCAATGCCGTCAACAAGCGCCAGGCCAAAGAGGTTGCCCAGTTCATTCGATCCACCATCGACCGCATGGACCTTCGGCACATCTCTTCGCCAATGGTGGATGAGATGGTCAAGGCCAAACTCGCCGAATACGGCTTGAGCGCCCAGGGACCGGTGAGATTGACCCGGGACATGTTCATCAGAAACGGTATCGATCTTTCATCCAACGCCAGAACCGTGCTGGAGCGGCGATATCTGAAGAAAGATACGGAGGGCAGGATCCAGGAGACGCCGGCGCAGATGTTTCACCGGGTGTCCAGGCACATCGCCCAGGCGGAGAAAAAATACGACGCGCATGCCGACGTCCAGAAGATTACCGAGCAGTTCTATAGCCTGATGACGGATTTCAAGTTCCTGCCCAACTCGCCCACCCTGATGAACGCCGGCAGGCGCCTGGGGCAACTGGCGGCCTGTTTTGTGCTGCCCATCGAGGACAGCATGGAGGGCATTTTCGACGCGCTTAAAAATGCAGCCGTGATCCATAAATCAGGCGGCGGCACCGGCTTCTCCTTCTCCCGGCTGCGACCCAAGAACTCCATGGTGGGCACCACCGGCGGGATTGCCTCCGGTCCCATTTCCTTCATGAAGATCTTCAACACCGCCACTGAACAGGTCAAGCAGGGGGGGACCCGCCGTGGCGCCAACATGGCGATCCTGCGGGTGGACCACCCCGATATCATCGAGTTTATCCACTGCAAGGCTACCAATACCGAGTTGAATAACTTCAACATCTCCGTGGGCATTACCGAAGCCTTCATGGAGGCGGTCAAGGCCGATGACACCTACGATCTGGTGGATCCGCGGGACCGCCAGACGGTGGGGACGCTCAATGCCCGAGAGGTCTATTCGGCGTTGATCCAACAAGCATGGAAAAACGGCGATCCGGGGATCGTATTTCTCGACCGCATCAACCGGGACAACCCCACGCCGGCGTTGGGGGAGATCGAGAGCACCAATCCATGCGGTGAACAGCCGTTGCTGCCCATGGAAGCCTGTAATTTAGGGTCCATCAACCTCTCCACGTTCGTCATCGACGATCAGGGCGAGGCGAGAATCGATTTTGATGCCCTGAAAGAGACCGTGTGGACATCGGTTCGCTTTCTGGACAACACCATCGACATGTCCCGCTATCCTCTGCCGGCCATCGACGCAATGGTGAAAGGCAATCGCAAGATTGGTCTGGGAATCATGGGTTTTGCCGATCTGCTGTTCCAGTTGTCCATTCCCTACAACAGCGAAAAGGCCCTGGCCATGGCCGACGACATCATGGGTTTTATCCAGACCGAATCCCACCAGGCCTCCCTGGCCCTGGCCGAGCGGCGCGGGGTGTTTCCCAATTATGAACAGAGCCGTTACAGCGGTGACCGCCTGCGGGCCTACCGCAACGCCACCACCACCACCATCGCCCCTACCGGAACACTGAGCATTATCAGCAACTGCTCGTCCGGCATCGAACCGCTTTTTGCATTGAGTTTCGTACGCACGGTCATGGACAACGACAAGCTCACGGAGGTCAATCCCCATTTCGAAGCCGTGGCCAGACGGCAGGGGTTCTACTCCGAAGCGCTCATGGAGGCCATTGCCGGAGCCGGAACCATCGCCCACCTGGACGAGATCCCGGATGCGGTGAAGCAGGTCTTCGTCACTGCCCACGACATTTCGCCGGAATGGCACCTGCGCATGCAGGCGGCCTTTCAGAAACACACGGACAACGCCGTATCCAAGACCGTCAATCTGGCCCGGGACGCCACGGTGGCGGATGTGCAGAAGATTTACGATCTGGCCTGGGAACTGGGCTGTAAAGGCGTTACCATCTACCGGGACGGCAGCAAGGAGAACCAGGTGCTCTCCTTTTCGGCGGCCAAAAAGGAGGAGGACGCCTTCATGACCGCCGTCCGCAAGCGGCCCGATACCTTGAACGGCTTTACCACCCGGGTTAAGACCGGGCTGGGGCAACTCTACGTGACGGTGACCGATTATCACGGCAAACCCTTCGAGGTTTTTGCCACCATCGGTAAATCGGGCCGTTCCACCACCGCCAAGACCGAGGCCATCGGCCGTCTGGTCTCCCTGGCCTTTCGGTCCGGCGTTACCGTGGACAAGGTGGTGGAACAACTTAAGGGGATCGGCGGCGAGCACCCCGTTTTTCAAAATGGGGGGCTGGTGCTCTCCATCCCCGATGCGATCGCACGGGTATTGGAACAGCATTATCTAAAGGATGACAAAATGAAACGGAAGGGGAGCCGCCTGATGGGCGAGGTCTGCCCCGAGTGCAGCCAGACCATCAGCTTCGAAGAAGGGTGCATGACGTGTCACTTTTGCGGGTTCACCAAATGTGGCTAACTATTGCCCATGCAGAAGCGGCATCTTTCGTCCCAGGCCGGCGTTCTCGCTCAGTTGAGCACGCAGTGAAGCTTCAGCGCCATCCTCGACGTAGCGTTGCTACGCCTGCGGTTTCGACATCGCTGCGGCCTTGGCCTGAACCAAAATCTACCACTTCTGCATGGGCAATACCAGACTCTATCGGCTTAGGGTGCTTCTTGGTAGGCTGGTGTGGGTGGTTTAGGGCTTTTTCTTCACGCTGCCCATCATCCGGTTGAGGGGCATGCGCGTCTCCGGGGTCACCCACAGGTAATCGGCCCATGACAATTCAGCCTCATCGCCCACCTGGGCCAGGTAAATGGTTTTGAAGGGGGCGTGCGATCGAGCAAAGGCGCGCTCGGGAATGCCGAATTTGCGGATGATGTGCCCGTTTCCCGCCAGGACCACCATCTTTCCCGACCCCAGGTTTTCAGCGACAGCGTCGGCCATGGCATCTTCCCAGGTGCACTGGGCTTCGTAGAAAAAATCGAACGGTTCCCTGCCGCTGAATGCGTGCATATTGAAGATCTTTTCCAGATAGGCCCGGTGGTCGGCGTTGGTTGTATCGATAGTGTCCGGCAGATGCCTTCGATCCGCCTCCGACAGACTGGCAAGCCCCCCCACCCGTATTCTGGAAGGGATGTAAAAAGGCACATTCAGGGCGATGATCCGAAGTCCTTTTTCCTTTGCATATTCGAGAATATCGCGGTACAGATCAAAATCGAAGCGCCAGTTGGCATACCAGTGGGTCTTTTTTATGAAAGCGGTCTGGTCAAGTTCGCCGGCCGTCCACTGATCCAGTACCGGCTGGTAGGTGTGATCGAACATCTCCATGCCGATGGTCAGATGCGGGGTGGTTGGCTCAAGCCCTTTGATGACTTCCAACTGAATGGCGTGGTGGTAAGGGTTCGTATGGCTTTCTCCCACATAGATCACCCGGGCATCAGCCAGGTCGGCGGCCAGTCTGTCCTGGGGCACCACCGACAGCGTGGACGTCTTCAGAATGGTGTTTTCCATCAAGCGGGTCGGATTATCCTTGATGGAGAGCGTCTTCGGCGTTACGGCGCATCCGCCGATTCCGATCATCATCAGCGCGACAACCGTCGAAATCATCTGCCGCTCGGACAGCCTTTTTTTCGGGCGTGCATATCCTCTATTGCAAAATGGGCCCATTGACAGCAAACTCCGGAGGGTGGTGTGAAAGTGAAATATAAAAGCGAACTGCTTTTCCGCCGGGCCTTTATTCCATGGTACGACACCGAGCCCGCCATGGTGTTGACCTTGGCCTTTGCCTTGGCGGTGCTGCTGTTCAGTATTACCGGCATTGCCGCATCCCTGGATACGCCCCGTTACCAGGGCTACATCTGGGTTCCCTGTCTCTTGGGGATCCTGTCACTGGCTGTCACCATCTCCTTACTCATTCGACTGATTCGAAGAGGTTATTAGCCCAGGTCAATCCGAATCCCCGGCTGCATGGCACGGTGAACGCGTTTCTGGATGGGCATTAACTATCGGTGGTCGTTTGAACCGCGATAGCGAGCGCCTTTCTCGCCGCTTGCGGCGGGGCCAGCGAGCGAACGGAAAGTAGACGCTCACCCACTTATTTGGTCTTTTCCACAAAAGCCTTGAAGCTCATGGTCAGGTAGCTGTCGGAACCAATATATTTAAGGATTTTCAGCATCTCATCCGCAGCAATATACCCGGGACGATTACCAATCTTGTCTCCGCTTTCCGAAAGGAACCACGTGCTGGGGAGCCCCCTGACACTGTACTTGGCGGCAACGTCCTGCTCCTTGTCCGAGTTGACGCTGATCGGCACAAAATTGCGGTTGACGTAGGCGATGACCGTGGGATTTTGAAACGTCTCTTTTTCCATCTGAATACAGTATCGGCACCAGTCTGCATTAAAGACCAGAAACACCTTCTTGTTTTCGGCCTCTCCCCGCTGTCTACCCTCGGCGTATGAAAACCACTGGATGCCGGCATCGCCGGTTTGGGTTCCGGATGCATTGACGACCCCTGTGAACAAGGCCAGCACGATCGTCAGGGCAAGGGTCGCCGGTTTCCATCGTTTTATCATAACATTACGTATCCTATGCGCTGATCAGATTCAGTTTGTCAGTAACCAGCAGCAGGCCGAGGATCAGCAGCAGCAGGCCTGCGGTCAAGTTGATATACTTTATCGACCAGGATGCCTTTTTTATGAAGGATAACAGTGAATCGACAAATACTGCAAGCATCAAAAAGGGTATTGCCAATCCGACGGCATAAACCGAGAGCAGCCCGATGCCATCGGCCACGGTTTCCTGATTGCCGGCCACAATGAGGATGGATCCCAGCAGCGGGCCGATGCATGGGCTCCATCCCGCCCCGAAGGCCATTCCGACGAAAAAGGTTCCCATCACATGAAGGGGCTTCTCCCGCACTTGAAGTCGCCGTTCGACCTGCAAGAACCCGAACCTGAACAACCCGGTCATGTGAATGCCCAAAAGGATGATCAGAAGGCCGCCGATGATTCGTATCCAGTCCCGGTATTTGAAGATGGTTCCACCGATCAATGATGCAGACGCGCCCATAAGGACGAAAACCAATGAAAACCCAAGCACATAACTCAAGGTTGCGAGGATCACCCGGGCGCGGACACCCGTGGTCCGGGCGCGGGTCAGTTCATCCAATGAAAGTCCGGTGATAAAGGTAAAATAGGCCGGGATCAACGGCAGGATGCACGGGGAAAAAAAGGAGAGCAGGCCTGCGAACAGGGCTGCGGGATAGGAGATCGATTCTGTGAACATGCCTGCGGTCAAACCTCTCGCGTTGGTGGCATTAATGATTGCGCGCTTTGCTGATGAGCCGCCGAATCCTTGCCGGGTTACAATTAATCCGCCCCAATCATCGGACAGACGTCGGCCGCGGGTGCCTCGAAAAGAAAAGCACCCATGCCCCTGCCGCCAGAATAGCCAGATTTCGCAGTGTGTTCACGGCGATATTCGATGGCTCATTGGCTGCCAGGGAAAAACAACCACAGGCGATGTTCAATCCGCGATAGGCGTTATAGAGCATGAGCCCGGTAAAAACGACCATCATCAGGCTTATCAGCAGTGCCGCGCCCTTTTCAAGCCGGCCGAAAACCAGTGCCAGTCCGCACATTGCTTCGATCCAAGGGAAAACCACGGCGGTAGCCGAAACCAGCGGCGCTGGAAGCAGCTGGTAGTTGGTCACAATTGCTGCAAAGGCCGCCGGGTCGGCGATTTTTCCGGCGCACGAGAACAGGAAAATGGCTCCCAGTGCGATCCGGACAACGACCGTGACGGTCTTGACAACGGTTGAGGGTTCGGGGTTCAAGGTTCAGGGTCCAGGTGGGTTCGGGCTTTCAGCTCTCAGCCGGTCTATCTATCAGCTTACCAGCTGTTCAGCTATTATTCAGGGCTTTGTTTGGCCGTTGGTAAAGTTTTTGATCATGGCCTCTCCGAGTTCCTTGGAACGGTTGGTGGCCGCTTCCACGGCATTGATGAGTGTGGTGCGAAGCCCGCCTTTTTCCAACGTGTGAAGGCCGGCGATGGCCGTACCGCCCGGCGAGGTGACCGAATCTTTGAGCTGACCGGGATGAGCACTGGTTTCCAGGAGCAGTTTGGCGGAGCCCAGTATCGTCTGGGAAGCCAGGAACAGCGCATCTTTGCGCGAAAGCCCCACTTTGACGCCGGCATCGGCCAGGGCATCGACGATCATGAAAATATAGGCCGGCCCGCTGCCGCTTAGCCCCGTGATGGCATCCATCAGGTCGTTTTCCTTGAGGAAAATGGATTTGCCCACCGAATCGAAAATCGCCATGGCCAGTTCGACGTCTTGCTTGTCCGCATGACCGCCGGCGGCGACGGCCGTGGCGCCTTCACGGACCGCCACGGCCACGTTGGGCATGACCCGGATCAGGCGAAGCGCTTTGTTGAGCAGCGATTCGATGGCCGCCAGAGGAACCCCGGCGGCAATGGAGATGATCAGCTTGCTCATGTCCAGATAGTCGGCCGTTTCCTTGAGCACGTTGGCCATAATTTGGGGTTTGATGGCATAGATGACGATGTCGGCAGCCTTAACCACCTCGATATTGTCCGTGGTGGTGGTGACCTTGTATTTCTGCCTTACGGGTTCCAACTGCCGCTCGCTGGCATCGGAGCAGATGATGTTTTCGGGCAGGGCCGCACCGGATCGGATCAGGCCGTCGATGAGGGCGTTGCCCATGTTTCCGGTTCCGATCATACCGATTTTTTTATTGGTCAGCATGCGTTCGATCTCCTTTTGGTTTCGCGTCAGCGCAGATAGTTCACCTACGTGCTACACCTTTATCGTGTCAAGGGAAATCATTCGGCCGGCACGTGTTCCAAGACAGCGACCCCAATACCTGCAAAATTGTCCCCACGCCGACGGTTGGGTCTTGACATGGACGACTGGGGATTGTAATGGTTAAACCATTACAATGAATGGTTTAACCATTTCTACATCTTGCTGCTCCGCGGCTTTCGTTTCATCATCTGATCCGGAAACATGTTGATGACCATACCGCAGGGGATGCAAGATGCATAGGTAGCCCGGTCATGTTCAAAGCAGCCAAACAGACTCGGATTTTTCAGGATGTGGTGGAACAGATCCAGGAGACCATCCTATCTGGAAAACTGATGCCCGGCGAAATGCTCCCTTCGGAGCGCGAGCTGAAAGAGATGCTCCAGGTGAGCCGGGGAACGTTGCGAGAGGCCCTGCGGGTGCTTGAGCAAAAGGGCCTCATCGAGATCAAGCTGGGGGTAGGCGGTGGTGCCGTGGTTCAGGATATCAGTTACGACCAGATCAACGAAAGCCTGGCCCTGCTGATTCGATACCAGAAGGTCGCCCTCTGCCACCTCACAGAGTTTCGCGTGGGCGTGGAAGGACGCGTGTCGGCACTGGCTGCAGAACGGGCGACCCCGGCAGACGTCATCCATCTCAAATCCCTGCTGGAACAAGCCCGCCAGTTTGCCGAAAATGGCAGCGATTTTCAGAAAGAGTTCGTGGCCGTGGATAAACAGATTCATTTGTTTCTTGCTGAAATTACAGGAAACCCGGTCTACCTCTCCCTGCATCACACGATCCATGACAACATCGATCAGTACTACGAAACCTTTTTGGTCATGAAACAACGTGAGATGGAGGAAAATTTCACAGACCTAAACAACATCATCAACGCCGTGGAGAGAAAGAATGCAGACGAGGCCCGGCAGCTGGCCGAGGCCCACGTGTTGCGATTCAACCACTACATGGAAAACCGGGAGAAATGACGACCATGTCGATCAAACGACTTCAATCCCATCCCATTTTGGATATACCGGTGGATGCAGCGGTGCCGTTTACCTGGAATGGCACACCCCTCACCGGCAGGGCTGGGGAGATGATTTCGTCGGCCTTGTTCGCCAATGATATTCATGTATTTGGTCACCACCCCAAAGACGGCAGCCCTCAGGGGCTGTTCTGCGCCAACGGTCAGTGTTCCCAATGCCTGGTCATGGCTGACGGCATTCCTGTCAAGGCATGTATGACGCCCCTGAACAAACAGATGGCGGTGCAGTCGATGGAGGGCCTTCCCAAGCTGCCGGAGGCGGTTGGCAAGCCAGTCTTCGAACCAGCGCCGGAAAAGCCGGTGGCGGTCCTGATCATCGGCGGTGGACCGGCCGGGCTGAGTGCCGCCATCGAACTGGGCAAACTGGGCATCGAAACCCTGGTCATCGATGACAAAGATCGTCTGGGGGGGAAACTGGTCCTGCAGACCCACAAGTTTTTCGGCTCCGTGGAAGATTCCTATGCCGGCACGCGGGGTTTCGAGATCGGCGGCCTCTTGGCGGCGCAATTGCGGAAATTGCCGTCGGTGCAGATCTGGCTGGAGGCCACCGCCGTGGGCGTCTTTTCCGACGGTATCGTGGGGGTTGTAAAAAAAGGCGCATATCGCAGGATCCGTCCAAAAAAACTGCTGGTGGCCACCGGTGCCAGGGAGAAAATGCTCTCCTTTCCAGGCAACACCCTGCCTGGTGTATACGGTGCCGGCGCATTCCAGACCCTGGTCAATCGGGACCTGATCAAATCTTCTGAACGCGTGCTCATCGTGGGCGGCGGCAATGTGGGGCTGATTGCGGGATACCATGCCATCCAGGCGGGCATCGACGTCGTGGCGCTCATCGAGGCCCTGCCCCGGGTGGGAGGCTACAAGGTGCACGCGGACAAGCTGATGCGGTTAGGCGTTCCCATTTTCACCCGGCATACGGTGGTGGCGGCCCATGGCGACGCGCATGTGGCGGGTGTCACCATCGCTCAATTGGATGACGCCTGGCAGATGGTTCCCGGCGCCAGCCAATCGTTTGCCGTGGATACCATCCTGATCGCCGTGGGGTTGGCCGAAGTCAACGAATTTTACCTCAAAGCCAAACAATGGAATATGGATGTTTACGCTGCCGGGGATGCCCAGGAAATTGCCGAGGCTTCGGCTGCCATGTTCACCGGCAAGATCGAAGGCTTGAAGATTGCCAAAGCGTTAGACCGCTATGCCGCCGCCATCCCTTCCGAATGGGATGAAAAGGCCACCATCCTCAAGTCCCGTCCCGGAACGCCGGTCTACCGGAAGCCGCCGCCCGGTGAGGAGGGGGTGATGCCCATCTTCCACTGTGACCAGGAGGTGCCTTGCAACCCCTGCACCTCGGTCTGCCCTGAAGGTGCAATACGAACCGAGGAAGATAAGATCACCGGGCTGCCCTACCAGGTGGATGGAACCGAATGCAAAGGCTGTCTGGCCTGTGTGGCGATCTGCCCGGGCTTGGCGGTAACCCTGGTGGATTATCGCAAGGATCCGGATTGTCCCACCGTCACCCTGCCATACGAGGTCTGGCGCGATCGGGTGGCGAAGGGGCAGCGGGTGCCGGTAACCGACCGCGAGGGTGCCATCCTGGGCGATTACCCGGTGCATCGGATCGTGACCAACCGCAAAAAATACCCGGGAACCTTGCTGGTCCAGGTCAAGATGGAAGGGGCCGCGGCCAAGCGGGCCATCGGCATTCGGGTACAGGAAACCCCGGTGGATCCGGCCACCGTTTATGAAAATGCACCTTTCCCCGACGCGGCGATCGTTTGCCGCTGCGAGCGAATCACCGCCGGCGAGATCCGATCCGCCGTCCGCAGCGGGGTGCGGGACATCAACCAGATGAAAGCCTTGAACCGGGCCGGCATGGGGGCTTGCGGCGCCAAAACCTGTCGGCCCATGATTAAGCGGATCTTTCAGGAAGAAGGCGTTGATTTGAAAGGGGTCACCGACCGGGTGGACCGTCCGCTCTTCGTGGAGGTCGCCCTGGGGACGCTTGCCGGTGAAAGGCGTGGTGAGCGGGATGGATAACATCGATGTGATCATCGCAGGCGCTGGTTCGGTAGGCGTTCCCACGGCCATGGCATTAGGGGCCATGGGGCTGAAGACGCTGGTGGTGGACGGCAAGCCATCGCCGGGCCAGGGGGACAACAAACGGGCCATCGGCGGGGTCCGGGCAACCCACTCCGACCCGGCTAAAATTCGGGTAGGGTTGCGTTCGCTGGAGATTTTCTCCACCTGGCGGGAGACGCAAGGCGACGACATCGAGTGGCTCAGGGGAGGCTATCTCTTCCCGGTCTACCGGGATCAGGAAGCGCACGCCCTGAAGCAGCTGCTGCCTCTGCAGCGGCAATTCGGCCTGAATATCGATTTCATCGACACCGATCAGGTGCAGCGAATCGTTCCGGGCATCGATGCCGACGGCCTGATCGGCGGCACCTTCTCACCGGATGATGGTTCGGCATCACCGCTCCTGGCAATCAACGCCTTTGCACGAAAAGCCCTTGAAAATAATGCTCGATTCCACTTTAATGAAACGATCAACACCCTGCTGGTGGAAAAGGGCCGGGTGGTGGGTATCCAGACCGACAAGGGGCAATACCGGGCGCCGGTGGTCGTAGATGCGGCCGGTGCCTATTCCCGGCCGCTGTGCGCGACGGCTGGCGTAGACCTGCCGGTGATTCCTGATTCCCACGAGGGGGCCATCACCGAGCCGGTGGCTCGCATGTTTGCATGCATGGTGGTGGACCTCCGGCCGGGACCGGGATCGAAGAATTACTATTTTTACCAGAATATCCATGGTCAGGTGGTGTTCTGTATCACGCCTGACCCGCCCATTTTCGGCACCGATACCCGGGAGACCTCGGTCTTCCTGCCACAGGTGGCCGCCCGCATGGTTGCGCTGATCCCTCGACTGAAAACCCTGCGGGTGCGGCGGGTATGGCGAGGGTGCTACCCCATGAGCCCTGACGGATCGCCCATCGTGGGCTGGAGCCCTGAAATCGGGGGGTTGTTTCATATCACCGGCATGTGCGGGCAGGGCTTCATGCTTGGACCGGGCATGGGCGAACTGGCCGCACGGATGATCGCCGGCACCGCATCCCAACCGGACCGGGCGGCCATGGACATTTTTTCGCCGGCCCGACAGTTCTCTGAAGTGCGTGAAACACTTAAGTAGCGTCAACCAACGATACCCTATAGGAGCGAAACCATGACCCCAATCCAATCCACCACACACCAGACCTTGACCTATCCGCGGCGCAGCGTCGATAAAGGCTATACCGACCAGTATCTGGATGTGGACCTGTCCGCCGGCACCATCGCCACCGGCCCCATCGAGGAGAAAATCAAGAAAACCTTCATCGGCGGCAAAGGATTCGATCTCTGGCTGTTGTGGGATGCGTTGAGAGGCGACAACAAATGGGACGATCCGCAAAACGCCATCTGTATCGCTTCGGGCCCCATGGGGGGCACGCCGGCCTATCCCGGTTCGGGCAAAAGCATCGTGACCTCGATCTCTCCGCTCACCGGTTCGGTGATCGATTCCAACGTGGGCGGCTATTTCGGCCCCTACCTGAAGTTTTCCGGCTTCGATGCGCTTCGGATCACCGGAAAGAGTAAAGGGGATACGGTGATTGTCATCGACGGCATCCAAGAGAAGATCGACATCCTTGAGATCCCGGGACTGCCTGAGGATGCCTACGCGCTTTCCGACCTGCTGACGGAGCACTTCTCCCACGGCAAGAAGGTCGGTATTTCGGTGATCGCCGCCGGCCCCGGTGCAGCCAATACCCGCATCGGCTGCCTGAACTTCTCCTGGTATGACAACGCCCGCAAGCGGGTGCGCTACAAACAGGCCGGACGCGGGGGCATCGGAACGGTGTTTGCCGACAAGGGCCTCAAGGCCGTGGTGGCCCGCTGGGAGCAGGTTTCCCTGAAAACCAACAACCCCGCCGACCTGGAGGCACTCAAAACCGTGGCCCGGTGCCACGCCAAGGAAATTGCGGAGCTGGACCCCAAGCAGAACGAAATGGCCCGTTTAGGCACCGTCCACCTGGTGCCGATCATGAATGATTTCGATCTGCTGCCCACCAACAACTTCCAGTTCGGCTCCCATCCGGGAGCGTCGCTCATCGGGCGGGAGGCTTTTGAAAAGCTCTTCGATCCGGGTTACGACGGTTGCTGGAAGGGCTGTACCGTGGCCTGCGCCCACGGCGTCAAGGACTTCGTGCCTTACACCGGTGCCTACAAGGGCCGCAGGGTCTTCGTGGACGGGCCCGAATATGAAACCATCGCCGGCTGCGGCTCCAACCTGGGGATTTTCGATCCCTTCACCATCCTGGAGATCAATTTCTATTGCGATGCCTACGGCCTGGACACCATCAGCGTGGGCACGGCCATCGCCTTTGTCATGGAGTGCTTCGAGCGCGGACTGATCAACGTAAACCACACCGACGGTATGGATCTCTCTTTCGGCAACCGTCTCAACGCACTGGAACTGATCCACCAGATGGCCTCCGGGGAGGGCTTCGGCGCCATTGTCGGGCAGGGCATCCGCCGCATGAAAGGCATTTTTGCCGAACGGTTCGGATCCGACCCGGCCCTGCTGCAGGACATCGGCATGGAGTCCAAGGGGCTGGAATTCTCGGAATACATGACCAAGGAGTCCCTGGCCCAGCAGGGGGGGTACGGCCTGGCGCTCAAGGGCCCCCAGCACGACGAGGCCTGGCTGATATTTCTGGACATGGTCCACAACTTCATGCCCACCTTCGAGCAGAAGGCCGAGGCCCTGCACTGGTTTCCCATGTTTCGAACCTGGTTCGGCCTGTGCGGCCTTTGCAAGCTGCCCTGGAACGACATCGTTCCCGAGGACAACAAGGACACCCTGGAGCCGGCCAAAGTGATGAAGCATGTGAACTGGTACGCTGAATACTACACCGCCGTGACCGGCAACAAGGCGGCGCCCGATGACCTGATCGCCATGAGTGAAGCGGTCTATAATTTTCAGCGCGTATTCAACCTGAAGATGGGATATGGGACCCGGGACCACGACACCCTGCCCTACCGTGCCATGGGGCCGGTTACCGTGGAAGAGTACGAATCCCGGCAGGAGCGATACGACACCGAACTCAAGGAAAAATACCAGGTAGACCCTTCCGGCAAGGATACGCCGTGGCGGGTGACCGAGCTCAGAAAACGGCGTGAGGCCCAGTACGAAACCTTAAAGGACGCCGTCTACCAACGACGCGGATGGACGGCCAACGGTATACCCACAGTCGACACCGTCAAACGGTTGGGTATCGATTTTCCCGAGGTCATGGCCGTGCTGGCCGAAAATGGCGTGAAATAAATGGTTACCGTCAACGAGCAAGCGCATTGCTGGCAGAAAGGGTTGACCGTGGCCTCGCTGCTCGCGCAACTGGATGACGGCCACACGTATGCCGTCGTCAAACTGGATGGCAAGCTGGTTTCCCGTCCTCATTTCAAGACCACACCGGTTCCCGACGGTGCCCGGATAACGCTCATTCCCATGATCGCCGGAGGGTAGGAACAGTCCAACCCCATGAAAAACCTTGACTTACCCGAGTAAATGGTCGTATTTTTCCAATGGTCATGGGCCAGCCGACCAGTGTTGTGCGGGACCAACCCTTTATCGTCGAGGCATTTTTTTCAATGTACATCATCGGCTATTTTCTGATGGCAGCGGCCAAGGTCATGGATATCGTGCTGCTTTTTTTCATGTGGGTGGTCATTGCCCGGGCCATCCTCTCCTGGGTCAACCCGGATCCTTATAATGCCATTGTTCGATTCATCAACAATGTCACCGAACCGGTGCTCTACCCGATCCGGTCGAAGCTGCCGATTAACTTCGGGGGGATCGATTTTTCTCCCATCATCGTTTTTCTCGTCGTTATTTTTCTGCGAACCTTTGTCGTGAACAGCCTGTTGCGAATCGCTGCTTCGCTCATATAATCATTTCAACAGACAGGAATCCTGCCATGAAATTGACACCGCTGGACATTCAGCAGCAGCAATTCAAAGTCCGATTCCGTGGCTTCGATGTGCGCGAGGTGGACCGGTTTTTAGAACAGACCGCCGATGCCTTTACCGCCGTTCAAGAGACCACCAAGCGCCAGGAGGAGGAGATTCGGCGACTGAAGCTCGAAAAACAAGGCTACAAGGAGCGGGAGGAGACGTTCAAGCGCGCCATGCTCAATTCCCAGAAAGTCCTCGAGCAGATGAAAGACAATGCCCGCAAATCGGCGGAAATCATCATTGCCGATGCCGAAGTCAAGGCGGAAAAAATTCTCAACCGGGCCCACAGCCGCCTCTCGCAGCTTCACGAAGACATTGCCGAACTCAAGCGCCAGCGTGTCCAGATCGAGGTGCAGATCCGTTCTATCATCGATGCCCACACCAAACTGCTGGAGATCGGAATAGAGGGAATGGATGCCCTGGACGCGGAAGACACCAAAATCAAGGTGTTGAGTAAATAGTCCAGTGAAGCCTGAACCGATGTCGAATGATTCTTAGCACCGTCAAGCATCCCAATTTTCCCTAAAGTCGCAACCTGTTGGTGCCGAATAGTTGTTAGGCATTGCACCCAACAACTATCAGGAGATGGCTATGGCCAAGATCGATGCTTTTTTTAAGCTCATGCACGAACAGAATGCTTCCGACCTGCACCTGATTTCCGGCCAGCCCCCGGCATTGCGCATTCACGGTGACATCGAGCGTGTGAAATACAAGGTGCTGGACAACGACGACCTTCGCGCCATGCTTTACGAGATCACCTCCGAAGAAAAGGTCAAAACCTTTGAGGAGACCGGAGACGTGGACTTCGGTTACGAGATTCCCGGCTTGGCGCGCTACCGCGCCAATTATTTCATGCAGAAGAACGGTATCGGAGCGGTGTTTCGAGAAATCCCCAGCACCATCATGACCGCTGAACAGCTTGGCCTGCCCCCGGTGATTTCAAAGCTGGCGTCGCTTCCCAGGGGGCTGGTCATCGTTACGGGACCCACCGGTTCGGGTAAATCCACCACCCTGGCCGCCATTATCGATGTGGCCAACCGAACCCGCAGCGACCACATCATCACCGTCGAGGATCCGATCGAATTCGTTCACAAAAGCCGGAGTTGCCTGGTGAATCATCGGGAGGTGGGGCTGCACACCAAATCCTTTTCCGCGGCTCTGCGCGGCGCACTGCGCGAGGATCCGGACATTATCCTCGTGGGCGAAATGCGGGACCTGGAGACGATTTCCCTGGCCATCGAGGCGAGTGCCACCGGGCATCTGGTGTTCGGCACCCTGCACACCACCAGCGCCCCCAAGACCGTGGATCGAATTGTGGAGGTCTTTCCCGCCCAGGAACAGGCACAGATCCGCTCGACGCTGGCCGACGGCATCCGGGCTATTATTTCCCAGACGCTGTTCAAGCGCATCGACAAGAAAGGCCGCGTACCGGCCATGGAAATCCTTATCGCGACGCCGGCCGTGCGCAACCTGATCCGCGAATCCAAGTCTCATCAACTGCCCTCGATGATGCAAACGGGCAAAAAATACGGCATGCAGCTTCTCGACGACGCCATCATGGACCTTTACAACAAGGGACGGATTTCTGCCGAGGACGCCTACACCAAAGCCAACGACAAGGGGCGGTTTCGCCCGTTGCTCAAATCGCCGCCTACGGATTTCACCGAGGCGTAAAGCGATCCTGATTTTCGCACCGATGGCCGCAAATAGAGGGAGAACATGAAAAAGCAGGAAGTCGATCATATTTTGACCCGGATGCTGGATTCCCACAGTAACGTATCCGACCTGAATCTCACTGTGGGAAAGCCGCTTCAGGTGGAAAGCGCCGGTGAACTGGTGCCCGTCGAGATCAAACCGGACATCAAAGAACTGACCCCCTACCAGACCGAGTCGTTTGCCTTGAACCTGATCGGCAAGGACCGGCGTCTCACGGAGACCCTGATTCGGAGCGGATCCTGCGATCTTTCCTACTCGCTGCCCGGCAAGGCCCGGTTCCGCGTGAACATTTTCTCTCAGACGGGTCACTACTCCATCGTCCTGCGGAAGCTGGAATCCAAAATTCCCACGATCCGCGACCTGAACCTTCCGGATACCTTTTACAAAATCGCCAAAGACCTCAACGGTATTGTTTTCGTCACCGGTGCCACCGGTTCGGGGAAGACCACCTCCCTGGCGGCGATCCTGGAAGAGATCAACGAAGCCCGGTCCGTTCACGTGGTGACCCTGGAAGATCCCATCGAATACCAGCACCCGCACAAGAAGGCCACCTTCAACCAGCGGGAGCTGGGCTCCGATTACGACTCGTTTGCCAATGGCCTCAGGGCCGCCCTGAGGCAGGCTCCCAAGGTCATTCTGGTGGGCGAAATGCGTGATCGCGAGACGGTGGAGATCGGCCTGAATGCCGCCGAAACCGGCCACCTGGTGTTGACCACCCTGCACACCGTGGATGCCGGCCAGACCATCAACCGTATCCTGGGCATGTTTCCCAACGAAGATGAGAAACAGATCCGCATTCGTCTGGCCGACACGGTTCGCTGGATCGTCGGTCAGCGGTTGCTGCCGAAAATCGGCGGGGGGCGGGTGGCCGCTTTCGAAATCCTGGGAACCAACCTGCGGGTCAAAGACGCCATCCTCAACGGTGAGTCCGAAGGCAAGACCTTTTATGAAATCATGGAGGCGGGTCGGCCTTTCGGTATGACCACCTTCGACGACCACATCGTCGGGCTTTACGAGCAAGGGCTGGTTACCCAGGAAACCGCGCTGGCCTATGCGTCCCACAAGGGTGTGGCCGGTCGCGGTATCGACAAGGTGAAAAGCGCCCGGGGTGAGTCCACCACGGATATCGATAACCTAGAGATAGACCGCCATTACGATAAAGCCTGATTGCCGCAAGCCTGTCGCCTGCGTAACGGAAAGGATCGGTTGTCAAACCATGGAAATTATCTGTGAAAGCTGCCAGAGCAGATTCAGGATTGGCGATGAAAAGCTGCCCAAGGACAAAACGGCATTCCTCAAATGCCCCAAATGCCAGAATCGGATCAGTGTGCCGCCATTGGCCGAGGACCCGGACGGTATCGGCCAACCGGAGGTCGACGAGGATTTCTTTTCGTTCGATGAAGATGAGGGCGACGCCTACGACGCGTCGGACAAGCCTTTTGACTTTGTAGAGGAAGAGGGCAAGACGGCGCTTCTGTGTGAGTCCGATCCCATGATTACCAAGGCCATTACGCCGGTTCTGGATGTTCTCGAATATCATATCACCGAAGTGAAAAACAGCCGTGAAGCACTAAAGACCATGCGTTACCACAGCTACGACCTCATCGTGGTCAACGAGTATTTCGATGCCAAAAACCCGGACGCCAACGGGGTGTTGATTTACCTGGAACGCCTCCATATGTCCGTCCGCAGAAATATTTTTGTGACCCTGATCACTCGCCGCTTTCGAACCATGGACAACATGGCGGCTTTCCAAAAGAGCGTGAACATGATTGTGAATGTGGACAACATCGCTGATTTTGATAAGATTCTGAGACGGGGAATGGCCGACTTCGGCATCTTCTATCAGGCCTACAAGGACTGTCTCGCCTGATGGGTAAACCGGTTCACCGTCGCCACGGCGGGCGCTTATCAGTGAACCCGGCACCTTGCACCGCCGCCGACCGCCAAGGCGGTCTGTTTGATCGAGAATGAAGCTACGCCATTTTGGCTAAGTTTCAAAAGGGAACCCATTGACCCCCCCCGGAAAATATACCTGCACGGAATACCGTCAAGAGATGATTCTGCTGGGCCTGAAGCGTCAGCTGGCAGACCCGACGCTGTCGGAGGCCCAACGGATGCGTGTCGCTGAGAAAATTCGTGAACTCGAGCGGCAGATGGAGATGGATTGAGCTGTGGCCGCAAGTGTCCATCAATTCGGTGATCATCTTTTCCTGATCGGTTTAACACCCCGCATCAGCGGTTTTCAGGACTTCATCGGTGCCTGGTTGGTGGCCGGGCCGGAAGCGGTCTATCTGGTGGACGTGGGGCCGGCGTCCACGGCGGACCAACTCACCGCGGCAATTACCGCTCTGGGTGTGGATCGCCTGGATTACATCTGTCTGACGCACATCCATATCGACCATGCCGGCGCCGTCGGTCACCTGGCCAGACAGTTTCCAGGCACACCGGTGGTGTGCCACCCCAAAGGCGCCCCGCATATTGTGGACCCTGAACGCCTGTGGCAGGGCACGGTGAAGACATTGGGAGAGACCGGCCGCGCCTACGGCCCAATGTTGCCGGTGGACCCATCCTGGATCGCCACCGAGCGTCAATTGGCATCGGCACCCTTTCACCTGCTTGACACGCCTGGCCATTCAGCGCACCATTATGCCATTTCCACCGACACCTGTCTGTTCGCCGGAGAAGCCGCCGGTGTGTGTCTGCCACTGCCTTCGGGTGACGTCTATCTGCGTCCGGCGACCCCGCCCCGCTTTTTTCTGGAAACCTCATTGTCGAGCATCGACCGGCTCATGGCAACCCGTTCCGAAACCTTGTGCTACGGACACTTCGGCATGCGCGAAGACGGGTTGCGCATGCTGACCAGGCATCGGGAGCAGCTGCTTTTCTGGCAAGAGACGTTGGCGGTCGAAGCCGCCGGACAGGATAGGGATTCAGCGGATGCTGCGAATCGGTGGGTTGACCTGCTTCTGACGAAAGATCCGCTGCTGCGTGGTTTTTCACAATTGGCGCCCGCGGTCCAGGTGCGGGAGCGGGGCTTTCTGCGCAACAGCGTCAAGGGTTTTGCCGGTTATCTGGCCAGCCTGAAAGAGATCCCCATTTCTGGTGGTGAACCGCGATAGCGAGCGCATTCCGCGCCGCTTGCGGCGGCGGTGGGGAGCGAACTGGAAATCGCTTTTTTTTTATCCTACCGGTGCATTCATTGTTGCCCGTCCAGCGTGTCGCTGATGATGCGAAGCCCCTCCAGGGTCAGAGAAGACTCGACCTTTTCGATACTTTCGGCCACATTGGCCATCAGGGGCGCCAGGCCGCCCGTGGCCAGCACCATGGGCACGCTATCCATCTGTGCCTTTATGCGGCCCACAATTCCGTCCACCAGACCGGCATAGCCGAAGATGATGCCAGATTTGATGCTGCCGGCGGTATCTTTGCCCACCACGGCGTCCGGCTTCGCAAAGATTTCCACCCGCGGCAGCTTGGACGCTTCGCGGAACAGGGCCTCGGAGGCGATCATGATGCCCGGGCTGATGGCGCCGCCCAAATATTCCCCTTTTTCTGATACCACATCGAAGGTCGTGGCCGTTCCGAAATCGATGATGATGAGGCTTTTGCCGTATTTGTGGTAGGCGGCTACGGAATTGACGATGCGATCCGCCCCCAACTCCGATGGATTGTTGATTAAAATGGGCATGCGGGTATAGGAGCGGGCATCCACCCAACGTGGGGCGTGGCCCAGGTATTTGCGGCAAAATGAGTCCAGAATGGTCACCATGGGCGGCACGACACAGGAGATCACGGTTTGCCGGATGGCGCCGGCATCGATACGGCCGATGGCGAACAGGCTGGTGACGATGACATTGAACTCGTCTTCCGTTGTTTTTCGTTCCGTCCGGATTCGGTAGTCCTTGACCAGCGTATCCTTCCGATAGATACCCATGACCGTATTGGTGTTTCCCACGTCGATGACAAGCAGCATGAATACCTCCACCCCTATCGGCTGATGGTTACGGAAAAATGTTCCGGACTGACCCGGACCAGCGTGGCCCCGACCGGAAGATTGATGACGGCCTTAAGGGAGTGGCTGCCCGTTGTCAGATCGCTAAGGTCCACAGTGACGCCGAAGGCCGGGTTGGTTTCGATGGTTTTGACAATCGCTTCAGGACCCTTGACCGTCAATGCGATGGCGTCGGGGTGGATCCTAAATCCAGCGGAGGCCCCCCTGACCGAGACCGGTATGCTTTCCAGCACCCGCGTAATGATACGTTCCTTGATCTCGACGTGCGCCACCACAAAGCGAAGGGGCGGTTCGACCACAATGGCTTCCGGAAGGTTCAGCGGCACCTCTTTTTTAAAGGATTCCGAAGCGTCCTCCAGGTTGATGGGTCGGGTGTCGACCGTGGTGATGTCGGCCAGCATGGTCATCGTACCTTTGAGAAGGATGCGGTTGGGTTGAAGGGAGACGGCCGCCACCGCGAATCCCGGCGCTGGTTGTCCCTCCAGTATCGCAGTCACCTCCGCCTTTTTTTGGGACAAGGTTTCCAGTCGGATGGTCAACGAGGGGGTTAACAGGGATTTAAGCGTCACCTCTGCGGGCAGACTGACATTCGCCGGACGTACGGTTAAGGTGTGGGTTCCTTCGCCCAGACCGGACAGATCCACCCGGCAGGAGGTGTTTTTGGCCTCGAGGGTGTGGAGGGTGGAAGCGGTGCCTGATACCAACAGCCGAACCGAGTGACGCGGGGCGTCCATCAACAACACGTTGTCGGCAAGGTTGTTGAAAGTCACGGCGATGGCGATTTCCCGCTCCTGTTTTTCGGTCCGGGAAATCAAGGCCATGGTCGCCGCGCCCAATAGCAGAGAGAGCGTCACCCACCGGATCCAGGCACCGTATTCGCGTTTATTGGTTGAAGCGGGGGATGACGTCATGGGGATCACGCGGATGTGATGGCGT
This sequence comes from uncultured delta proteobacterium, assembly GCA_963705475.1. Lineage (GTDB taxonomy): Bacteria > Desulfobacterota > Desulfobacteria > Desulfobacterales > Desulfosarcinaceae > Desulfosarcina. The sequence goes on along the minus strand of CAVPJS010000011.1, from coordinate 1,115 downwards.
TGATTACCGAAAGGGTGGCGCGGGTTCGGGCGACATCATGAACCCGGACAATGTGGGCGCCCTTCATGGCTGCGGCCGCCACCGCTGCCTGGGTACCCCGGGCCACGTCTACCGAAAGCGGATCCATGTCTTTTTGGGACGGTTCTTTCAACAGTTGGCGGATGAACATCTTGCGTGACGGGCCGACCAGCAGCGGTGCAGCAAGCTCGTGAAACCGGTCGAGGTCACGAATGAGTTGAAGATTGTGGCCGATGGTTTTGCCAAACCCGATTCCCGGGTCGAGGATGATGGCGGAACGCGCCACACCGGCGGCCACTGCCCGGTCCATGGCATCGCAGAGAAAGGTCCTGATGTCGGTGAGAAGATCTTCGTAAATCGGTTTCACCTGCATGGTCTTGGGTGAGCCTTTCATGTGCATGAGGACAATCGGCACCCTGCACCCGGCGGTCGTGGACGCCATCTCCGGATCGTTTCGAAGGGCGCTGACATCGTTGATCATGGTCGCCCCGGCGGCCACGGCCTGCCGGGCAACGGCGGCTTTGGTGGTGTCGATGGAGATCGGAATGGCCACCCGGCCCGCCAGGCCTTCGATGACCGGCAACACGCGATCCATCTCTTCGGATTCGCCCACCGGGTCCGAAAACGGACGTGTGGATTCCCCGCCGATATCCAGGATATCCGCTCCCTCTTCAACCAATTGCATGCCTTGAGAGATGGCGCGGTCCGGTGAGAAAAAAAGGCCGCCATCCGAAAAGGAGTCCGGGGTGACGTTGACAATGCCCATGATCAGGGTCCGCTGCCCCAGCGTCAAGGTTCGTGATCCGCAGGTGATTGTGAATGATGGCATCATGCTGCCGCCCCATTTGCCTTGTCGCGCAAGGGCAGGGTGATTTTCCCTGGCACCGCGATGATCCCGGTCGCTGTCTGGCACGCTATGGCTGTTCGCTGTTTCCGCCCGAATCCGCCTCCTGCGGTGCGCTGCCGTGGGATTGGTCCGCCTGCGCTGCTGTCGCGTCCTCCGGCGTCGTCGCTTGGCCTGCCGCCGGCGCCGACGGGGCGGCTTCATGGTGGACGTCTTCCTTGTCGGCGGGTTTGTCCGGAAGCTGAATGCCTGG
>CAVPJS010000010.1:0-135614 GCA_963705475.1 uncultured delta proteobacterium | reverse complement strand
GACGTTCAGATATTAATTTTGACTCGGTTCCACCAGTTTCTTTCAAGATCTGCAATATCTTCGATTGGGTTTCTGTAATATCCGTGCCAGGGCCGCTTTCCTTTGAAAAGGATTTAGCACTGTATACTGCCCATGGGTCACACGCTTTTGCGGGCGAAAGAGCGTCGATATAGCAATCCTCACAAATCATCTGGCCATGGAATTCCTGGCCATCTTGTTCTGCGATGTCATTTCCACACTTTTCACATTTCACGAAAAATCTCCTTTCATGAACCATTGACTCCGATGATCATGCATCATTCAGATATAAGCTTTTGTTCCTTCAGACGCTTTATTACGGCCTTGATTTTTGCATCAATCAAATCCTTATCACTGTTTGGGTTCATCGTCTCTGACTGCATTGACCAAACTATTTGCTCTGTCTTGGCGTCATAAAGGTTGGTCTCCAATTTTACCAGCTTGTGCTTGGTGTAATAGCCTGGTTCGTATACATATCCCCCCACATAGTCATAGTAATCATAAAAACCCCGATTGGTGTCCATGCGGTAAATCCCTGGGTGGTAGGTCTCTGTCTCTGTAACACCAACCATGTGTGTAACCAGTACCGAATCGAACTTGACGTCCGAGATTATCGCCTTGATGCTCTCCGCGGATGGCCTTGTTTCCTCGGGCATTAATGCAAAACTGGCAGTTGCCTTTATCTTATCTTCTGCAAGTCGCTCAACAAAAGTGTTTTCGAATGTGCGTCTTGTCGTTACTTGATTGGCGATTCCTACAATGAGAATATTATCGAAAGGCCCGTCTGAATAGCTTTGGTCTCGCCACTCCAATGTTGGTTTTGCTGTTGTGCAAGCAGCTATAGCAGCGGCCAGGAAAAGTAGCCCCAAAATCCTAAGTTGCATCGACGTGTGTTTCATTCAAGCACCTTTTGAAAGTTGTTAACCAAAATTTGAGATAATCATTGGTTAGGCACCAGCCCCAAATGATATTTCACCGTATACGCCATATCCTCATCCAACTCCGTCCCAGATAGCCACTGGAGATAGTCCACCGGCACATCCTTGAACAGCATCCCCTTATGCTTGCCATAGGGCATCCGTGGAATTAGGACCGGTTTACTGCTAATGTTAATCATTTCCTGAACCGGGTCCATTGGCTATGATGGCCTTTTCCTTCAGGGGCATGTCGGCCAGGATATCACGGACGATCTGGTCTATTTCGGAGGCGGCTGTCATTTAGAATTTTTTCTTGTCATTGTTGGTAAAGCCTTGGCGGACTTGCTCTAGTTTTTCTTTTTCAGACAAATTGGCAAGCATTACATCACGGTAAGTCACAAGGACCGTGTTACCCATTGGTCGCATCGTAACAGTTGCATTATCGTTGATTTTCCAATCAAAGTCTTTGAAAAAGATGTGATCGGTCATCCTAATTGGCTTCCCGTATTTTTCCCGGAGCATCGATTCTATTTGCTGCCTGAATTCAGATTGTTTGGAAACCCCAGTGCCATTAAAGGCGATTTCCAGGGAATAGAGTTTTTTGCTGGCCGGCGTGAAATCAAAAGTTAAAGAGGCCATTTTGTTGAAGAGTTGCTCTTTATGTCCAAATCGCGTTGCCGTATCAGCATATGGCCGGCACATCTTAGGATTAAATTTCTTATTTGCCGAGATGAGGCCCGCTCTGTGCAAAGGTAGGTCGTTGGCCTCAGCAATATCAATCAACTTTTGCACAGATATTCCTGATTGCCAGATGTCGAACCTGAATCCATTGGCCGGTTTTTCGGGTACGACATCCATCTTTATCTCGGCAATGTCGCTCTTTTGATAGCCAATAACCTGTCCATATACTTTGCACTTGACCAGATCCCCGTCTTCCCAGCACTTGGTGGCATCAATTATTCGACCATTATTTAAGGTGATTGTGTCCGCAACTGAGACAATCGGAAACATTATCAATGATACTAAGTTGATAGCCGCTATCAAATTTCGCATGTCTCTCTAATCCCTGACGATGAAAATTAATTAATTTTAATTGGCAAGGTGAGAACCTATCATTTTTGTTCGGCCGGCTCAACAATCAACCCTCACACGTACATTGGTAGCTTTCACCTATTATGCCACAGCCAACCGGCTCACATTGTTTTAATCCCTTGATGCTGTAAATTAAAAACACGAATTTTATATTCCGAGTAAACCTAAACAATCTGGCAGACGGACTTTTGTGAAAATATACTGGGTAGACCTTCATTCAAGGTATTGAATGCTTTTTTTATTTTTATCCCGAAGCACCGCAACAGGCACACCGTTGCCAAGTCAGTCACGAAATGGTGGCTGGCCCCACCGCACCACCCTCAGCTCCGGTATGATTTCTGGGAAAGTGATTAGTCGACTGAACACCTTTTCGTGGGAAACATATTTGACACGATTGCCAAATCTATGGTCTGAAAAACCATCCGCACAAACAAAGCAGCGAGATTGTCGATGAACAGATTCCAGGCCATGGCCAAGATAATGGCGATGCTTACCGAGGAGGAAAACCTCCAACAGGGAAGCCGCGAATACAGAATTGCCAGGAAGCTGGTATCCAGAAAGATCGACAGGCTGGGACCAGAGACTGCCTTGCTTCAGGTCGTGGATAGAAGGCACCAATTAATGGAACAAATCAAAATTTTGATGTCCCTGGAGGACTCCGGAATAAAACACCCTCATCTCGATTTTTGATAAAGATCCGATTTCATGGAGTTTCAGAAATGAACTTTAGGAGAGATTTTTCCAATTTTAGTTTTTTCATATAAAAGCATTTGGACATTTTTGACAGACAAGTTTTTTACAAACTGGCCGTCCTGACAGCCATTATCATTATTTTGGTAATTTTTTTGGCTCTAATTTTTTCGTGTTGTCTACCAAATATCTAAATCCCGCATTTGCTTTTGAGGAATTGCCGAAAATTGTCATCAAGACGCCAAAGATCCGGATGCTGAAAGAGTGTTTAGCCATCTAAACACCAAATTGCAGGGTGACCCTTTTCAACCGGAAACCGTTCCATCAATCACAGATATTAGTTCTTGAATAATTGATAATGGTGTGGGGCTTATCAAGAAGATATATTTTCATCTTCCAGATCGTAAAAAACACATTCCCAGCTACAAAAAAACATTTCGCATTTTCCACTATTTTTGCCCGAAAAGTACTCTAACATACCAATACATTTACATATACAAACCATTTTTGAGATACATTTACCCTTTTAGTAATCGCCGGTATGCTACAGGTGGCAACGACACCTGTATACGAGTATGTGGGTTTACTGGATGAACTATGCCACTTACTTGGGAAAGTAACGTACGGATAGTCGCTGTGGTCGTGTGGAGGTGTCTATCTTGAGATAGCCGAGTTCGTTAAGCATACGCTTGTAGGTCGTGATGGTCCTTCTGGTTGGAATCAACCACTCAGCCAGCACGGCATCAGTCTGCCGGACCCGTCGCTTCTTGGCCTGTTGCTCGATGACCAGCTGCAGCCAGGGGAAGAGTGCCGGCCCCAAGTCCGTATAAGCTTCCGTCTGCAGAAACTTCACCGGTATGGTGAATACCGTATCGGACTGAGGCTCAGTAGTCCGAGCCTCCATGAGTTTGGTGATTTCATTTATCGTTTGCTCCAGCATGGCATTATTGCCGTGATCGTAGGACAGCAGAGGCATTAAGTCGTCCACGTCGTAATAGTATTCCGTGGGTGAGGCCTCGTCGGAATACCATGCGGTGGCCTCACCTTCGGCCGGGCTGAAAACCACGTTCCGCTGACCAGCAGGTCCACAGGAGATGAAAGACACATTGATGGGCTTGTCGGTCTCCGGCTGATGTTTCTTTGCTGAAGCATTTATTGAACTCGCTGAAACAATGAAACCGGACCACATCGTTACCATCGACATACAAGCGGAAACTGTCCTTGGTATCCGCATGGAACGGACGGAACCACCATACCGGCGATCACCAGTTCGTTTTAGCCGGATTCTCAGGTGAGCTTCGGCGTAATTAATGATCAGATCAAGGTATGCTGCGGTCTTGATGTCGTTGTGGGTGGGCATGGCTGGATTTTCCCGGCAATAGCCGGCTGTGTCAAGATGGATCTCGCTGGATCTAAAATGGATGTTGGCTTTCTGGCCGGCCAGGAAACTGGATCACTGTAATGACGGAGGGTGCGGACGGCTTGGACGATGGAAACCTGTTGGTGGTGTTTTCAATGGAAGAGATTGTCAATCAAATCAAGTTTAGAACCCAGCTTTTCATAATGGCCAACAGCAAGAGGAATGATTTAGGTGCTGTTTATCTGAGGTGACTGACATCCAGTCTAATGAGGGCCATATATTCTCGACCACGCTGCTGAGAAGTAAATTTCTCTTTGTGAAAATTTCATCTCTCCTACAATGTAGTATAAACTAAATTTTCTATTTTTTCAACTTACCGTATTTAAACCATATTTACAAAATAATACCTGCGGCCTAAATTGGTATTTTTTTTGCTTTCTCCATGTAGAATTTCTAAAACCTCATCGAGAAAAGGATGTTTTTTTAAGGTATTTATTCTCTGAAAGGAGGGTTTTGAGAACTTACGATGCGTTTGAGATGTACACAATTTACTCATTTCGTACTTCGTATGCAGAAATGGACTATTGGCAATTCTCGATCTCAAAGTTCCTTTTCTAAAAGGAGGAAAGTATGAAAGCATTACAGATTCTTTTTGTCGCTCTGCTGGCGGTATTCATTGTGGCTCCCGCCATGGCAATTGACATGGGTGCATGTGGCAATGATTTTGTTTACAACGACGACTCCAATGTTATCTGCATTGGCCGGCTGGAACTTCAGGACATGGGTCAATTCGACACTAATGGTAACTGGCAGTGGGACCAAGCATTCTTTGAAGGCTATATTGGCAACAGCTACACTCAGTATGGACCGGACAACAACGGAATCGCCGAGCCTGTACTGAACAACAACAGCGGCCCCGTATTCAACTATGGTCGCCTTGACAACAGGGCGTTTCCAGAGTCGAGAGATCGTGACCCTGATTCCCGCTTTGTATTCAACGGTGATTGGGTAGAGTCCAATGGGTATCTGATTCCTTCCATTTGGGTATTTAATGTCACAAACAGTGGCATTACCTATGACCCTGATACCTGTCCTGAAGGTCCGTTTGCTCCGCCTTACACGGCATATTGTGATTATGTGACTACTTTTCCGGGCGATACTGATCCTGCAGGTGGTGGACCGTGCTATGATATTAATTCAAGCATTGGGTGTTCACCCATTTACAATGGCCTGATTGCCCTCGACCCCAATGCTGAATTTCCTACAACCTCGTATTACATGGACACAGAAGGTCAGTCTCCTGACGGTGCCCCTATTATGATCAGTGTCGGCAACAATAATGTGACTCCCATCGTCCTTGAGGACATAGCCAGCGTGACGTGGATTGAAGGTAATCAGACTCGTGCTCCGTATTACACCGAGAACGCCAATTACTATTACATTGGCTTCGATATGGGCATCAACCAAGTCAACACGAACGGTGATTTCACATATGACCCGAACCAAATATACTTTCAACCTTTTGAGGGTCAGGTGCCTGTAGGTCAGCATACGTTGGTGGTAAACTTTGTCAATGGCCAGAGTCTTACAATCAATGCTGAGATTACAAGTAATACCCTCATGCCTGTGGTGGAGGCCAAGAGTTATTACACGGACATCGTCGCCACTAAGGTGAATAAGTCTGGTAAAATTATAAAGGCCACCGAAACTCAGGTGGAGGCTGATAACCTGAAAGCCAAGGTCATCATCAATGACAATGGTGAGGAAGCACTGTTGATTCAGTTTGCTGAGCCTGACCGGGCTATGGAACTGACCAATCCGCAATACCAAGTTGCGTATCTGGGTTGCTGATCCTAAAATGATCCATGAATGGCCGGTTGGTAGCAACTACACGGTTGACTTTCTGTGGATTAATGCTCCGCTCCACACTGGCTCCATTGTCGTTCCGCCTGCTGCGTGGTCTGCAATCAAGGCAAGACCCGATGTTCAAGCTGCCGGCGAAGTAGTAGTCGGCGGTATGTACCGTGAGCAGCTTCCTGCTCCAGCATGGCAGTTTCAGTATCACAACCGTGGGTACATCGAAAGCATCCACGTCCCTATTCAATAACCACTAACCTGTATGTATTACGGGGGTCCATTTCGGACCCCCGATTTCATTATGTGCTGGCATGTCGTAATTCTATAAGGTGCAAGCCCCAAACAGGCCATAGTGGTCGGAACTATTAGCTGAGGACAACGGTAAAAAGGCTTTCCGAGTTTGCCATGCAAAGGAGACTGGATATCCGAATTTAGAGATGGATTTGGCTGCATAATGGGTGGTGGTTTGCTGACCGGCCAGAAATCTGGATCATAGAATGGCGATTAGAACGATCTAAACGATGGTATGGTACCTGTGGACGGAATTGGACGGGATACTCTATATAATCCAATACAATACACTGTCCATTTTAGCCGTTCGATAGAGAACTCGTATATGGGCTGATTTTCTTGGGCCGGCCGTGAAACTGGCTCATTGGAACAATGGGACAATCAAGACAATGGAAGGGGGGCGGGGGCAATAAAATATGCGAGACGAATTAACCCTGTATCTCATATATTGGGTCCCTTGCGATCGATCTTCGATGCAATCAGCTTGCGGGCTATCCCGTATTTTCGGCTTCCTTTCCGGAGACGATCACGTTCACATAAGATCGTCATTATCTGTGCCATGGCCTGGAATTTGTTCATTGGGCATCTCACTGCATAGCTCGTCCGATTATTTATTATGAGCACAGGATCGGTTGCGATGTCAATTAGCGGCGTAACCACTCCAAAAAGGATGCACACCACCTTTTTTTCGGTTTTTAGTTGGTGTCCATCCAGAAATGGTAGATTTTGGTTCAGGCCAAGGCCGCAGCGAAATTGAAACCGCAGGCGCAGTGGTACTATGTCGAGGATTTCAATCGAGCGAGAACGCAGGCATGGGCCGAAAGATGCTGTTTCTGGATGGACACTGATCGCCGGCTGAAAAATACAGGTCCTGATGCAACACCGAGCATCTCAGGCCATCACGGCCCGGGCTTCAACCCATCCACACTTATTGGTAGCTTCCACCTACCACCCCACAGCCAACCGGCTCACATTGCTCTAATCCCCAAATGATTTAGATTATAGCTAAACAAACTAGAACACAGCATTTGTTCAACAATCAACCAGAGAGGTGACATCATGGCTGAAAATAAAACCCAAGATTATTTTGACGACAATAGTGAGGGACACGTTGATACCCGCGAAGCCAATTTCAAATGTGAAAAGCCTGACAAGAACCTGGGATGTGATCTGGGAATTGACGTGATGGGATAATTGATATGAAACGCCTAAAGAAAGCCATATTGTTGCCGGTGAGGAATTTTGCTTGTCGCTGGAACCGAATGAGACTGTACTATTGGGCTGAGCAAGAGTTGTTCGAAATGCGAAACGTTCATGTGATGCCTGGATTCTATTATCGATGGCTGTTCCAATTGAGCATGCGCCTGATCGAGAGTGGTCGTTTCCAGCGACTGGCAAATCGAGCAATCCATACCATTCCTTATCGTATAAGATTTGATGTGGCTTAAGTATACAACTGCAGCACTTCGATCAATTCGGCAACACGATCGTTCCGCTGACAAAGCGGTACACGACAGTGCCGCTTGAGGAGCTCAGCCTCACCGGTGCAGTGTGATTCAAGTATTATTCAGGCCGCTCTCTTCGAACTGTGATAGCGAGTGGATTTACCGCCGTTTCCATGGGGTCGGCGAGATAACTGATATAGCGGTTCATCCTTTCGGTGAACCCTCTCCGCGGCTTGCCGCGGGGTGGATTTAATGCATTCTTACCAACCAAGGCATACGCAAGGGGGTAAAGATATGGCTGCGACAAAAAAAGAAACTGTTCTGGACTTCCTTAACATTGGCTATGAAGCATATCATGTTGATTATCGCGAAAACGCGATAACAGAATCATACGACTTTATCATCAACACAGGGAAATCCAGAATATTTTTAAAGATCGGGCAGAAACGCTGGGACGATTCGAACAGATCGTCTATAATCAACTTTTTAGAATCAAAAGAAAAACAAATCAAAAAAGTCGTTTTGGACAACAAGGACGCAATTCTGCGAATGAACTAGCAAAACATCATCCCATCCACTAACCCAACACACGCGGTCGGCATTATCGCCCAAAGCTGGTCGTGAGGGCCTTCATCCGCCTCTTAACAAAAGGGATCGATAAATTTGTTCTACCACCATTCAGCCAACCGGCTCACATAGCCTTTTTCCCATGACGCGGTAAGTTATCGTTATTAATGTTGTCGCGATAATCAAAATTACGCTGCTGACGCTGGGTTGCTCAGCGGGACTCCGCCTACTTGGGTTATGCGGAAACCAAAAGCAATCAGGGCAATAAATGGCGGCCCGATGACAAGATAAATAGATATGGCAATGATCCAAACGGATTGGCCATAAAACGGGATCGATAAGACCACTAGCGTGCTGAATCATTTACCAAAAAGTTTGCCCGCCATTCCGAGTGCACCCGACAGCCCCCCGATGGAATCAAGTAGTGAGCCTCCGCTGCTTGCCCTATCCACCATCTGCGGAATGGCATCAGAAAGCCCGCCGGCGGCCTCCTCTTGGTTGAGGCCCAGTTTAGATGCAAATTCAGAAATTTGGTTGGCGCCGAATATTTCCTTGATCTGGCCGGCCGAAATTGATTCGTTGGCGCCATCGCCAAGCCATGAGTTGACCAAGTTGCCAAGTCCGGTCGAACTGAATTTTGAAACCAGTGAACCCAAATCGATACCGCCTTGACCGCCTCCCAATAACCCGGAGAGGGCGGATGCCAGGTTGCCGGTGTCCAGACCGCTTCCGGCTTCGCCGCTTTTGTTGCTGTCGATGAATGCCTTCGCACCAATTTTTAGAAAATTTTCAATATCCATGATGATTTACCCTCCTTTGGTGGGTTGCTAATGGGGCATTTTTTTTGTCGATCGTTACCTTTACAGTAACCCTTTTTTTGCATTATGAAAGGTTTAATCTTTCCCCTATTTCCCAACCACACAATTGAATCCTCCCCGCGGCAGGCGCGGGGAAGCTCTACCGGAAGCATAATAAAAGCGATTTCCAGTTCGCTCGCCAACCCCGTCGCAAGCGGCGAGGAGTGCGCTCGCCATCGCGGTTCAAAAATATCCGAAACGCTAAAATCAAGCCCCTTTTTTGTGGCCTGATATAATTCCGGCCTGCCACCAAAATAAAACTAAAGTCCAACCGCCGCCGACCGATAACAATAAACGGGTACGCACTACTGACCAGATCTCTGCATCTGACTTGCGCTGAATCGTGCCCAAAAAAAATGGGCATGGCCCAGGACCGATAGCCTGGCCATGCCCGTCTAATTTTGATGGGCTTCTGTCAATTCCGCATAAGCCAATGCGTCGTAGAAAAAATAAACCCGATCATAGATATTCGTCACCATGTTGTCCTGATTTCCGATTTGGCCAATAACGCAGTTATCAAAGGCCTAACGAATATTTTGCAGAGGGTTTCCATTTTGACAAACGTCGGCATTAATGCCGACAATATTCGTCAAGCAGGCCCACCTATGCGGCGGGGATAGATTCCTAATGCATCGAAATAATAATTAAATATTTAAAAAGAAGCAACCGGTACAGAATATGCTTATACAATAAGCAGCAACGGGTGACAGTCATCCATTGACCTGATGCGTGTGAGGCCTGTTTTGAGAGTGAAAATCCCGACAAGCGGCTGAGTCGTTAGCCGGCGGTCGATGCGAGGGCAATAAAAGAATGAAACGCTTAAAGAAAGCCATGCTATTGCTGATCAGACATATGGCATATCGCTGGAATCGCCTGCTGCTGTATTACTGGGCTGACCTGAACTTATATGAACTGCGGGCGGTCTATGTCATGCCGGAATTTTATTACCGCTGGCTTTACCGATTTTGCATGTGGTTGGTCGCCTACAGTAATTTTCGACGATTGGCCGGTCGTGTCATTCATACGATTCCCTACCATGTCCGGTTTCGTGTGGCTTGAGAAAAAGCCGACAACGATGGCAACAAAATACGGGGCTGCTCAATCGGCGGCACAGAAAAGAAGCGTCGCTAAACGGGCGCTGCCTATTTTTTAAGCGGACGACAGATTCCCCTTGCCCATGATGATGTCGGTCAAAGCAAAAAATTCACTCACATACTCCCAGGCCACAGTGAGCGCATCAAGTTCCTGCTCATATTTAAAATTTTTTGCCGCCTTTTCTTCCGGATTGTCTGGCAGGCGAGCCAAAAACAGCCATAACAATTCATATCTCTTTTCAAACGTGCACCAAGACGACGATCCGATATCCAGATTGCGTTGAATACAGAGCCTGAACTTTTTTGCCGGCAGATAGCAATTGTCCTTGCTCAACATAATTCGCGTTGCTATCGCAGGTGGGAGTTTACACCGCGTTATCGTATCCGCAAAATTGCGGGGCGTTTCCGTCCCTGATGAGTACTTCCGCCAAATTGGATATCTTATGGTTTCGTAACCTAAAATAATCTTTGTCATCAGTGTCTCAAATTCGAAAAAAGGCGCCTCCAATCTCGTCACAACGTTGTTTTCCCTATCCCGTGAGGGGCTACGATCACTTCCAATTCCGCCTGTCGCTTGTTCCGCAAACCGGGTGCATGCTTCTGCATACAACCGCGCGAGCGCCGAACAATGGTGAATCATCGATCCCATAACATACTTTAATGGATTAAGAAGATCGAGTTCGCTCCTGTAAATGTCGAGCAGTCGCCCTCGTATTGCCGGTAATAAGAAGGATACCACGGTGTTTTGACCTGATCCTTCGGCGAGCAACGGACGAACCCCAAAATTGGTCAGAACCGTATTGGGATCCGAAACAGACATGGCGTCTTCGCTATTGGCGTAAAACCAGCCTCCAGTCTGATTTCTCCGAATACAAATTCCCCTTTCAAAGGTAACCTTGTCAAATTGTTCCCAGGGAAGATTTTTCTTCATGATCGATGCGATTCTCTCCATTTCCAAAGTAAAAATTGATCGCCCTTTATTATGTATGATCGGTTCTATCCCGTTTTGATGGCAACTAGCGATGCGGTTTGATCAAACTTTTCAGAAAGGTTTGCCTTTTTCTCTTCGTAATAGACGACGCGGAAGGACGGAAAGGCCCTAAGCAATTCATTTTGCTTCAGACAGTAGTTATCCTTTTTCCCATCCATAAACGATTCAAAGATCAGAACCCCGCCGGTCCTGAGTCCATTCTGAATCTTAGGAAACAGGCGTCTGTCCAAAAACCGAAGGTTGGCGACGAGTTCATAGCGATTCTGCGGAATATCCCATGTGTCCAAATCCGCGCAAATGACGTTGATATTCGGATTTTTGCCTGCAAGATGCGTTGTTGCGACCGTCGAGATGTCAACCGCATCCACTGAAAACCCATTTTCCGCCAGGAAAATACTGTTTCTTCCGTTACCGCAGGCGATATCCAATGCATTCCCGCAGGATGCGAGATGCCAATATTTCTTCAGGATGGGCGACGGAGCGGTGCCCCCCAGGTCCTTCAGATATCTTGAGTTCCATCTTTGTCGATCTTTATCCGTCATGATCCGACATTTCTTAAAGCCGATCGCTTCCTCGCTCGCCCGTTTAATGACCTGCCAGACACCCGGTCTATCGCTCGTCAGCGATCTCGCTCGCCATCGATGATCAGGTTGTCGAGTTCATTGGTATCACCGAGCTTGATGGGAAAATGGATCTGGAGAAGACCGCCGATGTCTTGAATGGCGCTGCAGATGGCCTCGGCGCGTTGCCCGTTGCGGATCCCCCGGGTGATGCGGCCCACTAGCTGATTCCATTCTTCCTGGGGGACTTTTTCATGGATGCCCTTATCGGCCAGCAGCCACACTTTATGTTCAAAAACCGAGATAAACAACAAGACGCCGTTGGCGTCGCGGGTTCGATAAAGTCCCTTTCTGAAAAATCCGCTCACGGCGGCTTCCTCCACTTCCTCATCGATCTCCCGCCGGGAGATGAACAGACGCTTGAGGGCCGGGCTGCACTTGACGATCCAGTGAAACAGGACGAAAAAAAGGGTGAAAAGCCCGAGGAACAGCCACATGTTCTGGGTGCCGAGCCACAGCCACCCGCCCAAAAAATGGGTGGCCAGCAGAGCCAGGGGAAGCGCGAACGCCGTTGCGCCCAATACGTCGGCCATCGCATAGTGGTAACTGGAGGAGACGATCATGCAGACGATCTCTCCGGCGGTCTTTTTTTCCGCGGCAGCCACAACGGATTCGATGCGCTTCAGATCGGTCGCCGATAAAAATTTCTCAGCCAGGTTTGTCATTCGTCAACCTTTGTTATCGCTTATGTGTGCGGGGCCACCCAAACCGGTCCCGAACGGTGACGACCCGCCGCCGCTACCACCCGCCCGATGCACCGCCCCCACCGAAACCGCCGCCGCCGCCGGAGAAACCGCCAAATCCCCCGGAAGAAAACCCGCCCCCGCCGGCCCCCCCGCCCCAATACCCGCCACGATGGCTGGAATGGGTGCGGCCGGCGACCAACGGTCCCCCGATTAGGCTGATCAGCAGACCTGCCACCAGGCCCAGCGGGATAAGTCCCAAGAGCAACAGCGGGCCCAGGCCGAAGAAGAGCGCTCCAGCGATGGGAAACAGAACTGCGCCGGCGGCTGCCCCCATCACCCGGCTGGCCCGGCCGAGCGCGTTGATCAGGAAAAACAGGCCAAACAGGGCGATAACGGGAACGCCGGTCTTCGACTGCCGGGGCTGCCGGGGGGCGTCGGTCGCCGCGTATTCTCCCCGCACGGCATCGATCATGGCCGCGACGCCCTCGGTGATTCCCTGGTCGAACTGCCCTGCTTTGAATTGGGGCGCAATCACATTGCGGATGATGCGCCCGGCCAGCAGATCGGTCAGGCGCCCCTCCAAGCCGTACCCGACGTCGATGCGGATTTTACGGTCGTCTTTGGCGATCAACAGAATGGCGCCGTTGTCCAATTTCTGTTGACCGATTTTCCAGGCCTCGGCCACACGCATCGCGAAGTCTTCGAGGGAATCACCCTGAAGCGACGGGATGGTCAGCACCACGATCTGAGTGGAATCCTTCTGCTCAACATCGGTCAGGACCGCTTCCAGCTGTCGTTCAGTGGCGGTGCTGAGCATGGCGGCATAATCGTTGACATGGCCTTTAAGAAGGGGCACTTCCAGTGCTGTCGCGTTGACGGCGCATGCACATACCAGCAACAATAGGAGAAGGATCGACCCGATGCTGTGCAATTGGCGTTCAGTTTTCATGGCATGCGGTCTGACACCCCTGACGGCTAGTTAAATTTGACTGCGGGCGCCTGGGTGGCACCGGCTTCCGCCTTGAAGTATTCTTTACGGTCAAGATGCAGGATCAGGCTGTTGGTGAGGCTGTATGGCAGGCTGCGAATCTTGGCGTTAAATGCTTCGACGGATTGGTTGTAGCGCTGACGGGCCACATTGATTCGATTTTCCGTGCCTTCGAGCTGATTCTGCAAGTCCAGAAAATTCTGATTGGCTTTCAGGTCCGGGTAGCGTTCCACCACCACCATCAATCGCGACAGGGCTGATGACAGACCCCCCTGGGCATCTAGCATCTGTTGCATGGCCTGGGCATTGCCCAGATCTTTGGTGGAAAGCTGGACACTGGTGGCTTTGGCCCGTGCCTCGATAACCGCCTGGAGGGTTTCTTTCTCATGGGATGCAAAACCTTGGACGGTGGCTACCAGGTTGGGGATCAGATCAGCCCGTCGCTGTAAATTGCTTTCCACATCGGCCCAACCTCTGAACACCTGTTCTTCCATCTGCTGCAGGGTGTTGTAACCGCATCCGTTGGCGACAGCCGTGACCATAATCGCCGCCATCAACCATTTCACGTATTTGAGCATGGTGGCTCCTTTGATGTTTGGTTTTAGATTTTTTGGGCTGGCGGATCCTGGATTTTCCAGCCTGGCATGGTCTGCTATATTGCGACAGGAAACGCGATTTGACAACCCTTGAAAACACACCCTGCCGCCGACGCTGAGATTGAAGCGACGACCCGTGCAGACGCGGCACCCAGGACTTCAGCAATCGGCATGCCGTTCAATTTTCCCAGTTAACCCCGATGGCGCCTCTATCCCGCATGAATCCTTTTGCGTCAATTCACCCGGCAATAATTGTCAATCGAACCCGTCCGTTATCCTGAGGAAAAAAACAACTAAATGAAATAACGATAAAAAATAAAAACCTGATCACCGGCACGCATTGTGCTCGCTTCACGAGAGGACAACGATTTCAACCACAACCGCGCTTCGATTCCTTGGTGCGCGATTTGCCTTGGATCGGCCGTTGGGTGATCGTGCGATCATCCGGAAACATGCCGGCGGCGCAGTTGAATAAACAGGCAAAAACCAATATGATGGCACGCAACCAATCACGTCGACCTTCGACACCTATCTCAGACAGGGAACCAAAATGACCTATCGCGTTAAGGATATCCTAAAGATCCAGGTGGCGCCGGCCTTGGGCTGCACCGAACCGGTGGCCATCGCATTGGGTGCGGCTGCGGCCGTGTCGCTGCTGCCGGAAAAGCAGATCGACGCCATCGAAATCTGGGTGGATCCCAATATCTATAAAAATGGCCTGGCCGTGTCCATTCCCGGCACCGGCGGACTCAGCGGGCTGGACATGGCCTCGGCGGTTGGCGCCCTCGGCGGCGATGCGGCCCTGAGACTGGAAGTGCTGGATTCGGTGGACGGTCCGGCCATCTTGGCCGCCCAGAAGATGGTAAAAGCGGGGCGGGTGAAGGTCAACCTGCTGCGGGACCAGGTGGGCCTGTTCATCAAGACCATTGTCAAGGGCTGCGGGCACTCAGCCGAATCGGTGATTACCGGCCTGCACGACAACATCGTTTCCCTGTCGCTGGACGGCAGGACCATGACGGATCATGTGCTGCTTCCCAAAGCCGGATCCGGTGATGGCAAGGACCGGCTGGCCGACCTGGAGGCCTGGCTCAAGGGCCTGTCCCTGGAACAGCTTCTCGAGCTGCTGGACGACCTGGATGACGAGGATCTGCAGTTTCTGGAATCCGGTGTCCAAGTCAACATGCGGCTGGCCGACTACGGTCTCAAACACGGACCCGGGCTGGGGGTGGGGCGCACCATGGAGCGTCTGGTGCGCCAGGGGCTGATCAAGCGGGATATGATCACCGCGGCACGGATTCTGGCATCCTCGGCTGCCGACGCCCGCATGTCCGGCGTCAAGCTGCCGGCCATGAGCAGCGCCGGTTCGGGCAACCACGGCCTGACGGCCATCCTGCCCATCGTCGCCGTCGAAACATTCATCACGGTCGATCATCGCACCACGCTGGAGGCCATCGGCCTGAGTCATATCATTACCGCCTATGTGAAAGCTTACACCGGCCGCCTGTCCGCCATCTGCGGCTGCTCGGTCGCCGCCGGCGCCGGGGCCACGGCCGGCGTCACCTACCTGATGGGTGGTACGAAGCTGCACATTGCCGGTGCCATCAAAAACCTCACCGAAGATCTGGCCGGGGTGATCTGCGACGGGGCCAAGGGCGGGTGCGCCCTGAAGCTGGCTACCGCTTCCGGAACGGCTGTCCAGGCGGCACTGTTTTCGCTTCAGGGGGTCAATGTCAGCGCTACGGACGGCATTATCGGCCGTTCGTCCGAAGACACCATGAAGAATATCGGCACCCTGACGACCCAGGGCATGATCGAGACGGATCGGACCATTCTCAACATCATGCTGGACAAGCAGTTTTCGGATGTCTGATTCCACCGGTCATGTCCCTCCCCGGGAAGTCGGCCATTCCCGGGATGATGGCACCGGCAGTTCGGCAGTTCGATCGAAATTGCCGGCACCACCTTTTTGGGTGGCCCGGTGGCGGGAACGGGTTTTTGTGCAGCTGGATCAAACCCTTTCCCGGCAATCGGGTCAAGCGGATCCATTTTACCAGGATATGTTGATCCTGGGCTGGACCTTATCGTCCTGCCCAGCGATGGCAGTGCGGGCGTCAACCCACTGGATCTGGACAATGCGCTCAAGCTTTTCGACGTGCGCAAAGGAGGTGCCCAATGAAGCGGATCATCTGGATGATGCTCGCTGCCTGTTGGATGTTCACCCTTACCGGGTGCGTCTTCTACACCACCGGTGAAACCGAAGTGGGGATGCGCACCCGCAAATTCTCTTTTACCGGAACCGGCGTGGAGGACAAGGTCTACGCGCCGGGCTCGACCTATATTTTTCTGCCCTTTATCAACGACTGGCACACCTTCGACACCAAGCTGCAGAACCTGGAGATGGTTTTCGAGCAGACCCGCGGGGACCGCCGCAGCCGGGACGATCTGCTCTTTAAAACCATCGACGGCAACGACATCAGCCTGGACGTGATCATTGCCTACCGCATCGATGCGGACAAGGCGCCTTCTATTTTGCAGACCGTGGCCGACAACAACACCACCCTGCGTGACAAGATCGTTCGCACCATTGCCCGCAGCAAGCCCCGGGATATTTTCGGCGAACTGACCACCGAGGAGTTTTACGTGGCCGACAGCCGTGAAAAACAGGCGCAGCGGGCCAAGGATGTGCTTCAGGACATGCTCGGACCCTTGGGCATCGTGGTGGAAAAAGTCCTCACCAAAGACTACCGCTTCAACAAAGAGTACCAGAAGGCCATCGAAGACAAGAAGGTGGCTGACCAGCAGGTGCAGAAGAACAAATCCGCCCAGCACGCCGCCCTGGAGGAATACAAACGCAAACTGGAGGAAGCCAAAGGCGAAGTCAACAAGCTGATCGCCGATGCGGACGGCGTGTTCCGCAAGGCCAAGATCGAAGCCGACGTTTACTACGAGAAACAGAAGCTGCTGGCCGAAGCCGTCATGGCCGAGGGTATTGCCGAGGCCAAGGGCATCCAGGAGATGAACAACGCCCTGGCCGGCTCCGGCGGTGAAGCGCTGGTCAAGATGCGCATCGCCGAGGCCCTGCAGGGCAAAACGATCATGCTTCTGCCCGTCTCCGAAGGCGGAATGAACCTGAAAACCACCGACATCAACCAGCTGATCAACACCATGGGGGTCAAGTCGCTGGCGGGGAAAAATGAGAAGAAATAGCTGATAAGCTGATAAGCTTTTAAGCGAGACAGCTCAAAGCTGAAGGTATAGAAGCTGAAAGCTCAGAGCTGAAAGCTGAAAGCTGAAGGATCAAAGCTGAGCTTTCAAAGGTAAAAGGTGAAAGATTAGGACAAATGCAGTTAACATTTAAGAATTTGTATATATCGCGGGGGTCCTTATACGAAACGATAACCCTGTTGGAAATATTTCGTCGCAAAAAATGGATAACCGAAAAAGACCACAGGAAATTGGAACAGGACGGGATAGAAATAACGAAAATGATAAAAGGGCTTATCAATGCGATTGGCGGCAAGGCTTAACCGACTCGCATAAATCGCTTGTCTTTAAACTTTCAGCTTTCACCTTTGAGCTAACCGCTACTGCACACACCGTCCGATGGATCCGGCCTGGCAGCGTTTGCCGTTGATCCAGATGGCGCCGGTCAGGTAGGCGTCGGTAAAGATCGCCCCTGTGATTGCGGCACCCACCAGGTTGGTGCCGTCCAGGTGGGCGCCGGTAAAGTCAGCTCCCGACAGGTCGGCCATTTTCAGGCTCGCGCCGGACAGGTCGGCCCCCCTCAGACGGACGCCGCTCAGCACCGCTCCGTGGAGAACGGCCTGCCGAAGATCCGCCTTTTCCAAAACGCCATCGGTCAGGACGGCATTGACCATGAGGCTGTTTCTCAGGTAGGCATCGGAAAAGTCAACTCCGGCGAGGTCAGCCCTGCTGAAATCCACTTCGAGCAGGAGGCCTTTTTGAAAGTTGGTTTGCCGGGCCACCGAACGGCTCAAGTTGGCCCGCGTCAGGTCGGCATCGGCGAGGTCTGCCAGAGAAAGCGACGCCCGCGACAGGTTCGCCCCTTTCAGAAAGGCGCCCCGCAGGTCCAGCGACGCCAGCGTGGCGGCCTTCAGATTGCAATCCGGGCACTGGCGGGAGGCGATCAGCGCGGCGGTTTCGGCCGTCAGGCAACGTCCGAAGGAATCGGGTCCACACGTCTGGCCGTTGACCCAGGTGGCCCCATCCAGCACGGCGTCCTGAAAATGCGCGTATCTGACATCGGCTTGGGTCAAATCCGCATTCTTCAGCAATGCACCGCTCAGATTCGTCCCGCTGAAAATGGCGCCGACGAGATCGGCACCGCTCAGATCGGCTCCCCTCAAATCCGTCCCGCTCAGGTCACAGAGTCGGCAGGCGCGGTTGGCTTCCAGACGCTCGCGCAGGCTTTCCGGTTTGAGCAGTCGAGCAAGCACGCCAAAGAGCACCAACAGGGCCAGGCCTGCGCCGATGGCCATCAGGGGTCTTTCCCATCGGCCCATCAGCCGAATCGCCGGATCGAAAAGGGTCGGGGATCGAAGGGGGGGCGCCGGCCCAGAATCATGTCGGCGACCAGCCGGCCGGTCCCCGTCGCGGTGGAGAGTCCCAGCATGCCGTGGCCGGTGGCGATAAATAGATTGCCCAAATGCGGCACACGGTCGATGATGGGCAGATCGTCCACACTCATGGGGCGAAGGCTGGTCCACCGTTCGGCCACCCGCCGACCCAGCGGCGTTTTTAAATATAACGCAGCCGATGTCTCCAGGTTGTTCAGGCGCCGTTCGTTCAATCGGTCGTCGAAACCGGAGAATTCCATGGTGCCGCCCAGGCGGTAGCCGCTCTGCCAGGGGGTAACGACGGTGTTTCTTTCGACCAGGTAACAGGGTATCGCAGGGCAGACGGCCGGCCGATCCATGGTGATGCTGTATCCCTTGCCCGGTTGGACGGGGATGCGAACGCCCAGTTGTCGGCCAATGGCCGGTGCCCAGGCGCCGGCGGCCAGGACGAATTGGTCCGCCGTAAAACGGCCGGTGCTGGTCCTTGCGCCGCGTACCAACCCGTTGCGGGTGTCGAAGTGTTCCAGCCGGCAGCCCTCATCGATGCGCACCCCCCTGTCCCGGGCCGCCCGGGTCCAGGCGGTCATGAGCATCTCGGGTCTCAGGTGGCTGTCCGCCCGATGGTGCCATCCCCCGCAGACCCGCTCGTTCAAGGCCGGTTCGATCTGATGGATCGCGTCGCGATCACAAAAGGTTGCGGCCAGGCCGAAGGGCTCCAGGAGGCGGTTGGTTTTCTGGTAGCCAAGCATGGTCGCCGGGTCGGTGTAGGCCATGAGCACCCCGCGTCGTTCGAAATCGCAGGCCAGATCTTCGTCGGCAAAAAGATCGCTGAACAGTTCTCCCGACGCCCGCAGGATCGCGTCTCTTGCCTTGATGGCGTGATGCAGATGCCGCCGGTTGCAGTTGGCGGCAAAGCGGAGGAGCCAGAGGGCCAGTGCAAGATCCGGCCGCGGTTTGATATACAGGGGCGAGGTGCCCCGGAGGGTGCGGATCAGTTCATGGCCGATAGCGCCGGGAGCGCACAGGGGGGGCAGGTCGCTGACGAAGATCAGTCCGCAGTTGCCGTGGGAAGCGCCTGCGCCCATGCGCTCCTGTTCGATGATGCGGACCGATTGTCCTGCCCGGGCCAGGTAATAGGCGCAAGCCAGACCGATGACGCCGCCGCCCACGACCAGGATGTCGCTGTGGCCGGATGTGCTCGTGTTCACGTCGAATCACTCCTTTTTCCAACAATCATGCCGATAGTCCCCATGGGGCCGTTATAACCAAACCGGGGGTGAATTGAAACATCGATTCGGATTTTTTCAGGTGGGTTCAACAAATAGGCCAATGGGCCATGGTGGGTGCTTGATCGATTGATCCGCATCGGCTGCCTGCCCGCATGACATGATTCAACGCCCGGTGCGCGGTCAGGGTTGATGGCTCAGCGATGCTTCAATTTTCTTGATCTCTTTCTCCAGGGCTTCGGTATCCAGCGGTTTGTTGAAAAAAGCACAGGCATCGAGGTCAAAGGCCTGGCGGGCTAGATCCCGATCACCGTGGCCGGTGATGACGATGACCCGCGTTTCCGGCGCCATGGATTTGATCTGCCGCAACACGGCAAAGCCGTCTTTTCCCGGCATCTTGATATCGGTGAGGACGATTGGTGGAAGATGGGTGGTGAAAACCGCAATGCCCGTGGATTCGTTATCTGCCGTCAGAACGTCGTGGCCGCAGACTTCCAAATAGAGCTTGAGCATCTGCAAGGTCGGTTTTTCGTCATCGATGATGAGGATTTGCGTCATGGTGCGCCCCTTCTGGAAGGCTTAACGGGGTGCCTGTCACTTGCGTTTGAAACGCAATTCAAACCGCGTCCCGTGTCCCACTTTGCTGTTTACGGAGATGCTGCCGCCATAATCCCGGACAATGCCGTAGGTGATGGCCAGACCCAGCCCCATGCCCTGGCCCACTTCCTTGGTGGTGAAAAAAGGTTCAAAAATCTTATCGCGGTTTTCCTCAGGAATGCCGCTGCCGGTATCCGCCACGGCACACACCACGTCATCCTTGTCCAGATAAGTTTCGATGAAAATATTGCGGGCATCGATGTGGCCGGCGTCGTCCGAAAGTTGCCCGATGGCGTCTCGGGCATTGGTCACCAGGTTGAACAGGACCTGCTCCAGCCGGTTGGGATTGGCCAGGATCGTCGGCAGATGGTCCGCCAGGGCATAGGAGACGTTGATATTGTTCAGCGACAGCTGCTGCCCGATAATTTTGAGCACATCGGTGATGATGGTGTTGATGTTCACCGGCTCTTTTTTGAAATCGGGTTTGCGTCCGAATTCACGCAGTCGATTGATGATGTCCGATGCCCGCTGCACCTGGTCAGTGACCGCCGCGGCCACCCGGTTCAGTTCCTGACTGGTGACTGGGTGGCCTTTTTCAATTTTACGCTTCAGATAATCGTTGCCGATCTTGATGGCGTTGAGGGGCTGTGTCAACTCGTGGGCGATGCCGGCGGACATCTCCCCCAATGTCGTCATCTTGCTGGATTGAAAAAGCTGGGCGTCTTTTTCGATGGCCTCGGTGATGTCGGTGGCCGCCAGGATCAGTGCTTCGCGATCCTGGTATTTGATCGGGCAGGCCTTGACGCGGATATAAAACGAGGTCCCGTTTTTCTTGAAATGGCGGGCTTTCTGGTTGATGAAGCAACTCTCTGTCAGGCCTGCGTCGGCGGGCAGGCCGGTATCGTTGACTTCAAATTGACCCAGTTCGGTGAAGGTGCGTCCGATCAACTCCTCCTTGGTGTAGCCATAGGCATCCAAGGCTGCCGGGCTGACGTCCAAAATTCGCAGGTCGGTGGTATCGAGGACAAAGATCGGATTGGGGCCGCTGTCGAAGAGCGAGCGGTATTTTTCCTCGGAGTCGTGCAGGGCCGCTTCGGCCATTTTGCGTTCGGTAATATCCAGGAAGGCACCGCCGACAAAATCGATCTGCCCATTTTCATCGCAGACAATCTGACTGCTGGCCTGCAGCCAGACGATTTCACCGTCTCTCTTGCGAATGCGGTATTCGCGAATATACTGGCGATCCGACTTGAGCGAATCGATGAATACCTTCCTGGCATGCGTCTGATCTTCACGAAGAATCAGATCGGTCCATTTGAGGGCCTTGCTTTGGAACATGGCTCTCGGGTAACCGGTAACGATTTCGACCTTATCGTCGAAAAATTCGATCGTCCCATCGGGATAGCCTTTGAAAACGATATTGGGGATGTTGTTGATCAACAGCCGGTAATTTCTTTCGCTCTCCCGCAGGGCGATCTCCGAGCGCTTTTTTTCGGTGATGTCCGTGGCAATGCACAAAAAGCCGTTGAACGAGCCTTCGGGGTCGCGCAGGGGATTGATGGAAAGGGTAACCGGAAAGGCGCTGCCGTTCTTGTTCAGGTATGTCCATTCCCGCTGCTCCTGGTCCGCATGCATGGCGAAGTGATAAAATAGGTTGATGCCCTCAACCGGCTGCATCGCCTCGCTGCGAGCCAGGGCCGATTTTTCCTGAAGATCCGCAGGATCGTGGAAACCCAAAGGGGTCATCTTGCCGATGACCTCTGCGGCGGTGTAGCCGAGCAGGTTTTCGGCGCCTTTGTTGAACACGATAATCAAACCCTGCTTGTCGGTGGCCACGATGGCCATGTGGGAGGCGGAGTCCAGGACCGCCTTGCGCTGGGCGTTGGCCACCTGGAATCGGTGTAGAATCCGTTCGGTCTCCTCGAACTGTTTGACCACCAGACTGGCGGTGATCTCTGCCGATTCCCGAGAGACGCGGATCTCTTCCTTGAGTATTTCGTTTTCCACCACCAGGTCCTGTACCGGGCAGTTTTCACGATCCTGGCAGTGCTGGCAGCGTTCTGGCCACCGATAGGTGGCTTGAGCCGGCATCCGGGATTGAATGGATGTGTGGATGGACGGTATCATGTCCGCTACCCCTTGATGGTCGTGATCATCCTTCTGCCCGCGATTTGGACCGTGATCGCGAGCGCATTCCCCGCCGCATGCCGCGGGGAGGGTTCAATACCCATGCGTCAGCGCAGCGTCACCGCATGGACGGTGCAGACCAAGCAGGGATCAAAGGAGCGGACGACCTGTTCCACTTCCACCGGGTCGTCCGGATCCTGCACCGTCGTGCCCATCATGGCTGCCTCCCAAGGTCCGGGGATGCCGTGTTTATCCCTGGGGGAGCCATTCCACGCCGTGGGCGTGATTACCTGGTAATTGGCGATTTTCCCGTTTTTAATGATTACCCAGTGCCCCAATATTCCCCTGGGCGCCGTCACGATGCCGACGCTTTTGGCCGACAACGGTTTCAACGCATCCGCGTAATATTGGGCGTCGATGTGGGCCATTTCGGCCACACAGCGCTCGATGGCCGGCAGGATCATGGCTGGTCGGACCATGCGGGCCAATTCGCGGATAAATACGCTGGCCCCATTGGAACGGATCCAATCGACAAACATGGGTTTGTCAGCCATGAGCAGGTCGGCCAGTGGACCGGTTTCCGCCGGTTTGCCATCGTAGCGGGGTGCCTTGGCCCAAGAGTATTTGCGTTCATCCTCGCTATAGGGGTCCGGAATCGTTCGGCCTTCAAAGGGATTGCCGGGGGTATCTTTGAAAAATGAATGGGTCACGTCTTCGTTGATTTTTTCCGGGTCCAGCGGTTCCGCCGCCTCCGGCGTGAAGACGCCGGCCGGGAAAAGGGGGCTGACGTCGCCGTCCGGTGTCGGCAGCGTCGGACCACCGGCACTGATGAAGCGGTTGTGCCCGTGGCCCAGGTCATCCAGTCCGCTGGAGAGGCTCAACCGGATGAAAAACCCCAGTTCGCTGTCCCGATGGGCAGCCTCTTCGTTTAGCCAGACCTGCAAGTCGTCCCAGTTGCCGACCGCCTGCCAGCGGTCGAGGGTGCAGCCCAAGACCCGTTTCTCGTACCATTTGCGAAAACTGGAGAGGATGTGGCGGCACTGGGCGAGGTCACTTCCGCTCGGCACGGAGACCACGCCGCCCGGAACCATGAAGGAGGAGTGGGGCCACTGTCCCCCCAGGATGGCGATGATTTCGATGAGCTTCTTGGTTTCCTGGAGGGTTTGAACGATCGATCGCCCCTTGAGCGGCCAATAGCGGGCGACCACTTCGTCGTAAAGCGGATGGTTGGCGTAGCGGGCGCGGGTAAAGTCGGGCATGAAGAGCAGGCAGAGGTGTCGAAGGTCGTTCTGCATCTGTTCCACCATCATGGTCGCGCTGCGCAGCCGATGGGCATCGGCGGGAATGGTGACGTTGTAGGCCATATCCAGCGCCTTGGCGGCGGCGTTCAGGTGTGCGGTGGTGCAGATGCCGCAAATGCGTGGCGTGATCACCAGGCTGTCCAGCGGGCCCCTGCCCGTCATCAGGTTTTCGATGCCCCGATACATGGTGCCAACGCTTCTGGCGGTGGTCACCACGTTGTCCCGGTCCAGTTCCAGGTGAATTTCCAAATCGCCCTCGACGCGGTTCAACGGGATAATTTTCTTAAGTGTCGTCATATGTGCCTGCGATAACGGAAACGGGTTTTCAATTCAATTTGGCCCGATCAGTCGCCTGGCCTGTGGTGCCGGCGGCTAAATACTGGTCTTGCGTTCCATCAGGCGCTTCGGGGCGGCCGCAGCGGCCATTCCCTTGTAGGCCATGTAATGGGCGCGGCTCACGCCGTCGGGCAGTTCGATGGGAATGCCTTCGATGTTGCGTGTTTCAAAAAAGGGATATTGCTGGGGAAAATCGGGACGGGTGCAGCCGAAGCAGGGGACACCCACGCGGGTTTTGGACGAGCGCCGGTTCCACAGGGCTTTGTTGCAGGGCCCCGTGACCAGCGGACCGTGGCACCCCATATAGAAGAAAAGGCACCCGCGTTCACCGAAGCGCTTCTCCTCCACGCGGTATTCGTGGTATTCGTTGCGTGTACACCCTTGATGCACCATCACCCCGTACCAGTCCGTCGGCGTGTTGTAATGTCCCAGCTTGACGACGCCATCTGACGCCAACGCCGACAGGGTTCCCACCACCACATCGCAGTGGCAGGGGCATCCAGGCAGGTTGATCACCGGGTAGCCGCCGCCCGATAGAAAGCGTTGGCCCAACAACCCACCCATCTCCCACTGGTTGAACTGAAGCCCGCCGGCCATGGTTTCACTGCCTGCACCGATGCCGCCGAAACTGGCGCAGGTGCCCACCGCCAGAACGACCTGCGCCCGCTGGGCCAGCTGATGGATAAATGCCTTGCGGGGGCCGTCGGGCAGCATGTCGAACCGACCGGTGCCGTCGGGACCATTGATCACCGATCCTTCCACACAAAGAATGTCCAGGGCCTGGTCGCCGGCCAATATCCGCTGATTGAGCCGGGTCAGGTCCTGCTGGGAGCCGGCGCTGAGTGCATGGTGCCAGAGCACCTCGATGTCGAATGCATCGAAGAGTTCGACGGGATCCGGCGTGTCGGCATTCATCAGTGACCAGGTGTCGCCGCCGCAGCTGCCACCCTGGATCCAGTATAACGTTTTCGGCATGCTTGCCCTCCCGTGAACCGTGAAAGGTAACCCACCCCCTGCCTGGCTTGTCGCATGGAGGTGTCACTGAAAAATGACAGGTCTGCTCCCGGCTATTCTAATTCAGCCCGGCCCAATAAGGCAAGGACTGGTTCAGCCCGTCTTTTTCATGGCCGGAAAGGACAGGGCGACCGTCGTTCCAATCCCCGGCTGGCTGGCCACGGTGATCCGTCCACCGCTGTCGCGAACGATTTCGTGGCTGATGGACAGGCCCAAGCCCTTGCCCTTGCCGGCGCTCTTGGTGGTGAAAAAGGGTTCGAAAATGCGGTCATGGATGTGGCCGTCGATGCCTGCACCGGTGTCTGCAATGGTGACGACGACCGACCCGTTGATTTCGGATGCGTTGACGGTGATGACGTGATCCCGTTCATGCGCCTCCGATTCCCGCTGACGCGCGATGGCTTCCCTGGCGTTGTCAAAAATATTGTAGACCACCTGAACCATCCGGCCATGATGGCCCATGACCGGCGGCAGGTTCGGTTCAATGTGGACGTTAAGCGATATTGACTCCAGCTTGAGCTGGTTTTCCATAAAGGCCAGGGTGTCCTCGATGGGTTTCTGGATCTGCAGGGGGGTTTTTTCGAACGCCGGCGCCTGGCCCATTTCGCTGAGCCGCTGAATCATCTGTGACGCCCGGGACACCTGGTTGCCAATCTCACCGGCAACGGCGGTCAGGTGCGATGCCTTCAACGGCCCCTTTTGCCGTGCCATCATCTTCAGAAAATCGCTGCCCACCTTAATGGCATTCAGCGGCTGGTTCAACTCGTGAACCGTGGCCGGAGATATACCGCCTACCGTAGGAATCATCTTGAGCAGATCCCAGGCCGTCACCAGTTCCACGTGCATCATCAGGGCGGGCAGCAGGATGATGTCGCCGATCAAGGCGGAAATCATGGTCACCATCATGAGAAATCCGAAGATGGCGGTGGGTTGAAAATGGGAGAATATCAACACGGAGAAGCCCAGACTGATCGTCAGCGAGCTGAAAATGATGGGCCTGCCCACGTTCATCAAGGTGTCGCGCATGGCCCGATCCTTGTCCAGGTCCCGTTTGAATTCGGTGTTGTAGCGCACCAGGTAGTGAATGGTGTCGTCGACTGCCAGGCCGATGGCCACACTGGCAATCAGGCCGGTGGCCACCGACAGCGGGATCCCCAGCAACCCCATGAGCCCGAAATTGACCACGATGGGAAACAGGTTGGGCACCACGGCGATCAGGCCGACCTTGCTGGAAACGAACAGCACCACCATTACGGCGAAGATCAGCACCAGGGAGATGATCAGGCTTTTGACCTGCCCCAGGGTGAGAACATGGCTGGACGCAGCGATGGCCATGCCCAGGCCGGTAACCTCGAGGGTCACGCCATCGTCGATGTCGGTTGCGGCATGGGCCAGAATCTGGTCACGCGTATGGATAAAGTCGCGTGAGTTGGCGATATGGGTGAGCATGAGAATGTTGACCCTGCTGTAGTCGGCATTCAGAAATCGAAGCAGCAGATCGTTGCCCAAGATGATCTTGAAGTTGTTCATCAACATTCTGAGTTCATAGCTGTCTTCGGGCAGCACATAAAACTGAGGGTCGAATCGGTTGGCGACATAGTTGACCAGTTTGAGGTAATCGGCCAGGGAGATGGTCTTGTCCACACCGGGCAGCCGGTCCAGAAAGGACTGCAGTCTTGCGATGCCGGCTACATTGGCGGGGGTCTCGAAGAAATCCGCTTCGCCGGAGGCCATGATTACGTTGATGGGAAAGCTTCCGGACATATCCCGGTAAATATTATGAAAATGCAGGCTCACATCGGTGTTGCGTTTGAAAAACGCCACCGGGTTGGTTTCCACACGCACCCGCAACATGCCGACCATGCAGACGATCGACACCAGGCCGATGGCGATCAGGCAGGTTTTGCGGTGCTTCAGGTTCAAGGCGATGATGCCTGCCAGCAGGCCGTCGAAAAAACGATCGATGGCCGATGCGCCGGCGGTGGTGGCGCGGGGTATCGGCAGCCAGGCGAGCATGGCCGGGAAAAAAGTGAGCACGATGACCAGCAGGCTGACCATGCCGAAGCAGGCGAAAATGGCAAACTCCTGGATGCTCGCGATGCGGTTGGCGCCGAGGGACCCGAGCCCGATCAGGGTGGTGGCGACCGCCAGGGTAATGGGGAAGGCCAGACGACTGAAGACGGCCAGACAGACAGCTTGGTTCGACGGCGATATTTTGGCCTGTTGAAGGTATTCGGTGCAAATATGCAGGCAGTATGCCGTGCCGACGGCGATCAAAAACACCGGGACGATAATCGTGAGCATGGAGACGGAGATGCCGCTCAGGGCCATCAACCCGAACGTCCAGCAGACGGCGAGCGTTACGCACGAAAGCGGCAGGATCAGACACTGCAGATTACGGAACAGGCCCGCCAGGAGCACGGCGATAACGATCAGGGTAATGGGTGTAAGGTGGAAAAAATCCTGCCGGGTATATTCCGCCAGTGCTTCGGAGACCAGGGGCATGCCGGTCTGATAAAGCCGCAGGTCCTTGCCGGTCGTCTCGAAGAGTTGGCCTACCGCTGCGATGGCCGCATCCTTATCCGCCTGGGCGTCGAGGACCAGGGTGATGATGGTGGTTTTTCGGTCGGTCGAGATCAGGTTGCGCTGAAAGAGTTCCACCGGCGTCAGTACGGCGGCGAATTGGGTCATGTCCCATGAATTGCTCGGATCGACGCTTTTTCTGACTTCCGGCAGGCTGATGATCCTCACCACCCCGTCGATTTCCGCCGCTGCATCGGACAGCTGGGTGATTTTGGCAAACGTGACCGGGTCGAGAACGTCATCGGCCCTGACCACCACCCGGATGATTTCATCGGAGCCGAACTGCTTCAGAAAAAGATTGTAGCGGGCCGATTCGTCCAGATCCTCGATAATCAGGTCGTAAACGGTGGTTTTAAAGGAGAGGCGCGGAAGGTGCCAGGCAAAAAAAAGGGTGATGGCGGCGCAGCACAAGAGCACCCATCCAGGCCTGTTGACCACCATGTTCAGATAGGCGTTGAACGGAAAGCCGTTTCATTCTGCCGTCAACCCTGCTTGTCAGTCTATGCCCGCTTCCACGCAAGCGGCCGGTGACCCTTTTCCCTGTTAACACCAAACCTTCGGGGTGCAAGCAGAGCAGCCATCGTGGCGCACGACTGCCGCCGTTTTCCAGCGTCTCGCTGGGCCGGCCGTGGTGAACCCTTCCCGCCGCTTGCCGCGGGGCGGGTCCAATGCCAGGTCGATGCGATCCATAACGAATATATGCCCGTCAGAACGCGCTGCCTCGACGGCGTTCAGTTTCGCTGGAGGGCGATGCCGGCGATGGCGTCAGGGAAGCGTGGCCGCCTGGGCGAAATTTGACAGGGCCTGCTCCATTTTCTGAATGGCTTCTCCCATCTCGGTGATTCCGTGGCGCCGGGCCAGGTAATCCGGGTCGTTGTAGGTGAACCAGACCTGACCGGCATTGTCTTCCCAGATCAGGGCCTTCAACGGCAGGTCGATACCCATGGACCGGCTGCGCTGGATCAGCGGGGTGCCCATGGCTGGACTGCCGAAGATGATCAGCAGGGTGGGCTTTAACGTCTGGCCGACGTGCTGGGCGCCGGCGGCATGGTCGATGCGTGCGAACACGGTGACACCCTTTTCTTTCAAGGCGCTTTCCAGACGGTTGGCGGTGGTAAGCACATCATGGTTGCTCTTGACACTGATCAGACCTCCCTGGGCGGCGGCCGAACCAGCTGTGAAGATCGTTAACAGCAGAATGAGGATGGTTTTTTTCATCGGGATTTCTCCTTTTCTTTCCATGATTACTAAAATCACCTGCACGGCGACGGCGTCGGCTTCCACGGATTAGTGCCGGTTCTTGGCGATCCGGTCGTCTTGCATGGACTGCCGTGGCCCCTCACACGAAACCACCCGGCACACCACCCCCTTGAGGTAGCTGCCCTCGGGAAAATTCAATGCCGTGGGGTGGTCCGGCGACTGGTTCAGCCAATGCAGAATCATCGCATGGCGGCCGGCATCGAGGGCGGCGTCGGCAACGATCTTCTGAAACAGGTCGCGTCCCATCAGGCCGGAGCAGGAGAAGGTGAACAGGGTGCCGCCGGGCCGCAGCAGCTCAAAGGCCAGCCGGTTGATGTCCTTGTACCCCCGGCTGGCCCGCATCAAATCACTTTTGGCGTTAACAAACTTGGGTGGATCGAGAACGATCACATCAAAGGTCCGATTGTCGATGCGGTAGCGGCGGAGCAGGCTGAACACATCGCCGGTCACGTGGTCCACCCGTGTGCCGTCCAAGTCATTCAGCGCCACATGGGTGCGGGCCAGTTCCAGGGCGGCGGCCGAAGCGTCGATGTTGACCACATGGGCGGCGCCGGCCTTGAGGGCCGCCACGCCAAACCCGCCGGTGTAGGCGAAGCCGTTGAGCATGTCGGCACCTTTGGCATGGGCAGCCACGCAAGCCCGGTTATCGCGCTGATCCAGGTAGAATCCGGTTTTATGCCCGCCTTTGACATCGACCCGGTAGCGACAGCCATTCTCGCGGATCTCGACCCGGTCGGGCGGTTCCGATCCGGAGAGGCGGCCGGTGGCCAGGTCCAAGCCCTCTTTTTTACGGACATCCACATCCGATCGCTCATAGATCCCGAGCCGGTCGGGCAAGAGATCGTCGAGGCATTCAACGATGATCGATTTCCAGCGGTCGGTTCCAGCGCTGAGAAATTGGCAGACGACCCAGCGGTCGTAGCGGTCGACAATCAGTCCGGGCAAGCCGTCCGACTCTCCGGCGACGAGGCGGCAGGCAGTGGTGTCGGTGTCCGCCAGTATCTGCCGGCGAAGTTCCAGCGCCTGGTGCAGGCGCCTTTCGAAAAATTCCGGGTCGATCGCTTCCGCCGGGTCAAATGACCAGGCACGCACACGGATCTGGGAATGGGGCGAATAGGCCCCCCGGGCCAGCCAGCGACCGTCGGCGGCGA
The DNA here is from genome assembly GCA_963705475.1 of uncultured delta proteobacterium. Taxonomy (GTDB): domain Bacteria; phylum Desulfobacterota; class Desulfobacteria; order Desulfobacterales; family Desulfosarcinaceae; genus Desulfosarcina. The sequence continues at coordinate 105,373 of CAVPJS010000010.1, read as the reverse complement.
GCACCTCCACGGTATCTCCCGGTCGGGGTGTCCCGTCAAGCCGGGAAATGGCGCCGGAGAATACCCAGGGGTGGCGGTTGAGCAGCGATTTTTCCCGTTTGGGCCTCAGGATTAGGGATGGCATGCGGTATTTTCCTCGATCTTCCGTCTTCTGTCGTCAGCCATCTGATTCCCGTGTGCACTGATCCACGAGGATCATGATGGACCGATAGGGGATGCCGCTGTGATGGGACAGCCCGATTTCGCAGGTGCGGCTGTTGGCGTAGCCGGCCGTGCAATTTGCAACGGCCGATTTCAAGCCGGAAAGGGCGGCGGTGTTGAGTTCCGGCACGTTGAACCCGCGGTCTCCGGCAAATCCGCAGCATTCGATGCCATAGGGCACCACCACGGTTTCGGCGCAGGCATTGGCCACGGAAGTAAAGGCGCTCTCCAGGCCCATTTTCCGTGCGCTGCAGGTGATGTGCAGGGCCACCGGATTCGCGGTTCGGGTAATGGTCAGCCGATCGAGCAGGTGGGTGGCGGTGAAAGCCACCGGCTCATAGAGGGTCAACCGCGGCCCGAATTTGCGCTGCATGCGTTCCAGGCAGGGGCTGGTATCGCACAGCACGGGCAGGCGGCCGTGGTCGGAGGCCGCCAGCAATGCCTTTTCCAGGGCGTCGGATTTGCGGTCGGCCTGATCGAAGAATCCCTTGCTCTCGAAAGGCAGGCCGCAGCACAGGCCCTCCATGTGTTCGGGATAGATCACCCGGTAGCCGGCCCGGCGCAGCACCCGTTCCGTGACCACATGCAGCGGGTCGGCCAGCGGGTCACCCGCGGCGGGTCCCATGGTCCGGCTGACACAGGCCGGAAAATAAACCACCGCCCGTTCTCCCTTGCCGGTGGACCGGCCCCGGGGAGGTGCTGCCGCCCTGGGCAGTGAGGGCAGCCAGGCCGGCAGACGGTTGCCGGACAGTCGTCTCAGCGAACCGGCCAGGCGGTTCATGGCATCGGTGCCGATGAAGCGGTGCAGCCCGTCGGCGGCGTTGAGCCCGGCCCGGATGCCGGCGGTCAGCGGTCCGAAATGATCGGCAGCCCGGTCGGCCAGCCATTGGTAGGGTTGGCCGGTGACCATCCGCGAGCGAAAGGTCTTGGTGAATTTGCCGGTGTCCACCGCCACCGGGCAGGCCGCCCCGCAAAGGCCGTCCGCGGCGCAGGTGGCGTCGCCTTGCCAACCGTACCCCCTTTTCAGTTCAGCCAGCCGGGACGCATCCTCGCCGGAAGCGGTGAGCCGGGCAATTTCCCGCTGGATCACGATGCGCTGGCGGGGGGTCAAACTCAAGTTGCGCGACGGGCAGTGGCATTCGCAGAAACCGCACTCCATGCACGCATCGATCAGCGGATCGGCCGGCGGCAGGGGTTTGAGGTTCTCCAGGTGAACCGTCGGGTTGGGATTGAGAATGACGCCGGGATTGAGCAGACCGGTGGGATCGAAGATGGCCTTGATCGCCTGCATCAACCCATAGGCATTGCCGCCCCACTCTTTTTCGACAAAAGGGGCCATGTTGCGGCCGGTGCCGTGCTCGGCCTTGAGCGACCCGTCGTAGACATCCACCACCATGTGGGCGATGTCGTCCATGAAGCGGGCGTAGCGGTCCAGTTCGACCGAATGCCCGAAATTGGGCGAAAAGACGAAATGCAGGTTGCCGGCCAGGGCATGACCGAAAATGATGGCCTCCCGGTAACCGTGCTTGTCGAAAAGGGCCTGCAGGTCCAGGGTGGCCGGCGCCAGACTGTGGATCGGAAAGGCCACATCCTCGATGAGCACCGTGGTGCCCAGGTCCCGCACGGCGCCCACGGAGGGCAGCAGTCCTTTGCGGACCTTCCACAGGTTGTCACTCTGGCCGGCGTGGTCGGTAAATATCGCCGGAAAGGCCAGGTCCGCCCCTTCCAGTCGCCATTCATGGGTCCGGCCGCCATCCGTGGTGCGCAGGCTCACCCGTTTTTCCAAGGCGTCGGCAATGGCCTGGACCTGGGACGACAAGGTGGCAAAATCAGCCGCCTGGGTTTCCACCAGCAGGGCGGTGGTGGTGGGGGAGACACCACGAATCATGGCCGGCATGCCCGCCTTCCCCTCCACGCTGCCCAGTGAGGCCCGGTCCATCAATTCAGCGGCCGCCACGGGCAGGGCCTGCATCCGGTGGGCCGTCCGACAGGCCCCCTCGATCTGCGGAAACATCATCAGGGCCGTGGCTTTAAAGGGGGGCGAGGTGACGGTCCGGTAGACGATGTGGGAGATAAAGGCCAGGGTGCCCTCGGAGCCGATCATCAGGTGGGTGATGATGTCGAAGGGGTCGATATAGTCCACCAGGGCGTTGAGGCTGTAACCGGTGGTGTTCTTGATCTTGAATTTGTTGCGGATCCGTTCGGCCAGGGGCGTGTCGGCCTTGACCCGCCGGGCCAGTTCGTCCAGCCGGGCCAGCATGTGGCCGTGGGTTGTCTGGAAGGCCTTTCGGCTGTGGCTGTCGCCGGTGTCCAGAATGGTGCCGTCCGCCAGCACGATTCGGATGCTGTCCACGGTTTGGTAGCTGTTCTGGGCGGTGCCGCAGCACATGCCCGAGGCGTTGTTGGCGGCAATCCCGCCGACCATGGCGGCGTTGATCGACGCCGGGTCCGGGCCGATCTTGCGTCCGTAAGGGGCCAGGATCCCATTGGCGCGGGCGCCGATAATGCCCGGCTGGAGCCGGATTTTCCGACCGCTTTCTAAAACCTCCCACTGCTGCCAGGATTCGCCGGCCACCAACAGCACCGAATCGCTGATGGCCTGGCCGGACAGGCTGGTGCCTGCGGCCCGGAAGGTGACCGGGATTTTTAGTTCGCCGGTTCGCCTGAGAATTCTGGCTACCTCGGCTTCGCTGTCCGCCCGAACCACGATCTTGGGGATCAGCCGGTAGAAGCTGGCGTCGGTCCCATAAGCCAGGGTCCGCAAAGGGTCCGTGGCCATGCGGGATTCGGGGATGAACGACTTCAGATCGCTGTAAAACTGGCTGTATGCGGCGTCGAGCATGCGAGTTGTCTCCTGGTGCGCAGCGCTTGACTGACACGGTTAGGGATCGGGGAAGCATGAATGCTGGTCGGACCATTCGTCAGAGAAGGTTGACCTAAAAACTAATTCACGGGAAGTGGTTTGGCAATGATTGAATGATGTCCGCCTCGAAAGCAGGCCGCGCGTCAGGCGCATGACGGTTGCAAACACCCGGGTCGGTGCGTCATGGATGCGCTGCCTCTTTTCATTGAAACCGATTTGGTATAATGGCAAATCAACGGGGTCGTTCGGTCAAGGGGTTGATGCGAACCAAAGGATGGGTGTTGATCATCCACCTGCTGACGATGGCTGATTTCTGATACAACCTGAAGGGTGCATACTAGGAGAAACGATGGAGCGGTACCTCAACGATCGCAAGGATGTCATCGACTGCTGCCAGTGGCTGTGCCGGCACGGCTATTTCGGATCCCTGCTCAGCGCCGGTGGCAATGTGTCCGTGCGGATTCCCGATCAACCGGTGCTGGTGATCACCCCATCGGGAAAGCCTTACATGCAGCTGATTCCGGAGGAGATCTGTGTGGTGGACTTCGACCTGAACCGCATCGCCGGCGACCTGGCACCGTCCATCGAAACGGCCATGCACGTGGGCATCTATCAGCGACGGCCGGACGTCGGCGCCGTGGTCCACACCCACCAGGCCTACGCCAGCGTATTTGCCTTGATCAACCAGCCCATCCCGGCGCTCTTCGACGAGGTCGCCCTGGCCATCGGCGAGACCGTGGACGTGGTGCCCTATGCCTTTTCCGGAACATCCGAACTGGTGGAAAACGTGATGCGAACGGTGGTTAACGGCTGCCACTGTTTCATCATGCAGAACCACGGGGCGCTGAACCTGGGAAAGACCCTGGATGAGGCGTGGAAACATGCCGAACTGCTGGAGAAGACGGCCCAGGCATACTACCTTGCCCTGACCACCGGCAAGCCGGTGACGACCCTGCCAGGCGAGACTGTCCGGCGGATCCGGGATTTGCGCACGTCGGCTCAGCCGGCACGATCGTTGAAACGCGAGCAGTGATGGCGGCGAAAAAGAAGAACCTGCAATCGGCTTCACTTGGCGGCGTAGTAGACCGCCTGGTTTTTCCGGTCGGTTCGGATCTGATCCTTGTTAAGCAGCCGGCCCAGGTATTTGGACACCTCGTTGATGTGCATGCCAAAGGCCGATTCGATGTGCGCGATCGTGCAGGGCCGACGTCTGATCATGGCCAGAATGGTTGCTTCATTGGCTTCGATCGTTTTTGAAGGGCGGCCGCTGAACTCGGCGGCAATAATGGCCGGCGGATCGAACAAACCGCTCAGCGCCGCCAACTGCGCCAGCGGCACGGCGGCGGCAAAGTCTTCGGCAGGTGGTCGGACGACGGTGTTGAGATGAACACGGTCGGGACGGAATTCCCGCGACAGGGCGGCGATCTTTTCGACGTCCCTGGCCATGGCGTTGATGCCCGGCAACAGGAACACCTCCAGCCACAACTGGCCCTCAAAAGCGCTGCGAAACGCTTTCAGCCCATCGATCAGCGATCCGAATTCAAGCCGGGCGTGGGGGCGATTGACCCACTCGAAGGATTTCTGGTCCCAGGCGCTCAGCGACACCTTGACCACATCGGCCAACGCGGCTGCCTCGCGCACGTCCGGCAGGTTGAGCAGGGTCCCATTGGTCAGCAGCGCCGACGGTATCGGCTGATTGCCAAGAAAGGCCAGTACCCGGCCAAACTCGGCATGCAGGGTGGGTTCGCCCGCCCCGGAGAGGGTCAGGTAATCGGCATGGCCATCGGTGTGCAGCCAGTGGTCGATTTCATCGATGACCTCAGTCGTGTCCACGTAGGCCTTCCGCTCAAGCGTTTTCTGCGGGGTTCTGCCCAACTGGCAGAAAACACAGTCCAGACTGCAGGTCTTATGCGGTGTCAGGTCAATGCCCAGCGAGCGCCCGAAACGGCGAGACGGCACCGGGCCGAACAGATAGCGGTAGTCGGGTTGTTTCATGATCGAGACAGGCGTTTCATTCGGGAGTGAATGTCGTCCATCTGTTTCTTCAATTGGTCGGCCTGCTCCTGCAACCGAGCCAGTTCATGCTCCCCGGTCAAATTTCCGGCTGTGTGTTGAACACCCGGTGATCCGGCAGCGGAAAGGCTTCTGCATCGGCCGCCCATGCCCCGACCGCCGCCGCCCATGCCCCGGCCACCGCCGCCCGTCCGCCGGCACCCGGCGCCGCCCATGCCCCGGCGTCCGCCGACGTCCATTCCCGGCTGTGCGACACCCGGTGCGGATTCGCTCTCCTCGGCACCGGACTCGTCGGGAACGTTCCCGCGGGCGGACGGGTTGAGTTCCCCGCGTTTAAATTTCTCCACGACGTCTTTGATCCTCCCGTGTTGGCCGATGATCACCGCCATCGTTGTCGCGGCGAAAACCTGCATGGCTTTGGGGCCGCAGTTACCGGTAATGACCGCGTCCACCCCTTTGGATGCGACCAGACTGGCCGACTGGATGCCGGCACTGGTCGACAGGTCGGCATTGGTATTTTCGATCACTTCGTAGCTCATGTCATCCGTTTCAATGATGATGAAGTACCGGCATCGGCCAAAGCGTTCGTCGATGGTTGATTCAAGATTTTTTCCGGCAGCACTGATGGCAACTTTCATTTCACCGCTCCTTCTTTTTGCTTTCCAACGCGTCCATCATTCTTGGGCAGATCGGAAGATCTGTGCAGCGATTTCACCAAAAACCCGCGTCGCCGGTGCGTCGGCGTAACGCTCCTGGTAGGAGACGCCGGCATCCCCGCACTGCACGATATTGGGGATCGAAAGGAATCCGTCCCAGCAGCTTCAACCCGGCCAGCGCCGCCGTGCGTTCACCACCGCCCGAACCGAAAATATCGACAGATTTTCCGCAGTGGGGGCAGGTGTAGCTGCTCATGTTCTCCACCAGGCCGAGAATCTCCATCTTGACGGTCCGGCAGAAATTGATTGATTTTCTCACATCCGCCAGAGCGATTTCCTGGGGCGTGGTCACGATGATGGCCCGGGCGTCCTTGATCAGCTGGGCCACGGTCAGGGGTTCATCGCCGGTTCCCGGGGGCGAATCGATGACCAGATAGTCCAGGTCCCCCCATTCCACCTCGCCGATAAACTGGCGGATGGCACCGTGCTTGACCGGCCCGCGCCAGATGATCGCATCATCCTTGTTGGGCATCAGCGATTCGATGGATACCGCCGACAGGTTGTCGGAATATCGCATGGGATCCAGCTTCCTGTTCGCGTTGGCAGCCAGCATGCCAGTGAGCCCCAGCATCCTGGGGATGTCTGGGCCGTGAACGTCCACATCCATCAGCCCGACCGTTGCCCCCTTTCCGGCCAGGGCCATGGCCAGGTTGACCGAGACGCTGGATTTGCCGACGCCGCCTTTTCCGCTCATGACGATGATTTTGTTTTTAATTCGGGTCAGGGACCGCCGGGCCTGCTCGTCCGGGCTGGGTTCCGGCGGTTTGTCCATAATGCCGATGCCGTTGGGTGCGTTTTTCATGGGATTGCCTCGATGTCAGGTACGTTTCGTTGGGTGCTGATCTCAAATTCGTGGCCCCGCAGTCACCGTTTGGCGGCGCTTAAACCCAAAATTTGATTCAGGTGGGCCATCAGCTGCGCTCCATCGGCCCGGTCCGGGCTGGGGGGCAGCTGCATTAAAATGCCGAGCCCTTCGCTGGCCTCGTGATAGGCTTCTTTGGCAAGCGAGCTGACGGCCGCACTATTGATCATGGGGTTGACGGCGACGAGCCGTCTGATGAGTTCCAATCCCGTCATGTCACCGAGACGTTCGTCCGTTACGACCAGGTCAACGGCTTGTTTTCCGATGGTCTCCAGTGCCTGGTCGCCGGATGCGTCCCAGTGGATGGTGCCGCCCTGCTTATTCAATTTCCGAGGACAAATCCGCAAAGTTGGATCGATCCGGGGTGACGAAAAGTATGTGGGTCAATGGTTGCTCCTTCTCAGTGCGAGGGGTTGCCCCCGTTGCTGATTTCGCCGTGACAGCCGGGCATCACAAATGTGGGCGCCAGGGGACTCCCCTTTGCATATAACTGGAGCACACGATCCACTTCTCCGGCAATAAAGGGGATCAGCGTGATACCGCCGGCAACGATGCTCGTAGCCGGCGCCTGAGATACCGCACCACAAATCAGGACCGGCACATCCAACATCGCCAGGGTTTTTGCCAGATTGGCCGGCCATCCGGGATCGAAATATACATAGGACCGGTCGGTGACTCGAGCATTTTCAATCTCCGCGATCAACAAGCGTCGCGACGCATCAAAAACCGGGGAAATGCGATCTTTCCAAACAGTAACGGCGACTTTCATCGTTTTCATCTTCGATGTCTGCCGAGATTCCGCCGATTGCTTCAGATATCCGTCCACGCGGTCGGCAACCCACGTTTCAATAAAATTCTTCATTTCTTGGGTCTTTTTTTGGGTGATGGTGCCCAGCCCTTGGCAAAGACCGGAAATCCGCGCTTCACTCAGGCCCAAAGTCTTAGCGATCAGGAACGTTTCCACCGTTCCGCCTTCGGGCAGAAGCCCGCATCCTCCGGCGGTGCCCATAAATTCTTTGTCTACAAAGATGGGAACGCATATTTTGATGAGACCGGCATCACATTCGCCGATAACGGGTTTTCGGGTTTTTTGGGCCCGAGCCGTGAGATGTTGATTTGCTGGTGCGCATATCGCAGCCAGTGAATCTGGGTTCGCCTTGATTTGCGGACACAACCGATTACACCAGCGGGGCTTTCCCGTAACCCCGGCTCCTGAACGGTCGTATACGGCACCATTGATCGCAAACCGGTCAAAAAGTGTTTTTTCAAATCGAACCCATCCTTGCATGGACAAGATGTCAGTCAACGCCATCGGTGTAGATCTCCTTTCAGCATCAACGAACCGAAACCAGCCGGTTGCCAACGAATCGGGGGGCTGCCTAAGCAGACGTAAGTTCCCTGCGAGCGGCCATATCCACCAATGTTCGTTCCCTGGCTTTGTCGATTCCGAGCGCTTTTCGTTTCCTGTCGATGTGGGCGATCATTTTGCGGGCATGTTTCACGGGATCGGCTTCCAGATCCCACATGCCGCCGTATAATTTTTCAAACGTCTTCGAAAAGATATTTTTGAAATACGGGTGCGCCGGTGACCGGCAATCCGACCCCGAAAACGGTATAGACACCCGAAGCCACAAAGTAGTGTCCGATGCTGATCGCCTTTTCACTCATCCACTCCGGGGCGCTTCCCGCCGCAGGCAGATCACTGATGTCGTTGCCTAAACCACCGGCCTTGACGACTTCGGTGGCCGCCAGGAGGATGCGGCTGTTGTCCACGCAGGAACCCAGGTGCAGCACGGGGGGGATGCCCACGGTTTCACAGACCTCCCTCAGTCCCGGCCCGCAAAATACGGCAGCCGATTCAGGCGTCAATAAGCCTTCCATGGCGCAGGCAATCCCGTTGCAGCCGGTCGTCAGGACGATCACGTCGTTTTTGATCAATTCCTTTACCACCTGCGATGTGACCTTCGTTGTGACGGGTCCTGGCATTGTTGCAGCCGACCACACCGGCGATGCCGCGGATGCGACCGTTGATGATGTTGTCGTTCAGGGTGTAGTAGCTTCCGCGAAACGTGCCGCCCAAATGGTACTGAATCGCCTCGACCCCGAATCCGGCGATCTGGATCGCTTTCTGCTTGGGAATCATGACATCGGATCCCCGGTTGGCAAAGTTGTCGATGGCCATCTTGACGATGCGCTCGGCATCTTCCATGGCATGGTGCTCGTCGAATTCGATGTGAATCACGTTCTCCTGCTCCATGCGGGCAATCGGATGGGTCGTGATCAGTTTGGTGTGAAAGCAGTTGGCCACATTGGCGACATTCTGGAAAATGCATTGGATGTCGACCACCATGGCGTCACAGGCGCCGGTAATGATGGCCAGTTCCTGCTGGAGAAAGGTTCCGCATTGAGGCACCCCGTGGCGCTGCAGCACTTCATTGGCCGTGCAGCAGATCCCCGACAACTGAATCCCCTTGGCGCCTTTTGATAAGGCATACGCGTGCATGTCGGGCTTTTGGGCCACCGCTACGATCATTTCCGACAAAATGGGTTCGTGACCATGAATCACCAGGTTGACGTGATCCGCTTTCATCACGCCCAGGTTGGCTTCCGACTGGAGTGGATAGGGTGTTCCGAAAAGGACATCCTGCAGGTCGGTTGCCAGCATGGAGCCGCCCCAGCCATCGGCAATGGCCGCCCGGGTACCCTGTTTCATCAGGTTTTTGTAGTCCTGATCCACGCCGATATGGGTGCGGTGCATGATTTCGACGATCTCCCGGTCGATGTTTCTGGGCAGTACGCCGTTCTTTTTCCATTTCTCATAGAGCATCGTGGGCGCGCGCTTCAGGTATCGCAGTTCGCCTTCGCTTTTGCCCCATTCGGCCAAGGGCCTTTTCCGCCACTTCCAGGGCGATTTCATCCGGATCGCGATCGACGGTCTCGCCATCCACCGATACCGTTGTCGCGACATCGAAATAAGGTGCAATCGCCATCAATTTGGCGTAATCCTTGATCTTGTAATCCTGGGATTCGTTGCGGGCGACACTCAGGAACACTTCGGCCACACCACGGCCATGGTCCGAATGGGCCGCAGCGCCACCAGCGATCATGCGGATAAAGTTGCGGGCGGCAATGGTGTTGGCGGACGCCCCGCACAAGCCTTTTCGCATCATCCTCGCCCTCGATACCGCTTTTGGGCAAGGGCAGGCGGCAAGGACCCATGCCGCAATTTTTACAGCAGGTGCCCTGGGTGCCGATATTGCACTGCTTCATGTTTTCCGCCCGGTCGAACACCGTATCGATTCCCAGCTCCTGCGCTCGCCTGAGCATGGTCTGGGTCGCCTCATCGATGGAGGCCCGGACCGGATCCGCCACTTTCAAGCGCTTGGCAGGGGATGCTGTCGTTTTGGTTTCCGGATGGAGGCCTTTGCCTGTTGCGGGAGTTTTCATTGTTGTCTCCTTTACGGATTGTAAATTCCGAGATTTAACCGTGTCTTCGCAAAGCGTATGCCAGCCTGGATCGTGAGATCGAGAAATTATTAATAATTAAATATTATAAATAGATGTGTTTTTTTGGGGGGAGTGGCGGGACAGGTTTTGTAGCCCAATAGTCGCAATTATGCAGCGATAGGCAGTACTTTCGCTGCGAACCTGCGTCAGTCCCGATGCGGTTGGACTTTTTTGAGCGGCCGTCGATGTCGGGAAGCTCGATGCCCAGGCGTTTGATTTTACGGAAAAGCGTACTTTTATGCATGCCCAATTCCCTGGCCGCAGCCAATCGGTTGTATCGGTTGCGTTTAAGCGCATTTACGATGGCAATGGCTTCGGTGGCGTCGAGCGTGTGGGTCAAGGGGTCGCATGTGTTGGAGAGTGGCGGGTGGGGGGAGAAACCGCTCGGCAGGTGGCGCGGCCTGAATGGTGCCGGCACTGCAAAGGACGAAGGCGTGCTCGATGATGTTTTCCAATTCACGGATATTGCCGGGATAATCGTGGCCCATGAGAAGCTGAAGCACCGTCGTCATCCACGCCGCTAATCGCTTTGCCGCGCAGCATGTTCATTTTTTCGATGAAGTGTTCGATCAGCAAGGGAATGTCCTCCTTGCGTTCCCGAAGGGGCGGAAGATGCAGGCGAACCACGTTGATGCGGTAGAACAGATCCTGGCGGAATTCGCCGGCGGCAACCCGATCGTCGAGGTTTCGGTTGGTCGCGGCGATGACCCGCACGTCCGATTTGACCTTTTTAACGGCGCCGAGGGGTACAAACGCCTGCTCTTCCAGCACCCGCAGCAGCTTTACCTGGAATGCGGCGCTGGTGTCCCCGATTTCATCCAAAAGGATGGAACCGCCGGCCGTGGCTGCAAAGTAGCCGGGCTTGTCTTTCACGGCGTGGGTAAAGGCGCCGGATTTGTACCCGAACAGCTCGGATTCGAGCAGGGTGTCGGGCAGCGCGCTGCAGTTGATGGCCACAAAGGGCTTGTGCTTGCGGGGGCTGGCATCGTGAATCGCCCGGGCCAGCAGCTCCTTGCCCGTACCGGTCTCCCCTTCCAGCAGCACCGTGCTGCCGCTTTCCGCCACCATGGGCAAGATGGCCAGAATGTCGTGCATGGCGTCGCTTCGGCTGACAATGTCGCCGATTTGAAAACGGCCGTCCAACCGCTTGCGCAGCGCTTCAACCAGACTGTGATCCCTGAAGGTTTCCACGCCACCCAACACCTCGCCGTTTTTGTTTTTCAGCGGTGCCGTGGAGACCGTAATGGGAATGCGCTTTTTGGCGCTGTTGACAATATAGGTCGACGTATTGGTCAGGGACGTGCCCTCATTCATCGTCCGCTTCAGGGCGCAGTCAGCTTCGCACATGTTGGAGCGGAAGACTTCCCAACAATGCCGGCCGATGGCCTCCTCCCGGTCGATGCCGGTTATTTTTTCGGCGGCACGATTGAAAGACATGATGCGCCAGTGGTGGTCGACGGTGAACACGCCATCGGAAATGCTTTCCAAGATGATTTCGGTGACGTTGTCCGGAATGAGGGTGATTGTTTTCGGCTTGTTCATGGCGGCCTGCGCTGGTTTTGACCGGCGACCCATTGCATGAGGGGGCGTCGAATGGGTTGCCGTTTTCACGCTTATACCCTGTTTGGTTGTCAAATTCCAGCCTGGTGTTGACCGGGAGCCAAGGCGCCGGGTATACGGGTCGTCGCGGGTGGATGGGGTAGGCCGATCGGTAACGATCGAAATAGGTGCGTTATTTAACCCTGCGCAGGTGGTGTCGGTTGCGGCGCCATTCATCGAAGGCGTGGAGGTGGGCCAACAGATCCTTGCACTCCACCCTGAGCAGCTTCACCTGCCAGATGCTCGACGGCGAGATGCGGGCGTTGAAGATGTCGAAAATGCTTCCACGGCCTCCGGGGTCCATGGCCTTCAATTGGTCGACCAGGTTTTCCACCGTGGGGAAGTAGTCGTTGATGTCGATCGGGTCGTCGACGATTCGCGCCGCCTGGGCTTTAAGCTTGCGGTAGGTCCGGGGGTGTCGCGCAACTGCCGCCCGGGTTGCCGCCAACGCCGTCTCCCATCGGGCTTCCAGTTCTTTTACGGTCAAACACATGTGCATTCAACGGTCCGGTTCAATCCACCGGGTGACCCCCATCAAGGGGGCACCCGGTGGATCGAAGCTACATGGCGGTTTCCGGGTGAAAGACGTTGACTTCTTTCAGGTCGTCACCCAGGTACTCGCGTTCATTGGGGCCCAATATGCCCAGGGAGAGGCAGATCAGGGTCCACAGGTGAACCACGGGGTAGCCCCCGCCGTAATGCTCGCTGAGTTCGTGAATCTGGGCGTGGCAGTTGTGGCAGCCGGCAATGCAGTAATCCGCGCCGGTCGCCTTGATCTGCTGGTCCTTGAGCATGCCGTATTTAAGGCGCTGCTCCTTGAAACCGGATTGCAGGAACCCGCCGCCGCCCCCGCAGCAGAAGTTGTTGGATCGATTGGGCTGCATGTCGATGAAATTTTCTTCACCGACCACGGATTTGACGACGTACCGCAGATCCTCGGCAATCGGGTCGCCGAAGCTTTTACGGACGATCTGGCAGGGGTCCTGAACCGTGAATTTTATTTTCAGCTCCTTGTTCCAGTCTGCGTTGACCTTCAGTTTGCCTTCGCGAATCCATTTGGCGTAGTACTCATAAATGTTTTTGACCTCGAAGTTGTGTTCGAGGTTGAATTTTTTCAGTCCGGCCCGGACTGAGAAGGTCACGTGCCCTCACTCGGTGTTGAGGAACGTCTTCACCCCCAACTTGTTGGCCTGATTGACGGTGGTGCGGGTGACTTTTTCCCACGAATCGTTGTCCGCCAGAAACATGCAGTAGTTCTCACCGGCCCAGCCGGCGCTGCCGTAGGTCCAGTCCGCCCCGGCAAGGTGCAGGATCTTCCACAGCGGAACCAGTTCATCGGGTTCGGTGACCGGTTCCCGCGAATTCTGGTTCAGGAAGAATTCAGCCCCTTCTTTGTCGATGGGCGCCTGCATATCGGCGAATTCGGGCTGCGCTTCCCGATACTCTTCCAGTACATCCTCCACAACGAAGACGAAATCGTCGGGTGCGGTGCCCATGGCGCTGGTGCTTTCATTCCTGAGGGCCATGTCGCATGAGCCCAAAATGCCTTTGGGCCTCTCTTCTCGCGGGCGCAGCGCCCGGGCGTTGTAAACCAACTGAGGGATGTCGATACGCATTGGGCAAACGTAGATGCATCGTTGGCACATGGTGCACATCCACGGCCAGTCCGATTTGGCGATTTCTTCATCCAGCCCCAGCGCGGCCATGCGCAGGAATTTGCGGGGGTCCATGCCTTCCAGACCGGTTGCCGGACATCCGGATGAGCATGCCCCACAGGTGAGACACAGATTCAAGTTGCCGCCTTCCGGCAAAATCTCCTTGACCTTTTCCATAAAGGTATTCCGCTTCCTGCCGCCCAACTGAATGACATCATCGTTCATCGATCCCGCCTCCTGTCTGAATTAGGGGTTGTCATCTGAAATCAAATTAAAGTTATCGGGCTGTTGGTCCGATATGGGGTTTATCCGGCACAGGGTTTATTCGGCGACTTCCTCCGGCAAGGCAGTGCGCCTTTTACGCATACCAGCCGTCAGAGCATAAAGCGTGCCTGATCCCTGAATGTCAGGGGGCTTTAAAAAAAAATGTATTTTCAGATAGATAAAAACAAACTGGAATAAGGGTCTCGCCAAAGCGTCGCAAATTTGCACCTCTATGGGGGGCGGTGGGTTCTGATTGCGCGACACTGGTTGATCGTCCGGGTGGAAATAACGGTTGGCATTGTCATTTAACTCTTGCCAAGACGGTTTTTGTGTTATAAACAGGGTTCCAACGCAATATTCCTGCTATTGGCAGGTGATGCGCTTACCCTACGTAAAACGGTGTTTGCCTCCCTTAATAGACATTAATGCAGACGTAAATTCCAAAACGGCAGGTGGATTGCTGACAATTGTGCACGTTGCCGGCCGCTTCATGCAGCTACCATACTGGATGGTCATGCTGTGAACGGGTGCAGCCGGATCTTACCATAACTGATCAATCACGAAGAAAGACGAAGAAGAAAATTTGATGGACGAGAACAAACGAAAAAAAATTGAAGCCAAGCTTTTTCAGCTTTTTACGCAGACCGACCCTGACAAGAAGGCCGGTTCCCACACGAAAACGACACCCACCATCGTCAAGGTCATTCGTCGCCGAAAGGGCAAACCCGATCTTCAGGTCGCCTGAAACGCGCCTTTTGGTCCTGTTCCGCCACCCCCTGCCGGACGGCCTGGGCAGGCCGTCGTGGACCCGCCAGCGGTCATGAAACCATTGCATGGTTTCAGAAATAGTGGTATTTAAACGGTATTTGAACCGGTTCATCGATTTTTACCTTGTCTTGCCCGTGCGTGCGACGGTTTTCGGAGCCCGGTGAATGGGTTTCCTGAGTCTGTCGCCATGCGTGGGGGTGCCGATGTGCCCTTGTTTTCGGTGCACACCGGTTATCGCAAAAAAGACGATGATGATCTGAAGGTGCCTTGTGGCTATGACGCAACCCCTGATCGCCTGCCACGAATGTGACCTGCTTCACCGCGTGCAACCGCTGCCGGAAAACAGCAAAGCCCGCTGCCGACGTTGCGGGGCACTGCTGTACACCCACTTTCCGAAAACCATCGATTGGTCGCTGGCCCTGGCCGTCACCGGTCTGGTGCTGATGGTTGTCGCCAACATTTACCCGTTTTTGTCGCTGGAATCCCAGGGAACCGTCCTGGAAACCACGCTCATCACCGGAACGATCATCCTTTCCGAGCAGAGCATGGCGGGCGTGGCCATGCTGGTTCTGCTCACCAGTATGGTCATCCCCTGTATACTGCTGGGAGCCCTGGTTTACGTGCTGTGGCCGATGAAACTGGGGCATCGCCTGCCGGCCAACCGACGGGCTTTCAGGCTGGCCCTCACCCTTCGTCCGTGGAGCATGACCGAAATATTTTTACTGGGCATCCTCGTCTCCGTGGTCAAACTGGCCAAAATGGCCACCATCATCCCCGGCACGGCGCTGTTCTCCTTTCTTGGACTGGTGTTTGTGCTGGCGGCGGTCAACACCTTTCTGGTTCCCCGGGCCATATGGGAAAAAATGGATGGATGGCGATGACGCGCATGCATGCCGCCTATACAGCCGCCCGGTCCGGCCTGTTCAACTGCCACGGCTGCAGCCTGTTGATCCGCCGGCCCTCGGCGGCCGACCCGATGCATATCAGATGCCCCCGATGCGGTGCACCGCTTCATCTCAGAAAGCCGAACAGCATTGCGCGCACGTGGGCCCTGTTGATGGCGGCCTTCATTTTCTACATTCCGGCGAATCTGTTGCCGGTGACCATCACGACTTACCTGGGCAGCACCCAGTCCGACACGATCATGAGTGGGGTCATCTACTTCATGCAGACCGGCTCCTGGGGAATCGCCCTGATTCTTTTCGTGGCCAGCATCGTGGTTCCCATTGCCAAGCTGATCGTTTTGAGCGGCCTCTTGCTTTCGGTGCAACGGCGATCCCGCTGGCGGCCTGAAGAGCGCACCCGCCTCTACCGGATCATCGAGCTGGTGGGACGCTGGTCCATGCTGGATGTCTTTGTGGTGACGGTGCTGGTGGCCTTGGTCCGGCTCGGATACCTGACCACCATCGAAGCGGGGGCCGGCGTCGTTTATTTTGCCGCCGTGGTAATCATTACCATGATTGCCGCCATGACTTTCGATCCGAGACTGATTTGGGACGCGATGGAGAAACATGATGAATCACCTGCCCAATGAGCCCGCTGTTGACGAACCGATCCCCGAGCCGGAGATCCTGCGCGGCAAGCGCATTTCCGTTGTCTGGTTGATTCCTCTCCTCGCTGCGTTGATCGGTGCCTGGCTGGCCGTCAAAGCGATCCGGGAAACCGGTCCGACCATCACGATAGTCTTCAAATCCGCCGAAGGGCTGGTGCCCGGTAAAACGGAAATTAAATACAAAGATGTCACGGTTGGCAAGGTTCAGCGCATTCAACTCAGCAAGGATCTGTCCGAGGTGTTGGTTTCGGCGGCCATGAGCCGCGAGGTGGCCGATCATCTCACGGGGGATACGCTGTTCTGGATTGTCCGGGCGCGCGTGGCCGTGGGTGAGGTGTCCGGCATCAGTACCCTGCTTTCCGGTGCTTACATCGGCATGATGCCCGGTAACACCGGCAAGGTCGTGCACCGATTCGAAGGGAGTGATAAGCCGCCGGCCATTTTCCGGGACACGCCGGGGCGGCAATTCAAGTTGCGGGCCGAACAGTTGGGATCCCTGGATATCGGATCTCCGGTTTACTATCGGCAGGTCAGGGTGGGGCGCGTCACCAATGTGGATATGGCTGAAGACGGTACCGGCGTTCTCCTCGAGATATTCGTGGAATCGCCTTACCACCGCCAGGTGAAGCGTGATTCCCGGTTTTACAATGCCAGCGGCCTGAATATGAAAATCGGTGCCGACGGGGTGCGCATCGACACCCCCTCGCTGGTCAGTCTGCTGGTGGGCGGCATTTCGTTCTTCACCGCGGAGGATATGAAGACGGCACCGCCGCCCGCTGAGAACCAGATTTTCTCTCTGTATGACAACCGTGACGCCGCCAACGCCGCTTCCTACAGCTATCGTGAGTATTATCTGCTCTACTTTGAAGAGACCGTTCGAGGACTGTCGGCGGGCGCACCGGTGGACTTCTATGGCATTAAGATCGGTGAGGTGGTCAGTATCCGGCTGCTGTTTGACCAGGATACGCTGTCCTTCCGGATTCCGGTGCTGATTGCCATCGAGCCGGATCGGATCGAGCTTGCCGGTAAACTGACCATCCCCGAGTATAAGGTGATGGAGAAGCTGGTGGCCAAGGGGCTGCGCGCCCAGCAGCGGACGGGGAACCTGCTGACCGGCCAGAGTTACGTGAGTATGCGCATTCTGCCGCAAGCCGAACCCCAGAATATCCGAGCGGGTGACCTGTACCCGGTGCTGCCTACCATCCCCAACACGGTGGAAGAAATCACGGCAACGGCCAAACGGCTGCTGGATCGCTTGAATCATCTCCCCCTGGAAGAGACCCTGGCAGACATTCGGGACGCCGCGCGGCAGGTCAATGACATGACGGGATCCAAGGCCTTGGAAAGCGCCATCGACAATATCGACCAGAGTTTTGCCGAATTCAAAAAAGTGACTTCCGAGATCAATGACGGTACCCTGCCGAGAGTCAACCGTATGCTGGAGCAGGCAAGGGAAACCATGGGTCGTGGCGAGGAGGCCCTTGCCGCCGCCAACGCGTTGCTGGGCGAGGGTGCGCCCATCGCCTACAACCTGAATCGTCTGCTCCTGGAACTTCAGGAGGCGGCCCGGGCCGTGGAAGCCATGGCCGACTATCTGGAGCGCCATCCCGACGCCATCGTTTTTGGAAAAGGAAGCCAGGAATGAACCGATTTTCCCTGTGGTCCCTCGTGTTCAGTTGTTCGCTGGTCATCGTCTTCTCCGGGTGCAGATCCCTTACGCCACCGGTGTCTTATTATCTTCTCAACCCGTTGACCGACGCATCGCTGTCTCCCGTGGATGTCGATGGCCACCGGTTCAAGACCATCGGCGTCAATCCAATTGAACTGCCCGGATATCTCAATCGGGTACAAATGGTGAAACGGAACGGGCCGAACCAACTGGAAGTCTCTTCCGGCCACCGGTGGGCCGACTACCCGGACCGCATGATTCAGCAGGTGCTTGCCGACAACCTCCAACGGCTCATAGCCGATGCCCGGGTTTACAGCGCGCCATGGCCGCCCGGCGTTAAGCCGGATATCATCGTCGACGTGACCTTCCTCGAGTTGATCGGCACGACCGATAAACAGATGCTGCTCAGCGCCGTGTGGACAATCACCGGCACCGGTGACCCGTCCTCGTCTCACCGGACAACCCTTTCAGAGACGACCACCGGATCAGGCTTCGATGACCTTGCCGCTGCCCACAGCCGTGTGCTCGAGGCGCTCTGCCGGCAGGTCGGCGACACGCTGAGCGGATTTCCTGTCAATTGACGGTTGCCCGCCCGGCGCTGCAATCCTGATATCAGAACAAAGCGACCGCAAGTAGGCCATTAAATCGGTGCCTTGTTTTAATGGCCATGGGATGGTGCGTGGTGATTCAGTCGCTGCTTGTGGGTTTGGCGTTGATGAAAAACGACAGCATCAGGCAGACAAGCGCGCCTGCCAGGCAGACGCTAAAAGCGCTTTTGAATCCAGACAGCGAATACGACTCACCGACACGACCGGCCTGGTCGATGATGTTTCCGGTCAGCACCTGGAAGGCGGCGACACCCAAAAAGGGCGCCGGGTTGAGAACGCCGGAGGTCAGTCCCAAGCGCTCGGCCGGCGTGGTTTCACGGATGATGCCCCAGATCGTGCTGATGAATCCGCCGATGACAACCCCCATTACGAAAAACAGCGCTGCATATCCGACGATACCCAAGCGGCTGAAAACTAGTCGAATGGCCATCCAGCAAAGGGTGTAGACCGCCGTGATCAGAATCAGTGTGTGGGCTTTGTTCAAGCAAAAACGATTCGGCAGCCAGCCGAAAAAGGGTGCGCCGATGATGACGCCGATGGGGATCAGCATGTTCAGCTTGCTAGCCAGGATACGTTCGATGTCCAGCACAGCCATCAAAAAAGGGGTGGCCCACAATCCCTGGAGGGTCACTGCCGTGCCGTAGACACCGAAAAAGCTCGTGGCCACCAGCCAAAACTGCTTGGAAGCAAGGATGGTGACCGTGTTGCGTGCCAAGCCTGGTGATGTCGTGTCGGCCGGATCGTCATGCCGTGGATCCGGTTTTTTCGACGGCGGTGAATCGTGGGTAACGACCAGCATCAGGATGGCCATCCCCATGGTGATGCCGCCGATGAGGAAAAAGGTGGGCCGCCACCCCCAGGTGCCGGCCGCCCAGGCCAGCGGCGTGGTGGCGACCACCGCACCGAAGTTGCCCACGGACATGAGCAGTCCCACCATGGTGGCGAACTCTTTTTCACTGAACCACTGGGACAGGGCCTTGACCGTCGGCACATAAACCCCGCCCACCCCGAAGCCGATCAGCGCACGTCCCAGTGTCGCCCAACCGATTGAGGGCGCCATGCCGAAGATGAAGCACCCCAAGGCCGCCGTCATACTCCAATAGGCAATCACCCGCCGGGGGCCGATGCGGTCTGCCAGATAGCCCACCAGGGGCTGGTCCAATGCGTAGATGTAAAAATACATGGAGGACATGAACCCCAGGGCGGTGGCATTGGTATGGAACGCCTCCAGCAGGTCCGAGACGATCACCGAGGTGGAGACCCGGTGGAAATAGACGAAGAAATAGATCAGGCAGATGACGGAAAAGACCACCCAGCGGTGGGGGTCGCGAAATGAGGCGGCGGCGGGTTGATTTATCAAAGCCATACCTTTCCACAGGTTCAGAATAAGAACGGCCAGCCATAGCACAGGCGTGTTTTGATGTACATGGTGAAAATGATCCGCCGGTGGTGATCAATGATATTGACAAATATTTAAATATTATGATACTTAAATATTTCTTTTTATCGTGCTTCGGAATCAGGGGTTCCACGGACCCGGAGCGGTGAAAATCGTTTGGCTGCAACAGGGGAAAGGCCGCACCGGTATGTTTGAAACCGTTCGTCAGAACAAGACCACCGAGATCATCATCGGACAGATCCGTGCCGCCATTCTGGAGGGACGGCTGGCTCCCGGGGACCGGCTGCCGCCGGAAAAGCAGTTGGGCGAGCAGTTCCAGGTGAGCAAGCAGACCCTGCGCGAATCCATGCGTGCGTTAGAGCACATGGGGCTCATCGACGTGCGCAAAGGCGTCGGTGGCGGGGCCTTTATCGTGGCGGTGGATGAACAGGTGGCCGCCCAGAACCTGGCCAACTACCTCTATTTCAAGAACCTGAGCATTACCGATCTTTCCGAGTTTCGTCGCATCATGGAACCCTACGCCGCGGCAAGGGCTGCCGAACGCATATCACCTTCGGACCTGGAAACCCTGCAACAGTTGAACGAGTCGACCCGGGAAAACCTGAAGAAAAAAAACTGGGACCATGTCAGCCGTGACGAGATTGCCTTCCACCGGTTGATCGCGCGCCAGACGGCCAACCCCATCCTGGTCCTGATGCTGGACTTTGTCGAAACCCTGCTGGAGGATTTTAAAAGGATTCTCAAACCCGATGCCGGCTTCATGGAATCGGTTCTGTCGGCCCATGAACACATTCTCGAGGCCATCGCCGGTGGTGACTCCGCGCTGGCCGCCGAGCAGATGCTGGCCCACGTCGCCGATGTGGAAACGTACCTCTCCCGGTTGAAAAAGAGTGGGGCCGGCAGGAAATTGTGGGAAAATTGCCTGCAGATGACCGCGGGCGGAAGACGGAGGACTGAGGACGGAGGTCGGAGGACGGAGGTCGGAGGTCGGAGGTCGGAGGTCGGAGGTCGGAGGACCGAATTGCGAATTGAGGAATTGTGAATTGAGGAATTGAGGGATTTAAGAAGATGAAGGTTGACCGTCGAAGGTTGAATGGGAACGGGGTCGGTTTAAAAAATTTTTCATAATAAATTCGAAATGTTGCATTTGTTTGCATTCAACCTTGGACGTTCGATGGTCAACGTTCATCGGTAACAACCCTTGACCCCTTGGATCCTCGACCCCTTGAACCCTTTTTTTAGATACAGGAGCTTATCATGTCTTTACCTTTGATGAAAAACTACATTGCCGGGGAATGGGTGGAATCGGATTCGACCACTTACGGGGACGTTCTTAACCCGGCCAAAGGAGAGAAAATCGCCACCGTGGCCTATGGGACGGCTGCAGATGTGGATCGGGCCGTCATCGCCGCCCGGGACGCCTTTGCTTATTGGCGGGAAACCCCGCCGTTGAGCCGCGCCAGGTATCTCTTCCGACTCAAGGATGCCTTCGAAGAGAATTTCGAAGCGATTGCCGAAGTGCTCACCACCGAGCACGGCAAGGCCATCGACGAAGCCCGGGGAGAAGTGCGTCGGATGATCGAAAACGTCGAGCACGCCACCGGCGTGACCACGCTCATGAGCGGCTACACCTTAGAGGATATCGCCAAGAACATCGACTGCTACGGCCACCGGCAGCCCATGGGCGTCTTCGGCTGTATCTCCCCCTACAACTTCCCGGCCATGGTGCCGTGGTGGTTTCTGCCCTATGCCGTGGTCACCGGGAACACCTTTGTGTACAAACCTTCCGAGCAGGTGCCCATGACCCAGACCAGGATCATGGAGATCGTCGACGAGGTGGGATTTCCCGAAGGGGTGATCAACATGGTCCACGGATCGCGGGAGGTGGTCAATGCCATGCTGGACCACCCGGATATCGAAGGCATCAGTTTCGTCGGGTCGACGCCGACGGCCCGGCACATTTACCGCAAATGCGGGGAGACGGGTAAGCGGGTCCAGTCCCTGGGCGGGGCCAAAAACATCGTGGCCGTCATGCCCGACGCCGACCTGGCCCAGGGCATGCCGTCACTGCTGACCTCCTTCTTCGGGTGCACCGGCCAGCGCTGCCTGTCCGGCTCGGTCCTGGTCCCGGTGGGAGACATCGCCGATCGCTTGGTGGCGCAGTTCACTGCCGCCGCCAGAACCGTCAGCGTGGGCGACGGCCTGGATGAGCAGACCTTCATGGGGCCGCTGATCAGTGCCGCCCACCGCGAGCGGGTGTTGGG
The DNA here is from genome assembly GCA_963705475.1 of uncultured delta proteobacterium. GTDB lineage: Bacteria > Desulfobacterota > Desulfobacteria > Desulfobacterales > Desulfosarcinaceae > Desulfosarcina. The sequence goes on along the minus strand of CAVPJS010000010.1, from coordinate 83,433 downwards.
ATTCATCGACAAGGGCCTTGCCGAGGGCGCAGACCTGATCCTGGACGGTCGGGGCGTAAAGGTGGAGGGGTATCCCGATGGTTTTTTCGTTGGGCCCACGGTCTTCGACAACGTCACACCGGATATGACCATCGCCAAAGAAGAGATTTTCGGGCCGGTGGTGAGCATCGTCCGGGCAGCCGACATGGACGCGGTGGTCGATCTGATCAACACCCGCAATTTCGCCAATGCCGCCTGCATCTACACCGCCAGCGGCGCGGCGGCCAGGGAGTTCAAATACCGGGTCAAGCCGACCATGATCGGCGTCAACATCGGTATTGCGGCACCGATGAGCTTTTTTCCCTTCGGCGGAGCCGGCAACTCCATGTTCGGCGACATCAAGGGCCATGGCCAGGAGAGTTTTTTGTTTTACACGGATATGAAGGTGGTTATCGAGCGGTGGTATTAGGTGCTGAGGACGGATGACTGAGAACTGAGAACGGAGAAAATTATGCCCCTTACCAATTTTGGTGCGATACTGAACTTCGCCGAAAAGGTGGAGCAGACGGATATGGACTTCTATCGCCAGGCATCGGAAAACGCGGCTGTCCAACCCCATCGGGAACTGCTGGCGACATTTTCCAGGGAAGGCAAAAAGCACATCTCACTGATCCAGCGATCTCGGCGAGAAAATGTCACCGAGATGATTCTGGAACCGATCCGGGATTTTGTGCGTGACAGCTACCAGACTGCGGTAGACGACGTCGGCGCCATGGACGGCACCGCCATCCTGGCTGCCGCCGTTGAACTGGAAAGACGCGCCATTGCCTACTACAGCGATGCAGCCGAAAAGATCCGCGCTTTGCCCGAGGTTTCACGAGCGCTGAAAACCCTGGCCAAGAAACGCACCCAGCGTCTCGGCCAGATCGGGAACCTCTCCGCTTGATCGCCCTCGGGGGTTCCATTCATTCCCGGAATAAGTAGTGCTAATTTTTTTCAAATGGGAAAATCACCCGCCAATCATCCCTCATATTCACAATGGTCCACCCGCGACGCGGACCTTCGTCGAGGCCACGATCGAGCCTGCCGATGTGCGAGTCACGGTCGTAAGCCCATTCCCGTTTGTCGTCGGTATGGTGCACGATAAGGCCAAAACGCAAACCCGTACCGGTAGTTGTCCACTCCAGCATTTCAAAATCGCCGTCGGAATTGCCGCCTGCCAAGATCGGTCGGCGGCCAATATGCTGGTGGATACCGACCGGCTTGCCTGCCTTATCGTCGATGAAGTTTAACTCTGGTAGTCGTGCGATTACGGGCTTACCATCACGCAATTCGTACTTCGTCTTGATGCTGCTGCCGATGACCTGCTCGGGCGGGATGCCGTAGACCTTTTCCGTCCACGGGCGCATGAACTCGATGCCGCCACCGGAGACAATGAAGGTCTTGAAGCCATTCGCTCGCAGGTAGGCGAGCAGTTCCAGCATCGGCTGGTAGACCATCTCAGTAAAAAGCCGCCCCGTCTTTGGATGTTTTGCCGTGGTGATCCAATCGGTCACGATCTTTTCGAACGCCTGCGTGGTCATGCCGGCATGGGTGCTCATGACAATTTCCAGGATGGCGCGCTCACCGCCTTCAAGCGCACGCTTCATGTCGCCCTTGAGCATTGAAGCAAATGGCTCCTGGGTATTCCATTCTGGATGCTGCGGAGCGAGGGCTTTTACGCGGTCGATGGCGAAAAGAAGCTGAAAGTAGATCGGCTGCTCGGTCCACAGCGTGCCGTCGTTGTCAAATGTGGCGATGCGTTCGGCCACCGGTACAAAATCCGGCGAGCCTTCCCCGGTCACCTGTTCGACGAAGGCGACGATGGCCTGCTTCGGCGCGGTGTCGTTCCAGGAGGGCAGCGGATCGGCTGCCAAGGCTGCGTTTGTGAACAGCAGGAGCGAGAGCAGAACATTGATGAATGAATGTTTCATAAATGGGCACCTTGTGTGCTGAAGCGGCGGGACGCCAGTATTTGGGCGTTCCGCCGCTTCCGGTCTATTTCGACCCGATGTTGTTTTGAAGTTGATCCAGGACATTATCGAGGCTGAAGCTGCCGGGTTTCTGGCGTGGTGGGAACTCCTTGAACGTTCCCAGGAAATTGGCGACATAATCTTGCGCCGGCAACATCAAGAAGGCATGGCTGATGTACCAGTCCCAATAGGTATTGGAGGTGACGTCCGCCCGCTCATAGGGGTCCAGGCGCAGGTTGAACAGCTTGGGCGCCCGCAGCAGGGTATACGGCTCGAACCAGACTTGCAGCGTACCTCGCTGCCGCTGTTCCATGAAGACCAGCTTCCAGTTGTCATAACGCAGCCCGGTCAGGTCGCCGTCATCCGAGAAGTAGAAGAATGATTCGCGGGGCCCCTTGTCCGTTTTCCCGGTCAGATAGGGTAGGAAATTATAGCCGTCCAGGTGAACCCTATAGGTGGTCTTGCCGATCTTGTGCCCCTTGAGCAGTTTGCCGGCCACATCCGGTTCACCGGCGGCCGCCGCCAGCGTCGGCAGCCAGTCCATGTGCGACATGATCTCGTTGGACACGCTTCCGGCCTTGATCTTCCCGGGCCAGCGCACCATGGCGGGTACGCGGTAGGCGCCCTCCCAGTTGCTGTTTTTCTCGTTGCGGAAGGGGGTCATGCCGGCGTCGGGCCACGTGTTCATGTGTGGGCCATTGTCCGTCCCGTACATGACAATGGTGTTGTCGGTGAGACCCAGTTCATCCAGCTTCGCGAGGACGGTGCCGACATTCTTGTCATGGTCGATCATCGCATCGTGGTACTCGCTCTGCCAACGCCCGGATTGCCCGATGCTGGTCGGCTTGGGATGGGTGCGAAAGTGCATGTGGGTGAAATTCACCCACACGAAAACCGGCTTGCCGGCCTTGTGCTGGTCCTCGATGAAAAACGTGGCCCTGGCGGCGACATCGTCATCGATGGTTTCCATGCGCTTCTTAGTGAGCGGACCGGTGTCTTCAATTTGCTGCGTGCCGTCGGGCATGGCGTAGCTGTGGATGACGCCGCGTGGCCCGAAGCGCTTGCGAAATTCCGGGTCTTTGGGATAGTCGGCCTGCTCCGGTTCCTCCTCGGCATTCAAATGGTACAGGTTGCCGTAGAACTCGTCGAAGCCGTGCGCCGTCGGCAGGTGTTCGTCCCGGTCGCCCAAATGGTTCTTGCCGAACTGGCCCGTAGCATAGCCCTGGGCTTTGAGCAGGGTGGCAATGGTGGGATCCTCAGCGCTGAGCCCTTCCTTGGCGCCGGGCATGCCGACCTTGCTCAGACCGGTGCGGAACACACTCTGGCCGGTGATAAAGGCCGAACGACCCGCGGTGCAGCTCTGTTCCGCGTAGTAGTCGGTGAAGAGCATACCCTCATTGGCGACACGGTCGATATTGGGCGTGCGATATCCCATCAAACCTTTGGTATAGACGCTGAGATTGGACTGGCCGATGTCGTCGCCCCAGATGATGACGATATTGGGTTTTTCTTCGGCACTCGCAAGGGGCGCGATGCCGAGGAGTAGCAACATTGCCAAGATGCTTAAAAATTTAAAATGGTGATGCCTTTTCATTTCGACCTCCCTGGTTTAAATGGTTTTGTCGATCGTTTTCGAAGAAACGTTTGAAACAGCAAAAAATGATAAAAATTATTGAGAACAGTTAACTGAGCGAGGTCATCCCTTCATTTGGAGAGATTTTGGAACCCCTGAAACGAATCAGGAAGGTTCCCATGGGCAGAACTAAGAGTGGGATTTGGAACCTACTACTAACAATAAATTATTCACCCAGATAAGAAAAGTCAAATCCGTAATATTGATCCGGCACTTAACCGCATTTCTCAGGAAGACAGCGTTCCTGCCGGATAGCCATCAGTGGTCGATGTTCATTTTTTCAGCAAATAGATACTGGCTGATGTCCACCGCATCGATCTGACCCGGGTCCAGGAACCGTTCGGCGTAGTCCCGATACACCCCGCTTCGCAAAAACAGGTCGAACAGATCCGCATCGATGTGCTGGTCGTTGCGCATCAAGCTCATGATGCGCAGGGCCTCGCTGACCGTTTTGGGCTGATTGTAGGGTCGATCGGCTGCGGTCAGGGCCTCGAAGATATCCGCGATGGCCATGATGCGGGCGGGAACCGACATGTCCGCCTTTTTCAGACCCCGGGGGTAGCCGGTGCCGATCATGGTCTCGTGGTGGGACCCGGCGATATCGGGCACATGCTTCATGTTGTCGGGGAAGGGGAGTCGCTTGAGCATGAGAATGGTCTGGATGATGTGCTCGTTGATCTTGAAGCGGTCCTCCGTCGACAAGGTGCCTTTGCGGATGCTCAGATTGTAGAGCTCACCCAGGTTGTACTGATGTTCAGGGACGGTCATGTTGAATCCGTGAGCATTGCCGTCGAAGGGGTCCGGGTCGGTCCGGGGAATGATGTGCTCCGGTTTGTCGGCCAGCAGGTGTTCGACAACCGGCAGCGTGGGTGCCGGCTGCCGGTTTTTCAACGTGGCTTCATCCTGGGAAATGCCCAGGCGGTCGTCCAGATGGCGCGTCCAGGTCAGGTCGGCGATCCGTTCGAGCCTTGCGATCTTCTCATCGGCCATGACCTCGCCGCCGACATTGCATTGGGCCACAAAGGCAAAATCGTCTGCGATCTGCCGTTTTGTCTCTTCCAGTCGTTTCTGAAGGACCGTTTCGTCAGCCTCACCGGTCAGGCGTTGGCGGCAGGCGTCGATTTCCGCATCCCTCAGCAGGACCTCGAATCGCATGCGGATTTCGTGGATGCGGTTGTAGATGGTTTCCAGCTTGGTGGCCTTGTCCACCACATATTCGGGCGTGGTGAGCTTGCCGCAGTCGTGCAGCCAGGCGGCGACATTGAACTCCCGCCACTGATTGTCGGAAGCCATGCGGAAGTCGGCGAATGGGCCCGCCTTGGCCGCATGGGCTGCCGTGGCCAGCATCCTGGCCACTTCGGGCACCCGCTTGCAGTGGCCGCCGGTATAGGGGGATTTGGCGTCGATGGTGCCGGCGATCAACTCGGTGACGGCGGTGAACAGGCGCTCGATGTCCTGCTTGGCCTGGATCAGCCTGTCCGTGTAGTCTCGGATGGTGCTTTTCATCAGGATAAAGGCCTGGGTGAGCGAATGGATCTCTTTGATGCTGGAGTCGGAAAGGGCGGATTCTGAGAAGTCGCGTCGGCGGATTTTTCTGGATTCGAGCTCCAACTGCGTGAGCGACCCTGAAATCTTGCGGGACACCAGCAGGGACAGGGGCAACAACACCAGCAGCACCAGGCCGGAGAAGAGAAACACCCGCTGCTGCATGCGCCGGATGTGGCCGGTGAAGTCAGAAACGGGAGCCACAGAGGCCAGGATCTGATCGAACTTCAAAGCGGCTTTCAAGGCCGTCGATCTCACCAAGTAGGCGGCCCCGTCGATCTGCATTTCCAGGGTGCGGTTGAGTCTGTCCGCCGGATTGCCCTGGTACTCGGCGACGATTGCCCGGACTCGCGGATCGCCCGATTCTGCGCCGGTCAAAAAACTCAAGGTGTCATGGGTGTCTGCGCGAATGGGGTCCTGTGTCGGGTGAGCGATGATCCGCCCCGTGCGGTCGAAGAGAAAGAGCATCCCGTTGTCCGAGACTTTCTGCCGTTCGAGTGAGATCGAAAACCGGTTCAGGGTGATGTCGGCGCCGAAAACCCCGCCGCCGTAGATCAGTTTTTCGGCGCAGGTGATGCCCGGCAGCTTAGTGGAACTGAAGATATACGGCTCGGTGTAAAAGGCTGTTTTCTCCTTATGGGCCCGGACGTACCAGGGCCTTACACGGGGGTCGTATCCTGGGTCCAGGTTTGCCCGCTGTCCGGTTATCTGCCGTTCGCGGTTTAAAAAATGCCAGCGCTGCTTCAGGTTGCCGTCCGCATCGACTGAAATGCTGCGCAGGACATAGGCGGTTCCCGTTGGTGCATCGAATAGACGGCGCAAGTCCGCCTGATCCCTGACGGCAATGATCTGGATAAAGCTGCCGTCGTCATAACCGGTGTACAGCGAGAACAGATAATCGTGATACGACAGGGCTTCGAGCATCAACGGCAGACCCGGATAGGACATTCCGCCGCCCACCGGCAAGGTTGCCATCGCCGGCATCCGCGCGGCTGTCCCGACCAGGACGGCCACCGATTCCAATTCGCTCTCGTAGCGTTCCAGAACCTTTGCATTGATTTCCGAGAAAAGGCGGTCGGCCATCTGGATGGCCGCCGCCTTGCTTTCCCGGTGGCTGATCCATAGGAACATCCCGGTCAATATGACGACGATGGTCACGATCAGCGTGGTAATGCCGACGTAGAACGGATAGCGTTTGATTTTCAGGGTCATGGCTGTTTCCTAATCGAAGACCCGAGGGCAAAACGGCAAGCCGGCAGGGTTGAGATCGACCTTACCCGTTGGGCTGCGCGGTCAGCTTCAACCGTGTCGGGTCGTACCCCTTTTCGATGACCCGGCGGAGAATTCCGTCGTACACGGCCCCTTCCAACGTCGGCGTGCGGCTGAGGACCCACAGATATTTCCTCGATGGCACGCCGACCACGGCCCATTGGTAGTCCGGGTCCAGATCGATGATCCAGTAGTCACCCTTGAACGGCCAGAAGAACCAGACCTTCAATTTGGCGTGGGTGGCCGCATCGACGACTTCCGCCTTGCCTTTGGATTCTTTCAGCGGGCCGTCCAGGCTGTTCTCGAAGCAGCGGTTGACCACCCGGATGCGCCCGTCCGACAACCGTGAATAGTCTGCCGTGGCGCCGGTACAACCCTTCTGGAACCAGGCCGGATAGCTGGCGATTTCATACCACTTGCCCAGATAGCGGTCCAGGTCGACGGCGGAGACGGTGGTCAGCGGCGCTCGATCGTCGTCTGCCGCCGCTTGCACCGCCAGGCTGAGCAGCCAGACGAACAATAGCAGGGGTACCCACCTGCAGCGATCAGACCGTCTCTTGGACTCGGTTGGAATAGACATTGTGGGATAACCTCCCGCGAAGCAGTATGCCATGGGAATACCCCGCCTATTGCCCGGCAAAATAGCCTTCCGGGTCGCTGGTCAGCCGATCGAGCTTATTCTGCAACTGCTCCAGCAGGTTGTCCTTCATGCCCTGGGAAAAGGTGGGGCCGAGCCCGCGGCCGCTCACCGCGTCCATTTCCGCCTGGATCCGCTGCGCCTCCGCCTGGATTCTCTCGGACAGGGCCGAATCCCGTTCCGATTGGGCTTGTGCGTCGGCCGCTTGTTGCTTGTTCTCTTTTTCCTGCAGGTATTCGTCGGCTTCCTTGACGGATTCTTCCACCATTTTGTTGTAGGCCTGGCGCGCTTCATCCACGGCCGGCAGGGGGCTGACAGCGCCCACAGCCAAGAGGCCCAGCAGGGTGACGGCAATCCATTTCATGAGGTTCATGCGCGACTCCTTTTGCTCTGGGTGTTTTCGATCTTCAAATGGGGAATGCATCGCTTCTCGTGATGCGCTTATTTTTTTTCATCACGGGAGCGTCTTATATAATTAACCAGATCGTTGCCCATGGCAAGCCTTGGATGGGCGTTGCGCAGCTGCAAAGCCGCTTCGAGGGCATCGTCCGGCCGGCCCCATTCCACATACAGGACCGCCAGCGCGTAAAGATAGTCCGGATTGTTCGGATCCACGGACAGCGCCCGATGAAGGGCGGTCTCCGCTTGTGCGTTGCGGTTGAGCTGTTTGAGCAGCAGCGCCAGGTTGTAATGGATACGGGAGCGCTGGGGCAGGCCGGCGGCGGCATCGCCCAGATAAATGGCGGCATCTTCATAGGCCCGTTTTTCAGCCAGCAGCAGGCCCAATGAATACTTGATTTCATAAAGGTCCGGGTGTTCCTGCACGACTTCACGCAGCAGCGCTTCGGCTTGATCGTTCTGACCCGTGGCGTTGTAAAGCATGGCCAGGTTCACCTTGGCCGGGTAAAAGCGCCGGTCGATGGCGATGGCTTTGCGGTATTGGCCGATGGCCCGATCCGTCTGCCCCAGGTCGGCATAGACGTTGCCCAAATTGTGGCGCGAAGCGGCAAAGTCGCCGGTGCGCGCCATGGCCGTGATATATTCGGCCAGGGCCTTCTCGTAAGGTTGTTGAAGGGATTGGCCCACTCCCTGTTGCACCGCAGCGACCAGGTTCCGGGCCGCCTCGATGCGCACGGCCCGCACCGGGTCGTAGAGCAGCGGCCCGACGAGCGCGGTGCGCCGCTCCGGGTCCGGGTCGGCAAACCGATTGACCGCCGTGTGGCGAATCAGGGCCGACTCGTCGGAAAGGGCCCGCTTGAGGGCTTCGACCGCAATCTCATCGGGATAGGTAGACGCCAGGGACAGGGCCGTTGCCCGCACAATATCCGGGTAGAGCCGATCACCGGCCAAGCGGACCAGTTCCGTCAACGCCTTCGGATCCTGCTGCCGTCCGGCGGCAAGGATGGTGCCATAGTGCGGCCGTTTTTTCTGGCCATACCATTTGGCCATGGCATCAACCGACCACTGGACGGTTTTATCCACATGGCAGCGGTTGCAGGCATTGGGAGTATCCACGGATAGGCTCAAATCCGGCCGGGGGATGCGAAAGCTGTGGTCGGGCCGGTAATCGACACCCATGTAGTATCGACCGGGCATGTGGCAGCCTTCGCACCGGGCGCCGCTGCCCACGTCGAACAGCACCTCCCCGGTGGCGGCACGGATGGGGTCGCCGGTTTCTCCCGTCTGTTTATGAAAATGGTGGTCTCGGGTGTCGTAAATGGCCGCCCGGTGGCACTGCAGACACAGGTCGTTGTCCGCTTTGATGCGCCGGATGCTGTGCACGTCGTGGCAGTCACTACAGCGCACCTCGCGCGCGTACATCTTGCTCTGGATGAAGGAGCCGTAAACATACACCTCATCCAAAATCTGACCGTCGGGAAAATACATGCCTTCGTTCAGCAGTTGAGGAATGCCGTAATCGAGAAAATCGGCGTGGGCGTGGATGTTGTCGTCCAGGGACATCCGGCGCGAATGGCAAGGTGCGCAGAGCTGGACCTGTTGGGCCGATGTCAGCCCGCTGGTTTTCACCGCCAGGTCGCTGTTGGCCGCGTCCGGCCGCCCCATCTCAGGCAGTTGTGCCCAGGCCACATGATCCGATCCCGGGCCGTGGCAGGCTTCGCAGCCCACGCTGATTTCAGACCAGGCCGTCCGGTAGGTGTCGTCGTCCAGGTCGTAGTTTTTACGCAGGTCTGTTGAATGGCATTCGGCGCACATGCCGTTCCAGTTCTGGCCGTTGTTGGTCCAGTAGAGCCAGTCGTCGGCAGCCAGGGGGCGGTCCGGGTAGAGGTGGTACCATCGTTTTTCCCGCGAATCCCAGGCGATGGGCAGGCATTGCAGCCGTCCACCGGGAAATGGAATCAAGTACTGCTGCAAGGGGAACCATCCGAAGGTATGGGTGATTTCATAGTCGCCCATCTCACCCCCCGGCCCCTGGGTGGCCACCATGTACCGGCCGTCCTTTTTATAAAACCGGGTGGTCACCCCGAAGTGGCGAAACTCCGCATCGGCAAAATCCCCCAGGACCGTTTCGTCCGATGCCGCGGCCATGGCCAGTTGGTGATGGGAACCCTTCCACTTGTCGTACTCGCTCTGGTGGCAGTCCCGGCAGGCCTCGCTGCCGGCGAATTCGGCGGACGGTGGTGTGGCCAGGCTTGCGGCAGAGTCCCTCGCGCGATTCTGAACCACGTAGAGTGGGATCGAGAGGGTGATGATCAGGGTGGCAGCGATGCCGATGTATGTCCAGCGGGTCATGGCGATTGGGTGGTTCATTGGTTCTCAACGAAATGGATTTGGGTGTGTTCCATCAGTAATGCTGTTGATTAAAAAGGGTTCAAGGATTCCAGGATTCGAGGGTTCAGGGTTTTTCTGAGTAACGTGATATTTGGACCGAATCCTTACCTTGAGATCGTCCATGGTTCCTAAATTCTAATTTCCCTTCCGAGATATCGATATTTCGCATTTCACTCGGATCCTTGACCCCTCGGCCCCTCGAACCCTTTACCTATGAGCCACCTGATCTTTGCGAAACGCGCTGCGCCGAATCGGCTTTCCGATATTGACCTTCACGCGATGGTTCTCGATGTAGACGGGAAACCGGTCCAGCGCCCGCGGGGCCGGGGACTGGATCACCTCGCCGCGGATGTCGAACACGGAGGCATGGCAGGGGCAGGCGAACTGCTTCTTTTCCGGGTTCCAGGGCACCGTGCAGCCCAGGTGCGTGCAGCGTCGGGACAGGGCCAGAAATCCTCCATCTTCAAGGCAGGCCAGGTAAAATCGACCCGGTGGAAAGGCGGTCACCGTATTGGGGGCAAACCGATCGGTCGGCCCGGCGTCGATGATATCAGCGGGTTGGACCGATGAATCCGTCGATTGCAGCGGTTTCAAGAAAGAACCCACCAGCCAGGCGATCTCTGCCAGGGCGAGTCCACTTAAGGCCAGCCACAGACCGTTGAGCAGGCTGCGGCGCGGATGGCTTTGGATGGGTTGGGTGCCATCCGCCGCCGGCTGGGTGTTCTGACGGCTCATTGCGCGTCCTTTCTCATATCGGCCAGGCCAGTTGCATGAAGGGTCCGCGAAAGAACACCCCCACGAGCGTCAGAACGACGAGGGTGGTCACCATCACCACGAACAGGGACTGGACCGTTTCGCTCAATGTGGCCCCCATGCGTTTTTTCATGACGTGCACAATCCCCACCGTCAGGACCGCCAAGAACAGCGTGGGTAAAATGCCGTCACGGAGGAGGGGGGACATGCCGACGGCCCAGGGCGCTGTCTTGACCACAAGCGCGTCAGCCACGATCAGGGCCGGAACAATGGCCGTCGTCACAAGGGCGGCGGTGATGGACTGCGCTCGGCCCCTGGCGGAAGCGAACCAGATCCCTTCGGTGGATTGGGGATAGGCGAGGTAGGGAAGGCTCAGCAGAAAAATCCCCGCCGCAAGGGGGATCACACATACGGCCACGACGGGATGAACATGCAGCAGCAGCTCCTGGAGACCGGCGAAATACCACGGTGCCCGCACCGGGTTGGGACTCATTCCGGGGTTGGCCGGTGCCGAGAGCACGGCGTCGAAGAAGATGGCGAGCACCAATACGCCTGCCGTTGCGGCCAGCGCCATGGAGAGTTCTCTGATCAGCAGGTTGGGAACCACCGGCACCCGGGCCGGCATCGCGTCGATGGGTTCAGACGGCCCTCGCGGCACGACAAGGCCGCCGGCCTTGCGGATGCGCCAGAAATGAAACCCCATCAGGCCGGTCAGCAGCAGCGGGATCACGGCCGTGTGGAAGGAATAGAAAAAGGGCAGGGTCTGGGGACCCAATTCGCTGCCGTCTCCCAAGGCTCGCTGAAGCCAGTCACCGATGACGGGGATATAGCCGATCATGGCGGTGAAAACGGTGACCGCCCAATAGGCCAGCTGGTCGTAGGGCAGCAGGTAGCCGGACAGATTGGCGGCCAGCACCATGGCAAAAAGGGCGACGCCGATGACCCAGTTAAACTGCCGGGGATGATGAAAGGCACCGGTGAAAAAAACCCGCAGCATATGCAGCATCAGCACAACCACGAGAAGGTTGGCACACCAGTGGTGCAGATTGCGCACGAGCCGGCCGAAAGGCACCTGGGACACGATCGATTGAACCGAGGCGTAGGCATCCGCCGGTGTGGGGACATAGATGAATTTCAAGAGGATCCCGGTGGCCATCTGCAGCAGCACCAGGGTGGCCGCCATGCCGCCCAGACCCCATGAAAGCCTGAAAAGCAGGGTCTTTTCTTTTACGGTCGGTGGCCGAAAATGAAGGATCAGGTTGCGGCGTAAAAAGCGTTGGCGGTCCCTTTGGGTGCGCGGTCGCACCGGCGCGGGGAATATGCTGCGCCATACCCGCTGCAAGATGGTCACGTCGGGATGGTCCATAGATGTTCGCCGGGTCATGTTCATCGGTTCCACAGAAAAACGGTGGCGATGGGTGTCGGTTTTCATCATTATCGAAACATATCGAATGGTTTACCAGACAACGCCTGCCGAAACAACCGCTATTCTGATTCTGAAACCCTTCCGGCGGTTTCTTTTTGCCTTGATTTCCGGTATGATATGCGCATTATAAAACAACATCACCCGAACGCGCCTCCCCTTTCGACCGGGCGTTTTGCCGCCTGACCGGAACCGGTGAAGATAACCTGCCTGCAGCCCATGCTGCCGCGGAGAAGGTAGCCGATTCATGGCATTGAACACGCGACCGTTTTTCAATGAATCCGATTCCCGCTTCAAACTCTTCCACGAGTTGATGGCCCGCAAGGTGCGCCACATTCTGCTGGTTTCCACCCCTTATGATGCCTGGATCATGGAAGAGGACTGCCGGCTTTCCGAGCGAATCGTCAACGAGTATCGGGGCCTCAACCTCAGCCAGCCACCGCGCCTGACCTGGGTGTCATCAGCCGAAAAGGCCCTTGACGCCCTGGACGAGCAAACCTTTGACATGGTTATCACCATGCCGCGTCTGTCGGACATGGGTGCGGCGGCATTGGGCCACAAGATAAAAAAAAAGGCGCCCGGACTGCCGGTCATTCTGCTGTCCCACGACACGATTCCTTCACCGGAGATCAAAGGACCGGACCATGCGCCGGGCATTGACCGCACCTTTGTCTGGTCGGGCAACACGGATATCCTCGTGGCGCTGACGAAAAGCACCGAAGACCGGATGAATGCCGAAAAGGATACCCGTTCGGCGGGCGTCCGGGTGATTCTCTTTGTGGAGGACTCGCCCTATTACCTCTCTTCCCTGCTGCCGATCCTATACCGGGAGCTGGTCAGCCAGACCCAGGCGGTGATGGAAGGCACGCTCAACGAAGAGCATCGGCTGGTCACCATGCGGGCGCGTCCGAAAATTCTGGTTGCCGGCAATTACGAGGAAGCGCTGGCCCTTTACGAGCGTTACGAAGCCAACGTGCTCGGGGTCATTTCCGATGTCCGATTTTCCCGGAACGGCGCTTTGAGCGAGACGGCCGGTGTGGATTTTCTCAAACACGTGCGGGCGCGGCGCTTTGACATCCCGCTGCTGCTCACCAGTTCAGAAGCCGGCCAACGCCGCGAAGGCGGCATCGATCCCCGCCGCTTTTGTGGACAAGAATTCAGGCACCCTGCACCAGGATGTGCGCCGGTTTTTCAAGGACCGCCTGGGTTTCGGCGATTTCGTGTTCCGGTTGCCCGACGGATCGGAAATCGGTCGTGCCTCTAATCTGAAGGCGCTGGAACAGCATATGCTTTCCATACCGGAGGCATCCTTCCGGTACCATTGCAACCGCAACGACTTTTCCCGCTGGCTGTTCGCCCGCACCGAGATGGCTCTGGCCGCGGAGGTCCGCCCGATCAGCGACGATGACTTCTCAGATGGCGAGAGCCACCGTCGCCACCTGGTCAAAATCATCGCCGACCGACGCAAACGGCGCCAGAAGGGGATCGTTGCTGATTTCGATGCGGGGGATGCGGACTTCGATACCGAGTTTTTCAAGATCGGCAAGGGTTCATTGGGAGGAAAGGCCCGTGGGTTGGCGTTCGTTGCCACCCTGCTTCGCCAGAATCCTGACTTTTATGTCACCTACAAGGGCGTTGATATTATCGTCCCCCAGACGCTGGTGATCACCACCGACGGGTTCGAGTCCTTTGTCGAAGACAACGGACTGCGCTACCTTTCGAAAACCGACCTGCCCGATGAGCAGATCGCCGAACTTTTCGTCGCCGGTCGATTCCCCGGCTGGATCGAAGAAAGACTGCGCGACTACCTGGCCCAGGTGACCTATCCACTGGCCATCCGGTCCTCCAGCCTGCTGGAGGACGCCCAGTTCCGGGCCTATGCCGGCCTTTACCGCACGTATATGATCACCAACGACTGTCCCGATGCGGCGCAGCGTCTGGAACATCTGATTCATGCCATCAAGCTGGTCTACGCCTCAACCTATTACAAGGGCCCCAAGGCATTCTCAAAGCGGGTGGGCCACCGGACGGAAGAAGAGCAGATGGCGGTGATCATTCAAAAACTGGTGGGATCTCCCTATGGCGACAGTTTTTACCCGGCTATTTCAGGGGTCGCCCAGTCGCACAATTACTATCCCTTTGCCCGCATGAAGCCCGAGGAGGGAATCGTCACCATTGCCATGGGATTGGGAAAAACCGTGGTCGAAGGCGAGAAAACGCTCCGGTTCTCACCGGCCCACCCCCAGTTGCTTCCCCAGCGCTCGACGGTGGAAGACATTCTCGAGAACGCCCAACGTTCTTTTTATGCACTCAAAATGGAAAAATCGTGCCACTACCTGGAAACCAATGATGGCGCCAATCTGTGGCACCGTGAGGTGGCCGAGGCCGAGAACGAGATGCCCATGCAGTTGCTTGCCAGCACCTACGTACCGGATGAGCATCGCATTCGCGATACCGTCCACATCCCGGGCCAGCGGGTCCTCACCTTTGCCCACATCCTCAAATACCGGGAGTTTCCCCTGGCTGATATCCTAAAGGACATGCTCGAACTGGGAGAACAGGGGATGGGTTGCCCCGTGGAGATGGAGTTCTCCGTCAACCTGACCGCTGAACCTGACCATTCGCCTCAGTTCGCTTTTCTTCAACTCCGGCCCATGACGGCCCGCGCCGAACTTGAGCAGGTGAACATTTCTACAGAAGAAAAGGAGAACGCATTCTGTTTTTCCGGCAAGGCCCTGGGCAATGCCCTGAAGCAGGACATGGCTGACATCATTTTGGTCAAGCCGGAGGCCTTCGACCCGGGCAGGACCATGGAGATCGCCCGGGAGATTGCCAGAATCAATGCGACCCTGGTCAAGGAGGACCGCAAATACCTGCTTGTCGGGCCGGGCCGATGGGGATCGGCCGACCGATGGCTGGGAATTCCCGTTGCGTGGGCCGACATTTCGGGGGTGGGCGCCATGATCGAGACGGAATCGGACAAGCTCGTTGCCGAACCCTCCCAGGGCTCACATTTTTTTCACAATATCACAACCTTGGGGATCAATTACATTACCATCTCCAAGGCTGCCGGTGACTGGATAGACTGGAAATGGCTCACCGCGCTGCCGCGGTTGAACGACAGCGCCTTTGTCGCGCATGCACGGCTCGAGGCGCCGGTAACGCTGAAAGTCGACGGCCGCCGATCCCAGTGCGTGATCATTAAAGGCAACGGTATCGGTGCCACTAAGTACCTTGATCCTTAAGCCTGAAATTTTTGTTTTTTGTCAGAAAGACGAGTAAAAAATAAAGAACAATAAACAAAATCCAAATGACAAATAAATCACAATATCCAAATTCAAAATTCCAAACCAGATCTTGAACAAATGACATTCCAATCATCGATGGTTGAGAAATCAAAACCAACAACTTTCGGATGTTGATCTCCCTTTGAGATTTGGGTGTTTGAGATTTAACAGTTGGAATTGGGAATTTGTTTGGAAACTGTGATTTGAAATTTGTGATTTTTCTGAGTTTGAACTCAGAACTCAGAACTCAGAACTCAGAACCCAGAACCCAGAACCCAGAACCCAGAACGCAGAACGCAGAACAATGAATCGCTGCCGGTTACCATAGGCGTAAAACATACAAAAGGAGGAGACACCATGTCGGACATTCTTCAACTGGTAAAGGACAAGGACCCCGGACAGCGGGAGTTTCACCAGGCGGTCATGGAGGTGATGGCCTCGATCAAGCCGGTGATGGACCGCAACCCCGAGTACCGGGCGGCCAAGATCTTAGAGCGCCTGGTGGAGCCCGAGCGGGTGATCCTGTTTCGGGTGCCCTGGGTGGACGACCAGGGCGAGGTTCAGGTCAACCGGGGCTTTCGCATCGAGATGAACAGCGCCATCGGCCCTTACAAGGGCGGGCTGCGCTTTCACCCGTCGGTGAATCTGGGCATCCTCAAGTTTCTGGCCTTCGAGCAGGTCTTCAAGAACGCCTTGACCACGCTGCCCATGGGCGGCGGCAAGGGCGGGTCGGACTTCGATCCCAAGGGCAAGTCGGATCTGGAGGTGATGCGCTTCTGCCAGAGCTTCATGGCCGAGCTGTTCCGCCATATCGGCCCCGACACGGACGTGCCGGCGGGCGACATCGGCGTGGGCGCCCGTGAGATCGGTTTCCTGTTCGGCATGTACAAGAAACTGAGAAACGAGTTTACCGGGGTGCTCACCGGTAAGAGCCTGAACTGGGGCGGCAGCCTGATCCGCCCCGAGGCCACGGGCTATGGGTCGGTCTACTTTGCCGCCGAGATGCTGGCCACGCGGGGTGAGACGCTGGCGGGCAAGACCTGCCTGGTGTCCGGGTCGGGCAACGTGGCCCAGTACACCATCGAGAAATTGCTGGACCTCGATGCCAAGCCGGTGACCTGCTCGGATTCGTCGGGGTACATCTATGACGAGGCGGGCATCGACCGGGAGAAGCTGGCCTTTTTGATGAACTTGAAGAATGTGCGTCGGGGCCGGGTGAAGGCGTATGCCGAGAAATATCCCTCGGCGGTCTACGCCGAGGTGAATCCGGACGATGCGTTCAACCCGCTGTGGAACCACAAGGCCGACTGCGCCTTTCCGTCGGCCACCCAGAACGAGATCAACGCCACCGACGCGCAGAACCTGGTGGACAACGGGGTTGTCGTGGTCAGCGAGGGGGCCAACATGCCCACGGTGCCCGAGGGGATCGACATCTTCATCGAGCACAAGCTGCTGTATGGTCCGGGCAAGGCGGCCAATGCGGGCGGGGTGTCGGTATCGGGGCTGGAGATGACCCAGAACTCCATGCGCCTCTCCTGGACCCGTGAAGAGGTGGACACCCGGCTGCAGATGATCATGAAGAGCATCCACCAGACCTGTTTGAATGCGGCCGAGCAGTACGGCACACCGGGCAACTACATGAACGGGGCCAACATCGCCGGCTTCGTCAAGGTGGTGGATGCCATGATCGATCAGGGCGTGGTGTGATGGCTTCCCCAGTGTCGATCAACATACCGTTGTTCTGACGCGAGATAAAAAAAACGGCATCCGATGATCAAGGATGCCGTTTTTTTTTGATTTTGGGTGCCGGCTAAACTTTTACCACATTGGCGGCAGCGGGGCCACGGTCGGTTGTTTCCACGTCGAAGGTCACGCGATCTCCTTCCGACAGGGTTTTGAAACCCTCGGCCTGAATGGAAGAGAAATGAACGAAGATGTCCCCCTGGCCTTCCTCCTGTTCGATAAAACCAAACCCTTTTTTGTCACTGAACCATTTTACAACACCGTTTGCCATTTCTGCAGCCTCCTTAAAAAAAGTAAAAAACCCTTGTGCAAGACCTTCCGGCCGGGAAACCGGTTGTCACACAAATGATGGAACCCATCACTGACGATCGCGCTGAACCGATCTGCTCCAATGACGCTGCCCTTCACCCACCGTCCGATCGGACCGCCCCTCAGGCCCGGTACCCTTTCATTACAGGCCGTATACCGAGTAAATGCCCCGACCCGCCCGTTTCATTTTGCCTTTTTTGCAGGCGCGGTGAACGATATTGCTGATCTGCTTTTCGGTAAAGCCGGATTTCCCTCTCAAGTCCGCCACAGATATCCCCTTTTTAAATCGTTTCATGATGGTGAGCACTTGATCCGTGGGGGTGAGATTTTTTCCCTTTGGTGCGGCCTTTTTTTTCGCGGCCGGCGCGGCTTTTTTCTTAGGCGCAGCTGTGGGTGATTTTTTTTCAAAGGCATTTGCCATGGCTTCGGTCTTCTTGGCCAGCGTATTTAACTGTCGGGCGACGGTTTTCAGGTCTTTGCTAATTTTTTTCATGACCGGAGTCCTCCATGTAAAGGGGTATGCAATTACTTTCTTTTTGCCACGCTATATCGGGGAAAGACGAGATGCTGCTCGGCAGATAAACGACTCAAGGGTTCAGGCGGGCAGCCGCTCGGTTGATTTTTTCTTTTTCCGACAGCCTGCTAAATACCGATTCATCACCGGCCAGCGTGGCACTGCCGGACCGGGAACAAACGCAGTTAATTACGAAGCGGCCTGAAAGTCTCCTGAGAACAGGATCTGCAGGCACTGAATTGTACGTTGAGATGAGCATAATGGATCGCTGGGTAAATGTCAAGCGCCCAGAATATCACTGAAAAACGATCTGTTTGAACGATCGGTCCACGCTATTGGAAGGCGAGAACAACCGATGTGTACAATGAAAAGATATGAGTACCGATCGCACGCTGGCAGGCCGGGAACCCTCGTTACCAGACCTTTACCGGTCCGGTATCCAGATGAACGAAATCCGATTTGGGATAGTATCCGACACCCCCACATCGAAGGTCTACCGCTAGTTGGCGAAGCGCGGTGGTCTGGCATCCGGGGATTCGGATGTCGATGGCACGGCCCTCCATATGCAGACTTTTCGGGGCGACACCTGCTGTGACTTTTCTCAGCGCTTCATTGGTGCTCGGGGAGCGGTAACCGGAAATGATGCTGAAGGGCGCGTGCGGCTTTTTTTCCATGACGATGCGATGCAGCAAGTCCAAGAGGTTGGGGTCTACCGGCTTGACCTCTCCGGTGCGGTGATCGCGCATGATATGACTGATCCGGTTCACCGCTCGATGGATCAGTTTCCCCCTGGAGCGGTAGCAGGTTTTAAGGGTCTCCCCGGTGTGAATATTATAGAAGGACAAGATGCGGTGTTTGGGCGTTTTGGGCTCGACAGCGGCCAATGCCGGGTGGGTGAAAACGGCCGTCAGGATCGCCGATGCCCCCCATTTCAAAAAGGTTCTGCGGCCGGTATGAAAAGATGAGACGTCGTTCATCGCCAACAACCCTTATCGTCTATGTACAGCCCGCCTCTCGCAGGTTGCCGAGTGGTGGTGTCAATCCCCGACCGACGAAGGCCGGTACCGAGATGGATCGTGATTTTACTGTTTATTCGGCCGTCAGGCAAAATAGATTAGAAAAAGCATTAGGTTAAAACAAGCTGGCTGTCAAGGGGGGATGCACTTACAGGTGCCCCGATGCTCGAGAAATGATCCATACGGGAAAAATAAAGTCTTTGCCGATTCAGCCGATAATAGAATATATGTCCGACCCTCACCTGTACCCGGGCGTCGGCGAGCCTTACCGAATCCCTGTCCATCCAGAAATGGGCATCCTTGCCATTTGTGGATGGGCGCTCGTGACTGAACCCCCTCGGAAATGCGACGTGTGGCGAGGGCATCAGGATTGATGATGAAAAAAAATAAGCCAATCAACGCGATCACGCGCAGAACCGGACTCGACCGGCGCTGGATCCCTTCTTCCGACCATCAGCCGGAACGCCGACGAAGCCGGGACAGGCGGGCGATCCGGAATCGATCTTTTTTAGAGCCCTTTGCGTCGAAGGGGGTGGAAGACAACAGCGAGCAGTTTCCCGAGATCACTATCCAGACAAGTCAGCCGGAGGCGGAGATCCTGGCCCTGCCATACGACGAGAAAGGGTTGCCCGAGTCTCAGGTAACTGTTTTGAAAAGGATCACCTCGGACGACGAATGACCTGCCAATCGATCTGCGGTCCGGCTTGACCTCACGCAACGCACCTCATTCGACGGCCAGCGCCGGTTCAATGCGGCGCATCGACGGGTTGTCGCCAGTCTGTTGACACCCCGGCTGCCGCCAGCATGGTGATGGCGCTGTGCATGTGTGCACCAATGGTGTCCACGCCGTGGGAATCATCCCCCGGAACGATGTCGATGCCCAACTCAGCGGCTTTTTTCAAAATGGGTGCCGACAGGTACGGCTCGTTCTCACCCCTTGACAGGGGGCGCAGGTTAAAGTCCAGGATCAGGTTCAACTGCTTGATCAATTCCAGATTCCTGACGATTTTCTCCCAGATGATCGGTTTGCGCAGCCGAGCGCGATAATGCGGATCGAATATCCGAATGATATCCAGGTGGCCGACCACGCGTGGCGCCATTGCCCGGATCATCTCGTACTGCTGATCGAAATAAGCGGCGTATAATCCATCCAACCCGCCGCAGCGATCGGCCGCCTCGTGGTAGCGGGCCTTGTTGTAGTCAAAGGGGATGTCTTTGACGTGGTGAAGGGAACCCACCACATAGTCGGGTGAAAAGATGTCGATCAGCGATCTGGCATAGTCGAGGCTGCCGCCGCAATCTTCCGTTTCGAACCCGACATAGATCCGGATCACGTGGGCATATTTTGCCTGAAGGCGCCGGCAGGTGGTCATGTAGGCGGCAAAGCGCTCCTTGAGCATATCGGCGTCGAACCCGGCGCTCTTCTCTTCGGGGTAGACAAAGGCATCGGTCACCGGTGGCATGTGCTCGGTGATGCCCACCCAGGGGTATCGCTGGTCGATGTAAGCCCGAACAATCTCCTCGAGGGTATCCTTGGCGTGGCTGCAGAACTGGCCGCTGTGACCCCCGTGAACCGACACCGGTTGCGCGACGTTCATTCGTTTTTCTCCCTTTGGTGGTGCAGTGCTCCGTCGATGGCCGCCGCCGGCGCGTGCACCTCGGCAATGCTGAAGCCTTGCCTGAGCAGATTGGCGATGGGGAGGAAATGGGGGTGCGGCATTTCCGACCACCGGTACCAGCCCCAGCGTTCGCACCGGTCCGGTTCTTTTAGCCGGGCGTCGCCGCTCGTCTGGTCGGCAACCACAAAAAGCGTGACATAGTGCTTTTTCTCGTCTTCGAAGATATCGTTGGTGAAGGGACCCATGCGCAGGTTGATGATGGACAGGCCCGTCTCTTCAAACAGTTCCCGCCGGGCGCAGGCCTCGATGGATTCGCCGTATTCGAGGTGGCCGCCGGGAAACTGCCAGGTGCCGGCACCGTGGGCATTTCGGCGCTTTCCCAGGAGCACTCGTCCATCCCGGATAACGATGACGGCCACTCCGATATAGGGTCTGTGTTTTTGGTTCATGGGTTAAGGGGTTGAGGGTTGAGAGGTTCAGAGGTTCAGGGTTCAGAGGTTCTGCGTTCAGGGTGTGGCTTTGAGCTTTCAGCTTCGAGCTATCAGCTCAGGTCCCTGCTTTCAGCTTTTTCCCTCATTAGCTTATCAGCTATTCTGTTTTGGCTTTCAGCTTCGAGCATTGAGCTACCAGCTTACCAGCTAATTTGTCCCCCGACCTCTGTCCTCCGACTTCCGACTTCCGACCTCCGACTTCCGATCTCTGACCTCTCAACCTTTCAATACTTCTTCAGCTATCAGAATTCATCGGGGGCGTCAATGACGGTGGATCGGCCTGGAACCCAGTTTGAAATTGAAGCGGGGGACAAATGGTGATACCAACGATCTTGCAACCTGACATGCATACGCACGGGCATCATGGCCAACCATCCTTCGACAACCCGGAAATACCCCGACGCGCCCCGACCGGCGGTGGGCGCAGTGGTCTTCCACGGTGATGCCGTCCTGCTGGTTCAGCGGGCCAACCCGCCCTCGCGGGGCATGTGGAGCATTCCCGGCGGACGCGTCCGACTGGGGGAAACGCTTCAGGCCGCCGCGGAAAGGGAGGTCCTCGAGGAGACCGGGGTGGTCATCCGGGCCAACGCGCCGGTCTTCGCCTTTGATGTCATTCAAAAAGACGACCGCGGCAGTGTCGAATACCACTACGTGATCGTGGACCTGGCGGCTGACTATGTGAGCGGTGAACCCAGGGCCGGAGACGATGCCGCCGATGCCCGCTGGATAATGGCAGATGAACTGGCGAGAATACATGTCAATCCGGCAACCCGCCGACTGCTGGCAGAAACATTCAAATTTGGTGAACAGGCATGATGGCAGCAATTTCCGACAACGACAAAGAACGGATCCAGCGATGGGGCAGGGGGCTCGATGATGACATCACCCTTCGCTATGCGACCACCAGCCACGCGATGGATCAGCGATTCAAATCCTTTGTCGATCAGGTGGCCGACCTGGCACCCCGTGTCCGAGCGAAAAAAGACGGCGATGCGATGGTTTCGCTGCCCACCTTGTTCATCGGCCGCCACGTGGGCTACCAGGCCCTGCCGCTGGACCGCGAACTGGAACCGTTTCTGGCGGTGCTGGGCAATGGCAACGCCTTTGCAGATCGCATCGACCCGGATACACGGCTGCGGCTGCGGCAGCTGCGGGTACCGGCCCCGCTCAAGGTTTACATCACGCCCCACTGTCCCTTCTGCCCGATCACCGTATCGGCCCTTCTGGGGCTGGCCGCCTGCAGCGACCAGGTGCGGGTGACCGTCATCGACGGTGAGTTGTTCCCGGACGCCGCCCAAAACGACCGTGTCAGCGCTGCGCCGACGGTTATTCTGGACGACCGTTTCCGCTGGACGGGATCCGTGGATGCCGGTGAACTGGTCACGCTGATGCTGGACCGGGACCCGGCCGACCTGGGTCCCGATGCCTTGAGGGGCATGATCGAGGCGGGCAACGCCGCGGGCGTGGCCAGCATGATGGCCGAACGGGGCATGATTTTTCCCGGCTTCATCGAGCTGCTGATCCACCCGCGCTGGTCCGTGCGGCTGGGGGCGATGGTGTCATTCGAAACATTGGCCGAGACTGATCCGAAGCTGGCCGGAGAAGTTGTCGATCCGCTGGTGGCGGTTTTTGGGGACGTTGACGATGGGGTCAAAGGGGATCTGATTCATGTGCTGGGAGAATCGGGAAACCGGGCGTCACTGCCGTTTTTAGGGATGGTGGCCGTTGGTGACTACGATCATGAGGTGCAGGCGGCGGCGGAGGAAGCGATCGAAAAGTTGGATTGATGGATTAGCGTTCTGGGTTCAGCGTTCAGCGTTCTGGGTTCTGGGTTCAGCGTTCTGGGTTCTGGGTTCCGGGTTCAGAACCTTAGAACCTTCCACCCCCGAACCTCTGAACCTCCCAACCCTGAACCTTCCAACCCTGAACCTCTCAACCTCTGAACCTTGAACCTATACTACAGCCCGGTAACCCGGTTCCTGCCGTTGTTCTTGGACTGATAAAGGGCCTGGTCCGCCCGATCGATAAAATCCTCGGCGGTTTCCGCTTTACGGTAGGTGGCAACCCCGAAGCTGAGGGTGATCTTTCCCAGACTTTCCCCGGTGCTCTTCTTTTTCAGGTCGAGCCGTTCAAAGGCGAGGCGGATATCGTTGGCCAGTTTCATGGCGCCGTCAAAGGGTGTGTCAGGCAGCAGGATGGCGAACTCTTCCCCGCCGATGCGGGCCGCCAGATCCTTGCCCTTGATGGTTTCCTTGAGGGTCGTCGCCACCATGCGGATGACGTTGTCCCCCACCAGATGGCCATAGGTGTCATTGACTTTCTTAAAAAAATCGATGTCGGCAATGATCAGGCAAAGGGATGTGCCGGCATCCTGGGCATTTGCGATATTCTCCGCCAGGGCCTTGTCAAATCCACGACGGTTAACAATTTGCGTCAAGGGGTCTCTGAGCGATTCCGTGCGGTAAAGCGCCATCTTGCTTTTCAACTGATCGATTTCATGGTTGGCCTGCTGGAGTTGCTCTCGGAAAGATGAACTGGAGCCTTCCAGACTGGTTATTTCATTTTTGATTTGCTTGACAATCGTCTTCAACTGGTTTTGAGACAAATTGGGTACGATCGCCTCATTGATGGCTTTCATGTTGTTGGCCGACTGGGAATAAAACTGGTCGGCGGAATCCATCGTACCGATGATTTCGGCAAAGACCTTATTCAATTCTTTGCGAACCAGCGCGGTTAACGTTTCCTGGTCCGAGGCAACATACCGGTTGTAGAATTGCTGGCTGGTTTCGCTGGTGAAGACCTCGCCGTTTTCCAGATGGTTGTCTATGGCTGCCTTGAGTTCCTGGTTGTTGCCGGACACGTATTCGTACCAAATGCAGTAGTTCAACGGGTCCGTGGGAAGCCCATGTTTGCCGATCAGCTCCAGTGTCAGGCGCAGGTACCGGCGTGAATCTTCAATTCCGTCTCTGTATTGCATGATGCGGTTTCCTTTCTGCAACGGCATCGGAGAAATGGGTTATCGCTGTAATTCATTTTTTATAGCCAGGCCGACGGTTTCGATCGTGTAAGGCTTCTTGATGAACTGGCTGGCGCCCAAACGAATCACTTTATCCACACGAACGGTTTTCGCATATCCGCTGGCAATGATGGTTTTTTGATTGGGTTTAAACCCGATTATTTTTTTAAACGTTTCCAACCCATCAAGACCCGGGTCCATGATCATATCCAGCAGAACCAGGTCCGCCGATCCGGTTTTTAAGAATGCAATCGCTTTTTCACCGGATTCGACCGAGACGGGTTTGTAATTGAGCATCTCCAGAATATTCGTCGCGATTTCTCGCTGCTTCTCGACAGCATCGACGATCAATATCACCTGACCGTCGCCCATAAATTCGCTGGCAGGAACCGATGCTTGCGCGCATTGCGCGATTTCTCTCGTCGCAGGAAAATACAGGTAAAACGTCGTGCCCTTGCCCGGTTGGCTGGTGACGTCGATGTGCCCTTGATGATCTTGAACCGTGCCCCAGACCACTGCCATCCCAAGTCCCGTTCCGCTCCTTCCCATCACCTTCTTGGTAAAGAACGGCTCATAAATCCGATTTAATTCGGCTTTGGATATCCCGCATCCCTTATCGGATATCTCGATGGCGACAAATTCACCTTCACGGATGGGGTCGACACCCAGTTGCGGCGGGCTGAACGTGTGATTGTAGGTTGAGATGGATATTCGGCCGCCATCGGGCTGGGCCTCTGCGGCATTGGAAACAAGGTTCATGATCGTTTTTCGAATATGAAGCGGTGACCCCGTGACGTTGAGCAGATCCGGGCTGAGCGTGGTCTCAATGGAGACCTGTGGATGATGAGAAACAAGCTTCTCGTGCTCGGGTGAGTTCAGGTATTTCCGCACGATGTCGTTTATATCGATCACTTTCTTTACACTGACCCCCCTTCTGGCCAGTGTCAGCAGGTCCTGTACGATCTCGGCCGCGCGTTGCCCTGCATGTTGAATCGTCAGAATCGGTTTCCGCAGCGGGCTGTCACTCTCCAATTTGCACAACAGCAATTCCGGATAACTGATGATGGCGGACAGCACGTTGTTCAGATCATGGGCGACGCCTCCCGCAAGGGTTCCCAGTGCTTCCATCTTCTGGGCCTGCACCAGTTCTTTTTGCAGCTGCCGCTGTTCGTTCATCATTTTTACGGCACGCGTCATGAAGCGAACCCGCTCTACCAGAATCACCCAGTTGATCGGCTTGGTAATGAAGTCCGTGGCGCCGACCTCGAAGGCCCGATTGATCGAATCCAGGTCCTCCAGCGCCGTCATGATCAAAATCGGCACAGCCGCAAAACCCGCCTTCTGCCGGATGGCGAGCGCGGTGTCAAAACCGTTCATTTCCGGCATCATGACATCCAGCAGGATGATATCGGGTCGTATGTCGTCCAGCGCCTCCATTGCCCGGACGCCATTTTCGGCTTCCGACACCTTAAAACCGGCCGCCGTCAGGGACCCACCCGCGGCATCCCGCATGATCTCGTCATCATCGACGATCAGGACGTGACCGGATGGCTGCTCTGTTGTTTCCGTCATAGAGACCCTTGGATACCCAAATTTCTTCATCATTGAAGCGTTGGCTGCCGGTACCCGCCCTTCATCTAAAAAGGTTGATCGGCTAACCGGCCTGTCGCTATAGCCCTCTTATCGGTTGCATCCGGTTTTTCATTAGAACCGATCTTAAAAATAAGGTTCTGGGGTTCAGAGGTTCAAAGGTTCCGGGTTTAGCTTGAGCTTAGAGCTTTCAGCTTACCAGCTCAACAGCCATATGTTCCTGGTTTCCGCTTTATGTTTATCCGCTTATCAGCTATTATATCCTCGTTTCAGCGTTCAGAGGTTCCGGGTTCAAGGTTCCGACCTCCGACATCTGACCTCCGACCGCTGAACCTTTGAACCCCGAAAAGGAGGCCAATCAATGGCGCGTGTGTCGGTCATGCAAAGTGAGGAACGCAGTGCTGGGGTTCGCGGTGCGCTGGCCGCGTTGGCGGAAAACCCGGTGAAGAACAAGGCGGTGTTGATCAAGCCCAATTTCAATACGGCCGATCCGGCGCCAGGGTCGACCCATAACGACACGCTGGCGGCGCTGGTCGACCAGCTTTGGGAGATGGGGGCCGCTTCCATCCGTTTGGGAGAGCGCAGCTATCCGCCGACCCGCCAGGTCATGGAACAAAAAGGGGTCGGGGCGCTGCTGGAAAAACGCCAAGTTCAGGTGATCGATTTCGACGACCTGGCGCCCGAAGACTGGGTGGCGTGCCGGCCGGCCGGCGCTCACTGGAAAGATGGCTTCCGTGTCGCCCGGCCGATTCTCGATGCCGAGTGCCTGGTGTCCACCGGGTGCCTGAAAACCCACCAGTTCGGCGGGGTCATCACGCTTTCACTCAAACTGCACGTGGGTGTGGTGCCGGCTTTTCGCAACGGGTTCGCCTATATGCAGGAACTTCACGGTTCGCCCTATCAACAGGAGATGATCGCCGATATCAACGCCCCTTTTTCGCCATCCCTGATCGTGATGGACGGGGTCGACACCTTCGTCGACGGCGGCCCCGCCACCGGAAAGCGGATCAGGGGCAACGTGATGTTGGCGGCCACGGACCGGGTGGCGGTGGATGCTGTCGGCGTCGCCATGCTCAAACATCTGGGCAGCAATCCCGCCGTCATGGAGCCGGGAATCTTCGAATTGCGCCAGATCAAACGGGCCGCCGAACTGGGAATCGGTGTCCGCGCCGCGTCAGACATCGACCTGGTCCCGGCCGACGATGCCAGTGCAGGGCTGTCGGCGGCGTTGGGGACGATTCTGTCGAGCGGGTAGCCCGGGAACGGCCGTGATGTCCGTGGACAGGCAGGCCGGTCGTGCGGGTGTTCCGTTTTTCATTTTGACAAGCGTGCCCCGTTGCAATACATACGGAATCGAAAAACCTTATGCTTGCGGAGCGACATCCCCGATGAACACCCAAACACTGATCCTGACGGTTCTGGTCTTCTGGCTGATCATGGGCCTGGCCTTTTTGTCCGCCTACTCCGAAGTCAAACGCACCGGGGGAACCCTGGCGGACGCCATGGGCAACAACGAAACCTTTTTCTTTATCATCAGCATCGTGGTGGGGCTGGTGGTGGTGGCCTTCAAACTGGCATGATCGACGGTTTCGTAAAAAATCCGTTTTTGCGTTACGCTTCATTTTATCTCAGACAGCCGCTTCCGTTCCCCTTCGATCCAGTCGATCCGGCTCCACAATCCCTGAAGGATGCGCACCTCCCGGTCATTCAGACCGGTGCGGCCGAAGAGCCGCCGGAACGACCGCAGGACGTGGTCCGGGTTCTGGGGGTCCAGGTAATCGGCCGCCAGCAGAGTGCGGCGCATGTGCTGGAACATGTTCTCCACGTCCGCGGCCTGCGCCGGTACCGGATCGTCATTGCCGATCCTCGCGTCATCCAGAGCCCCCTTGCGAAGTTCGTAAAGCAGCAGTGAGACCGCATGCGACAGGTTCATGGAGGGATAGGCGCTGTGGGTGGGAATGGTTATGAAAAACTGGCACAGGTCCAGTTCGCTGGTGTGGAGGCCCCGATCCTCGCGGCCGAACACGAAGGCCACCCGGCTGCCGGGTGATTGGGCCAGCGCATGGCCGGCAGCTTGTTCAGGGTTTAAAAAATCCTCACGATACTTGCCGAATCGGCGGGTGGTGCCGAAGGCCAGGTGACAGTCGGCCAAGGCCTGTTGAAGGGTTTGGAAAACAGGGGCGTGCGTCAATATCGATTCGGCCTTGAGGGCCATCCGCCGGGCGTCCAGCGACCGGTAACCCCGGCAGGGGGTTACCAGACGAAGGTCCGCGCAGCCGAAATTCATCATGCAGCGGCAAACCGACCCCACATTGATCGGCCCCTGCGGCGCCACGAGAACGATGCTGATGTTATCCATTGCGCAATACCGTCAATCGTATCAGGACGGCGTAAGGAATTTTCTTGAGCAAGTGGACCACCCGAAGGCTTCCCCAAAGGAGTGATGGAGACATTCTTAAACGATCTATAAAAAAAACCAATCGTGAAAATGGCACAGTTGGCGGTGGTGTGTCAACGGCGCATGATATCGGCGACAGGGCAGCCAGACGGCTCCCCGGGAGCACGATGGCCGGGTCTTTGCCGATTCCCGCCGGCGGTGTCTGGCCTGCTGGTGAAGAATCGCCCACCAATGCCTTTAACGATTGACGATTTTGAGTTAATAGACAACTGCCGTGCCATCACCGGCGATCCTTTAACGCAGGGACAGCATAAGGACATGAAGGATGAAAACAGCCAAAGATTATATTGTCTTTCCCCTTGATGTGCCCAGTTCCCAGGCAGCCCGGTCGCTGGTCAAGCTGCTTGCCGACGATGTGGGCATGTTCAAGGTCGGCCTGGAACTGTTCATCCGGTCAGGCGCTGAACTGGTGCGCTGGATTCAGCAGGCCGGCCCAGCCAAGGTGTTTCTGGATTTGAAGCTTCACGACATCCCGGCAACCGTCCAACGGGCCATGGCCCAGGTGGCCGAATTGGGCGTCACCTTCGCGACGGTCCACTGCGGCGAAAGCAAGGCGATGCTGGCGGCTGCCGTGAAAGGGGCCGGCGGACGGGTCAACGTGCTGGGGGTCACCGTACTGACCAGTATCGCTCCCGCTGATCTGGTCGAGGCGGGCTACCGGGAACGATACTCGAGGGATCTGCAGCGGTTGGTGATGAAAAAAGCGGCCATGGCCCGAGACGCCGGTTGCGCTGGAATTGTCTGCTCCGGCCAGGAGGTCAACGCCATCAAAACCGCTTTTGGCGACGCCTTTCTGGCGGTGACACCCGGCATCCGGCCAATCCACGGTGGTGTCGCGGCGGACGACCAGTCCCGGGTCGTCACGCCGGCCATGGCGGTGCGGCGGGGATCGGATTATCTGGTGATCGGCAGACCCATACGGGATGCGGCCGACCCCCGGGCGGCGGCAAGGGCCATAGCAGCAGAGATTCAGGCTGCCTTGACGGGTTCGTAAAAAACCCGATATCTGCGTTACGCTTCATCCTTCGTCACTGCGGCGTACCGTAAGTACGCCTCACTCCTCAGGATTTGCAAGCCTTGATCTCGGGCTTTTTACGAGCCCGTCGGAAATGTGACTTATTACGAGTTCATCAACATTTCTGGATGAACAGCAGGTGCTTTGCATGCGGGATGACCGTTTGCAAACTAAGCAGAAAAATAGCGCCATAGGGCAATAGCCAGAACCACGGCGCAGGTGACGAGAACGAAACGGATTTGTCCGGGTGAGAAGTACTTCATCCAGTCGCTGTTGTTGCGGTTAGGCTTATCTTTAGAAGTGTCTCAAAAATAGGATTTTAGTTCAATGTCAAGGCGGATCCGAGTTTCAACCCGCAGGCATACTGGAGTATGTCGAGGATTTGAAACGAGGCTCCAACGCAGAGATTGGGCTAAAAGACCTTTTTGAGATGCTTCTAATCTTCTCTGTCCAGCCCGAAGGCCGTATGCAGGACCCTTACGGCCAGTTCGGTGTACTTCTCTTCGATGATGCAGGAGATGCGGATCTCGGATGTGCTGATCATGATGATGTTGATGTTCTCCCGGGCCAGGGCGTTGAACATCAGCGACGCCACCCCGGAATGGTTTTTCATACCCACACCGATGACCGATACCTTGGCAATGTGGGGATCGCCGAACACCTCCTCCGTCCCGATTTTTTCCGCCAGGCGCTGCTGCATCTCCATGGCCCGTTTATAGTCCGCCCTGGGTACGGTGAAGGTCAGATCCGTTTGACCGGCGGCACGGGTGTTCTGGATGATCATGTCCACCAGAATCCCGGCTTCGGCGATGGGCGAGAATATTTTGGCCGCGATCCCCGGCTGGTCCGGAACTTTCTTAAGGGTTATGCGCGCCTGGTTCAGATCATGGGTCACACCGGAAACGACCAGCTGCTCCATGACGGAATCTTCTTGAATAACCATGGTGCCTTCCTCCTCTGAAAATGATGATCGGACGTGCACGGGGATATTGTACTTCTTGGCGAAGCCCACCGAACGGATCTGAAGCACCTTGGCCCCGAGGCTGGCCATGTTCAGCATCTCGTCATAGGAGATCTCTTTGATTTTCCTCGCCCGCGGACAGATGTTCGGATCCGCCGTGTAGATGCCGTCCACATCGGTATAGATCTCACATACGTCGGCGTTCAATGCGGCGGCAATGGCCACTGCCGAGGTGTCCGACCCGCCGCGGCCCAATGTGGTGATGTTGCCTTTGATGTCGGTGCCCTGAAAGCCGGCAACCACGACGATGACCCGGTCTGCCAGCAGACGCTTGATCCGGTCGGTTCCGATCTCCAGGATGCGGGCATTGCCGTACTCGCAGTCGGTGACCACTTCGGCCTGGTGCCCAAGCAGACTCTGGGCCTTGTGGCCCATGCCCACGAGCATCATGGCCAGCAAGGCAGCGGTGGTCTGTTCGCCGGTGGCCAGCAGGACATCCAGTTCCCGACGGTCCGGGGTTTCGGTGACTTCGTTTGCCAGACTGATAAGGCGGTCGGTCACCCCGGCCATGGCCGACAGGATGACCACCACATCGTTTCCCTTTTCATGGGTGTTGAGCACCCGGGCGGCGACGTTTCGGATTCGCCGGGTGTCGGCGACCGATGTGCCGCCGAATTTTTGAACGATCAATGCCATAGGCTTCCACCTTCAGTTGAACGACCACCATCAGCTACGGCGGTGCGTAAATGTCGATGTCATTTAGCAGATCCGACGGGTCAAGTCCATACGCAATGATGCGAATCGACCGGGCGGTGTCGCCGGTGACGGTAAAAAACAGTTCCATTCGACAGGCTGGCCGGTCTGCCGGATCGAGCCGCTGGGCCCATTCGACCGCCACGATGCCGTCTTCACTGAAAAGATCCAGCAGCCCGATTTCATCGGGATCCACCGGGGTGGGCAGGCGGTAGAGGTCCACATGAGAAAAAGGCAGTCTGCCGGGGTATTCGTTGACCAGGGTATACGTGGGGCTGGTAACGGTAAAGGACGGCGGAACATCCAATCCGCGTGCCAATCCCTGAGCAAATGCCGTTTTCCCGCTGCCCAGATCGCCGAACAGCAAAAGGACGAGCCCGTATTTCATCCGTCGGCCCATGGTGCGGCCCATGGCCACGGTTTGGTCGGGTGCATGGGTCTCAAACACACGGGTATTTTCGTGATGGTGGGGTGATGGGTGGGTGTTCATTTCCCGCCATGATCCGTCGGATAGAACAGGAGGTCCCGTTCAGGCCATGGAAGATGGTCTCCTCCGGTGAGAAGTTCATTCATCGCCTCTGGAAGGGTTTCGATGACGTTCGTGGCCAGGTAGCCGATCGGCGCTTTTTTTCGAGCCATCCGGTCTGCGGCCAGTCCGTGGAGATACACCCCGGTTCGGGCGGCTGCGCCGGGCGCCATGCCCTGGGTAACCAGGGCGGCAATCAGACCGGTGAGCACATCGCCCATTCCGCCGGTGGCCATGCCCGGATTGCCGGTGGCATTGACGAAAACGGTCCCGTCCGGCCGGGCGACCAGCGTGGCTGCCCCTTTGAGGACGAGATGGACCTGATGCCTTTCGGCAAATGCGCGCGCATGGCCGATGCGGTCACCTTGAATCTCGGCAGTTGAATGGCCGCTGAGCCTGGCCATCTCACCGGGGTGGGGCGTGAGCACGATGGGCGCGCGTCGCCTGGAAAGCACGGATGGTTCCGCTGCAATCAGGTTTAGGCCGTCCGCGTCGACAACCAGGGGGACGGGGCATTCTTCGATCAATCGCCCCACCAGCCTGCCCGTCGATGCGTGGGTTCCCAACCCCGGCCCCATGGCCAGACAGCCCTTCCGCTCCATCAGCGCAACAACGGATTCGTGGGCGGCTTCGTCCAGGGCACCGTCCGCCGTTTCGGGCAATCCGACGGTCATGGCTTCGGTGACCATGGCCTCCAGCACCGGGTTCAGCGATTTGGGTGTCCCCAGTGTCACCAATCCTGCTCCCGCGCGCATGGCCGCCGCGGCGGCCAGGGCGGCGGCGCCGGTTTTTCCCGGCGAACCGGCCAGGATCATCAGGTGCCCCGTGTCGCCTTTGTGGGCCGTTGCTGACCGCTGCGGGATGTCGTTTTTCAGGGCCCCGGGTGTGATGAGGTGCTGCCGGCAGCTGATTGTTGCGGCAAGATGCGGAGGGATGCCGATGTCGATGATTTTCAACCGACCGGTGAAGGTTCGTCCCGGATAGCACAGGTGGCCGACCTTGGCAAAGCCAAAGGTGGCCGTGGCCGCGGCCTGGATACAGGTTCCGCAGACCCGCCCGGTGTCGGCGTGGAGGCCGGAGGCGATATCCACGGCAAAGACAGGTCGGCCTTGTCGGTTGATAAAATCGATGATCGTCCTGAAATAACCCCGTACGTCCGATGAAAGCCCCGTACCCAGGATCGCATCGATCCAGGCGTGCTGGTGGCGCATCAGCAGCTTGCTGGATTCAAACGCCGCTGCATCGGGCAATTCAACCACCGGCACGCCCATGGCGTCCAGCAGTTTCAGGTTGGCGGCGGCATCCCCTTTGATCCGGTCGCTTTGCGAGAGCAGGAACACCGTCGTCCGGATGCCTTTCTGGTGAAGGTAACGGGCCATGACAAACCCGTCTCCGCCGTTGTTGCCCCGTCCGGCAACAACGCCCACGGCGCCGGGGTGATTTCGGTGGATCGCTTCCAGAAAAAAAGCCGTCGCCCCCCGGCCGGCATTTTCCATCAGCACACGGCCCGGGATACCCAACGATTCGATGGTCGCCCGATCCATCCGCTGCATTTCATCTGACGTGACCAAGTACATCTTTTTCTCCTCGGGGTCTTTTTGGCGACCCCAACCGGGTTAAACAGGAAACAACAAATCTTTGATAAATAATAAATTTCAAATGCCAAATCTCAAATAAAGCCAAAATTACAAAATCCAGATCTTAAAAATGTTTAAAAATCAATATATTTTTGGTTTTTCATTAAGCAATGGTTTAACAACGATCCGTCCGGTTTTATCGAGTTGGAGCATCCTTTTTTTTTGGTTTTAGGGCTTGGGATTTGACTTTTGGGATTGATTTGTCATTTGGTTATTGGCGATTGGAATTTCGGATTCCCGGGCCTGATCCGCAACTCGCATGACGAAAAACGTCCGGCCGTCGAGAAGTTAAAGGCTTTTAATCAGATCGCGCATTTCCCTCACCGCCCGGTCCAATCCCACCAGAACCGCGCGGGAAACGATGCTGTGACCGATGCTGTATTCATCGATTTCCGACAATCCGCCAAATGCCTTGATGGTTTTGTAGCACAGCCCATGGCCGGCGTTGACGCCCAGTTTCAGCTTTTTGGCAAGTTTGGCGGCGTCCACGATCCTTGCGAAGGCCTGCTTGCGTTTGGCGTTGCCGGTGGCTTCACAGAAAACACCGGTATGGATTTCGACCAGGTTGGCACCGGCCTGGTGAGCCAACTTGACCTGCTCCGGCTCAGGATCGATGAAAAGGCTCACGGGAATGCCGTTGTTCTGCAGGGCGCCGATGGTCTCGCCGATGTTGCTGTGAAGGATCAGGTCCATCCCCCCGTCGGTGGTGATCTCCTCCCTGTTTTCGGGTACCAGGGTGACCATCTCCGGCCGTACATCCAGGGCAATGCCGACCATCTCCGAGGTGGCTGCCATTTCCAGGATCAACCTGGTCTGGACCACTTTACGAAGCAGCCGGATGTCACGGTCCTGAACATGTCGCCGGTCTTCGCGCAAATGGCAGACGATGCCATCCGCTCCGGCCAGCTCAGCGATGATGGCGGCTGCAACCGGATCCGGATAGTTCGCTTTCCGCGCTTCCCGCAATGTGGCGATGTGATCGATGCTGACTGCCAGACCTGCCATGCTCATTCCTCCTCTCGAATGCTATTCATGAGTTCACTGCTTTTTTGTTCCATGACCGCCGCCGCTTCCTCCGAATGGACGTGATCGTAGCCCGTCAGGTGAAGAATCCCATGAATCAGCAGCTGATTGAATCGCTCCAGCGTTTCCATCCCGGCGTCGACGGCTTCCCGATAGGCCGTGTCGGCGGAAATCACCACGTCGCCAAGAAGGTCCGGCGAAATGTCGGCGAACGGGCCCTCCCGCATGGGAAATGCGATGACGTTGGTCGGGCCTGCATGGTTCAGATAGGTCAGGTTGAATTCCGCAATCTGGGCGTCGTCCACGATCAGAATGGACAACTGTGCGTCAGGATAACCCAAGGCGCTTAAAATGCGCCTGGCGGTCGTACGAATCTTTTGTTTTGGCAACCTGTGGCGGTTTTGCCGGTTTTCGATCAGCACTTCCATTTTTCGCCTTTCCGGAGGTCAAATAGGCGCTGTCCTGGTATTCGATCCGGTGGTGGTGGATGCCATTCAAGATCTTGTTGAAGCTTCTGGCAATTCGGTGAAGGTCCTTCAAGGTCAGTTCACAATAGTCCAATTGGCCGTCGGAAAAAATTTTGTTGATCAGGTTCTGAACCAACCCCTGGATTCTTGACGGGGTTGGGTTTTCCAGGGTGCGTGAGGCCGCTTCAACCACATCCGCCAGCATGACCAGTCCGGCTTCCCGGGTCTGGGGCCGTGGCCCCGGATACCTGTAATCGTCGATATTGACCGCATCCTCTCCTTTAACGCTTTTCGCCTTTTCATAAAAATAACTGATCAAGCTGGTGCCGTGGTGCTGCTCGGTGGTGTCGATGATCACCTGCCCCAGCTTGTGCTCGCGGGCGATTTCAACACCGTTTTTGACGTGGGCGATCAGGATCAGGGCAGACATGGACGGGGCGAGTTTGTCGTGCTTGTTCCTGCCGTCCGATTGATTTTCGATAAAATAAAGGGGCTGCTTCAATTTGCCGATGTCGTGATAGTAACCGCAGACTTTGGCCAAAATAGGATTGGCACCAATTTCCGCGGCCGCTGCCTCCACCAGGGATCCGACCACCATGGAGTGATGATAGGTGCCCGGCGCCTCCAGCATCAGCCGGCGCAGGATGGGCCGGTCCAGGTTGGCCAGTTCCAGCAGGGTGATGTCGGTGGTGTAGTGAAACACCATCTCCACCACCGGTGCCATGCCGGCGGTGATGATGCCGGCACCGATGCCTCCTAAAAACGCCACCGTCAGGTCAAAAGGCAGCGTGCTCCATGAGGCGGTACCCATGTAGACATGGATGACAACGGCCAGGAAGGCATTGAGCAGTCCCAGCTTTGCACCGGTCTTGATGATGATTTTTCTCTCGCGGCAATCCTGAAGCCACCAGGATGCCATGGTGCAGCTCAAAATGAAATAGATGAAGGTCTCCAGGCCGCCTTGAAGCAGGATGGATGTGCACAGCGTCAGGGCCAGGGCAAAAATCAGTGCGGTTTCCCGCCCCATGAACAGGCAGACGATCATGGCCCCGGCGGCCAGCGGAATGCCGAAACCCACCGGAGATACCGGGCGGGAGATGGGCAGGCCGAGAAACCAGGCATCGGGCAGGGTGGTTGAAATCTTGACCACGATGATAAATGCGACCATGATGCACGACAGAAACAGCAGGTCCTTGTTGCCGTATTTGGCAAATTCCACCCGGCGTTTGAGCCGGACATGGTACTGGATGATCAAAATGGCGGCCAGCAGCGCCACGGCGCCCGAACCGGCAAGCGGCACTTGATGGGTGTCGGCCTGGCTTTCCATCGCCTCGAGTTTGCGAAGCTGGAGCGGCGTGACCCGCTCGCCCTCACGGAGCAGCATCTCTCCTTTTTTAATCATGTACAGGACCGGCTTGATCTGCTGTGCCGCGACCTCTTTGCGTATTTCGGTTTCGTGGCTGTTCAAGGTGATGTTGGGCTGAATCAGCTGCTGGGAAAAATCTACCATGAGGTTCAACAGGGCATAATTCATCCCCTTGAGCAGCGGATCGCCGACAACCCGGACCATGGTCTTGGCCTGGTCCGGCCCGTAAAACTGCTTCAGGTTCAACACATGGGTTTCGGTCAAGGTCTCCACGTTGCGCAGGGTGATGCCCTTGTCTGATTCCTTCAGCAGGATTTCCTTGTTGGCGACCACGCCGGCTGAGAGCACCTGGGTGATAATGGTGCTCAGCAGTTTGGGGATGTCTGGTGCAAATCCATTTTCGATGAGGATGGAAAAGGCCCCGTTGCTGATTTCGAAACCCGTTGCTTTTTCCAACAGGCTTTTCTTGGCCAGCATTCGCTCGGCGAGGGACACCTGCGGCAGGTCAGGGACATCGGCGGGGTCGACAGGCAACTTATCCTGGGCCGACGGGGGCCCGGGCATGCGCTTTGCGTTGGTTTCCTGGTTTTTGGTTTCCAGTTCGTATATGGACCGCAGTTGATCGAAGGCGTCATTCAGGCGGGTCACCGTGCCTTTAAGGATCTTCGGATTGAGGTCGTACACCGGGAGCACGTTGTCCACCGCCTGGCGGCGTTGGGCGGTGGTGACGGAAATGTCTTCGATGAAAAAATCCGCTGAGGCCTTGATATCGCTTTTAACGACGTCACCGCTTTTGTAGTGGTTTTTTTTGATGACAATGCCCGGGTAAAGGCCGGTTGTAAAAACAGCGAGGATGAGCACCAGCAGTGCCCAACGGACATGAGGGCTCAGACTGAGAAAATGGTTGATGGATTTTTTTTTGCGGTCACGAATCATGATTTGGTCACTTGGTGCAGCCGATCAGCCCATGTTTCCTCTGCCGATGAAACCGTCGGCAGGGTCGTTCGGACCATTTATTTCTTGATGCGACTGGCTTCCAGCAATTCATAGGCGTTGATGATGTCCTGGACCAGTCGGTGACGAACGACATCTTGCTTGGTAAAGTGGATGAACCGTATGCCGGTGATGGGGGTAAGAATCGCTTTGGCCTCAACCAGCCCTGAAGATTTGCCTGCCGGCAGGTCGATTTGGGTGATATCGCCGGTAACCACCGCCTTGGAGTTAAAACCGATCCGCGTCAAAAACATCTTCATCTGTTCGGTTGTGGTGTTTTGGGCTTCATCGAGGATAATAAACGCCTCGTTGAGCGTTCTTCCCCGCATAAAGGCCAAGGGCGCAACTTCGATCACCCCGTTTTGCATCAGCGCCGCCACTTTCTCAAATCGCATCATGTCATGAAGGGCGTCATAGAGCGGCCGGAGATAAGGGTCTACCTTGTCCGTCAAGTCTCCCGGCAGGAACCCCAGGGATTCACCGGCTTCCACGGCAGGCCGGGTCAGGATGATCCGGCTGACTGTTCCCTTGGCGAGCGCGGATACGGCCATGGCCATGGCCAGGTAGGTTTTGCCCGTACCGGCGGGTCCGATGCCAAGAACGATGTCATAGTTGCGGATGGCTTCGATGTAGGCCTTCTGGCTCTGGTTTCTGGGTGTGATGGCCCGTTTTTTCGAGGTGATGTAAACGGTATCGAGAAAGATTTTCTTCAGGTCGGCGGTGTGGTTTTCTTTCAACACGCGCACGGCATAGTCAATGTCATTGGGATAAATGGGGTACTTTTCCTTGAGCAGGCCGTAGAGCTGCTCCAACACCCGGCGCGAAAGATCCACCGCCATCGCTTCGCCTTTGAGATGCACGGTGTTGCCCCGGGCATGAACATCAACGGCCAATAGATCCGCAAGGCGCTTGAGGTGCCCGTCTTGCTCACCAAATAGCTGCCGGGCCAATTCAATATCGGAAAAGGTCAGCCGGGTTTGTTTGCTTTGCGTGCATTCATCCATAAGTTGGGCACGTGTCTTGACATTGTTTAAACGCGTCGGCGCCAGGCAGTATGAATCGACCCCGTTGATTTGTCAAACCGCCGGTCGGGCCGCTTTCTGAAACAGCGATGCCGTCATTGGAATATCCGACTTTTCAGGGGAATGCAAATGCCAAATTCCCCTTTGTGACCCCGGTGAAAATGCTTGACTGGGAAATATCGCTCTGTTAACGTTACCCACCAAAAAAATTAGAAACATTCTGAATTTATTGATATTTTAATTTTTTTTGAAGGGATCTCGCCACGCGTGGCGAGCCCTTTCGCCCCCCTGGCAGATGTCTGTTTCGGGCAACGGTGTTGCTTCGTTCAAAGGACCGTCATGAATCCTTTTGATATTCTTGTCGTCACCATCCTGACCTATGGGCTGATCCGCGGCATTTTCCGGGGCCTGGTCAGAGAGCTTTCTTCGATTGTCGGCGTTTTGGGCGGGTTTTATGCCGCGTATACCTATTACCCCCATGTGGCCAGGTTGATTTCTACGTGGATTGCCGATGTCGGTTATCTGAATATCGTCAGCTACATGATCGTTTTCTCCCTTGTGGTGATTGTCGTTGGCATCCTTGCCGTGGTCATCAAGTATCTGCTCAATATCGCTTACCTGGGATGGGTCGACCGCGTCTGTGGCGCCCTGTT
The DNA here is from genome assembly GCA_963705475.1 of uncultured delta proteobacterium. Lineage (GTDB taxonomy): Bacteria > Desulfobacterota > Desulfobacteria > Desulfobacterales > Desulfosarcinaceae > Desulfosarcina. Next base: position 44,933 of record CAVPJS010000010.1, on the reverse strand, counting down.
CGGACTCCTTAAAGGCGGGCTCGTGGTCTGTGTGGTGTTTATCGTTTTGACCGCCTTTTTACCCAAAGGCGCGCCGGTTGTCAAAAATGCGACCCTGGCGCCCCATGTATCGAAGGTATCTGAAGTCATGGCCAGGGTGATTTCAAAGGAAATGAAAGAAAATTTTAAAATCAAATTGAAGGAATTTCAAAAATCTTGGCAGACCCGCTAAAACCAGGCCAGTCGACGCCCATTGAGCACCTCGAGGCGTTGATTGAAACCCTGAGAGGGGAAAAAGGCTGCCCGTGGGATAAAAAGCAAACGCCTTACACCATGGCCCGCTACCTGGTCGAAGAGGTTCATGAACTGGTCGATGCCATCATCTCCAAGGATTCGACCGCTGTTTGTGAAGAGGCCGGAGATGTGCTGTTTCAGCTTCTTTTTGTCATCAACCTGTTCAGGGAGTCGGGCGCATTTAACCTTCGGGACGTGGTTGAAAAAAATCTAGAAAAGATGATTCGCAGGCACCCCCATGTGTTTGGCGATGTTACCGCGGAAACCCCTGAAACGGTCAGTGAAAACTGGGACACCATCAAGCGGAAAGAAAAGGGTGGGGTGGGGGCGCGTTCGATTCTCAGTTCAATCCCCCAGAGCTTGCCCGCGCTGCTCAGGGCCTCGATGGTTTCGGAACGGGCCGCCAAAACCGGTTTTGACTGGGACGACATCGCCGGCGTGATGGCCAAAACCATGGAAGAGTGGGAGGAGTTTTCAACGGAGATCAACACGTCTGAGTGTGAATCCGGAAGCGAAAAAGCGGCCATGGAATTCGGGGACATCCTGTTTACCCTGGTCAATGTCGCCCGGTTTGCCCGTATCCATCCGGAAACCGCATTGATCCTGTCGATCCAGAAATTTGAAAAACGCTTTGCCTACATGGAAGAGAAAGCCATTCAAGCGGGTCGGGATATCGTCAGCCTCACCATGCGAGAAATGCAACAGCTCTGGGATGAGGCCAAAGAGAAAGTGAGATGATCTTCCCTCGGAGGTCGCTTCGATTAAAAAAAACGCCAGTTTCTGTCAGCGACAAAAGCCGGCTTGGCAGCCGGCTTTTAATCTAGATAAACGAGATCTACCATTTACACGTGCTCGTCTATCGGCTTTTGTTCCGGCGGCGTTCTAAAAATAACGTTTCCGTTTTTATCGTATTTTTCAAAGAAAATACCCCCGTCATCCGCCTTGTAACCGCCGGTTTTTTTCTCCATCTCGGATTCAGGCGTTGCGCTCTCCTGGGAATGCTCGATGGGTCGTTCTTCAATTGCTTTTTCGACCTTTTTAAGGGCGACATCCTTGTTTTCCACAGCCAGGTTGTTGTCTACACGTGTCGTCGTTCTGACGGCTGATTCGCCAATTGTGTTCAGCATGGCTCATACCCCCTTTGTCTTCTACAAATGCGTTTGCCGTTCCTGGTGATGTTGCCCTTTCCGCAATACCAGGGCCGGCCAGTCCTTTTTGTCTATTCAGCCTTACGGTTAATGGCCGTTTTGGCCAGTTCATCGAGCCGATTCATCAAGCTCTGCGAGTTGTCGACGGCGATGGACCGGGCCTCCTTTTGATTGTCTCCGACGATCGTGTTGAATACAAACGTATTGTCTTTTGGCCCCGCTTTAAGATCCTTCGGTGTATTGCGAACCTGATTGATCAGCTCTCGACCAAAGTCCGATTCGGGGTCGACATTGGTAATCTTTCTAAGCACGCCGGCAGCCACTTTTTCCATTATCGACTGGCTTTTCGCCTCTTTTGAAATCGTAATCGCATCCGATTTGGCATTGCGGGTGCCTGCCTGCTGGGGGTGATCCGCTTTTCCCAGGCTTAACTGCCTCCGATAGACATTCAGGACGTTATGGATCTGGTAGCTTTGAATGTACATATGTGTTCCTCCGTTACCTTTATCGGCAGCTCGTGAAAAAACCTTTAGGAAAAAAGGAAAAAGAATAGTCGGGTGTCGCCTAAAACAAAGGCATTAATTGAGAAATCAGGGTGTAACGATAAGAAAAAATTAAGCTTTGGTTGCTTTTTAAACGGACCTCGACATGTGTCGGTGAACGGGTGGGGTCGAAGCCAACACGCCGCTGCCGGGTGGAACACACCGGCAGCGGCGTGTTGGCTCAATGGGGGCGTGATCCGAGGGTTCAATCAGTCGTCAAAGTTTCCGTCGGGACTTTCGTTGCTCACAATTAAAGCGGCCCGTTGGGCTATCTTTTCCGGTGTCCATTCCTCCGGGTCTTCCATTTGTTTGGCTTTTGGACCCGGGTCGAAACCATTGGTTTCCAGGATTGTTTCAATGGCCAGATCCGCGGTGTCTTGCGCATTGAATACATTCACGAGCATGTTGTAAACGAACGATTCCACCCGCTGTTCCATTCTGTCCCGGATTTCCCTGGGAAGTCCCTGCAGCTTGTTTTCGAAAGGCAGGTTCAGTTTTTTATAGTTGCCGCCTTTCCATCCTTTATCGGCGGCATAGCGCTTCATCTTTGCCCACATGGCCTCAGTGACGCCCTGATCGATTACTTTGATAAAATCGCCGTTGCCATCCAAGGCGGCATTGCCGTCATCATTGACCTCGAGTCCCCATGAGATCATCTGCAGTGCGGTGGCGACGTTGGCTTTGGTGGTGTGGGTGCGGTTGGCGATCTCTCGAAGGCGCTGTGAACTGTTGCCGGACGTCCCATGCTGTGCGCCCGAGACATGGTAAGCCGCCAGCGCATCGTGGATCTGTTGGGTAAGGTCTACCTGGATGCCCTGGCCGCTGGCCTCGATGCCGTGGACGGTCCCGTTGTTCAGGGCGATCCAGTTGGGGAATATGCCGTGCGCGTTGAGCCCCTGAATCAGGAAAAGGGCTTCAGCCTCGGTTGACAGGCCCATTTTTCCTTTGATTTCACCGATCTCTGTCTCCAGCCCGGACCAGTCGGGAATGAACGGCTTCAGCTCCAGATTGGTGGTCAGGTTCTGGTCATCCGGGAGATGGGAGGCGTCAATGGCAATCGAGGTGATGCCGGCTTCGAACATCGTGGGGATTTCGATCTTGGCATCCGGTATATCGTCCTTGCTTTTTATGCCATAATGATCGGCATGCAGGGCCACAGGAATGGTAATGCCCAATTCATTGCACATCGCATCCACAATCCGGGCCATATTCCAATAATTGACGGCACAATAGGCATCGGCGCCCCCTTCGGAACGGGCAATCTCGATGATCAATGCAGAATTTGCCCGTTGGGCGGCTTTCAGCGCCCCCCTGATGACAAAGATATTTCTGCCGTTGGCAGCCATGCAGATGGCGTTTTTCTTTTTGATCATGGCCAGATCGATGAATTTCCCACTGACCAGCAGCGCCTTCGAATGGGGGAATCGTTTTTGGATATTGGGTGGGCGGCCCACTGCAACCGCTTTGCTGAAGTCACTGGATGATGATGTCATGGTTTTCCTCCTTAGGCAGATGTCTCAAGATAAGATAACAATGTTTCGGTGTCTCACTCGGTTTTAGATGGCCGCTTTGACATGATCTTTTGGTTGTAGGCGTTTATTTTTTCTTTGAATGTGTTGGATTTTGCTTCGTACTGCTCCGTTTTTTCGTTGAATGCGTTGATTCTGTAGTTCAGTTCTGCCCGAGCCTTGAAGTTAAGCGCCTCGGGAGTTAATTTTTCGATCTGTTCTCTCTCTTCCAGCAGTTGCTGATACATGAGATCCAGGTCCGCCTTCTCCTTTTCAAGTGCTTCCCGGCTCAGTTCGGCAGTTTCGTCTGCTGCAGCACCATCCGGACCGGCGGCGTTGCCTTCAAGGGAGGGGGCCGATTTCGCCTTTTTCCCTTTCCCGGCGGTTGTCGCCACCGGTTTTTCTTCCTCGGTCACAATCCGCTGGGCCGCGGCCCGCTGTTCCTTGGGCACCTGGCTCAGGTCGTCCGTCCAGCGTTTTTGACCATTTTCATCGATGTACTTGTAAATTTCAGCGTACACTGGTGTTGCGAGCACTAGTGCAGTGAGCAGAACAAGGGTTGATACCGGTTTTTTCATGGGGAAACCTTTGTCGTGAGATGAAGGTGGAATAGATCCACGGTGAATGGTAACCATTTGAATGCCCAACTATAATGTCGTTGCCCGGCGAATGTCAAGCACCGACGGCGGCATCTTAAACAATCCATAGACAATCGGAGATTCGATGAACTATTGTTTGACAATGAAACCGGCTTGTGTAGATTGAGCGAGGCCACGTCGTGGCCGCAGTGGTCGTCTTCACATGAAATCGCCATGCACGGTCCCCTTTAGCGGGGGACTTATCGGAAAGATAATTAAAATGGCATCAATTCGTCGAACGGTGATTCTTTTTTTAATGATTGTCTATTCGGGTTGTGCGCCGAAACCCTTGCCTGTGTCGATCCCCGGCCCGGTTCCCCCCATGCCGGGCAACCAAGCGTTTCAAGACGCCGAGCGAGATTTCGACAACGGCCTGTATGCCGAGGCGCTGGCGGGGTATAACCTGTTTTTGCAGGAAGCCTACGACGACCCATTCGTTGATGAGGCCCTGTTCAAAATCGGACGATTATACCGTCTTGCCGGCCGCGATGACGACGCCATCGCGGTTTTTTCCCGGCTGAGCCGTGAATTTCCGCAAAGCCCCCTGGTTTCCGGGGCCATGCTCGAAACCCTGAAAATCCTCTTCGACGCCGGCAATTTCGATTCGGTGGTCAAATACGGACTCGCCTATATCGCACCCACTGACCCCACGCTGCTGCGGACGCCATTTTTCTTGATTGTTGCCGATGCTTATGAGGCGATGGGCGCACATTTGGAGGCCGCTCGATTCTATTACCGGGCATGGAATACAGCCTCCGGTGAGGATGTGGCGGTCGCCTGGACCCAATTGACGCATACTGCCGAAAAACTCAGCGCCGATGACCTCCAGCAGTTGATCTCGCAGGTGACGGATCAACGTCTCATGGGGCTCTTGCTTTACCGGCTTGGCATGGCGTTCATTTTGGATGAAAAGTATGATGACGCAATGGATGTCCTCACGGCTTTTGTGGAGCGATTCCCCGAGCACCCGGACCAACCCGATGCGTCAGACATGATTCATTCCCTGACGGAACGTGCCCGCTTTATGCCCTATACCGTCGGTTGTGTGCTGCCCCTTTCCGGCTCCTATGCCCTATTCGGCCAACGCGCCTTGAACGGCATCGAAATGGCGCTGAGCCAGACCGGTCAGACGGGTGGCGGAGTTCCCTTCACCATCCTTGTCGAGGATTCCCGTTCCGATCCTGCTGCAGCCGCTAAGGCGGTGGAGCAACTCGATCAGCAAAAGGTCGGGGCCATCCTGGGGCCCATGTCCGCCGCCGAGGCCGCCTCCGAGCGCGCCCAGGCCCGGGGGATTCCGATCCTCGTTTTTACCCAGCGAGACGGGATTCCGGATATCGGCACGTATGTGTTCAGAAATTTTATCACACCTCAGATGCAGGTGCGATCCCTGGTGTCATTCGCCGTGGAAGAATTGGGTGCCAAGCGGTTTGCCATCCTGTATCCCGATGAAAATTACGGTCGGCGCTACATGAACCTGTTCTGGGACCAGGTGATCAACTATGGGGGGGTGGTTAACGGCGTTGAGCGGTATGACCCCGAGGGAACGGATTTTGCCAAACCCATAAAAAAAATAGCCGGTATTTTCTATGATCTCCCCAAGGATTTGAGGGTGACCGCCATACCGCAGCTCCGCCCGCCAGCGCTGCCCTTCATGGAAGACGCAAACCGCTACGCCCGACACCTGATTGCCGACCCGATGGAGCGGATCAGCGGCATTCCCCTGGATCGCAAGGCGATCGACAATCTTGGGCGCCACAATGCCGACAGGGAGGATCAATGGCACCCGATTGTGGAATTTGATGCGATTTTCATTCCTGATGCGCCCAAAAAAGCGGGGTTGATCATACCCCAACTGGCCTATTACGATATTCGCGATGTGTATTTGCTGGGCACCAACTTGTGGAACTCCGATACCCTTTTAGAAATGTCCGGCGACTACATGAAAGGCACGCTGATTGCCGACGGCTTCTTTGCCGAGAGCCAGTCCGAAACGGTCAAACAATTCGTGGCGGCGTTCCAGCATGCCTACGGCAGGGTTCCGGGCTTCATCGAGGCCGTCGCCTACGACAGCGCCATGATGCTGTTTCAGACCATGCGTCAAACCGCCACCGATTCAAGGCGGGATTTGAAAGCGGCGTTGCTGCAGATCGACGATTTCGATGGTGTTTCCGGCCGGACCGGCTTCGCCCCGAACGGGGAAGCGCAAAAAACCCTGCAAATGCTTCGAATTGATCGGGGGCGGTTTGTGCAGGCCGCGCGAACCGCTGAACGCTCAAGGCTCGATGCTCTGGGCGCAGAGCTGCATATGGCACCCGGAACCAATTAGCTGGTAAGCTGGTAAGCTGATAAGCTGGTAAGCTGGTAAGCTCAAGGCTGAAAGCCCAAAGCTCAAGGTTAAACCCTGAACTTCTGAACCCTGAACCCCGAACCTGTGAACCCTTACCATTTCGCCTATAATTTTTTTGCCTTCGGGCTTTCCCTGATTGCCTTTCCTGCGATCTGGTGCCACGAGAAGAATGACCCGGAACGCAAGGCGGCGCTGACCCAGCGGCTGGGATACGATCTGCATCAACCGGATTCAGTCCTGCCCGGACGCCCGAGACTCTGGATCCATGCCGTTTCCGTCGGCGAAGTGAAGGCGGCCGAAGCCATCCTTGACGCCTTGAACCGAATCGGCAGCCACCCATCCATTCTTCTCACCACCACAACGGTGACCGGCCAGCGAGACGCGTGCCGGCGGTTCGCCGGAAGGGCCGCCGTGCGATACGCACCGGTGGATTTATGGGGGCCCACCAGGCGGTTTTTATCTACTCACCGGCCTGACCTGCTGGTTTGCATGGAGACGGAAATCTGGCCCAACTGGATCGTCAACGTCCATGGCGCCGGGATTAAAACGGTCTTTATCAATGGCCGCATCTCCGACCGGTCGATTCGTTCGTACATGAAGATCCGTCGGCTGATGAAGCCGGTTTTGGAGAAGGTGGATGCCTTCAGCATGATCTCCGAGGCGGATGCCCGACGGATCATATCCCTGGGGGCACCGGCCCATCGGGTCCAAATTAACGGCAATGCCAAGATGGACGCACCGGATGTGGACCGGGATGGCGCCGGGGTTCAGCATTTGAGGCGGCTCTACGCCGTGAATGAAAACACGCCGGTGTTTATCGCGGGAAGCATTCGCGGGGCGGAAGCGGATATTTTGATGGCCGTCTACGACCGCCTGGCCCTGGAGATCCCGGGTCTGGTATTCATTCTTGCGCCGCGGCACCCGAACCGGTCATCCCGGATCGCCGCCATCGCGCGCGCAAAGGGAATCGAATGGCAATATCGGACGCAGCTGGGTGAGACAGGGCGCGCGCGGTCGGCACCGGTGGTGATCCTGGACACCATCGGTGAACTGCGCGACGTCTACAGCATCGCCTCGGTGGTGTTTTGCGGGGCGAGCCTCGTGCCGCTGGGCGGGCAGAATGTCCTCGAAGCTGCCGTGTGGTCCAAACCGGTGCTCTTTGGCCCCTCCATGGAGGATTTTGAGGAGGCGCGAACCCTTCTCGAGACAGCCGGCGGTGGCATCTGTGTGCAAGACGGGACGGAACTGGCCGACCGGGCCGTCCAGCTGCTGATGCATCCCGATGAAGCCCGTCGGCTGGGTCGCTTGGCAAAAATGGCGGTGCTTTCCAATCAGGGCGCCGCCCACCGCCATGCGCGGGTGGTGGCTGAATGGTTGACGGACATTGAACCCCGAACCCCTACGCCTCATCATTTTTCAGCGACGGCTGACCGGTAGATTCCAGCACCGTTGTCCACAGCTTCCCGTTGGGCCTGACCTGTTTTCGCCGGCCCGCGGTGGCTTCCATGGGCAAATGCACGAAATGGTTGTTCCAATGGCCGATGACCAGCTTGGTTTTTCCGGCCATTCCCGCGTGTACCGCATCCCTGCCTAAAAACCCGCAGAACACACTGTCATTGGCATTGGCCGGAAGGCTGCGAATCATGTAGCTGGGATCGATGTATTTGATGTTCAGCGGAATGTTCTTCTGGGCGAAGTGGGCCTTGATCGCCTCCTTCAGGAAGGGGCCGATGTCGTTGAGCCGGATATTTCCGGATGGATCCCGGCGCTCATCCACATGGTCGAAAAATCTCTGGCCGGCCCCTTCGGCCACCACGATAACCGCATGGCCCCGGCCGGTCACCCGCGCCGTTAGCGCGGCCATCAATCCTTTGGGTCCATCGAGGTCGAAGTCGACTTCAGGGATCAATACGAAATTGGCGTCCTGCTGGGCCAGGGCCGCCGTGGCGGCAATGAAACCGGAGTGCCGTCCCATGAGTTTGATCAGGCCCACCCCGTTGGGGTAGGCGATGGCCTCGTTGTGGGCGCTCTGGATCGCCATGCGGGCGACATCCACTGCGGTGTCGAATCCAAAGGAGCGGGAAACCATGTGGATGTCGTTGTCGATGGTTTTGGGGATGCCCACCACACTGATTTTCAGTCCCCGTTTAGTGATGGTGTCGGCAATCTTTGACGCGGCCATGAGGGTGCCGTCTCCGCCCACCATGAAGAGGATGCCGATATTGTTCACTTCCAGGCAGTCCACCACCCGATCGATGTCCTGCGCCCCGCGCGACGACCCGAGAATGGAACCGCCCATGTTCATGATCGTGGTGACCCGGGCCGGCGTCAGGTCAAGAAAATCGTGGTTATACTCGGGGATGAATCCTTCCAGTCCGTGGCGCACACCGTAGATGATCTTCACGCCATAGCGGTAGTGCAGCTCCAGCACGATGGCACGGATGATGTCGTTCAAGCCCGGGCACAGGCCCCCGCAGGTGGCGATGGCGCACCTGAGTTTGGACGCATCGAAATAGACTTTTCGTCGTGGACCGGCCAATTCGAAGGCCGGCGGGGATATGCCTTTGGCCAGCATCGCTTCGATATTGGCCAGCTTGATATTGATCATCACCTTATCCGCATCGGAAACGAACAGGTGGTGAACCCCGCCATGATCTTCCTTCAGCATCGGCGACGGAATTTTGCCTTCACCCAGCGACTGAATACGGGTTTCAATGGTTTCTGACATCATATCCGCTCCTTGCAGGTTGACCGGCCAAGCCATGCTTTTTTTCGGCATCGAGTCCATTGAATTTGAATTCGCCCTTGCCGAGGATGTCATGCAGATGCAGGATCCCCAGCACCCGGCGGTCACTGTCGATGATTGGCAGAACCGTGATTTCATGCCGCTCCATAATGGTCAGGGCATCAAAGGCGGGTGCCTGAGGAAATGCATGCAGGGGCGATGGGGTCATCACCGCAGTCAGGGTTTGTTCGAGAACCGGCTTCTGTTGGGCAATCATCCGCCTGAGATCGCCGTCGGTGAGAATGCCGGCCAGCCGCTGGTCTTCGCCGACGATGATCAGGGCACCCAACCCGTGGCGGTCCATCTCTTCCACGGCTTCCAGCATGGACACCGATGTGGTGGCAAGGGGAATGGCGTCACCGGTGAACATGATGTCCTTCACCTGGCTGAAGAGCCGCTGGCCCAGCGCCCCGCCGGGATGAAATCGCTTGAAGTCGCTGGTCTTGAATTGCTTCTTGTTGATCAGCACCACGGCCAACGCATCCCCCATGGCCAGCAGCGCGGTGGTGCTGGCCGTGGGGGCCAGGCCCAATGGGCAGGCCTCTTTTTCCACCCCGACATCGATGACGATGTCGCTGTGTTTGGCCAGGGTGGATGCCGGGTTTCCCGTCATGGAGATCACGGTGCACCCGATGTTGCGGATGCTGGGCATCAGGATATTCAGTTCGTCCGTCTCGCCGCTGTAGGACATGGCCAGAAAGACGTCGTCCGGGCCGACGATTCCCAGGTCGCCGTGCATGGCTTCCACCGGATGCAGAAACAGCGATCGCGTACCGGTGCTGTTGAGGGTGGCGGTGATTTTTCGGCCGATGATACCTGATTTTCCAATGCCGCTGACGATGACCCGGCCGGTTGCTTTCAGGATGACGTCCACCATCTGATCGAACCGGTGGTCGAGGCGACCGATCAGATTTAAAATGCCGTCAGCTTCGATTTGCAGAACCTGGCGCGCTTCGTCTAAGATCATGACTGAGGATTCCTGTTTGATGGGTTGAAGGGTTGAACCGTGATAGCAAGCGCACTCCCCGCCGCTTGCGGCGGGGTGGGTTCACCGGATCGGCGTGACCGTCGCTAAGATGATTTGGATTGGTGGACTGCCTTAATTGCTTCATATGTGCTCAGACAATAGCCAATCTGCCCGAAAAGTCAATCACACGCACGGCCGCACAAGCGGCTTTTTTTTTAATCGACACTGGACTTTTTGATAAATGGGGTTATTTTTCCACTTAATCGTATACGCTTTGCATCATCGAACAGCCAGGGGGCATTCGCCGACTGGCTGCCTGTGCGTTGATTCATACGACCGAATCCGTTTGCAAATGATTCTTACCAAGCCCACGTCGTTCAACTTACGGTTCACCGCTCTCAATTCCCGAATCCCAAACGTGGAAAACACACAGCCTCATGAATACGGAAAGGAATCGTCATGAAACACCCTTTCACCATGCTTGTTTTTCGGAGCAGCGACGCATGACTGACAAAGATCGTCGACGAAATCATTTGGCAGTATGTATGCATGGCGGGACCATTCGTGCCGCTGTGCTGGTGACGGCGGTTTTCCTATTGGCCGCCGGCTGTCAGACCACCTACTATGCAGTCTGGGAGAAGATGGGCAAGGAGAAACGGCACCTGTTGAAAGACAACGTCGAACAGGTGCGCGAGGAACAGGCTGAGGCGTCTGAACAATTTGCCACGGTTGTGGAACGCATCAAGGCCATGTATGGTTTCGACGGCGGAGCGCTTGAGGACGTCTACGAAAAACTCAGCCAAGACTATCGGGCCTGCGAAGCGCGGGCCGATGCGGTGCGCGACCGCAGTGACAAGGTCGAGCGCATCGCGGCGGACCTTTTTAAAGAGTGGGAGTCGGAAATCGCCACCATCGAGAACGTGACGCTCAAGTCCAAAAGCCGAGCCTCCCTTAAGGACACCCGCAGCCGATTTGTCCGGTTGCAGCGCTCCATGGCCCGTGCGGAAGCCTCGATGGATCCGGTGCTCAACAACCTGCGGGATTATGTGCTCTTCCTCAAGCACAACCTCAATGCCCAGGCGGTTGGTTCGCTGAGAAAAGAAGTGGCGGACATCGAAACGGATATTTCTTCGCTAATTCAGGACATGAACCGCTCCATCAAAGAGGCTGATGCGTTTGTCAAGAGCATGTAGACGGCATCATCATATTCAGTATGTATATCCTGAAATCCATTTTAGAAAGGAACGTGACCCATGGAAGATATTCTCGGCAAAGTTTATCAGCTGTTGACGGTCTACGGCTTGAAGGTCCTTGCCGCCCTGGCGATATTCATCATCGGGCGTTGGGTGGCCAAGGGGGTGCGCAAAGTGGTGGAGCGCATCATGACCAAGGGCAAGGTCGACCCCACCTTGATTACCTTCACCGCCAACATGGCTTACATCGGCCTGCTGGCATTTATCGTCATCGCCGCCCTGGGCCAGTTGGGGATTCAGACGACCTCCTTTATCGCCGTGCTCGGTGCCGCCGGCCTGGCCGTCGGCCTCGCCCTTCAGGGCGCCTTGTCCAACTTTGCCGCCGGTTTTCTGCTGATCATTTTCCGGCCGTTCAAAGTGGGTGACCTTATCGAGGGTGCCGGCGTATTCGGCGTGGTGGAGGCCATTCAGATTTTCACCACCCAGCTGAAGACGGCCGACAACAAGACCGTCATCGTGCCCAATGCCAAGCTCACCGATGACAACATCGTCAACTGGACGGTCAAGGGTACCCGCCGTGTGGACATGGTGTTCGGCATCGGATACGATGACGACATCGACAAGGCCCGATCGCTGATGGCCGACATCATTGCCCAGGACAGCCGGATTCTGAAGACGCCCGAACCACAGATTTCCGTCTCCGAACTGGCGGACAGCAGCGTGAACTTCGTGGTTCGCCCCTGGGTCAAGGTGGAGGATTACTGGGGGGTGCATTTCGACCTGACCGAAAAGATCAAAAAAGCCTTCGACGCCAACGGCGTCTCCATTCCGTTCCCCCAGCGTGACGTCCACGTGTACCAGCATGGCGGCGCGGCGCAGGAAAAAAGTGCTTGACAAGCCGATTTGACCTGAATATAAATCGCCCACTTTTGAAAAGGCCGAAGGAACCATTCGCTTTGGCCTTTTTCATTGTTCAGACCATTATGGGAGGTGTTTCAAATGAAATGTACAACAGTTCGCAAAGGCATGGAATGTGCCTTCATGACAGCTAAAGGCTGCGGATACAACGGCGGCGTCTGCCTTGAAATCGTGGAGCAGTGCAAAGGGTGCAGCCGCACCCTGGAGATTGCTTCGGGATGGTATTGCGCAGCCTGCCCTGAGCCTACGACCAAATGGAAAAACGGCAATTGCAATCTGGCCACGCATGTCGGCTCGAGCATGTCGGAAACGGCCCAGAAGATCAATCCGTTGAAGGCCTCCAAGCGCTCCAGAAAGTAGTCCGTCTGCCGACAAACCGATCGATTTGTCGAAAACCCCGCCACCGGACCGGTGTGGCGGGGTTTTTTGCGTTGGGTCACGGCCGTGGGTTCGCCCGGTATGGGGTGGAAACCGGTGCCGTTCGCATCCTCCTGATATTTCAAGCGCTTTTCCCTTGACATGTTGCGTATTCAGGAAGTAGATATCTTTTTTACGATTTCCGCGGCAGGATCAACCCCATGGAGGATGGATGCTCATGAATCCCTTGGCTGAGCAACTCAACCAGACCATCAAATCCGAGGCCCCGCACGTTTACGACATGCTGTCCGATGTGGGCAAAAAACTATTTTTTCCAAAAGGCATCCTCAGCCAGAGCGCGGAGGCCAAGGAAAAGGCCTATTCCATCAATGCCACCATTGGCATCGCCAAAGAGGGCGGGCGGACCATGCGGTTTGACAGTGTGATGGCCTCCCTCAACCATATCCGGGCCAGCCAGTCGCTGACCTACGCCCCTTCCTTCGGTATTCCCGCCTTGCGGCAACAGTGGCTGACCGAGATGGTGGCAAAGAATCCGTCCCTGGCCGGAAAACCGGTGAGCCTGCCGGTGGTCACCTGCGGAATTACTCACGGCATAGCCACGTTTGCGGATGTTTGGACCAGCCCGGGGGATGTGATCATTCTGCCGGAAATGATGTGGGGCAACTACAGCATGATCTTTTCCGTGCGCAAAGATGCACGCATCCGCCACTACGACCTGTTTGCCCCGAACGGCGGTTTCAACCTCGGCGCCTTCGAAGAGGCGGTCCGCCAGGAGGCGGCGGACCACCGCAAAATTACGGTGGTCCTCAACTTTCCCCAGAATCCGACGGGGTATTCCATTTCCGAAGGAGAAGCCGACGGGATTGTCCGTATCCTTACCGATACGGCTGCCGCAGGCACCTATGTCCTGGCGGTCACCGACGATGCCTATTTCGGTCTTTTCTACGAACCGGAAACGCTGAAGGAATCCATCTTTGCCCGTCTGTGCGGGGCGCACCCCGGTATCCTGGCGGTAAAGCTCGACGGGGCCACCAAGGAAAATTACGTGTGGGGCCTGCGGGTGGGCTTTATCACCTACGGTGGCGCGTTCAATGGCGACACGACCCTGCTTTTCGATGCCCTTGAACGAAAAACGGCCGGCTGCATCCGGGGCACCATTTCCAACGCCTCGCATTTGAGCCAGACCATTTTGCTCAACTCCATGCAAAACGAGAAAAACCCCGCCGAAAAGAAGGCCAAATTCGACATCCTCAAAGCCCGGGCAAAGCGGGTCAAGGCAGTCTCCAGGGATCCCAAGTATGCCGATGCGTGGGATGTCCACCCATTCAACGCCGGTTACTTCATGTGCCTGCGGCTCAAAACCGTGGATGCGGAAACCCTGCGTCTTCATCTGCTGGATCGATACGGCGTTGGATTGATAGCGCTGGGGAAATCGAACCTTCGTGTCGCTTTTTCGTGCATGGAAGAAGCCGATGTTGAAAAGCTGTTCGACACCATCTTTCTGGGAGTGAAGGAACTGGGAAAAATATAATCGACCATGCCACAGACGGAAACGAAACCGAGCAGGTACCGGCGAATCAATGGACGGCTGAAAAGCCTGAATATTGCCCAGGCCACCCGCTGGTCGATCTATTTCATTGCCATCGGCCTGATCGCCGGCATCGGATCCGTCGTTTTTCATTACCTGTGCCAGTTGGGGCTGCATTACTTCCTGGATATGTTGGCCGGCTATCGCCCCCCGGCGCCGGCCGGTGAACACCACCTGCTGCCGCCCACATCGGTCCCATTCAATCGGTTGATGCTGCTGTTTTTGCCTGCCATGGGGGGGGTCCTGAGTGGATGGCTGGTCTACACCTTCGCTCCGGAGGCAGAGGGACACGGCACCGACGCCGCCATCAATGCCTACCACAACAAAGGTGGCTTCATTCGCGGCCGCGTGCCCATTATCAAGACGATCGCCTCGGCGATTACCCTGACCACCGGTGGGTCGGGGGGCAGGGAGGGGCCCATTGCCCAGATCGGTGCCGGTTTCGGCTCGTTTCTGGCCACCACGCTCAAGCTTTCCCACCGCGAGCGCCGGATCATGATGGCCGCCGGCATCGGCGCCGGCGTTGGCAGCATCTTCCGGGCTCCGCTGGCTGGCGCCCTGTTTGCCGCCGAGGTGCTTTACCGGGACCCGGATTTCGAATCGGAGGTGATCATCCCGGCCGGCATCTCATCGGTGGTGGCGTATTGTGTCTTCTGCCTGGTGTTCGGTTGGGGCTCGTTGTTTGATTCGCCGCCGTTTAATTTCAGAAACCCGCTGGAGTTGGGCCCCTATCTCGTGCTGGCCCTGGTGCTGGTAGCCACCGGTGTATTTTACATCAAGGCCTTTTACGGCACGGTTCACCTTTTCGCATCGTTAAAGAAAATTCCCAATCACATCAAGCCGGCCATAGGCGGTTTGCTGACCGGTATCATCGGCTTTTTTTTGCCCCACACCCTGGCCTTTGGGTATGGATTTGCCCAAAAGGCCATCAACAACGAGCTGGCTATTCCGTTTCTGCTTTCACTGGCCCTGGGCAAGGTGCTGACCACCTCTTTTTCCATCGGTTCCGGGGGCAGCGGCGGTGTCTTCGGGCCTTCCGTCGTTATCGGTGGGGCCATGGGTGGCGTGGTGGGCAAGCTGTTTCATACGATCATGCCCACGGTAGTGACCCAGCCGGGTGCATTCGTCGTCGTGGGGATGGCCGGATTTTTCACAGCCGTCTCCAACACCCCCATCTCCACGATCATTTTCGTCAGCGAGATGACCAATTCCTACCATTTGCTGCTGCCCAGCCTGCTGGTCTGTTCGGTGGCCTATATGGCATCGCGGCGGTGGAGCATTTACAGTCAGCAGGTGCAGAGCAAGGTCGATTCTCCGGCCCACGCCGGCGATTTTTTCGTCGACATCCTCCAGGAGATCCCGGTCAACGACCTCATGCCGTTGGTGAAAAAGGTGACCCTGATCCCCCAGGATATGCCGTTTCTGGAGTTCAAACGCTACTTTTCCGAAACCAAGCAGCATTACTTTCCGGTGGTGGATGAGGAGAAACGGCTGGTGGGGATCTTCTCCATCAACGATATCCGGGGCGTTCTCTTCGCCCCCGAAATCGAACAACTGGTGGTCATGAAGGACGTGGGAACCTCCGACATCATCGTCACCACGCCGGAAGAGGACCTCAACGCCGTGCTGAAAAAATTCACCACACGCAATATCGACAGCCTGCCGGTGGTGCAAGCCGACGATCACGGGATTCTGTTGGGCATGCTCAACCGCCGGGAGGTGATTTCGTTCTACAATCAGAAGGTGGCGGAGATGAAATCGCAACGCCAGGGGTATACCGGCGAATAGCCTAACGCTTACTCCTTGTCCCGCAATATCCGTTTCAGGATCTTGCCGGTTGGGCTTTTGGGCAGGGCCTCAATAAATTCCACCTCCGCCGGGACCTTATAGACCGCCAGTTGTTTCCGGCAGAAATCCTTAATTTCATCGGCGGTGGCGCTTTCCCCTTCCTTCAAGACGATGGCGGCCTTGACAATTTCGCCCTTTTCCGGGTGGGGAATGCCGTGAACCGCGACTTCCAGGACGGCAGGATGCCGATAGAGAAATTGTTCGACCTCGGCGGGCCAGATCTTGAGGCCGGACATGTTGATCATGTCCTTGACCCGGTCGACGATAAACACGTAGCCCTCCGCGTCCATGGTGCCGATATCCCCGGAGTGAAGCCATCCATTGCGCAGTGCGCGGGCGGTCTCTTCGGGCTTGTTCCAATATCCCTGCATGACGCCGGGTCCGCGGACACAGATTTCGCCCCATTTGCCGGGTGGCATCTCCTGGTCGGATTCATCCAAGATCTTGATTTCAAAGTTCTCCACCGGGGTGCCCACACTGCCGAATTTGTGATTGAAGTCGTGATTGTAGCAGGCGAAGGGCGAACACTCCGTGAGGCCGTAACCCTCGTATACCGGGCGTCCAAAGCGTTCAGTCCACCGGGCCGAAATTTCCTGCGGCATGCTGGCGGCGGCAGAGAACGCGTATCGGATGGTGGCGAGGGCCGCGGGGTCCACATCCATGTTCAGCAGGTGAATATAAATCGTCGGCACCGCGAAAAACATGGTCACCTTGTCCTCGCGGATGGATGCCAGGACCTGGTCGGGCACGAAGCGGCGATGCAGCACCAGTGTCGCGCAGGCCAGAAAGGTGGCGTTCATGATGAAGTTTTGCCCGAATACGTGAAACAGGGGCAAAAAGAGGATCATACGATCATCGGCGGTAAAACCCGCGTGGTGAACCGTTGTCCATATATTGGAAACGACATTCCCATGGGTGAGGGTCGCGCCCTTGGGAAATCCCGTGGTTCCCGATGTGTAGAGCAATACGGCAGGATCGTGAGGATCCATGTCCGCCCCGCTGAAGGTTTCCTGACCGGCATCGAGCCAATCGTCGAGGGTTGGATGTCCGGCCCCGTCACCTTCGCAAACCACGATGCGGCGCAGCTGCGGATAGTGGTCGGGGCTGACATTCGCCAACAGTTCTTCCGTGGTGAACAGCAGCACCGCCCCGGCGTCATTGAGGATATACGTCAACTCTTCGGCCTTGAGCATGGCATTCGCCGAAACGGCAATGGCACCGATGCGCACGGTGGCGAGGTAGCCAATCGCAAAGGCGGGAATGTTTGGCAGGTAAAGGGCCACGCGATCACCGCTGGCGATGCCCGCCGCAACCAGTGCGTTGGCCAGCCGGTTTACCCGGGCGTTCAACCTGTTGTATGTCAGATGCGTTCCTTCAAAGACGATGGCTGTTTTGTCCGGGAAAAGCCTGGCGGCACGTTCAACGTGTTGGGCGATGTTCATCTGTCCCTCCATCCTGCGCTGGGTTTACCATCGAATCTGCCGTGTCGACGTGAGTACCTGTAAGTTGCTTCCGTCTACGACAAGCAATCAAAAATGACGTTCAATTTAGCACGCTTTCAGGCCATCGTCCATAAAAAGGCCTTTATCTGCCAACCCTCTACTCTGCGCGCAATGCCGCGATGGGATCCAGCCGGGCCGCCTGGCGGGCCGGAAGGATGCCGGACAGCAGGCCGATGACCGCCGCCAGGACTTCCGCAAGAACCACATAGGCCATGGGGGTGTGGGTGGGCAGGTTGGGCACCAGTGCCTCCAGCATCCATGCGCCGCCGGTACCCAGGATGACGCCTGCGACCCCACCGATTCCACCCAACAGGGTCGCTTCGATGGCAAACAGGCCCATGATCCAGTGTCGCCCGGTTCCCAGTGCACGCAGCAGGCCGATTTCCGCGCGGCGCTGGCGTACGGCGATGGTCATGATGGTGGTGATGCCGACACCGCCCACCAGCAGGGATATCCCGCCGATGGCCCCGACGGCGAGGGTCAGCACACCCAACACCGAGCCCAATACGTCAAGCATCTGCGTCTGGGTAACGATCGTGAAATCCTGGCTGCCGTGGCGGGAGACGAGAAGGGTTTGAATTCGGTCCGCAATGGTTTTTGCATTGCTGCCGGCGGCAAACAACACGTCGATTTCCATAAGGCTTTCGCGGTTGAACATCGCCAGGGCCCGGGAAGCCGGGATGTAGACCGCGTCATCCAGATCGAACCCCAGCATCTGCCCCTTGGCGGCCATGACGCCGATGGTGCGGTAGCGTTCTCCGCCGATTCGAATTCGTCTTCCCAAGGGGTTCGACCCGCCGAACAACTCACGGCTGACCCGGCTGCCCAACACGGCGAATGCGCGCGACCCGGTCGCGTGGTCGTCGGGGAGGAACCGCCCCTGGGCCACGGCCATCTGCCAGACCGTCGGTGCGGCTGCGCCGACGCCGAACACATAGGTCCGCCGGGTGCGCGGGCCTGACTCGACGGCCGCGTTGCCCTGCACCACCGGCACGGTGTCCAGAATGCGCGGAATCCGGGCCAGGGCCACGGCATCGTCGATGGAAAGAGGTCTCACATTGCTGATCACCGCACCGGAAACGCCCGTGGTGGACGTTTTTCCCGGAGTGATCCCGATGAGGTTGGTGCCGAACTGGGTGAATTCGCCCAGCACGAAACGGTGAACGCCTTCCCCCAGCGAGGTCAGCAGCACCACGGCGGCAATGCCCACGGCAATTCCCAGGATGGTCAGAAAGCTGCGCAGGCGCTGGCCGGCAAGGGACTGGAGGGCCCATTTTAGTGCGTCACGGACAATCATATGCCTTCATCCGGTATGGTCTCGGTTGACCAATGCGTCAATTCCCCAACCGGGTTTAACTGGAAATAACAAATTACAAATCTCAAATAAATTCCAAATTACCATTTTCAAATCTCAAAAAGAGCAACCATCGATCCCTCAATCACTTTTCCGCCAGCGCCGTCACCGGATCCAATCGGGCGGCGCGCCGTGCCGGCAGTATGCCGAAAAGGGTGCCGGTGGATACCGCCGTGGCGGTGGCCGCCGCCGGCGACCACCAGGGAACCGCCAGGGGAAACGCGGGGAACAGTTCCTGCAGCACCAGCAACCCGGCAGCGGCAAGCAGCAGACCGACTGCCGTTCCGACAATGGAGAGGAGCGTCGACTCCACGAGAAAGAGAATCGACACCTGCGCGCGGGTGGCCCCGACTGCCTTGAGCAGGCCGATTTCCCCCGTTCGCTGGGAGATGGCCACCAGCATCACGTTCATGATCAGGATGCCTGCCACTGCCAGGCTGATGGCGGCAATGCCGGCGACCGCCAGGGTCAGGGTCCTCAGGATACGGTCGAAGGTGGCCAGAAGGGCGTCCTGGGTGATCACGGTCACATCGTCCTCCCCGTCGTGCCGATCCCGGATGATCGCCTGCACGTGTCGCTTGGCGCGGGGCACGGCATCCCGGTTTCGGGCCTGCACCAGAATCCGGAAAAGGGATTCGGTGTTGAACAGGGCGGCGGCCGAGGCGACGGGAATGATCGCGACGTCGTTGATGTCCGCCCCCAAGGACTGGCCCTTTTGGCTCAGGGTGCCGATCACCCGAAAGCGGCGCTCGCCGATGCGCACGAACCGACCCAGGGGCGACCGGTTCCCGAAGAGCTCTTTTCGTGCCTGATGCCCCAGCACGCAGACCGCTTCCCCGCGGGATACGTCACCAGTGGGAATGAATCGACCGTGAGCCAGCGTCAGGTGGCGAATCGGAAGAAGGTCGGCTGTTGAACCGAGGATGGTGATTTCCCGCTGACGGCTGCCTGCAGCGATAGGGGCGGAACCGACCACGAGGGGGGCTACCCGGCGTACGGCCGAACTGCGCGTCAGGGCCATGGCATCCTGGACGGTAAGATCCCGGGGGGTCTGGCCCATCATCGGCGGCGGTCCGCCGGTGGTTTCGGATCGACCCGGCAGGACGATCAGCAGGTGGGTGCCCAGGGAACTGAACTGCTCGGCCACATAGCGGCGGGTTCCCTCTCCTAAAGTCGACAGCAGCACCACCGACGCCACCCCAATGGCCATGGCCAGCAGCATCAACCCCGAGCGCAGGGGATATCCGGACACGGCCCGCCGGCAGAAGCCGATCACATCCGTGGTCCTCATGGCTGCCCCTGGCTGTCCGAGACGATGCGACCGTCCACCATGCGGATCGCACGCTCGGCGCGACCCCCGATTTGCGGGTCGTGGGTAACGATCAGCACCGTCATGCCCTGGTCCTTGAGGGACTCGATGGTTTGAATGATTTCATCCCCGGATGTGCGATCCAGGTTGCCGGTGGGCTCGTCGGCGAGGATGACGGCAGGATTCATGATCACGGCCCGGGCGATGGCCACCCGCTGACGCTGTCCACCGGAGAGTTGATCCGGCCGGTGTCCGGCCCGGCTGGAAAGGCCGAACCGGTCCATGGCTTCATTCACCCGATGGCGCCGTTCCTTTGGGTCCACGCCGGCAAGCACCAGCGGCAGGCCCACATTGTCTGCGGCCGTGAGCCGGGGGACCAGATGAAAGAATTGGAAGATAAACCCGATTTTATAGCGCCGGACAGTTGCCTGCTGGTCATCGGTCAAGGCGGTGGTGTCCCTGTCGTCGATGCGATACGTGCCTTCGTCCGGGCGGTCCAGCAGCCCGAGGATGTTCAGCAGCGTGGATTTTCCCGACCCGGACGGCCCCATGATGGACAGGTACGCGCCCTTTTCCACCACCAGGTTGACCCGATCCAGGGCGTGCACGGGTTCACCCCCCACCTGAAACACCCGGCTGACATGGTCCAGGCGGATCACGGGGCGTCCTCGATTGGAACGGCCGACGCACCGTCTGCCAGATCCGGTGCGTCGATGTTGACCACGACCTGCGCTTCCGGCCTCAGCCCGTCCACCACCTCGGTGTGGTCCCAGTTGGCAAGACCGCTGCGGATGCGGCGCCGCTCGATTCTGCCCTTGGCAGGGTTGAAGACGTAGACGTGCTGGTCGGCCATGACGGCCTCGGTGGGAACCCGCACCACATCGCTGCGAACGTCCAGTATCACTTCGATGTCTGCGCTGTAGCCGGCCAGCAATAGCGAGAAATCCTCAGGGTGGATGAAACTGACCTCCACGTCGACGGTGCGGGCTTGCTTTTCCACGTCCAGCACGTAATCGGCGACCCGGCGCACACGGCCCTGGAATATCCGGCTGCCGTAGGCATCCATGGTGATGCGGGCCGGCATGCCCGTCCGGATGCCGGACACATCCACCTCGTCGATGGGGGCAATCACGTAAAAGCAACCCGATTCGATAATGTCCACCACGGGCGGTGTGGGCACGCCCAGCGGGG
Source organism: uncultured delta proteobacterium (assembly GCA_963705475.1). Taxonomy (GTDB): domain Bacteria; phylum Desulfobacterota; class Desulfobacteria; order Desulfobacterales; family Desulfosarcinaceae; genus Desulfosarcina. The sequence goes on along the minus strand of CAVPJS010000010.1, from coordinate 23,444 downwards.
AGGGGGTGACATATTCGTAGCGCTCGCCGTTGATTTCGCCGATCACCCCATCGAAGGGTGCCAGCAACCGGGTACGCTGGAAACTGGCCCTGGCCACGGCCAATTGGGCTTCACGGACCTGCACTTCACTGCGGGCCCCGTCACACTCGGCGCCCAGAGCGGCCGCCTCGGCCACGGCATTTTCCATGCGCTCCTGGGTGCCCACATTGGATTTGAGCAGGGTGGACAGGCGATCCGCATTTCTGGCGGCCACGTCGGCCCGCGAACAGGCCGATTGGGCCCTGGCACGGGTGGCGGTCACTTCCCGTTCGGCCAGCATCACCTGGGCGGCGATGTCGTCGTTCCACAGCTCCAGGAGCAGTTCGCCTTCCTTGACGCGGTCCCCCTTTTTGACCGGCAGCCGGGCGATCTGGCCGCCGATGCTGGGAGACAGCTTGGCCCGCCGGCAGGCCTTCACCGTGCCTGCCCGGGTATTGGCCACCGTGCGTTCGACCAGCCCCCGGGTGACTGTTTTGAGAGCCACGGGCAACGGTTTCGGCCGCGTAAAATGCCAGAAGGCCCCGACTGCGGCAGACACGAGGAGCAGCAGCACGATCCACTTGAATCGTCCACGGGAGGACGCTTTTTCGGTTTTCCGGTCCATCGCCACCATATTTCAGGGGTTCAGGGGTTCAGGGTTCAGGGGTTCAGGGGTTTTGAACCCGGAACATATTTGCTGATAAGCTATCAAGCTAATAGCTGAAAGCTGAAAGCTGAACCCCGAACCTCTGAACCCGTCAACACCTGCCGATTGTTTACGCCAAGGGGTTGCCCGCTGGCAACCCCTATTCGTGGATAGCGGCCTGCCCATGCCGTCATTCTTAAGAAAAGGGATGATTGGTGATGGCAATCTTCGAACAGCTGACGTATATTGATACATCTGCTCCGAACCACCACGCCTTGGCGCCATGATGTGAACACGGTGTTGAACCCCTTCAGTCAAAGGATAACGAATGTGTCATTAAAAACGCAGATCCTGATCAACCTGATCGTGCTCGCCATCATCGATACGGTCATTCCCATTCCCATTACCGCCATGGTGCTGATCATGGTGCTGTTCCAGAAACCGAAATGGTTTAAAGATTGGGTGGACCGAATTTACCGGGGCTGAAGCCCGTTCAAGGGGAACCGGGCCGGCTCATGCCGTGGATCAGTTTTTTGGCCTTGTCCGGCGTTACCTCAGCCATCTTCTGGTCGCAACAGGTCAGTTCCCCTTTGCCCCCGGTGATGACGGCGACGATGGCGCCGCAGAGCCTGCATTTAAAAACTTCGGATTTGGTTGTCATGGCGGTTCTCCTTACGTTTGTGTGTTTTCCAGATCATGCACCGCTGAACACGTGGATCAACCGGTCCTTGCCGTCCCCATTATCGGGGGGGAGGGCAACCTCCCAGTGTGCCAGCGCCCCGGGATCGGTGATCACCACGGACGGGCAGGACGCCCGATAAGCGACGCGCTCCACGGCGCTGCCCGGGTACCATTTCCCGGGCTTTTCTTTGGTGTGCGAGCCCATGATAATTAAATCGACGTTATTGTCTCCACTGCAGGTGAGTATCTCCAGATGGGGTATGGCCCCGGCCTTGATCAGGTAGCGGTGGTCGGTACCGTCCAGGTATCCCTCGTAAAACGATTCGAGCCGCTTTTTGGCGTTGGCCATATCGGCCGTGTAATCGTCCCGGGAGTATTTGGGGAACGGGGGCACGGGGATCATGTGAAACACCGACAGCCGGCTGGCGTATTGTTTGGCCAGCGCCGCTGCAAAACAGATCGCGCATTCGCAGGAGCGGGAGAAATCGACCGCCACCAGCACCCGCTGAAATCGAAATCGATCATTCGGCACGGGGCGGTTGACCACCATCACGGGACAGCTCTCCCGGGTGACGACGTTTTCCACCGTCGACCCGACCCGGCCGGCGACTCTCACCACCCCTTTTTCTTCCGCCCGGGTCGAATGGGGACCCAGCACGATGAGATCGGTATCGATCTCCCTGGCCCACCGCAGGATCTCCTCCCACGGATAGCCGTCGGTGATCCGTATTTCATGGGGAATTCCCGACAGGGCATCCGTATACGATTTTTCCAATGTTTGCCCGATGGCATGCGCATAGTCTGCATCGGCGAGCATCTCCTCGCCGGTTTCGAAATGGCGGACCAGACGGCGATTGTCTGTCGAAGCGGACTCCATCACGTGCAGCAGATACAAACGGGCAGCCTGCTGGCGGGCCATCCGGGCTGCCGATATCACCGGTGCATCACCGGCGGCGACGATATCCGTTGCGGCCAGAATTCGGTTAAACATGCGTGCCTCCTTTCCGGGCGGAACCCTGTAAACAACCGACAAACAGGGCATCGGTCAGCAGAATGTGCCGCAGGCAATCCGCCGGCGGGTTTTCGGTGTCCACGGGAATATGGATTTCACTGCCCATGCGGACCATGGGCTGGTAGCGTTTTTTAAAGGCTTCCAGGTGAATCAGACGGGCATCGGATACCGACGGCTCGGTTTCCCGTTTCAGCAGCCGTGCAGCCAGGCTCGCTTCGCCGGCCCGGCACTCCACAAAAGCAGGTGTTGCCTGCCGACTGGTTGCCAGACGCAGGGCTTGGGTCCTTCGGGATGCCCGGTGGAAGGTGGCATCGATGATAACGCTTCGGCCTTTCTTGAGATCCTCCTGGGCCAGGGCGAACATTCGTTCGTAGGTCGCCTCGCTGGCAAGGGCGGAATACATCCCCGCGCCGTATGCAGTTGAATCGGACGCTGCGGGTGAACCGGAAAACAGTTCTTTGCGGATCACGTCCGAGCGGATCACATTGACGTCAACCACGGCCGCCAGGGCTTGGGCAATGGTGCTCTTGCCCGAGGCGGGCAGGCCGCAGACCACCCACAGGATCGGTCGGCTGAAAGCGCTGGCATAACCGTGGGCCATGGACAGATAGCGTCCGGCGGCCGCCTTGAGCATGTCGCTGTCTGCGCCCCGGTCACCGCATTCCCGGAGACGAAAACAGCTCACTTTGCAGCGCACCATGGCCCGGTAGCAGCAGAAAAAGGGCAGCAGGGGCAGGGCGCCGAGGTCGTCGGTCTGGTTCACATAGCGCCGGATCAGCGTTTTGGCCGTTTCCGAGAAATGATGGTACTCCAGGTCCATGATCAGAAATGCCAGGTCGCTGATGATGTCCAGCACGCGCAAAGTGTCGTTGAATTCGATGCAGTCGATGACCTGGATGCCGGATGTCGTAAAGTAGATGTGATCGGTTCTCAGGTCCCCGTGGCCGTCCTTTATTTTGCCGTCCCTGCGGCGGCACTGAAAAAGGCGTTGATGCCGGCGATAAAAGGACCCTGCGGCGGACCGGACGAACTCGAACTGTCGCCGGTCGATCCACAGGCCGACAAATGGCTCGACCCGTTGAAGATTCGCTTCCCAGGCAGGGGTGCCAGACAGGTGTACGTCGTCAAGCGTTGGGGTCTGTGAGAAAAAGCCGACCAGCAGACGGGCCAGTGATTCGATATCCGTGTGGTCCAGCGCGTTGCGCTTCAGGCGCTGCAGCATGGAATCGGTGTCGGCAAGCTGGTGCATCTTCACGGCAACCTCCACCGTTTCACCCAACCCATTCAGGGCATAGGCGCCGTCGCGGCAGGTGATGGGAATTGCCTCGATGTAAACGCCGTGGGACAGCCGGCGGTTCAGGGCGATTTCCCGCAGACAGTAGTGCTGCCGCTTCTCGAGACGCGTAAAATCCAGAAACCCCAGATCCACCGGCTTTTTGATTTTGTAGACAAACGGGCCGGTCAAAAAAACCGTCGAGATGTGGGTTTCACGTCGTTCGATGGTCTCCACCAGGTGCGGGTAAAAGTCCGCCTGCATCATGCTTTCGAGAATCTCAGCCTGGTGGTTTTTTTCCATTCTTTTTTATTGTATGGACTTCCTGATCCACTGTGAATGGTTAAAAATACTCATTTTCATCCGTCCAGGATGGGTAAATTTGCCGATTTTCAGCCAGCAGGGATTCCAGTTAGACGCGATCTTGTGGCGAATGCGCAACGGTGAAGCGGCGATGGCCCCTTAACCGTGCAAGATGGTTGCGTCAATGCGGCCGGCACGTCACTTCCTTCCCCTTTGCAGACGTTTGTGGTAGCATGAAAACACATGAAATCACTTGACATTGCCGGCTCCCTGTCTGTAGAGTTTGTCTATTCAGCAGGCACCTAACCCACCCTGAAATCGATATTGATCCGTCCACCACCGCGATGATCTTCAATCTGCCTTGGACCTGGGAAGCGTGCTCGATGCTTGACATCGATCGTCTGCCTCGCTGACCCTCATCGTCGATAAGCGGATGTCTTCCATGGTCAGAAAAAGTACTCCAGAAAAACGGTCGCCAGAGGGCCAGCGCAAGCCCGCAGCCAAAGGTAAAGCCGCCAGACCAGGCAGGAAGAAAAAGGCCGATGGCGTCGTTGGCGATCCACACCCCACCGGAGCGGACGACACGGAATTTGTCGTTGTGGGAGTCGGCGCTTCCGCCGGCGGCCTCGAGGCCCTGAAGCAATTGTTTAAACCGCTGGCCGTCGACTGCGGCGTGTCTTTTGTGGTGATCCAGCACCTGAGCCCGAACTATAAAAGTGCCATGGACCAGCTGCTCTCCCGGGCGACGGTCTTGCCCGTCATCCAGATCGAAAACAACCTGAAGATCGAACCCGGCCGGATCTATCTGAACCCGCCGCACAAGTTCGTCTCCCTGGTCAAGGGCCGGTTTCGGCTGACCCCATCGCCGTCGCCGTACCGTCAGACGTTTCTCCCCATCGACCATTTTTTGAATTCACTGGCAACGGCGAAGCGGGAAAAAGCGGTCTGCATCATCCTTTCCGGTTCGGCCAGCGACGGCACCCAAGGGCTCAAGACGGTAAAAGCCGCCGGCGGCCTGACCTTTGTCCAGTCTCCGGACGATGCCGCGTATGCCAGCATGCCGGACAGCGCTATTGCCAGCCGGATGGTCGATTTTATCCTGCCGGCCGCGGAAATCGCCCCCAGACTGCTGGCCGTTCTCAAACACCCCTCTATCCGCTGCATCGATGCGACCCCAACGGACGAAAAGGATCCGGTCTTTGACCTGGATCAGATATTTTCAATCATTCAAAGCAAAACCGGTCACGATTTTTCCAGCTACAAGCGCAATACGGTCAATCGTCGGATTGCCCGCCGCATGGCCGTCCACCAGCTCAACGCATTTTCAGACTACGTCAAGGTCATGGCCAAAGACCCGGCAGAGGCCGGCCGCCTGGTCAAGGACATGCTCATCGGGGTGACCCGTTTTTTCCGGGATGGCAGCGCCTTTGAGACGCTCCAGGAGAAGGTGTTGACGCCATTGGTCCAGTCCAGGCAGCCCGGCGACAGCGTCAGGGTCTGGGTGCCGGGGTGCTCCAGTGGGGAAGAGGCCTACTCCATTGCCATCCTCTTTGCGGAAGTCGTGGACCGGCTGGCCGTTCCGTTGACCCTCCAGGTCTTTGCCAGTGATCTCGAAGCCGATGCCATCCATCGTGCGCGGCTGGGGATCTATCCGCAGGACATCTCAGCCGATGTCACCCGGCAGCGCCTGTCCCGATTTTTCAACCATCGCGACGCCACGTATCAGATCAAGAAGCCCATCCGGGACAGGATCGTCTTTTCGGTTCACAACCTGATCAAGGACCCGCCGTTCTCGAAAATCGACCTGATCAGTTGCCGCAACCTGCTGATCTACCTCAGGCCCGGGCTGCAGAAGCACATCCTGCGCATGTTTCACTATGCCCTGAATCGTAACGGGTATCTGTTTTTAGGGCCCTCCGAGACCATCGGTGAATACACCGACGGTTTCTCGGCGGTGTCGCTCAAACACAAGATCTTTAGCCATCGCGACATGGTGCCGGTGGACCGGTACACCATCGATCACCTGCCCGAGCCCACCGGTCGGCTGATTTTCCCCGCTGCCGCCCCAGAGAAAGGAAGGCCTTCCTTGACGGATATCTGCAACGACGCGGAACGAATCCTCCTGGATGAATATGCCCCGCCCGCTGTGCTGGTCGACCGCAGTTACGAAATCCTCAACTTTTTCGGCCAAACCGAACCGTATCTGCAGGTGCCCAAAGGCAAGGCCAGTTTCAATATCATGAAGATGGCCCGTGAAGGCCTGGCGTTCAAGTTGACCCAAGGCCTCGGCCGCGCTTTTAAAACCGGTCAGACCCAGCGCATCGAGGGGGTGGCCGTCAAGACCGATGACGCTTTATTGAATACGACGATTACCGTTCGCCCGCTGCCGGAAAAGCCGGCGGGCAGGGAATTGCTGATCGTTTTGTTCGAGGCGGCCAAAAGCGGTCGACCCGAAGCGGCCGCCAATGCACCGGCGGAAGATCCCGGCGAACCGCTCCCGCAGATCAAGCGGCTGGAAAACGAACTGAGCACCACCAAGGAGTATCTGCAAACCACCATCGAAGCGCTCGAAACCTCCAATGAGGCGTACAAAGCCGCCAATGAAGAGCTGCAGTCGGTCAACGAGGAGCTTCAGAGTGCCAATGAAGAGCTGGAGACCTCCCGGGAGGAGCTTCAGTCCACCAATGAGGAGCTGGTGACCGTCAACGCCGAACACCAGCAGAAGATCGACGAGCTGACCAAATCCAACAATGACATCAACAACCTGCTGGAAAGCACGGAAATCGCCTGCCTGTTTCTGGACCTGAACCTGTGCGTAAGGCGCTTCACGCCGGCCGTCACCCGGATCATCAACCTTCGCCAGACCGATATCGGGCGCCCGGTCGGCGACATCACCACCCTGATGGAGGCGATGAACGTCCACGCCCGCGACGTGCTTGAACGGCTGGATCGCAAGCGGCTGGAGGTCAGGGATAAAAACGACCGGTGGTATGAGATGCGCATCATGCCCTATCGAACCATCGACAATGTCATCGACGGGGTCACGATCGCTTTTATCGACATTACCGATGTGCGGCAGGTTCACCTGCTCCGGCGGGTCACCGCCGTATTCGAATGTTCATCGGACGCCGCCACCGTGCAGGATTTCGACGGCGCCATTCTGTCGTGGAACCGGACCGCCGAAACGCTCTACGGCTGGACGGAACAGGAAGCCACGCACATGCACATCACCGACATCACGGCGGAAAAGAGCCGCCATGATTATGCGGATGTGGCCCGCCGGCTGCAGCGCGGCGAAACGGTGCAACCATTTGAAATAGAGAGAATTACCAAGTCAGGCGAACCCATTGCCGTCCGGCTGCATGTAACGACCCTGGTGGACGAAAAGCGCCACCCGGTCAAATTTGCCACCTATGAAAGGCCGGCGTGAACCCGTCAAGGAAAAACGTCATGACCGGGCACAAACCCGAAAACACCCATTGGGCGGAACTTCGACGCCGGGCTGAACGGTTGGTGGGCACGCCCGCGGGGAAGATCGACCCTCCGGTGGGCCAGGATCTCACCCGTCTGCTCCACGAGCTCCAGGTTAACCAGACCGAGCTGGAGATGCAAAATGACGAGTTGTCCAAGAGCCGCGACGCCGTCGAAGCGGCCAGGCAGGAATACGAAACACTCTATCGCAACTATGCCGGCTTGTTCAACTTTGCCCCCATCGGCTATATGGTTATCGACCGGGAAGGCGTGATCCATGAAATAAACCTTGCCGCGGCCATCTCGCTGAATGCACCCCGCAGCCGTCTGACCGGTCGCTGCATCACCGATTTCATCCACCGGGACGATCAGGATTGCTTTTATTATCAGAAGCTGAATTGCCAGAAGGGCCCGGAAAGTTCCATGTTCGAACTGAAAATGAAACGTGCGGACGGATTCTTGTTCGATGCCCAGGTTCAGATGCAATCTTTTTCCGATGCACGCAGCGACATACAGCGATACACGGTCTCGATCGTGGACATCAGCGAACATGTGCAGCTCTCCTCCAGCTTCGTCCTGCAGCAGCACTGCCTCGAATTGGCCTGCCACGCCGCCAGCATTCAGGAGCTGCTGGAGGGCTATGTTCAACGGGTGAAATCGTATCTTCGATGCGATGCCGTCGGCATCCGCATCCGCGATGATGCCGGCAACATTCCCTACCAGGCCTACGATGGGTTCAGCCAGGCCTTCTTCGAATCCGAGAGCCCGCTGTGCCTCGACACCGATCCATGCATGTGCACGGCGGTCGTTAAGGGCGTCGTCGACCCAAGCCAGCCCTTTTTCACGAAAAGGGGATCGTTTTATGTCAATACAGCCAGCCGTTATCTGGCCGCGTTGTCCCCTCGGGACCTGGGTATGACCCGGAATGCATGCCAGGCGCACGGGTATGCATCCGTGGCCCTGATTCCCATTGCCATCGGTGATGCCATCGAAGGGCTGATCCATGTGGCCGACCGTCGTGAAAACCGCTTCTCCCTGCGGCTGGTCGAAAATCTGGAGGATGTCGGGTCGCGGCTGGGACTGGCGGTTCAGCGGTTTAACCTGCAGAACAAGCTTCAGGAATCGGTGGATGCACTCAATTTCCTCTCCGGTCACCTGCTGACGGTTCAGGAAGATGAACAGCGGCGAATCTCACTGGAGCTTCACGATGGATGCGGCCAGGACCTGAATGTGCTCAAACTTCGATTGAAAACCCTTCAACGCCGGCTGCCGGCCGGCGAAGTCGATTTGATAAACGAATGCGATGGCCTGCTTGATTATCTCGACAAGGTTATCGACGACATCCGCAACATTGCCCACGGCTTGAAACCGGCGGCGCTGGAGACACTCGGGCTCGCCGCTGCCACCAGGCAGATGATCCGTGAATATTCGACCTACGCGGCGGTTCAGGTGGAGACGGATATCGATCTGCTTGACCGCATCGAGGATCCGTTGACCCGTGTCGGCCTGTTCCGCATCTTCCAGGAAGCGTTGACCAATGTCCACAAACATGCCCAGGCCACATGGGTCGTGGTGGCGGCCAGCCGCGAAGGTGACACTGTGCGTATCCGCATCGAAGACAACGGCATCGGTTTTGATGTCAACAAGCACTTTTATCATGCCAATGGCCGCATGGGAATGGGGCTGTCAGCCGCGGCGCTGCGCTGCCGCATGATCGGTGCAACCCTTTCCATCGACAGTGAGGCGGGCCAGGGCACCCGGCTGATTGTTCACGTGCCCTGTCCCAGCCCGAAGGCCGTCCAATGAGAGATTACCGTATCATTCTTGCCGACGATCATACGATGATGCGGCAGGGCATCAAACGCATGATCGATGCGGTGGCGGGAATCGCCGTGATCGGCGAGGTCGGCGACGGCCTGCAGCTGCTGAAGATGCTTAACAAAACAGTGCCCGACATGGTGATCCTGGACATCTCCATGCCCGGCCTGCGCGGCATCGAAGCGGCCCGTGAGATCCACTCCCTGTACCCCGAGATTCATATCCTCATGCTGAGCATGCATAAAAGCGAGGACTTTCTATCCATGTCGCTGGAGGCAGGCGCCAAAGGCTATCTGCTCAAAGAGGATTCGGGGGATGAACTGCTCCAGGCCATCGATCAGATCCGCAGGGGCAAAACGTACCTGTCCAGGAAGTTGGCCAGTAAATTTCCCTCGGCCATCATTTCCATCTGTCAAGGCGACTTCAAAGCCGCGCCAGACCCGCTCACCCCCCGCGAACGCCAGGTGCTGCAGATGATCGCCGAGGGCCACACGGACCGGCAGATCAGCGATCGTCTCTGCATCAGCGTCCGCACGGTCCACCGACACCACGCCAATATCCGATCCAAGCTCAACCTCAAACGCACTGCCGACCTGGTGCGCTACGCCATTTCTCGAGGGTATACCGTCATCCCGCCAGGCAAAAAATGTTGAGCCGCGGCGGCGAGCGCACTCCTCGCCGGTTGCCGCGGGGAGGGTTCAAATATGGCACTTGCGATCTGTTGGTTCCGGCCTTTCCGGGTTCGTTTTCGCTGCTGCAATGGGCAAAAATACCTATAGACAATCGAAAAAATGGGCAGTTGTGCGAATTGTTTTTGATGCACCGGCTGCCGTATAAGGTTGCTTAACGAATCTCGAAGCATTTGCCCTGCTCCTAACGCATTTCTCATCGCCCCGACACGTGCTGCGCTTCCTCACGTAAAGATTCCGACCATTCAATCCAGATGAAAAAGGAGGCCGCCCATGCCAAGGATGATCGCCAATCGCTCGGAACCCTCGCCCGAGGGCCGGTTGCCCGCAGGTCCCGACGCCTTTCACCCGTTGCTGGACGACCCGCCCTTGCAGTCGACCGGCGGGCCCACGCTTGATTCGGATGTCAGCCGAATTCTGATCGTGGACGATAACCCCGACATCCTGAACCTGGTTGCAAACATGGCGACCCGTCTGGGCTACCACCCCACCGTTGCCGAAGATGGCGTGGATGCCCTCTATTACCTCACCAAGGGGTACTACGATCTGGTCATCACCGATTATGACATGCCCTTCATCGACGGGTACCAGCTGGCCGATCAGATCAAAGAGAAGTATTTCGGGACCAAGGTCATCATCATGACCGGTCACAGCGAGAGCGATGTTGCGGATCTGCTGGACGGGTCGGGCATTGTGGACGGGCTGCTGCTGAAGCCCTTCAACCTGAAAGCGTTGAAAGAGAAGATAGACATGGCCGTTCAACCGCGCTTCCGGACATGGACGTCCTGATCCTCAGGTTGTGATCGAAATAGACCTGCCCGCATTGATGGAGATGGAGATGGCTTTCAATTTTCGTGTTTGTGTCAAGGAAATCAGCAATCAATCGATTTTTATTCTGGATGACAACCCGGCAACTTCCGCTTTCCTGAAAATAATACTGACCCGTCACTGGCACCGGGTCAGCCGGATCGCCGACATTGACAGGGTGACCAGCCATCCCTCGGATGCCGCCCCGGCGCTGGTTCTGATCAACCATGCCTTCAGGAACCGCTCGGGATGGGAAATGTTCAACCATCTGAAACGGATCGCCCCGCACATACCGGCGATGGTATACGGGCTGGATCAGCTCAATGCCGCCAACGCAGACTGGATCGTCAAGGCCGTCGAGGCAGTGGTCGGCGAGACGGCCACCTATACCGCCAGGCACCCGGAATCATCTGTTCTCAGGACATTGTTTGCCGAATAGAGGCGCCGGCTGCTGAGATGAGTCACGGTCAATATTTTCCGGGGTCAGGTTTTTCAAGCAACGGCAAGCGCCGGAGAACCGATCAACAGGGGAAGCTGGATCATGCAGACAACATCACCTGAACGACTGGTTCCGGAAATGTTCGCTTCCGCCGATGTGGCGGTCAATGGCAGCCGGCCATGGGACATCCAGGTGCACCACGACCTGTTTTACAAACGACTCGCCGCCGGTGGATCCATGGCCCTGGGCGAAAGCTATATGGACGGCTGGTGGGACTGCGAGGCCCTGGATCAGTTCTTTGCGCGAATCCTGCGCTTCCGATTGGATCATCAGGCAAAAAAATCATTGAAAACCCTGTGGTGTGCCGTCAAAGCGGCGTGCACGTGCTCGCCGGGCCGCTTTCGGGCCTTTGCCATCGGCCGCCGCCATTACGACATCGGCAACGACCTGTTCGCGCTGATGCTGGACAAATGGATGAACTACTCCTGTGCCTACTGGAAGGATGCCGGCGACCTGGATGAGGCCCAGGAATCCAAGATGGATCTGATCTGCCGTAAACTGAAGCTTCGGCCGGGTATGCGGGTCCTGGATGTGGGCTGCGGATGGGGTGGCCTGGCGGCCTATGTGGCCACCCATTACGACGTCGAGGTGCTTGGCATCACGATATCGCGGGAGCAGGTCAACCTGGCCCGGCAGCGCTGCGAGGGGCTTCCGGTGACCATCAAACTGATGGATTACCGACGCCTGACAGGCACCTTCGATCGCATCGTCTCGGTGGGGATGTTCGAACATGTGGGGGCCGGTCACTATCGCACCTTCATGCGCATGATTCACCGCTGCCTGGCCTCCGAGGGGCTTTTTCTGCTGCACACCATCGCCGGCAACCGATCCGTGCGTTTTTGTGACCCGTGGATTTCCAGATACATCTTCCCCAACTCCATGCTGCCATCCAGCCGACAGATCTCATCGGCGGCGGAAAAACTGCTGGTCCTGGAGGACTGGCATAGCTTCGGCATTGACTACGACCCCACGCTGCTGGCCTGGTACCGAAATTTCAAGGCGAACTGGGACCACATCAAGCATGCTTATGACGGACGGTTTTTCCGCATGTGGACCTACTACCTGCTGGCCTGTGCCGGGTCCTTCCGCGCCCGCCGAAATCAGTTGTGGCAAATCGTTTTTTCCAACGACGGTGTTCCCAGCGGGTATGAAAGCGTGCGGTAAGCCGGCCGACGGCTGCGGGCAAGGCTTTTCAATTCGTAAAAAATGCTGACAGCCATGCTCAGCGGCCGGCAGGCCAAATAAATAGAAAATAAAACCAATTCAGTATGTTGAAAGCAGTCATCATGTTGGCATTCTCTATGCTTTCTTTTTTGCATAGGGTTTTTTGAACCGTCGGACAACACCCACCATTCACGGACACGACGATACGGCCGGGCGCTGCTCCGGCCATGCGACGGAACGAAGGGGTCGAGCCCCGGCGCGTCGATGGTCGTCGATCTTGATGCACCATCGGCGTGAGGCCTGAACCCTCTTTTAAACCATCTAATGAACGGAGGTAAACCATGGGCATTCGCAAACAGTATCTGAAGCGCCGACCCGTGTGCAAGGTTACCTTCAAGATCCCGGAGCACGTGGGGAACGGGGCGACCGTGGCGCATGTGGTGGGGGAGTTCAACGACTGGTCGACCTCGGCGACACCCATGAAACGGTTGAAAAACGGTGCCTTCAGCGCCACGCTTGAGCTGGAAAAAGACCGATCCTACCAGTTCCGCTATCTGTTGGGGGAATCCCAATGGGAAAACGATCCCGAGGCCGACGACTTTCTGCGGACGCCCTTTGGAAACAGCTATAATTCGGTGGTCAGGCTGTAGCGTGCCAGTTTCGCCATGCTTCTCGGTTTTTAGGAAAATTGGGCAGCCGCCATCCAGTCGGATGGGTTTCGACAAAATACGAACAGTCCATTTAAAGGAGACCCGCCATGTTTGATTTGATGCCCCATAGACGACGATCCGGCAAGGAGTTGGTCAGTTTCAAAAGTGAAATCGACAATCTGTTCAACCGGTTTTTCGACACGGATTTTCCAATTTCACGGCGGCTTTTCGGGGATGGTGAATGGGCGCCGCGCGTGGACGTGATTGAAGGCAAGGGTGACATTACGGTCAAAGCCGAAATTCCGGGGTGCGAGGCCAAGGACATCGATGTGAAGCTGGACGGCCGGACCCTGACCATCAGTGGCGAAAAAAAGCAGGAGAAGGAGGAAAAGGCGGAAAATTTCCATCGTCTGGAACGATCCTATGGCAGTTTCTGCCGCATGGTGGACCTGCCTGCGGAGGTGGTCCCGGAAGACATCGATGCGGTATACAAAAAAGGGGTCTTGAAACTGGTCTTTAAAAAGGCCCGGGAATCCGAGGCCAAGAAGATAGAAATTAAAACCGCCTAAACCTTAAACAACCGGCGGTGATGCAGCCGCCTGTCGTTTGTCTGCTTATCTGTGCGCCCAAACGATGGTCGACCGATGAAATGATCGAGAGGTGGCGTATGAAAGCAAACAAAGCCAAAAAAGAGAACCCGTCCGCCGCCGTGCGGATGGCCCGCGTCGAACACCAACGGGAGGGCGATCGCCGCAAGGCGCCCTGCGAGGGGTTCACCTACATCAGCACCGTGGGGTGGATCTGCCGCCGCGAACGGATCCGTCGGAAGGATTCAGTGCGAACCAGCAGATAAAGGCTTTCCATCCGGCCCGATGAATTGAAGCATGAAGCAGGGTGAAACGTTCCCGTCGCGATCCATCCGCCAGGCCGAAGCCAAATGGCGGCATGAACGGGTCGGCGAAAACGCCATCGGGTATGGCATCGGTTTGAGGTATATTGACTAACACCTTGCTGAACTCGTAAAAAAAACTATTTTAGACCACGGATGACCATATATGCACAATGAAACATGATGGCGTTGGAGCGGCTTCCAGCCGCGATAACGATTAACACCTTGAGCAATTCGATCGCGGCTGGAAGCCGCTCCAACGAAAAACCGATCCATATTCACAGGATTTGTCTCCTCGGACGTTTCATTTCCGAGGGCTTCGTAACCACTTCGAGATCAATGCAGCCTACTTATGGTACGCTGCATTGACGAGGGATGAAGCTTTACGCGGATACCGGACTGGTTAAGAAGCCGTCAAACGTCAACTCACCTGAAGCCCTGCATCCGGTTCATCTCCCCACTGGGGTGATGGGACCACAAAAACAAGCCACTTCGGTACGAATCGTTGTGCGCATTATGCTTCCTTCCGCGAAACTTCTCACCCGCGAATTTGGAAACAAATACGATCTAAACGAACGTAGTCATCCGTATTGCCAATGTGGGCGGATTATCGTTCAGTGCGTGGCACACGTCAGGCACGGATCGATCAGACGGATGCAGCGGCCAATCGCCGCTTGTCCAGGATCGCACAGCCTGCTCCGATCGAGGTGAGCGTCGGCCAGGTCCTTGATGATGAGGTTGATCAGCGGGTTGTTGAATCGGGTGGCCACCCGCCGCTTCGCGCGTTCGATCCTGCCCTTCAGGCCATTCCCCGCAGCCTGCCGCGGGGAGGGTGCAATGTAACCGATGTCGTTGCTGTGAACACTGGGATCGACGCTTTTCTCGGCAGTCCACCGAAAATGTTCGGTCTGGGAGCAGCTCTGTGAAGCATGTTGAGGGTGATATCAAATTCCGATTTGCTGGCTTTAGCAGTTAAAAACCCTTAACTCATATACGGGTTATTTCCATGTAATTTTAGTGTTTACATTTTTTTAAAATAGGATATGAATTATGGTGCAAGTTTCTTATTATTAAAAAATTTTCACATTAGTTGTAAAAAAAAATTCATATTTAAGATGGTTTTAGATTTATATTTTTGATTAAATCAATATTTTCCTGACATTACCTAAATATCTACTTTTGCACGGTTTTTGCATATAATTTGCATAAAACTCGATAGCTTTTTGCTCTATTTTTTGTCGTTGCCAAACTCATTTCTATTTAATTTTGAAGATCCATAGGTTGCTTTTTCCATTCAGATCCTCTGACGATGCCTGAATTCAAACCCGGCAATATCGGTGTTTGATCTATACGGCCAAAAAAGGAGGTCTATATGAAAGTTGCGGTGCCTTATTTATTCCGGTATCTCTTCGTTTTATCACTCGTTATCGGTATCTCATGCCTATCTGCAGGTGCTGCAACAAACTGCGACCCATCGGCGGCCAAGGCGGTCTCCGTGCAGGGAACGGTGGAAGCCAGATCGGCCGGGGGGGGGGAGTGGCAACCGGTCCGACTGGACGACACTTTCTGCCCGGGGGATGAGATCCGGGTGCTGGACAACAGCCGTGCAAGCCTGGCGCTGGCCAACGAATCCGTTTTGCGGCTAAATGCCAACTCCTCCATCGTCGTCCAGAAATTCGAGGAAAAGACCTCTTTCATTGACATGTTCAAGGGCGCGGCCCACCTATTTGCCCGCAAGCCCAACAAGCTCGAGGTCAACACCCCCTATGTGGTCGCCGGTGTGCGCGGCACCGAGTTTCTCATCCGGGTGGAGGACGACCAGACCTTCCTGTCGGTTTTCGAAGGTAGTGTGTTGGCGTCCAACGACGCCGGCGAAGTGCCCCTGACCAGCGGCCAGAGTGCCGTGGCCCAAAAGGGCAGGGCGCCGGTGCTGACCACCGTGGTGCGGCCCAGGGATGCCGTTCAGTGGGCGCTGTACTATCCGCCGGTGGTTTATGTGCCGCCCGGCCAGCCGGAAATGCGCGAAGATCTGAACGATCCGGTCTTCCTGGCCAATAGAGCCTCCCAATCCCTTGCCGTGGGGAAAATTGACGACGCCGAAGCGGATCTTCAAAAGGCCCTGGCCTTCGATTCGGCTTCCGCCGATGCCCTCTCCCTGCAGGCCATCGTGGCCCTTGTCAAAAACGATAAGGAAACCGCCTACGAGCTGGCGCAAAAAGCCGTCAAAGCCAACCCGAAGGCTTCCACGGCCTACATCGCCATGTCCTACGCCCGGCAGGCCCGGTTCGACATGGAAGGCGCCCGCCGGAGCCTGATGGACGCGGTGTTCGCCTCACCCGACGATGCCCTGGCCCATGCCCGGCTGGCCGAAATCCAGCTCTCTTTCGGCGAACTGGACGAAGCCCTTCGATCGGCCCAGAAAGCGGCCGCACTGGCGCCGGACCTCTCCCGAACCCAGACCGTGCTGGGGTTTGCCTACCTGACCCAGGTTAAGACGGATGAAGCCAGAGAAGCTTTTCAAAAGGCCATCCAGACCGACCAGGCGGATCCGCTGCCCCGCCTGGGAAACGGGCTGGCCAAGATCCGTGACGGCCAACTGGCGGAGGGCCGGGCGGAACTCGAGGTCGCCGCCAGCCTGGACCCCAACAACTCCCTGATTCGCAGCTATTTGGGTAAGGCGTTCTACGAGGAAAAGCGCGACGGGCTGGATCAACGCGAATACCAGATTGCCAAGGAGCTCGACCCCAACGACCCGACGCCGTATTTTTACGACGCCATCGCCAAGCAGACCACCAACCGGCCGGTGGAGGCGTTGAAGGACTTCGAGACCGCCAAGGAGCTCAACGACAACCGGGCGGTCTACCGCTCCAAGCTGCTGCTGGACTCGGACCTGGCCGCCCGCAGCGCGGCCACGGCCCGGATATACAACGACCTTGGATTCGGCCAGCGCGGCCTGCTGGAAGGCTACAACGCGGTCAACACCGACCCGACCAATTACTCAGCCCACCGCTTTCTGGCCGATACCTATGCCACGCTGCCGCGCCACGAGATCGCCCGCGTCAGCGAACTGTTGCAGTCCCAGCTTCTGCAGCCGATCAACATCACCCCTATCCAGCCGGCCCTGGCGGAAAGCAACCTGTTTCTGATCAGCTCCCAGGGAGCGGCCCAGCCCTCATTCAATGAATTTAACCCGCTGTTTGCCCGCAACCAGGCGGCACTGCAAGCCAGCGGACTGTTCGGTAGCAACGAAACCTGGGCCGGGGAAGGGATAGTCTCCGGTATTTATAACGGGCTGTCGCTGAGCGCCGGTTATACCCATTTTGAAACGGACGGGTGGCGGGAAAACGCCGACCAACAGGACGACATCGGCAACGTTTTCGCCCAGTATCAAATTAACGATAAAACAAGTATTCAGGCAGAATACAGGGGCAGAGAAAACGAAAGAGGCGACATCAGGCAGCGGTTCTTCCAGGAGGACTTTTTGACGGACCAACGCAACGAGGTCACCACGCATTCGGGGCGGCTTGGTTTCCGCCATGGCTTTTCACCGGGTTCTGTTCTCTTGGGTAATTTTCAGTATGCGAACAGGAAAGACGATTTTGTTGATGTGTTTTATTTCGATGGCTCTTGGGACGGCTTTCCGCCACCTCCTGATGCAGAAGATATTTTCGAGAACCCCATAGAAGAAGATAGTTACGCCGGCGAACTGTCGTACCTGTTCCGCTCGAGATATGTCGACCTGGTCAGTGGTGCAGGATATGTCAGAGAAGATGAAGAGGTTACATTCACCGATACCCTTCAGTGGTCGGGGACAGACCCGCCGACCTTTATCGATTCCTTTTCTGATAGTTTGGATTTGGACACCGTGCACTGGAATCTTTACGCCTATACCTATATCAGCCCGTACGAAAACCTGACACTCACGGTTGGTGCAAGTGGCGACTTCTTTGATCAAACGGAAGCAAACTATAGTGAAGAGGAAATTGATGAAACTCAGTTCAACCCCAAATTGGGTATCAACTGGAACCCGATTCCATCCACGACCATTCGCGGTGCCGTATTCAGGACGCTCACCAGAACGCTGGTAACGGCTCAGACCCTCGAGGCCACCCAGGTTGCCGGTTTTAATCAATTTTACGACGATCCTGAAGCAACCGACGCGTGGGTCTATGGTGTTGCTCTCGATCAGAAATTCCCTAAAGACGTATACGTCGGCGCGGAATTTTCCTACCGGGACATGAATGTGCCTGTTTTTACCCAATTGGAACCGGGTGATCCATTAAATCTTGAAGATGCGAAGTGGGAAGAATACTTAGGCCGTGCCTATCTTTATTGGACGCCGCATGCCTGGCTGGCACTGAAAGCGGAATATCTGTATGAGGACTTTGAAAGGGACGAGAAATTCCCCGACGGTATAAAGGATCTGCGGACCCATCGATTTCCGTTGGGGATTAACTTCTTCCATCCTTCCGGATTTAGCGCCGGCTTGACAGCGACGTACTATGATCAAAAGGGTGAAATAGAACGGACAGTGATCGGTTTTGATGTTTTCGAGGAAGGCTCTGACCAGTTCTGGCTGGTGGATGCCGCGATCGGTTACCGTCTTCCCAAGCGCTATGGTTTCGTCACCCTGGGAGCGACAAATATTTTTGGCAAGGAATTCGACTATTTCGAGACAGACAGGAACAACTTAAGAATTCAGCAGGACACGCAGGTCTTTGTTAAACTCACGCTTGCCCTCCCATAAGGATTGCAAGAACACCCTTGTCTGGAGAAGGTGGTACTCAAATCTTGTAACGAAAAAAACAGAAGCAAATAATAAATAATAAACAAAAAAAGGAGGGGGGCTAATGTTTAAAAAATTTATGATCGCTATGGTCGCCATAGGCTTGATCTCGATATTCTTAGCTGAAGCGGCCAGTGCCGTAACCGTCAGAAGAAGAAGGAGCGTAGGTGTCACCTTTTATAGTGACAATCCTGGAACTTTTGTAACTTCTGTCTTCGGCTTTCCAGCTGGGGATGGTTACAATTGCGGTGATATTTTGGGAGAGCTGTATTGCGCGACCAATGACACCGAAGCGGCCAGGCTGGCATGCGACATAGCGACCGGGGATTCGGCCGCCCGAGTCCTGGTACTGGACAAAGATGCGATTAGAGATGGGGTCCCGCCAAATTTTTTTACCAAAGATGAAATTAATTTTTACATTAAAGATCGCGGCCAACGCGAGCAGTTGAAAGGCTTTGCGACAAGGGCCAGTTCGGCGGATCCAGCCGTATTTGTGATTTCCCTGCCTACCGGCAAAAAAAACAATGCCGGGTTCCATGCCCTTACGGACGAGAGCCTGGTCGAATGGAAAGACTGTGGTGAAGGTTGTACCCTTAGCGACAACGACGCCCTACGCCGGTTCGTGGGTACGTGGGATTCGGCCGCAGGCAAATTTATACCGGACGACGGGTTTGGTATCAACGGTGAAGAATTCATACACAAGGTCCCCGGCGTAGAGCCCTTGTTCGGTCCGGACCTCGACGAACTCGTTGGTGAGACCATCTGTGCTGCGGTCAAACATTCCCAGGTGAAAGGTAATCCGTTGAAGGGGCCATATCTCGGACTCGCGGCCTTCAAGGTGCTTTCCAGATCAGGTTCCTTGGTAAAAGTAGAAGTTCTGGACGCCGATGATGTCTGCGGACTGCCGCTCTATATCAAAACGCCCCTGGTCGGAGAGGGCGGGGCCGGCGGCGAAGGACAATGCCTTGTGTCTGACGCTGACGTTGCGCCTACCGCAATCGTTTTCGCACCGGCTTTCCCCGACGGCGAACTTAGAGCGGGTGAAGGCAAATTTCCTGCTGTGCCAGGCACATTAGAATGGGACGGGACTCAATGGAAGCAGACGGTCGAGATCACACTGGATGATGCTGTTGGCCAGGCGCTCTGCGAGGAGGTCTATTCCGGGAATCCCGATGTAACTTTCGTAGACTTTATCCCTGTCAATAGAGGCTCCGGCGATTATGCCGATTATGCGTTTATCGGCCTTACTGAATCTGATGATAACCCAGACGTGGCAGACCTGAAAAAGTGCAAGGAAGGCGAGGAGGGAGGTTCTCGGTACAACTGCGAAGAGGATTATGATGGTGTGATACCCACATGCAGTTTCAACTGTGGCAACAATTTTCCCGGTAATAACGGTGGCTGGGAGGATTTCTTGAGCGATGTGGTATTTGGTGACAGTTATGATGCTGCTGACTTTATGAACTAACATCGTTCAATTTTGCGGGAGAGTGGGACTTTAAAACCATCGGCCTGGAAGCTGGCCACGCATTGTTGACTGAGCGTGGTGGCGGTGAGACCGAAATTACCCTATATGACTCCGAGGACTGCGCTTCGTGGGGGCTCAAACGGCGAGTCGATTTTGGCGCTGGCGAGAACTTGTGGTTCGTGGACACCAACACAAATCCCGATTTCGAAGTATCTCTGAATCCTTACGCGTTTACAGTATTTCTCACCTGGAAATGATGGAGACAATAAAAATAATATTTATATAGTCCAATACGTTGGGAGAAGAAAAAGTAATATGATTACCTCCATGACCCATTTACGGTAGAACCCGGGCAATATTTCATTTTCTTTAATGACTTTGATCCCAGTGTCGACTACGACGACTTCATTCTGATAGGGAATCCGGTCTCTGCACCGTAAAATCAAGGAAAGGGCAAAGAAAAGTACGCTCATAAACATATAATTGCATAGAGGGCGGTGGGTTTAGAGCAAGCTCGTCCGCCCTCTTTTATTTTGGGGACATTCTATAATCCTTATGTCAATCTCTTTTTAGGGTAAATTAGGGGACGCACATAAAAAAATAAGTTTACAAGGATCTTGCCTTTTTATATGCTGAGTAGATGCAACCGATAAGTTTAGATAAGCGATAAGGGATCGCCCATTAAAGGGCAGGTCAAGGTAAATTAGGGGACATTCTATAATCCTTATGTCAATCTCTTTTTATTACATTTAATTTCAGAAGGTTAAAAAATATTGGATTCACTTCGCGCACCTTGCCGGTAGAGTTTAACCAAAAGATTGGCGAGACATTCTCTTCCATCGGCGAACTTACGATCTGATCGTTACGTTTATCCGGCATGATCCGAACCAGCGGAACCGCCAATCATTCCTTATCCAGATTCTCAAGTTCGGAAGAGAGGCTCATTGATTGTCCCTCACGAGGTCATTGCGCCTCAACGTCCATAATCGAGCTCTCTCGCCGAATATGTAAAAAATGGTGCCTATGTCAGCTGTTCAGTCCTCCCTCACTTCATCGACATGCATTGCTTCTCATGTGGTGCTGGCAGGCCCAGGATTGGGGGGTTTTAGGGACGCTCATAAAATAATAAGTTTACAAGGATCTTCTTTGCCTAATGATGAGCAGATGCCATCGATAAGCGATAAGGGATCGGTCCACGCTAAATTACTGAAATTGTATCGTATAAAATACAAATATAGGCGTTTAGACTCGCTATATCGCTTTTTTCACCCCTTAAATAGTCATTGTTGTTGGCTCCATTCTTTATTAAGTGTTATCTAAAAACCACCTGCAAAAAAATGAATTCCAACCGTATAGAAAATTGGCCAATTATTTCTTTGCACATATTATCGTATGTGTCATAATATTTCTGGTGATAAAAAAAGCGTTAAACGTTGAGCAGTGTTTATTTTCAACTGAATATCAACTGGTTATATTTCAAGTAAGCAGCGGAATTCGTTAGTTGAAATTTGAAATTATTGAACAGCTTTCTGTACCGGAAACCATTGCGGTAGACAAATCGATTCACGAACTACAGCGCCTCAAAAAAGTTTACGGTGATGGTCGATGGCGTAAAATGATGGGCATCTATATCATTCGGGGAGTTTTAGGGACGCTCATAAAATAATAAGTTTACAAGGATCTTCTTTGCCTAATGATGAGCAGATGCCATCGATAAGGGCAATTAGGGGACGCCCATAAAAGTATAGGTAAATTAGGGGACGCACATAAAAAAATAAGTTTACAAGGATCTTGCCTTTTTATATGCTGAGTAGATGCAACCGATAAGTTTAGATAAGCGATAAGGGATCGCCCATTAAAGGGCAGGTCAAGGTAAATTAGGGGACATTCTATAATCCTTATGTCAATCTCTTTTTATTACATTTAATTTCAAAAGGTTAAAAAATATTGGATTCACTTCGCGCACCTTGCCGGTAGAGTTTAACCAAAAGATTGGCGAGACATTCTCTTCCATCGGCGAACTTACGATCTGATCGTTACGTTTATCCGGCATGATCCGAACCAGCGGAACCGCCAATCATTCCTTATCCAGATTCTCAAGTTCGGAAGAGAGGCTCATTGATTGTCCCTCACGAGGTCATTGCGCCTCAACGTCCATAATCGAGCTCTCTCGCCGAATATGTAAAAAATGGTGCCTATGTCAGCTGTTCAGTCCTCCCTCACTTCATCGACATGCATTGCTTCTCATGTGGTGCTGGCAGGCCCAGGATTGTCCCTCACGAAATTTGTCTTTCAACGGGGATGAACGGGCTCTGCCAGCAGATAGTTTAGATTGAACGGCTCGTTCTTTTTCAATATGGTCCAGGCGATTACAATCATCTTGGCGGCGATCTTCACTCTGGCCTTGGTCTTGATCCCTCGCTCTCCCTGGCGACCTTCCAGCATGCGGTTGTATAACCGCCGGAAAGCATCGTTATGGTAAGAGGCGATCAGGGCAGCCTGATACAACCCGTAGCGCAGTTCAGCGTCGCCCTTTTTGGAGATTACCGGCACCTGCTGCTTGCTTGTCTTTCCGCTGCGGCTGGCATTGAGATCCAGTCCGGCCAGGCGGATCACCTGCTTGCGGCTTTTAAACCGCAGCGGATTGGCCAAAGCGGATAACACCAGCGGAGTGATATACGGAATTCGGAATTTTGGGGACGCTCATAAAATAATAAGTTTACAAGGATCTTCTTTTCCTAATGATGAGCAGATGCCATCGATAAGCGATAAGGGATCGGTCCACGCTAAATTACTGAAATTGTATCGTATAAAATACAAATATAGGCGTTTTGAACCGCTATATCGCTTTTACCACCCCTTAAATAGTCATTGTTGTTGGCTCCATTCTTTATTAAGTGTTATCTAAAAACCACCTGCAAAAAAATGAATTCCAACCGTATAGAAAATTGGCCAATTATTTCTTTGCACATATTATCGTATGTGTCATAATATTTTTGGTGATAAAAAAAGCGTTAAACGTTGAGCAGTGGTTATTTTCAACTGAATATCAACTGGTTATATTTCAAGTAAGCAGCGGAGTTCGTTAGTTGAAATTTGAAATTATTGAACAGCTTTCTGTACCGGAAACCATTGCGGTAGACAAATCGATTCACGAACTGCAGCGCCTCAAAAAAGTTTACGGTGATGGTCGATGGCGTAAAATGATGGGCATCTATATCATTCGGTTTCAGTCAGGAGATGTATGCAGGGTGCCAGCGGCGTTTTAAA
>CAVPJS010000009.1:0-42492 GCA_963705475.1 uncultured delta proteobacterium | reverse complement strand
CAGCCTTGAAGAAAGTTGCCGGCGGGAAAAAGGCATTCTCCGGGACCTTTCGTCTTCATCTATCTGATGAAGGCCTCAGGATCGTTGGCCCGGTACACATCCAGTGCCGGGCGCTGATCCAGGGAGAGCCCGGCTTCCCAACCGAACTGTTCCTGACAGTCCTTTTCCAGTTTGCGCGTGAGCAGGCGCATGTTGATGCCCACCGGGCAGGCCCGTTCACAGGCGCCGCAGTCGGTGCATCGGCCGGCACAGTGGTAGGCCCTTAAAAAATGGAACGTCCGCACGTCCATGGGATCCTGGCCCTTGCCCATCCACTGCGGTTTGGCCTCATCCACGAAGCAGGTGGGGCAGTAGCACAGCGGGCAGGCGTTGCGGCAGGCGTAGCAGCGGATGCAGGGTGAGAGCAGGTCATCGAAAAAGCGCCATTTGTCTTCGGTGCTCATCGCCTCGATCTTCTGGATATCCGCGTAGCGGTCCGCGACCGCCTGCTCGGGTATCGCATCGGCCACCATTTCGTCGTAGATCACCGGGTTGCGGTGGATGCACAGCGCGCAGTTCTGCTGAAGCACCTCGGTCTTGTCGAAGAGGGTTTCCGCATCGGCAGTCTTGACCTTGATGGTGTTTTCGGTTTCGGAGACGTCCAGGACTTCACCCGCCACCAGGCCGGTGATCCGGCGTTTGTCGATCATTCCCGTGCAGGGGACACCGATGATGGTGAGCTGATCGCGTTTGATCTTGTTCTCGATGATATGGGTGACGATGTTGCGTGAGTCGCACCCCTTGGCGATCACGGCCACTTTCTCTTTCCGGTTGGTCAGATAATTGGCCAGGTTGATGCCGCAGTTGCTGTCCCACACCAAGGTGTCGACCGCTTCAGGCGTGGTGGCAAAGCAGGGTTCGTTCATCATGGGCATGGATCCCTTGCGGAAGCCGATGACCATGTCCACGGTGCATTCCTTGAGCAGTCGACCGGCGATCTCTTTTATCTTCTCAGTGTATCCTACCATGTTATGCTACCTTGGCCGTATTTTTGATAAAATGGGTGTTGGGCCCGATGGCTTTGACCTTTTCGGTCACTTCCTTGACCACGTTGACGAACTTGGTGGATTCCGCCGAAGAGATCCAGGAAAAGTGCAGGCGGTCCGGTTCGATGCCCATTAGTACCATCAGGTTTTTAAACAGGGTGAATTTCCGTCGTGCGTAGTAATTACCTTCCAGGTAATGGCATTCGCCGGGATGTCACCCGCTGACCCAAACCGCATCGGCCCCTTCCCGCAGCGCCGTCAGGGCAAACTTCGGGTCCATGCGGCCGGTGCAGGGAATGCGGATCACCCGGATGGTGGAAGGGTATTGCATCCGGCTCACGCCGGCCAGATCCGCCGCCCCATAGCTGCACCAGTTGCAGAGAAAACTGACGATTTTCGGTTCCCAGTCAGACATGATGCGTTCTCCTTTGATTGATCGTTCACACGGCTTCGTTCAACGAAAAGATCTGTGCAAAGATCTGGTCGTTGTCGAACCCTTTCAGGTGGATGGCACCGGATCGGCAGGAAGCCACGCATAGACCGCAGCCCTTGCACAGCACCGGATTGATCTGGGCCTTTCCCGCATGCATGCGGGCGTCGGCGGCGATAAAGGATGGTGCCGAGTAGGGACAGATGGAAACGCAGACCCCACAGCTGCTGCAGATGCTCGGTTCCGTCTCGGCCACTGTACCGCTGGTGTTGATGGTCTCTTTAGACAACAGGGTGATGGCGCGCGACGCACTGGCCCGGCCCTGGGCAATGGCTTCGTCGATGGGCTTGGGATAATGGGCCAGGCCGCAGAGAAACACGCCGTCGGTGGCAAATTCGCTGGGCCCAAGTTTGGCGTGCTTTTCCACGAAAAAGTTGTCGTCGTTGAGCGGCACCTTGAAAAACTGGGCCAGGGCTTCATCCTTGTTGGGCAGGATGGCAGACGCCAGGGTGACCAGGTCGGCGCTGATTTCCATGGGGCGCTGCAGCACGTGGTCGGTGACGGTGATGCGGATGTTGCCGTCCTTGATCGTCAGCTGCGGCTTGTTCTCCAGGTCGTGGCGGATGAAAATCACGCCGGCTTCGCGGGCCTTTTTGTACAGGTACTCGCGTTCGCCGTAGGTGCGGATGTCCCGGTAGAGGATGTAGACCTGCATGTCCGGGTTGATTTTTTTCAATTCCAGCGCATTGTCGATGGAGTGGGTGCAGCAGACCCGGCTGCAGTAGGGGCGGTCAGGCTGACGGGATCCCACGCACTGGATGAAGACGGCGGAATTCAGCGTCTTGAGCTCCGGGTCGTCGGTGATGAATTTTTCATCCAGCTCCAGACTGGTGAGGATTCTCGGATCCTGACCGTAGTTGTATTCATCTGGCTTGAGCGCGGTTCCGCCGGTGGCCACCACGGCCACGCCGTGTTCGAGTACCTCACTGGATTCGCCGACGGTCAGGGTGGATTTGAAGCTGCCCACAAATCCGTCCACGGCGGTCAGGCGGGTGTTCAGGTGAAGCTTGATCCGGTCGTCACCCCCAATGGCCTGCTCCAGTTCGGCCAGTTTGTCTTTGACCCGGTCGCCGGTGGCCGTCTTGAAAATATGATGGGCGTTGCCGCCCAGCCGGTCGGCAGCCTCGACGATGTGGGTGACGTAACCCTGGCTGGCCAGGCTCCTAGCTGCGGTCATGCCGGAGATGCCGCCGCCGATGACCAGGGCCGTCTGGTTGACATTCAGTTCGGCCTCGGGCAGGGGCTGCATCAGGGCCACCTTGGAGACGGCCATGCGCACCAGATCCTTGGCTTTTTGCGTGGCCAGGTCCGGGTTGTTTTTATGCACCCAGGAGTCATGGTTGCGTATGTTGCACATCTCGAACAGGTATTTGTTCAGCCCGGCATTGATCAGGGTTTCCTGGAAGAGGGGTTCGTGGGTTTTGGGTGTACAGGCGGCCACGACGACCCGGTTGAGCTTCTTCTGCTTGATAATCTGGGTCATGGTTTCCTGCGTATCCTGGGCACAGGAGTAAAGGTTGTCCGAAATGTACTCCACGTAGGGCAGCGTACCGGCATAATCCCTGACATCCGGCACATTGACCACACCGGCGATGTTGATGCCGCAGCGGCAGACGAACACGCCGATGCGGGGACGTTCGCCGATGACGTTGGTTTCGGGAATGACCTCGGGTATTTTGGTCAGGGTGTTGCGCGCCTCGGCGAGAATCTCGCCGGCGGCCGATGCGGCGGCGCTGGCATCCACCACCGATTGGGGGATGTCTTTGGGCCCCTGGAAGGCGCCGCAGACGTAGATGCCCTTTTTGGATGTTTCCACGGGCGAGAAGGTGTCGGTCTTGCAAAAATTGCCCTCGGTCAGTTCGAGGCCCAGGCGGTTGGCCATGGCGACCACTTCCGGGTCGGTCTGCAGGCCGATGGAGAGCACGATCTGATCGAAGACTTCCGTAATCGTTTCGCCATTCTCGGTAATGTAGCGGACGCTCAGGTCGTCGGATCCGGGCACCGGGTCGATGGTGTGCACCCGGCTGCGGATGAAGCGCACGCCCTTGGCTTTGGCGTTGTCGTAAAAACGCTCGAATTCTTTGCCGGGGGTACGCATGTCCATGAAGAAGATGGCGCAGTCCAGGTCGTAGGGGGCGTGCTCCTTGGCGATGACGGCTTCCTTGATGGCGTACATGCAGCATACCGACGAACAATAGGCGTTGTCGCAGCGGTTCAGGTCCCGGGACCCCACGCACTGAAACCAGGCGATCTTTTTGGGTTCCTGGTGGTCGGAAAGTCTCACCAGGTGGCCGTCCGTCGGTCCGGAGGCCGAAAGGATGCGCTCCATTTCCATGGAGGTGATCACGTTGGGATGGTTGGCGTAGTTGTAAGCATCGTATTTAGACGGATCGAAGGGCTCGAAGCCCGGGGCCAGGATGATCGAGCCCACCTCCAGTTCCACGATTTCATCTTCCATGGTGTGGTCGATGGCGTCCACGCCGCAAAAGGAGGTGCAGACCTGGCAACCGCCGGTTTTAAAATGCGCACAGACGTCGCGGTCGATGGCCGGGGTGTTGGGCACGGCCTGGGCGTAGGGGACATACACCGGTTTGCGCCCTTTAAGGCCCATGTCATATTCCGACGGGATCAGTCTGGAGCCCCGCCGCGAAACCACCTCCCTGATCTTTTCCAGGGTGATGTGACCGGTGGGGCAGACCGACGCACAGGCACCGCAGGCAATGCAGACGTCGGATTGAAGGTGAAAGGGGGTGTCCACTTTCATGTCCACGCCGCGGCCGGTCAGGCTGATGGCGTTGCTGCCCATCTTTTCGCACATGCGGGTGCACAGGCCGCAGAGGATGCAGGTGTCGTTTTCCAGTTTGAAGCGCGGTGTCCCGATGGCGTATTGCTTGGCCAGATTCTGCAGCAGGGGCACCTCGGGGCAGCGCGCCAGCAGCATCTCGACGATCAGCTTGCGGCCGGCGTGAACCGCCTCGGTATCGGTGTTGACCTCCATGCCCTCCCAAATGGGGTAGTTGCAGGCGGTGACGAAACGGGTGCGGCGGCCGTCAAAAAGCTCCACCGTACAGATACGGCACATGCCGGCCGGTTCCAGCGCCTTGTGATGGCACAGGGTGGGGATCTCCACGCCGACCTTTTCGGCAACCTGGAGAATGTACTGCCCTTCATCTCCCTGGACTGTCTTACCGTTCAGCTTAAACGTGATCATCGACTCTTTCCTTAATATTATCGGATGGCAATGGCATCGAATTTACAGGCATCGTAACAGATGCCGCATTTAATGCATTTGTCCTGATCCAGCTGGTGGGGTTCCTTTTTTTTGCCGGTGATGGCATCCTGAGGACACTTTTTGGCACACACGCCGCAGCCGGTGCAGGCATCGGCGTCGATGTCGTAGTGGAACAGCGCCTTGCAAACGCCGGCCGGGCAGCGTTTGTCCTGGATGTGGGCCTCGTATTCATCCCTGAAATAGAGGATCGTGGTCAGCACCGGGTTCGGTGCCGCCGTCCCCAGGCCGCACAGGGAGAAGCGCTGAACCATGGATCCCAGCTCTTCGAGCAGCTCGATGTCGCCCGCTTTACCCTTGCCGGCGCAGATGTCCGTGAGAATGTCGAGCATCTGTTTGATGCCCTCCCGGCAGGGGT
The DNA here is from genome assembly GCA_963705475.1 of uncultured delta proteobacterium. Lineage (GTDB taxonomy): Bacteria > Desulfobacterota > Desulfobacteria > Desulfobacterales > Desulfosarcinaceae > Desulfosarcina. Next base: position 37,330 of record CAVPJS010000009.1, on the reverse strand, counting down.
TGCACTGCCCGCAGGATTCCTCCTTGAGAAAATCGAGAAAATAGCGGGCCACATCCACCATGCAGGTATCCTGGTCCATGACGATCATGCCGCCGGAGCCCATGATGGAACCCACCTCGGCCAAGCGTTGGTAATCCACGGGCAGGTCGAGGAAGCGCTCGGGAATGCAGCCGCCCGAGGGCCCGCCGGTCTGAACCGCCTTGAATTTTTTCTTTTTGGGCACGCCGTTGCCCAGTTCAAAAACGATTTCACGCAGCGAGACACCCATGGGAACTTCAACCAGGCCGGTGTTGTTGATCTTGCCGCAGAGGCTGAACACCTTGGTGCCTTTGCTGTGCTCGGTGCCCATGCCGGCATACCAAGCGCCGCCCTTCACGATGATCGGCGGGACGTTGGCATACGTCTCCACATTGTTCAGGTTGGTGGGGCCGTCTCTGAAGCCCTTTTCAACCGTGTGGACATATTTGGCCCGGGGGCGCCCCACCTTGCCTTCAAGCGAGGCCATCAGGGCGGTGGATTCGCCGCAGACAAAGGCGCCGGCACCGGTGGAAATCTTGATTCTGAAGCAAAAATCCGTTCCGGCAATGCCGTCGCCCAGCAGACCGCAGCCTTCCGCCTGCTTGATGGCGGTGACCAGGCGCTTGACAGCCAGGGGATATTCGTTTCTGACGTAGATGTAGCCGTGGCTGGAGCCGATGGCCACTCCGGCGATGAGCATGCCTTCGATGACACTGTGCGGATCGCCTTCGAGGATGCTGCGATCCATGTAGGCGCCAGGATCGCCTTCATCTGCATTGCAGATGATGCTGCGCTCCCCGTCGTGTTTGGCGCAGGTGGCCCACTTGATGCCGGCCGGAAATCCGCCGCCGCCGCGTCCCCGCAACCCCGAGGCCTTCACCTCGTCGATGATCTCCTTGGGCTTCATCTGTTTGAGGGCCTTGAGCAGGGCCTTGTATCCGCCCCGGGCGATATATTCGTCGATGGTGTCGGGGTCGATGTAGCCGCAGTTTCTCAGGGCGATTTTCACCTGTTTGCCGTAGAAGGGAATCTCCTCGAGAAAAGCAATGCCTTCCTGGGGAGACACCCTGGCGACCGGGTTTTCGGTGCCGTCTTCCATTACGCCAAGCGGCTTTCGCATCTGGCCAAGAATCCATTTTTTCTTTTCGAACAACCCCTGGCGATAATCGTTAATCGCATCGAGGATTTTGTCTTCGGTGATGTTTTTATAGATCACCCGAGGCTTGCCGTCGGCGAGAATCTCCACCAGGGGCTCCTGCTCGCAGAACCCGATGCATCCCGTCTGGCAGATGGCAATGCCTTTGTCACCGGCAAAGGACGCTGCGGCTTTGTCGAATGACGCCTGGGCGCCGGCGGCGATGCCGCACGAGGCCATGCCGATATTCACTTTAATTGCGTCCGGGTGGTAGATGGATCCCCTGGCTTTTTGGCATATGGTTTTTAAGTCTTCCAAAGACTCGATTTTCATGGTTTTTGCCTCGTTCTTCGATTATTCGTAGTGACCCAGGACTTTTTCGACTTCATCGGTGGCGATTCGGCCGTACATATCTTCGTTGACTTTCATTACCGGCCCGAGGCTGCAGCATCCAATGCACCGCACCGATTCCAGGGTGTAACGCCCGTCATCGGTGGTCTGGCCGTCGGCTATGTTCAGCGAGTCGTGCAGTCGTTCGCGGACCCGCTCGGCCCCGCGAACGTGGCAGGCGGTACCCAGGCAGATGGATATAATGTTTCTGCCGCGGGGCTCCAGGCTGAAGGTGCTGTAAAACGTGGCCACTTCGTAAATCTTGCTGTAGGGGACGCCGATTTTGGCGGAAAGATAAGTCAGTGCGGGTTTGGGGAGGTAGTTGTAGTGACGTTGGATGGCCTGAAGGATCATGATCAGGTTCTCCTTGTCCGTTGAAAACTGCTTGTCGATCATGGTGTCCAGTTCTACAAAGTCTACCTCATGCGCCTCGTCGGTGCGTATCGCTTGTGCCTCACTCATTTACCGATCTCCCAATGGAAAACACGCTTCACGAAAATGAAAGCAAGTTGGTGTTGTCATGCGCTCTGCTGAACCACCGGGCAGTTTTCAACACAGGCACCGCACCCGGTGCACAGATCCATCTTAATGCTGCGGGCGCGTTTTTTGACTTTTACCTTGAAATGGCCGGGGTCCCCCTCGACGCTTTCAAGATCTGCATAGGTGATCAGTTCGATGTTCAGATGCCGGCCGACCTCGACCAGTACGGGTGAGATAATTCACATCGCGCAGTCATTGGTGGGAAATGTCTTGTCCAATTGGGACATGACCCCGCCAATGGAGGGTGATTTTTCGAGAAGGTACACATAATACCCAGAGTTTGCCAGATCCAGCGCACTCTGCATGCCGGCGATCCCTCCGCCGACAACCAGCACGGAACCCACTACATCCTTTGCCATCATTTCAATCTCCTGTCGATGTTGATCCGCCCAATGAATGACCGCTCACTTGCACACGACCGATATATTTTGACGCCAGGGGGCGGCGATAAACCAGTGGATTTACCTATATGGAGATGGTTGGCTTGTCAATATGATTCGGATGATTTTATGGCTTTGAAACGGGTTTTTTATGCGTATATGTGCAATACATCGCCATTGAACCCTCCCCGCGGCAAGCCGCGGGGAGGGTTCACCGCAAGGCTAAAATAATCGATTTTCAGGTCGCTCGATAGCTCCCGCCGCAAGCGACGGGGTTAGCGGGCGCCATAGCGGTTCAGCGGGCTTTTTCGGGTTGCAGAAAGTTTGTCGACGGGGGTGGGTGAGGGGCTGGTAAACTTTTCAACACGAACGGTCCGGCCCGGCTCCTGCGCAGGACGGGCCGGACCGTTCGTGGACAGGTTAGGCGGCCAATTGGAAGGCCCGCTCGGTGGCGTTGCGTATTTCGTCGGGCGTGAAGGGCTTGGGCAGGTAGTCGACGGCGCCCATGCGGGCCGCTTCCACTGCCGTCTCGATGCTGGCGTAACCGGTGATCATGATCACTTTCGCTTCCGGATTTTTTTCCCCGATGGCCTTGAGCAGTTCAAGGCCTTTGACGCCGGGGATCCGAAGGTCCAGCAGCACCAGACCGTAGCTTTTTGTGCCGATGCAATCCATGGCTTCTTCCCGGGTAACGGCCTGGTCCACGTGGTAGCCTTTCTTGGCCAAGATTTTGCGGATGTTGTTGTTGACGGCCACCTCGTCGTCCACCACCAGGATGCTGGGGTGGGCGGGTGCCTGGGCGGTCTGCCGGGGTGCGGGTTCCTGTGCTTCGGCGGCGATCATTTTGGCCATATTGGATTTAAGGGTCTCATAGGGTATCTGTACCGTGCCGTCGTAGACCAGGTGGTCCACATAATCCCTGCCGGTCGCCTGGACGACCTCATCATAGTTGAAGGGCATGTCCGGGGCGATGAGGGGCGCGGTGTCCGCGACGGCATTCTTCAAGGCCGCGCGCTTCTTTTTGGCCAACTGGGGGCAGGCGGCGGTCTTGGTGCCGGCTTTGCAAGTCGCGCCCAGTTTTTTGAAGATGTCGCAGACCATGTCCCCTACCTCGCAGAAGCCCTCCACCGGTTCTGAGGCGCTGATTTCCACGCTCGGCACGTCGGTTCGCGTGGCGTGGTCCACATAGGCCCTTCCGGTTACCTGAGCCACTTCATCGGCATCGAAGGGAACATCCACGTCGATTTTGTTGCGCTCCGCCAGCCGGGCCAGATTGGCTTTCAGGTCTTCATAGTAGGGAATGGAAACGCCGTCGCTGCGCAGATTATGGATGTATTCGGGACCGGACACGGCAGCCACCTCCTCGTAGTCGAAGGGCTGGTCGATGCCGATCAGTCGTTTGGTGTCCACGGTTGTTCGCTTGGCACTTTTTTTCTTTTTGGCCAGTTGTGGGCAGGCAGCGGTTTTGGTGCCGGCCTTGCATGTGGCGCCCAGCTTTTTGAAGATGTCACAGACCATGTTGCCCACGTCGCAGAACCCTTCAAGGTTTTCGGGCATCCTGACCTCGACCACCGGCATGTCGGAGGGGCCCAGGGTGTCGGCATATCCTTTTCCAGTGACCTTCTCCACTTCGTCGGCGTCGAAGGGGATGTCCACATCGATGATGTTGATGGACTCGCGTTCCTTCTCGGAAATCCGGGCTTCCACCAGCCGGCCGGACAATGCCTTTTCAACGGTGGCGCGCAATTCGTCGGGCGTGAAGGGTTTGGGGAGGTATTCCAGGGCACCCATGCGGATGGCCTTGACCGCAGTGTCCGTGGAGGCGTAGGCCGTCATCATCACCGCCCGGGTCACCGGCCACTCTTTTTTGACCATTTTCAAGAGTTCGAGGCCGTTCATCTCCGGCATGACGATGTCGGAAATCAGCAGAGAGAAGGACTCTTTGGCCAACTTGTCGAGGGCCTCTTTGGCGCTGGCGGCGCGGGTGACTGCGTAGTTGCTTTTATTGAGAATTTTTTCAACATTGCTGCAGATGCTGGCTTCGTCATCGACCACCATAATTTTCGGTATTGTGTTCATATCCCCCTCCCTAATTTTCTTATCCTATGATGTCAACTGCGTCATCGGTTTTCAGCTTTGATTGCAGATGCAGCAGAAAGTGTGCCAACGGGTAGATATGTTTCTAACATAATGTAAATATTGACTAAAAATTAATTTTTGCCCTTCCTGCACGCGTTCAGATGTATGGGAAATACATACACCTGAACGCGTGGTGACCGATATTTCGATGGCGGTCACCAGGCATGCGTAGCGGGCCGGGAGCGGTTTGCCATCGGCGTGTATGAAAATTATATACAGTGTATGGAAAGCGGTTCAATGGCGCCGGGGAAGGGTGATTCCATGCTTTTTCATCATGTTTTGGAAGTTGGGGCGCTGCATGCCCACGGCTTTGGCCGCCCGGGTGACGTTCCAGTCGTTGCTGGAAAGGGCGTGGGTCAGAAAGTTGCACTCCACCCGCGCGATGGCTTTTTGCCGGATCAAGGCCTTGACGGCCTTCAAGTCTTCATTGTTGGTGGGGGTGTTGTCGAACAGGGTTTCGATATCGCTGATTTCGCCCAACAGGGGCAAATCCTTGAGGCCGATGGTTTCCTTTTCACACAAAATCACGGCCCGCTCCACCACGTTGCGCAGTTGACGCACGTTGCCGGGCCAGCTGTATTCGGTGAGGCGGGTCAGGGCGTCATCGGCAAAGCCGTTGACGGTCTTGTCCATGTTGCGGCAGAACTGGTTAAGAAAATGGTAGGCGATGGACGGGATGTCTTCCCTGCGTTCCTTCAACGGCGGCAGCAGGATGGGGTAGACATAGATGCGGTAATAGAAATCCTGCCGGAAGGTGCCCTTGCGGACCATCTCTTCTAAATTCTGGTTGGTGGCAAAAATCAGCCGGACATCGACCTTGTGGCTGGTGGTGCTGCCCAAAGGCATCAGCTCGCGGGTTTCCAGAAACCGAAGCAGTTTTCCCTGAACATCCAGCGCGATATTGCTGATCTCGTCCAAGAAGACGGTGCCCGTGTGGGCCTGCCTGAAAATGCCCGCCTTGTCCTGGTGGGCACCGGTGAAGGCGCCTTTGACGTGGCCGAAGAGTTCGGATTCGAGCAGGCTGCCGGAGAGGGTGCCGCAGTCCACGGCAAAAAAAACCTTGTCGGCCCGGCTGCTGTTGGCATGGACGGCCCGGGCCACCAGTTCTTTGCCGGTGCCGCTTTCACCATAAACCAGCACGGTGGCATCGGTGGGGGCCACCTTTTCCACCATGGAGATGACCTTCTTTATTTTTGGGCTGTTGCCCACCAGCTGATGCTGAATCCGGCGGGAGGGGGGATGTTTGCTTTTCAGCTGCTGGTTTTTCAACCGGTTCTCGCGCTGCGCCAGGGCCTGGCCGACAACGGCCCTTAGTTCATGGGGGGTGAAGGGCTTGGGCAGGTAGTCGAAGGCCCCCATCTTCATCACTTCCACGGCCGAAGATACCGTCGAATAACCGGTGATGACGATGACCAGGGTGTCCGGGTAGGCCTCCTTGACGCGGGCAAGCACCTGCATGCCACCCAACGCGCTCATTTTCAGGTCGGTGACCACCACGTCGAACTGCCGGGCTTCCAACATCTTCAGCGCCTCGTAGCCGTTCAAGGCAAACTCGGTCCGGTAGCCCGATTTGGAAAGGATTTTAACGCAGCTGTTGCAGATGTTGGGCTCGTCATCGACGATCAAAACAAGGGCGGGATCAGGGGGCATCGCTGGCTATTTTCTCCCCGGGGAGGGTGATCGTGAAAGTGGTGCCCTCTCCGGCTTTGCTCGTGGCCACAATGGTGCCGCCGTGCTGTTCGATGATGCCGTGGGTGATGGCCAATCCCAGCCCGGTGCCGTTGTCCTTGGTGGTGAAAAAGGGGTCGAAGATCTGATTCAGCTGGTTTTCGGGGATGCCTTCACCCGTGTCGGAGACGACAATATCGACAAACCCCTGACGGTCCGATGGTTGCGAGGATACATGTATGCTGCCGCCGGCCGGCGTCGCTTCGACGGCATTGATAATCAGGTTGATCATGGCCTGTTCGATCTGGCCTTTGTCCACCAGCATCCGCGGCAGGTTCTCGGACAAGTCCTGTGTTACGGAAACATCTTTGAAGGCAGCCTGCTTCTGAGTGAGGGAGAGGCAGGCGGTGATGATCTTGTTGATGTTGTATCCCTTTTTATCGGGCTGGGACTGCCGGGCGAAATCCAGCAAATTGGTCACGATCTTGCGGCAGCGCAATGCTTCGTTGGCGATCACCGACATTTCTTCGTAGGTGGGGTCGTTCGGATCCAGATCCTCCTGAATCAGCATGGCCGTGGTCAGGATCGTGGTCAAGGGGTTATTGATTTCGTGGGCCACGCCGGCGGACAGCCGCCCTACGGAGGCCAGCTTTTCCTGCTGCATCATTACTTTTTGAACGTTGATATCTTTGGTAATGTCCCGTGAAATCTCCACGGCGCCGATCACATCGCCCTGTTCGATCAGCGGGTAGGTGGAAATAGAGTAGTAAATTTTACGGCCGTCCCTGTCCAGATGGATGTGCGTGGTCTGGGAGGGCTTTTCCGATTCCAGGGTTTGGATCAACGGGCAGGGATGATTATCACCGGAGCAGGGGTTTTCCAGGTGGTGGGTGATCCTGTAGCAGAACTGCCCGATGACCTGGTCCCGGGTCAGGCCGAACTTATCTAGAAAGGCGTCATTGGTGTCGATGATACGGAAGCGGTGGTCGATCACCAGTACCTCTTCCTGGATGAGGTCGTTTAGGGCCATGTTGTAGAGTGCGCGCGCCTCCCTGAGCTCCTGGTCGGTTTTTTTCTGCATGGTGGAGACCCGGGAAATCTCCCAGAACAGCTGGGCCGTGCGGTCGGCAATGGCGCGGACATTTTTTTTCTTTTTGGCCAGGATGTCATTGTAGATGTCCATGGAGCCGGTCAGTTCGACGATGAGGTCGATGTCATTCCGGTCGAAGAAGTCATCGTAGCTGCTGGTGATAAACAAGCCCTTTTCCATGGCAGCCACAAGGCCCGGCGCATCCGGGCGGATGTCCGCCACGGCGACGATCTTGGGATTGACCTCCAGAAAGGTGTGACGCTGAATGACGTCCATAAAGTCCTTGCAACGTCTGCCACCGCCCACCACTGCGATATTCATCTGTGCCTCTCCCGATAGTTGGTTTGGAAAGAAAGCTGATCGGTGGTGCTTAATTGATTGACCTTTTTATCCTTGGCTTTTGGTGATTTGTCAACCGTTCACCATGACAATATCCTCAACTTGACGCGTCAAACGAAGCGGGATAGAAATGATGATACCGATTTTATCGGACGGTATCCGAACCCGCCACAATTGAGCCATGAATGATACGCACAAGATCGATGCTCCCAAGATCATCCTTGTCGTCGGTCCCACCGGCTCAGGCAAGACCACCTTGGCCATCGACCTGGCGCGGCGGTTCAACGGCGAAATCGTCGGGGCCGACTCCATGCAGATCTATCGCCGCATGGACATCGGCACGGCCAAGCCCACGGCGGCGGAGCAGGCGGCGGCCCCCCACCACATGATCGACATTGTGGATCCCGACGAGGCGTTCGATGCGGCCGCCTATGCGGCCATGGCCGATGAGGTTGTCCGGCGGACGAGCGACCGGGGGCGCGTTGCTTTTGTCGTGGGGGGAACCGGGCTTTATATCAAGGCGCTGATCCACGGCCTTTTCGAGAAAGGGCCGTCGGACCCGGCGGTTCGCCGGCGCCTGAAGCGGCAGCTGGAATCGGAGGGGGCCGCCGTCCTGATGGGTCGCCTGAAAGCGATCGACAGCCCTGCGGCCGAAAGGATCCACCCCAATGATACCTATCGCATCATGCGGGCGTTGGAGGTGTTCGAGGTCACGGGTGAACCGTTGACGGTGTTTCACCAGCGCCACGGCTTCCGTGAACAGCGCTTCAACACCCTGGAACTCGGCCTCTTCTGGCCGCGGCCGGTGCTCTACGAACGCATCAACCGGCGAGTTGACGCCATGATGGCCCAGGGCTTCCTCAATGAGGTGCGGCAGTTGATGGCCAGCGGATACGGCGGCGACCTGAAATCCATGCAGAGCCTCGGATATCGGCACCTGGCCGCGGTGGTCCGCGGCGAAACCAGCCTGGCTGAGGCGGTGACGGTGTTGAAGCGGGATCACCGCCGCTATGCGAAACGACAGTTGACCTGGTTCGGCGCCCGCCAGTCGATCCACTGGTTGACCCCGGATCAAGCGGCGTCGGCGGCTGAACGGATCCGAACATTCCTTTCTTGACCGGCGGACACCGTGATCATTCAGGGGGGTGTTTCGGAATTCGAACCCTGAAGACAGACCCCTCGCCCGGTTTGCTGGCCACCGTAATCTTGCCGCCGTGCTGGCCGATGACACGATTGGCGATAAACAATCCCAAGCCGGTACCCTTTCTCCCTTTGGTCGAGTAAAAAAGGCTGAAAATCCGGTCGCAGCTGTCCCCATCCATGCCGATACCGTCGTCGGCAATGGAAAAAACGATTTCATCGCCTACGTCGGTGACGCTGAAATCGATTTGATGGGTTGGCATGCGGTGGTCTTTCAGACAGGCGTCAACGGCATTTTCCAGAATGTTGACCAGGGCAGCCTGCAGGTAATCGGCATCCACCTGCATGATGCCTGCATTGCTCTCAAAATGACACGCCAGCCGGATACCACAGCTGTCAATGCGGGGCTGGATGATCCGAACCAGATCCTCGGCAAAGTCAGCGATCCTTACCGGAATTCGTTTCAGTTCCCGTTCCTTGGCGTAGTAAAGGACATCCAGCACCATCTTACGGATGCGTTGAACCGTTTCCTGGGCGGCCTGGCAGCCCTCTTCCACGCGCGTGAAGTCTTTTTTCTTCAATCCCGATGACACCAGGTAGAGGCCACCGTCCAGGCTGGTGAGCAGCCCCTTCATGCCGTGGGAGACGGACCCGATCATCAGGCCCAGCGAGGCCAGGTGATCCTGGAGTTCGCTTTTCTCTTTAAGCAGCTGCTCCAGACTCCGGGTGTAATCCTGCAGCCTCCGGCGCATGGCGATCTTTTCCCGAGCCCGGCGCAGGGCGATCTCCAGGGCGTCCACATTGATGGGTTTGGTGATAAAATCGGTGGCTTCGTATTTCAGGCTTCGGATGGCCAGGTCCATGTCCCCATGGCCGGTAATCATGATCACTTCGGTCTCGGTATTTTCATGTTTGATTTTTCGCAGCAGTCCGATGCCGTCGCCCCCGGGCATCTTGATGTCGGTGACCACGATCTGGGGATGTTCTTTTTGAAAGTGGTCGAAGGCCGTTGCGGCGTCTTCCGCCACCACGGTGCGGTAGCCCATATCTTCAAGGGATATGGCCAGAACTTCCCGGATATCGGGTTCGTCGTCGACAATCAGGATGGTGTTGCCGCCGCTGTCATTCATGGGAAGGCTCCGTAAGCAATGGAAAACGAAGGATGAAACAGGTGCCGTGGGGTGGGTTGGGCTTTGCCTCGATGGTGCCGCCACACTCCTTGACGATGCCGTAGCTGATGGAAAGCCCAAGCCCCGTGCCTTTGCCCACTTCCTTGGTGGTGAAAAAAGGCTCGAAGATCTTTTCCACCAGGTGATCCGGGATGCCCGTCCCCGTGTCGCAGACCCGGCATGCCACCCACGGATCTTCGATGCCCGTCCACAGGCGGATGGTCTTTTCCCCGTCTGCATCACCCGTCGGCCGGTTCCCGCATCTGGATTCGATGGCATCCCGGGCATTGAGCAACAGGTTGATGAACACCTGTTCCAGCCGGCTGGGATCGGCGTTGATGCGCGGCAGCGGTTCCTGGATCTCCCATACCACTTGGATGCCCCGCACCTTGAGCTGCTGGCTGAAAATTTCAAAGGCGCTTTTCACCACGTCATTGAGCTGAACCATGACCATCTCCATGTCCGATTTCCTGGCAAACTGGCGCATGTGGTTGATGATCCTTGCGGCCCGGTCCACGTTGCCGTCCACCTTGACCAACATGGTCGAGAGCGTGTCCGGGGCGATGGCTTCTGACGCGTTGAGCTTTTTCATGAAAAAGCTGCTGACCGTTTTGATCACGGACAGCGGCTGGTTCAGTTCGTGGGCCACACCGGTGGCCATCTCCCCCAAGGTGGCCATCTTGCTGGCCTGGATGAGCTGCTGTTCGGTCTCTAGACGCTTGGTAATGTCGCTGGTGGTCACCAGAAGCACCTTCTGGCCGGAGTATTTCGACGGGGAGATACGAATGTTGACGAACAGGCCCTTGCCATCACGATTCAGATGGCGGGCCTGGTTGAGAACCGAACAGGTGGCGACCTTGAATGCGTAGTGGTCTTGTTCGTCAGGGGGGAACAGGGTCATGAAGGAACGGCCGATCATCTCCTCGACGCTGAAGCCGTAGACGGCGGTGACGCTTTGGTTGCAGTCCACGATCTCGAGGGTATCCACATCCAGCACGAACACGGGGTTGGGGATGTTGCTGAAGATGGCGTGGTACTTTTCCTCCGATTTCTGCAGATCCACTTCCAGTTGCCGGCGCTGGGTGATGTCCAGGGAGATCTCCATGGCGGCGACGATCTCGCCGTTGCCGTCCTTGATCGGTGACGTGCGCACCAGCCAGTGCTTGGGCGAGCCGTCCTTGTCCACGCCGCTCTCTTCGGCCTGGTGGGACAGGCCGTCGGCAAAGGTTTTCTCCACCGGGCAGGAGACGCACCGCTCACTTCTTCCCTTGTAGGCGTGGTAGCAGTAGTCGTCGGGTTCGGGGGCAAATCGTTGAGAGAACTCCCGGTTGAAGCGCAGCAGCCGGTAACTGCGGTCCTGGACGGTGATCAGGCAGGGGACCCGTTCAAAGAGGTTCTGATACTCGTCCCGCTGCTTGTTCAGCTCCTTCTGGCTAAAGGCGATTTCGTCTGACATCTGGTTGATCGCTGCCGCCAGTTGGCCCAGTTCGTCGGCCTGGGGCATGCTCACCTTGCTGGCGTAGTCGCCGCGGGCGATGAGACGCGTCCCGTCGATGAGGCGCTTGATCGGGTAGTTGACGAAGCGCAGCACGAAAACGAAGATGATGGCCGCGGTGAAGAGAAAAACAAAACCGGCCAGACCGATAATTCCCCGCTCCTCCATCAGGATCTCTCGGTCGGTGTTTTCCAGGGAGATGACCACGTCCAGCGCGCCAAGGATCTTCTTGCCCTCGGGGTGAACGTGGCAATCACCGCTGCTGCATCCGGGGTCGTTACAGATGGGGCTGATGATGCCCAGAAGCCGGTAGCCCGATGGGGACAAAAAGATGCGGGTCCGCTCTTCCAGCGGAACCGCTGCCATGGGAGGCTCGGTGCGATGGCAAATGTCGCAGGCTTCGGCCTTGATGTTGGTCCTCTGCTCCACCTCGGAAGGGTTGTTGGAGTATTTGATCTCCCCGTCCTTGTTGTAGATGCGGATATTTTTGATCTCGGGTTGGCGGCCGATGTTGTTGATGATCTGGTTGATTTCGTCCCGCGAATTGAGCATCATGGCGTAGTGGGTGCCCAGCCGGATCGTGGTGGTGAGGCGGTCGGTGCCGGCCAGCATGTTTTTGACCATTTTCTCTTTTTGGTGTCGGATATTGAAAAACGCCCAGGTGGCGATGGTGACCAGCAGCACCATGCCCACTGTGAGGATGAGTTTAGCGGCCAGGCTGTTGCGCAAGTTTTGAATCAGTTTGAACATTTTACCCTTCTAACAGCGTGTTAAGTATCAAGTTCTAAGCGTTACGGGGCGGATCGCGTCCAGTTATAAAACGATAGAATACAATCCCTTCACACCTTGCCCGTAAAACTTAGCGCGGCTCCCATCTAAATTCCTATTTTCTCCCAGAACCCCTCCTCAATCGCCAGATTCAGGTCGAGACCCAACTCACGCGATGACAGCCCAAGGGACAGCCCGATCAGTTGCGGCAGATAGAGCACGGTGATGGAGAGATCCTCTCCGGCCATTCGGGATGCGTTGGCCTGCCAGGCATCCAGGTTCATCTGGCACATGGGGCAGACGGTGAGGATGATGTCCGCATCCCTTGCGGCTTTCAGGATGGTGCAGACCCTTTTTAGCCCCGCTTCCGGATGGGTGCTCACCAGCGATGCCCCGCAGCAGCGACCGCCCATCTCCCAGGTGTGGACGGCGGCGCCGGTGGCCTCGATCAGGGGCTCCATGGAGACCGGTCGCTCCGGATCATCGAATTCCTGGAAGGGCCGCAGGCACTGGCAGCCGTAGTAGGCGGCCACGGTCAGGCCTGACAGGGAGCGGGTCACGAGGCGGGCCAAACGCGCGGCCCCCAGGTCCACGGCCAAGACATCCAGCAGATGGCGGACCCGGACGCTGCCGGTGGCCGTAAGGTTCACGGCCGCCAAGGCGTCGTTGATCGCCGCCCGGCCCGCGGCATCGCTGCGCAGCGCCTCGTGAGCCTTTTTCAGGTTCAGGTAGCAGGCGCTGCACGGCGCCAGGACCTGACCGTTCGCAGCCGTCTGTTCGGCCAGGGCCAGGTTGCGTGCACTCAACGCGAAGGAGAGCAGATGGCTGATCGGGGCCGCCGCACTGGCGCCGCAGCAGGTCCAGTCGTCAATTTCCGTCAGGCTGACCTCGGCGGCGGCCATCAATGCCCGTGTGGCCAGGTCGTATTCGCGCGCCGAGGTGCTGAGGCTGCATCCCGGGTAGTAGAGGTAGTTCATCGGTGGCCCTCCCTATCGGCCATTTCGAGGGATGTCCGATCCAGGTCTGCGACCCTGTCAAATAAGGCATGCAGCGGTGTCTCCCCTGATTTGGCGCCACCCATCTCGATCTTGCCTTTGCCCATCAGTCTCAGGCCAAGCGGCGCAAAACGCAGGGGCGCCATCGGATTCATCATGGCCGCAAAGTATCGGGTCATGAAGGCCATCTCGCGGATGCGACCATGGCGTCGCACCGTCTGCAGAAATGTCTCATAAAACAAGCGGCTGCTTCGATGCCGTGCTTCGCAGCGGGCAAAGGCGATGCCCTTGAGCGTTTCCATGGCCTCTGTCAGGGGAAGTCCACGCGGGCAGCGCAGGGTGCAGGTGTAGCAGACCGAGCAGAGGATGAAGGTTCTGCTCGCCATGACCTCGACGAGGCGTCCCAGGCTCACCAGCCGCCACATCTTCCTCGGGGTCAGGTCCATGTCCAGCGCGTTGGGACACGATCCGGTACAGGTGCCACACTGGATGCATGCGCCGACCATGTGGCGGACGTGATCCAGGGAGACATGTTGGCCCTCAGCCGTCTTCAATGGGGTAGCCAGTGGTGGATGCATAAAAAATTACCTGTATTAATTAAGTATTTTCACATAGCCATTGCTCCATCTATGGCGCCCAGCATGCTCCGATGGGAGAATCCCTCCACGATGGATGCGCTGTTCGGGCACTCCGTGGCACAATCGCCACATCCCTGGCACATGGCCGGGTTGACCACTATCCGCTGTCCGGTTTCGTCGAGGAAACGGGCGCCATAGGGGCAGGTATCGATGCAGCGCAGGCACAGGGTGCACAGGCTCTGGCGAACCACGGCCCTGACGCGTGCAGCCGGCAGTCGTCCGGCCATCAATATTGCCAGGGCGCGCCCGGCGGCCGCTTCGGCCGTGGCCACGGCTTCGGGAATGGACCGTGGTGACAGGGCGATGCCGCAGCCGAAGACGCCGGCCGTCAGCGCCTCCACCGGGCGCCATTTGGAATCCGCCTCCTGGAAAAAGCCGTCCCGGTCCTGCTCGGCGCCGTAGGCCCGGGTCAGGGTTTCGGGCAGACGGGGCTGGATACCGGTGGCCAGGACCAGCAGGTCAGCGGCAATTTTCACCGGCGCGTCCAGGATGGGGTCGTAAAGCGTCACCGTAACCGGCACCGCTTCGCTTTCATCGATGCCGACTTGCGGCTTGCGGTCGGGCTCGTACTGGAAGAAGAGCACGCCCTGCCTGCGCGCTTCGGTGTACCAGGCTTCGCCCAGGCCGCAGGTCATCATGTCCCGATAGAGGATGTAGACCTGGAGGTCGGGGTTGCGGCTTTTCATCCACAGGGCCTGTTTCAAGGCCGTGGGACAGCAGACGCGGCTGCAGTAGTTTCGCGGTTCCTCGCGGGAGCCCACGCATAGGACCATCGCCACGGAGGTCATCCCATCCGTGTTCAGCTGGTTCTCATGGATGCGGATTTCCAGTTCCCGCTGAGTGAGCACGGCCCGGCTGGTGCCGTATCCGTAGGCATCGGTGGGGGCCTCGATGCCGCCGGTGGCAAGGATCGCGACCCCGTGTTCCAAGGTCGTGGCCGGCGCGCCAGCCGTTTCGATGGTGGACAAAAAGTGCCCGGCCTGCCCGAAGGCACCCACCACGCGGCTGTCGGTCATTACCTCGACCTTGGGATGCTTTTCGATCTGACGGATGGTGTCCTCCAGGAAGGGGGCAATGGGCGTGCCGTCGATGGTCTGATGAAGCCAGGAGAGATTGCCGCCCAGCCTTTCGGATGACTCCACCAGGGTAGTGTCTATGCCGTGGTCGGCGATGGCCAGGGCCGCGTGCATACCGGCGATGCCGCCGCCCACCACCAGGGCCCGGTTGACTGCGGCAATGCTTCGGTCGTCTTCCATGGAAACATGTTTCAAGCGGGAGATGCCGGCCATGATCGTGGCGACGGTTGCCGGTCGGTCCAAACCCTGGCGGTGGTCCATGGCCACCGATTCGATCAGCGCCGGATCCAGGCCGAAGGCCGTGGTCAGGCCATGGGCTTTTTTGCCGTAGGCAAAGGGACGGCAGGCGCCAACCAGCACCCGATTGACATCGGTGGTATCCAATTGGGTCAAGGCGTTCCAGCCGTCGGCTGTGCAGATGCGGTCCAGGCTCACCACCCGGACGACCGCCGGGTCCTGCTTCAGTCGCGCGGACCAGGCGTTAAGGTCCACGTCCGTCTTTGTGCCGGTATCGCAGCGGCACTGCACCACCAGGATGCGGGCCGGCTCCCGGGAGACATCCCGGGCGGTGTTGGGGGCAGCCGTCTTTTCGGCCAACCCGCCCCCGGACCGGTGGATCGTCCGGGAGGCGTTGACGGCTGCCGAGGAGGCGCGGATCACCGATTCGGCGATATCGGTGGGGCCGGAGAGGGTCCCCCCGGCAAAGATTCCGGACCGCTCGGTGCGGGTGTCGGAAAAAGGGGCGGTTTTCAAGAAGCCGAAACCGTCTGAGGGGACCGCCAGCCGCTCGGCCATGGATGCCGTTTGGGCGTTGGGCCGCTGCCCAACGGAAAGCACCACCAGATCGAAGCGCTCCTCGTGGATGTCTCCGGTCGCGGCTGTCCAGCGTATGGCCACATCGTCACTGCCGGGGGTGGGGGCGATGGAGTGGACCCGGCCCCGTTCCAGACGGACGCCTCCGCTGGATTTGACGTGTTGGCCATAGCGCTCGAATGATTTGCCGAAGGTGCGCATATCCATATAAATGAAGGTGGCCTGAAAATCATTGCCGGCGACCGTTTTGGCCACCGCCGCCTCCTTGAGGGCGAACATGCAGCAGACCGTGCTGCAGAAATCGGCACCGGACTGAAGGTCCCGGGATCCCACACACTGGAGCCAGGCGGCTTTTTTCACCGGCTGCTTGTCGGATGGGCGCAACAGGCGGCCGTCGTCGGGTCCCGTGCCGCTGACCATGCGTTCGAACGCCAGGCTGGTGACCACGTTGGGCACGACACCGTATCCCATGGGGTTTTTCCCCACGGCCGGGTCAAAGCAGGTGGTGCCGGTGGCCAGGACGATAGCCCCCACCGTCTCTTTGCGGGAGCCGGCTTCTTGAAAAGCGTCATACGCGGCCGTGATCTTGGGGATCAGGGCGTCAGGCTCGAAGGGCTTGATCAGGTAGTCCATGGCCCCTATTTTCATGGCTTCCACGGCGGTTTCCACGGTGGCGTAGGCGGTCATCATCAAGGTTTGCAGGGCCGGCTGAATGACCTTGGCCTTTTCCAGCACTTCCACGCCGTCCATACCCGGCATCTTGATGTCTAGGAGCATGAGATGGAAGGGGGCTGAAGCGAGTTTTTCCAAGGCTTCGGCGCCCGATGCCGCCATGGTGACGTGGTAGCCTTCCTCATCCCCCAGCCAGGCGTCCAGCGAATGCCGAATGATCGACTCGTCGTCCACCACCAGGATATGAAAGGCTTGGCGGCCCATGGCGGAGAGGTGAACGGCTCCGGTGGGGCAGGCGGGTTCACAGGCCCCGCAGCGGGTGCAGGCCGCCGGGTCGATGGCGTAGGTGTTGGGGATGGTGTGGGGGACCGGCAGATAGACCGCCTTGCGCTGGGTGAGACCGGCGTTGAAGGCGTCGGGGACCGACACCGGACAGACCTCGCTGCATCGGCCGCAGCCAAGGCATCGCTCGGGATCGATGGGACTGGGAAGCTGGTTCAGGGTTACCTCAAATTTGCCCGCTTCGCCCGCAACCGAGGCCAGGGTCGTGCCCAGCCGGATATCGATATTTTCGTGGAAAAGTCCTTTGCGAAGGCAGGTCTGGATGCCGGCATCCCGGTCCACCATGGGCAGCATCCGGCACATACCGCAGTGGTCGGTGGGAAACTGGTAGTCCAACTGGCTCAGGATACCACCCATGTGGGGCGCCTGGTCGGCCAGGATAACCCCGTATCCCATCTGGGCCAGGTCGATGGACGCCCGAATGCCGCTGATCCCGGCGCCTACCACGAGCGCACTGCCGATTTTCCGATCCATATGTTTCTCCCATGCAACCGAGTTGATAAGCTCAACGCGCAAGACCGATAAGCGCAAAGCTCAGGGCTGAAAGCTCAACGCTGAACCCCGAACCCGGAACCTCAATCTAATCCATCCCCACCACCTCGCCGTACTCCTCCTCCTTGAACCCGCACATGGGCGGACGCTGGGACAGGTCCAGGCCGGCGGCGTAGCCAAAGGACCCCTGGGTGTGCTGGGCCACCATCGTGAACAGGTCGGACAAGGGGATGTCGTTGGGACAGGCATTGGTGCACTGGCCGCATCCCACGCAGGCCGTGCTGATGTGGGTCATGCGGGTCAGGTGGAAAAAAAGCGTGTCCGTGGGCATCTTCACGCCTCCCTTGCGGCGGGCCCACTGCAGGTATTGAAACGGTTCGTGATGAAAGGTGTCGGTGGTAAAGACACAGGTGGTGCAGTAGCACACCGGACAGGCTGCACGGCAGTTATAGCAGTTGACGCAGTCCGCCAAGTAGGTGGACAGCCCCTGGATGCTGCCGGTGGCCTCCGCCACGGCGGCAAACATTTTTTCTCGGTATTGTTTGCGCTGTTCCAGGGTGTCCGCCAGAATGGTTTTGCGCTGCGCGGGCGCCGCTTCCGCCGGCGGGAGGTCCAGATGGGTGAGCACCCCTTCCCCGGTTTTGGTGAGGGCTCTGGCCGTCAGTCCGTTGGCCGGGTCACGGCCGAAAAGTTCAACGGCGATGTCGGCACCGTCGGGGATCGGCTGACTGCAGGCCTGGCAGGCGCTGGTGAAAGCCACGGCCTCATGGTCCGTCTCACCGGAGAAAACCGCCTTGCAAAAGGCCTGGGTGGCGGCATCCAGCGTTTCGTGATGATCCGCATAGACCCTGAAATCGGAATTGGACAGGGCGCCCGGACAGTCGAGGCCGATGATGACCGCATCGTCCCGCTTGCCCTGATTCAGCTTGACCAGTTCGTTGAAAGCGCGAATTTCACAGGGACGCAGGACCGCGGCCAATTTGCCGCCTGCCGGCAATCGCGTGAGCCGGGCCAGCTGTTGGGCCCCGTTTACCGGAAAGGCCGGCGAGAGCGGGTCGGCGTCTGCCAGCCGTGTCGGATCCGATAACAGCATTGGCAGAATCCGGTTCTTCATGGCCAGACGGGTGGGGACGAGCATGGCCGCAATCCCCGCCTTTTCCATGACCGTGTTCAAAAAGGATCGAATGCCTGAAAGCCGGTCTTCGTTTTCGATGCCGATGCAAATTGCCTGTGTCATAACTCCTCCAGAATTAGATCACCATCTTCAGGTCGGGAAGCGCCGGTCCCAGTTCGCGGGTCTGGGCCACCAGGTTTCCCATGATGCCGGCGAATTGGATGCCGTCGCTGGCTCCGATCCAGGTCAGCCGCAGACGCCGGCTGTCGATGCCGAACCGGGGCAGGATCTCTTTGAGCAGCTTCACCCGGCGGCGGGCCTTGTAGTTGCCGTTGATATAGTGGCAGTCCCCGGGGTGACACCCGCTGATCAGCACGCCGTCCGCCCCTTCCAAAAAAGCCTTGATGACGTATTGGGGATCTACCATCCCCGTGCACATCACCCGAATCAGCCGGATGTTCTTGGGATAGGGGAGCCGTGAGGTGCCGGCCAGGTCGGCGGCGGTGTAGGTGCACCAATTGCAGACAAAGGCAATTATTGCAGGCTCGAATGGATCCATGAAAATCTCCAATATCTATATTATTGTTTGGTTTACACCTAACTCCGACGAACCAGAAAATCTCAAATCACAATGTTCAACTTACAAAGAAATTCCAAATTACAAGATCCAACTTTCCAATTGATTTCAATGTCCATATCTTAAACAAGATGCATACCGATGATGGGTTGTTTGAATTTTGGTCATTGTGATTGGTTTGTTATTTGGATGTTGGCTATTGTTATTTTTAATCCCTCTAACCAACCGCCGCCAAGGCATCCATAATTCCGTCAAGTTCGGCAAAAATCTGTCTTCCCTGGAAGTGCCGGACCTGGGCCGCATTGGCCGGGCAGGCCGTGCTACAGCTGCCACACCCCTTGCACAGGGCGCCGTTGACCACACTGACCAGGCGCCGGGCGTCGAAGGTGATGGCCCCGTAGGCGCACAGGTCGATGCAGGTCTGGCAGCCGGAGCAGACCTCCGGGTCGATCCAGCTGATGGCCGACGGCACCGCCACCACCTTCCGGGTGGCCAGGGACAGCGACTTGGCTGCCGCCCCGGAGGCCTGGGCCACGGTGTCCGGAATGTCCTTGGGCCCCTGACAGGCGCCGGCCAGAAATACCCCGTCCGTGGCCGTGTTCAGGGGGCCCAGCTTGGGATGTTCTTCCAGAAAGAATCCGTCCGCGCCCGGGTTGACCCCGAACAGCCGACCCACCTCCGTGGTGTCGGCGCGCGCCTGCATGGCACTGCACAGCACGACCATGTCCACGGGTACCCGCACCTGTTCGCCCAGCAGGGTGTCTTCGGCGATGGCCACCAGCCGGCCGGCCTCGGCTTCGGATTGACCCCGATCGGTAATTTCGGCCACTTTGCCGCGGATAAAAACCGTACCCTCCTCCTGGCAGCGGCGGTAGAACTCCTCGTAGCCTTTGCCGAAGCAGCGCTGGTCGATGTAAAAATCGTAGACCTGGGCATGATGGCCGACCTTCTCCTTGATCAGGTGGCTGTACTTGAGGGCATACATGCAGCAGACCCGGGAACAGTAGGGGTGGTAGTTGACGTCCCGGCTGCCCACGCAGTGAACCAGGGCCACGCTGCGGGGCGGATCGGTGAATCGGCCGGCAGCGTCGCGCATGAGAATTCGGCCGCCGGTGGGACCGGTGGCGTTGCTCAGGCGTTCGAACTCCAGGCTGGTGAAGACGTTGGGGTATCGGCCGTAGCCCAAGGGCTTGACGGGCGTGGGGTCCATCAGGTCGTATCCGGTGGCCAGGATGATGCTTCCCACCTGGATCGTCTCCTGGGCAGCCGCCATGCTGTGGTCGATGGCCTTGGCCTCGCAGACCGACACGCAGGCCATGCATTCGCTGCACACCCCGCAGTTCAGACAGCGCGCCGCTTCCTGGCGGGCGTCCTGCTCGCTCATGCCCGGATTCTCCTCGTCAAAGGTGAGCGCCCGGGCAGGATCGAAGGCGTGGGCGGGCTGCACGCGGGGCTGCGGCGTGATGCCCTCGGGGATGTCGGCCCAGTCGCTTCCCGGCGCGGGCCGGTTCGCCAGGCTCAGGGCGAATCCCTCCAGATCTTCCTCGTCGAAGAACCGTTGGATGGCCGCTACCGCCCTGTGACCGGCTGCCACCGCCTCGATGACGGTGGCCGGTCCGCTGACCGCATCACCGGCGGCAAACACATGCGGAATGGATGTCTGCATGGTCTGGGGATTCACGGCAAGGGTGTTGCGGCGGGTCAGGTTCAGGGCGGGCACATTTTCCGTCCAGGCCACGTCGGTCCGCTGGCCGATGGCCGGGATTACGGCATCACAGTCGATGACGAATTCCGACCCTGCCACGGGAACCGGCCGCCGTCGGCCGCTGCTGTCAGGCGGGCCCAATTCCGTGCGCATACATTCGAATCCGCTGACCCGGCCGTCCGTGGCCAGGATGCGCACCGGTGCCGTGAGATAGGCGATATGGACACCCTCATCCCTGGCACCCTGGATCTCGTCGGCATAGGCCGGCATCTCCTGCGCGGAGCGCCGGTAGACCACGGTGACCTCCTCGGCGCCCAACCGCTTGGCCACCCGGGCAGCGTCGATGGCCACGTTGCCGCCGCCCACCACCGCGATCCGTTCACCGGGAAGCCTTCGGCTGCCCTGATTGATTTCGCGTAAAAAGGCCATGGCGTCGACTACGCCCTGTGGGGTCTCTTCACCGGGAATGCCCAGCTTCAGGGAGGCGTGGGCGCCGATGGCCAGAAAGACGGCCCCATATCCCTGATCCGTCAGGTCGGTCAGATCGAAATCCGTGCCCAGGCGGGTGCCGGTGCGGGCGTCGATGCCGTGGCGCAGCAAATAATCGATTTCCTGGTCCAGGATCTTTGAAGGCAGCCGATAGTCGGGGATGCCCACACGCAGCATGCCGCCAAGTTGGGCAAGGGCCTCGAAAAGGGTGACCTGAAAGCCTTTCAGCCGCAGATAATAGGCCACCGTCAGCCCGGCGGGGCCGGAGCCCACCACAGCCACTCGTTCGGGGCGGTCCTGGATGGCCGGAATCGGCAGGTCGCTGGGGTTGACCTGATCGGCGGCGAAGCGTTTCAGGTCTCGGATGGCGATGGCTGCGTCCACCTCTTGGCGCCGGCATTGGGATTCGCAGGGGTGGGGGCACACCCGTCCCAACACCCCGGGCAGGGGCAGGCGCTTTTGAATCAGTTCGACGGCCTCCTTATATTTGCCCTGGCCGATGAGTTGCACGTAGCCCTGGACGTTGATGCCGGCCGGGCAGGTGGTGGTGCAGGGGGCGCGGTCTTTCTTGTCGATGGTGAAGGTGATCGGCACCGCCTGGGGAAACGCCCGGTAGATGGCTTTGCGGTCGGTCAACCCTTCGTCCCACTCACTGGGCAGGGAGACCGGGCACACCTTGGTACACTCGCCGCAGCCGGTACATACCCCCTCTTTGACGTAGCGCGGTTTACGGTTCACGGTGACCTGGTAGTTGCCGATGTAGCCGGAGACATCGGTCACCTCGCTGTAGGTCAGCAGCCGGATGTTGGGATTCTGGGCCACCTCCACCATCTTGGGGGTGCCGATGCAGGCTGCACAGTCGAGGGTGGGAAAGGTTTTGTCGAACTGGAGCATGTGGCCACCCACGGTGGTCTGCCGTTCCACCAGATAAACCGTGTGGCCGGCGTTGCCGATGTCCAGGGCGGCCTGCATGCCGGCAATGCCGCCGCCCACCACCATGACGTCGGGGTGGACACTGACGGACCGCGCTTCCAACATCTGGTGAAAATTGACCCGGTTGACGGCGCCGGCGGCCAGGGTCTTGGCCTTACGGGTGGCTTCGTCCGCATCGCCGGTAACCCAGGAGACCTGTTCGCGCACCGAGGCCATCTGGAACAGATAAGGGTTCAAGCCCGCCCGCTGGCAGGCATTCTGAAAGGTCTTCTCGTGGAGCCGGGGAGAGCACGAGGCCACCACCACCCGGTTGAGGCCGTAAGTCCGGATGTCGTTTTCGATCATCTCCTGGCCGGGGTCGGAGCACATGAACTTGTAGTCACGGGAGACGACGACGTTTTTCAGGCCGCGGGCGAAGTCGGCCACCTCGGTCACCCTTACCCGATGGGCGATGTTGATGCCGCAGTGACAGATGTAAAATCCGATCTTGATGGTCATTCCTACAATTCCCCCTCAATACCCTGATCCGGACCAACCGGCGCAGTTGAAAAGGCCCAGGCCGCAAACAACCCATTTCAAGCACGAATCTAAAATAAAAAACAAAAGACAAATCCCAAATCTCAAATAAATTCCAAATTATACTACCCAAATCTCAAACAAAGGTAAAAATCCGACGGTCAACCATCTTTAATCCATATTTGTTGAACATTCGGCACACAGCCGGTTGACGACGGATAGCAGTTCATCGGCTTCGGGCGGCTTCTGCAGATAGGCCTCCGGTTCCGGAAGATGCCGGCCCGTTGGCGACCGTTTGGCCCCCGGGCAGCGGTAAAAGGTGCTGCTGTCCAACGTGGAGAGCATGACTACCGGAATATGGCACAACCGATTATTGGTCCGCAGGTTCTGGTAAAGGCGGATGCCCGCTTCACCGGGCAGCATGGCGTTGATGATGATCAGGTCGGGGCATGTGTCCACCGCCTCTTTGAGCCCCTCGGCAAGGGTCATTGCACAAATCGGGCAATACCCGTTGGCGGAAAGCAGATTGGACAAAAAGATGCTCGTGTCAGGTTCGTCTTCCACCACGAGAATGGTTTTGGCGGGCCTATCCGGTGTCACCGATACCTCCGAACTGCCGAAATTGAAATTGAACCGCGATAGCGCGCGAACCGACAACAGACGCTCATCCTTACGGTGCTGCGCCGCACTGCCGATACAGGCAGCACATTCCCCGCGGTTTGCCGGGGGGAGGCTTCAATTGCCGACATGAACAGCACGGAGTGTGCCATTCATCGGAAAATATTCTAACAAACTGTTAAAATTAGAAAAAAAATAAATAGCGGAGCGTTCGAGGGATTACGCCGCACCTCTTGTGTTGCATTAAATGCAACAATTGATCGCGGGCAAATGAGACTATATTTAATTAAATGTATAATTAACTAATTGTTTTAAATTGTAATATAAATATCGTTGCAGGATGTTGCGAAACTTATGTTGCATCAAGGGAGGAACTGCAATCCGCAATCGGCCAGGCGTGATCACCAATGCAAAGGCTCAATCCGTCCGCTCTCTCTTCCAGGTAGGGGCTGATGGCCAGCAGTGCACGGTCGGTGAATTTGATGCGCGCATCGCCGCTTTTGTGGTATAGTTGGTCGGACTCGACAAAGAGCGCCGCCGGGTCGAGGGGAATGGTTTCGCCGGTGTTGAGGTCGAGCCGGAGGGGGATGTCCGGGCTGACCCGGACGATGAACAGCGGGGTGTCTTCATAGGGGAAATAGACTTTTTCAAGCACATCACCGCGCATCTGCGTGACATAATAGCCATCCTCGTCCCGCCGGATGGAGCGGTTGAAATGGTCGATGATGCGCTTGTGTTCGAAGCGGCCGTGGCGATTATGCCACCGGCCCCGGCCGTCCATCCAGAAGACGGCCTTTTCTTTGGAGATGGCCACTTCATGCAGGAGGGTCGTGGTCGGCCGATCGTCGTTGGGGTTCATGGGCGGCAACATGTCGACTGATTATCGTGCTCAGCATCTGGAAAAATCAATTCGGTCCCGATGGTGACCGTTTCATCGGTTTCATATCGTCACCCGCCTTTCTCCGCGAACCGACGGGGATTGAACCGCTATCGCGAACGCATTCCCCGCGGCTTGCCGCGGGGGGGCAAAAGTGATCGATTGTCAATAAACAGTATCCCATTCCAGGGGGCTTTTCAAGGATAAGACCAAAGGATCAACGGATGAATCGTGAAATGGAAACAGCCCGGGGGTTTTATGACCGATTGCGACAAATCTACCAGGAGCGGCTGCCGTTCAACCGGCTGCTTGGCCTGAAGGTCACTTCGCTGAATTCAGATGGTGGGGCGATGGCGTTTTCCATGCGTGAGGATCTCATCGGCAACGTCTTTCACGGCACCCTTCACGGCGGCGTCATTTCCTCGGTGCTGGACGCTGTGGGGGGCCTGACGGCCTCGGCCAGCCTGGTGGTGCGTGCCGCCGGCCTTTCCGACGAAAAGGTCAGGGCGATGTTCGCCCGGGTGGGGACCATCGACCTCAGGGTGGACTACCTGCGGCCCGGCAGGGGCGAGCGGTTTTCGGCCGGCGGACGGATCATGCGCTCCGGCCGCAAGGTGGCTGTGGTTCGCATGGAAATGCACAACGAGGATGCGCTGCTGGTGGCCGTGGGGACCGGCACTTACATGGTGGGATGAACGACCCCCCACCGGTTGTTGTCCGGGGCGCGTATGCAACATATATATTGAGATTTAGAGCATTTTATGCTAGGGACGACTCCATCATGAAGCAATATGTGATCGATGAAATCCGCCCCCGGGATTTGGAAAAAATCAAAGTCTACCTGGACAAAACCTATGGCGACGCAGGCGTGGATGATCTTTACTGGGTACCGGTGGACGAGGCATTGCTTTCCGGGGTGCAGCGGGCGCATCATGGCTGTGCGCCCTTTTTCATGGCCCTTGAACTGGGGCCGGACCGTCTGGCCGCCGAGTTGCTGGTGCGAACCCGCAGCCGGGTGCGCTGTGACTGTATCCACTATGCCGATGAACGCCAGCGCAGCTGGCTCGTCCGGACCGTGGATGCCATTTTCGACAAACTGGAAATCATGGTCTGATCGGACGGGACGCCACCGGCAATGCTAAAAACAATCGGTTACCAGATTCAGACGCTGATTATCGTCGTGTGGACGCTCCTGGCGACAGCGGTTATCGCGACCACGGTCATTATTTGCTCATTTTTCAGCCGGACCGGCAACGGCCCCCACCTGCTCGCCCGGCTTTGGGCCAATTCCATCATTTGGGTCGCCCGGGTGAAGGTCACGGTCAGCGGCGCCGAGAAACTGGATCCCAACCGGTCCTACATATACATGCCCAACCACCAGAGCAATGCCGACATCCCGCTGCTGCTGGGGCGGCTGCCGGTTCAGTTCCGCTGGCTGGCCAAGGCCGAACTGTTCAAGATCCCCATTTTCGGCCGGGCCATGCGCGGGGTGGGGTACATCAGCATCGACCGGTCCAACCGCAAGTCGGCCTTCAAGAGCCTGGAGCGGGCGGCCCGCACCATCCGCAGCGGCACCAGTGTGTTGATTTTCCCCGAGGGAACCCGCAGCCGGGACGGCCGAATCCTGCCGTTCAAGAAGGGCGGCTTCGTACTTTCCGTGGACGCGGGGGTGCCCATTGTACCCATCATCATCCGGGGGACCCGGGATATCATCCCCAAGGGGCATTTCATGATCCGTCCGGCGCCGGTAACCATGCAGATATTGGACCCGGTGGAGACGTCCGGCTACACCCGCAAAACCAAGGACGCGCTACTGGCGCACATCCGGTCCATCCTAATCGACAATTTTGAAAACCAGAGGCGGGAATCTTAGGGCCATGTTGAAACTGATCCCGTTGGGCGGCCTGGGTGAGATCGGCCTGAACATGATGGCGGTGGAATACGGCGACACGATTTTCGTCATCGATGCCGGCCTGATGTTCCCCGAAGCCTACATGCTGGGGGTGGATTACGTCATCCCGGATATGGATTACCTCCGCCAGAACCGTCGACGCGTGTCCGGAATCGTGCTCACCCATGCCCACGAGGATCACATCGGGGCGTTGCCCTTTCTGCTCAGAGAGATCAATGTGCCGGTTTTCGGAACCCCCTTTACCCTGGGAATCGTCCGCCACAAACTGGAAGAACACGAACTGCTCGCCACGGCGTCGCTGCACGAGGTGCTTCCTCGGGAGCGGCTGAAGATCGGTCCGTTCGAGGTGGAGTTCATCCGGGTCAACCACAGCGTCGTAGACGGCGTGGGGTTGGCCATTCGTACGCCGGTGGGCATGGTGGTCCACACCGGCGACTTCAAGATGAGCCAGACGGTGGTCGACGGCATGCTCACCGACGTGAACCGGTTCGCCCAGTGTGGTGAAGAGGGCGTGCTGGCCCTGCTGTCCGACTCCACCAACGTGGAGAAGGAAGGGCACACCATTTCCGCGCAGGAAATCGGATCCGAACTGTCAAGGATCACGGATGCGGCCAGCGGGCGAATCATCGTGGCTCTATTTGCTTCCAACATCGCCCGCATTCAGCAGATCGTCAATATTGCCAAGGCGCGCGGCCGCAAGATCGTTGTCAACGGCCGCAGCATCGAGGTGAGTGTCGACATCGCCCGCAACCTCGGCTATCTCGACCTTCCCGGGGAGATGGAGATCGACATCGATGAGTTGAACGCCTTCCCGGACGACGAAATCATCATGGTCACCACCGGCAGCCAGGGCGAGCCCATGTCGGCCCTGGCGCGCATGGCCGCGGGCACCCACAAGCAGATCAAGATCCACGCGGAAGACACGGTCATTCTCTCCTCCAAGTTCATCCCGGGCAACGAGAAGGCGATCGCCAATATCATCAACAACCTCTACCGGCGCGGTGCCGACGTGGTTTACGAGAAGATTTCGAACATCCACGTGTCCGGGCATGCCTTCCGGGAAGAGCTCAAGATGATGATCAACCTGACCAAGCCCAGGTTCTTCATGCCCGTGCACGGGGAGTACCGCCATTTGGTGCTGCACAAGCGGCTGGCCCGCGAGATGGGCATCCCCGACGACCGCCTGATCCTGGCCCAAAACGGCCAGGTCATAGAGCTGGATGAAAAGGGCTTCCGGATTCGAGACAGCATCTGCTCTGGACGGGTGCTCATCGATGGCAAGGGCATCGGCGACGTGGGACGCAGCGTGCTCAAGGAGCGACGGGTGCTCTCCGAGGAGGGCCTGGTGGTGGTCAACATGGCTTTCGACGAGGAGACCGGCATCGTTGTCTACGGGCCTGATATCGTCTCCCGGGGATTTGTTTTTGAAACCGAGACGGGATATCTGCTCCAGGATGCCCAGTGTGTAATCCTTGAAATCGTGGAGGATGTCACCCCGGATGTCCCCAATCGGGTGGCTCGGATCCGCAGTCGAATCCAAACCGCCCTGCGGCAGTACTTTTTTTACACCATCGGGCGTCGACCGGTGATTCTCCCCTTTCTGGTAGAGGTCTGACGGTACCAGCGGCGAGGTCCGCGAACCGCTAAACATGGTCCGGACGGGAGTCCGATTTTCCCACCGGCCGGTAAACGATTATGAAAAAAGAAATTATCGGCATTCTTTTTTTCTTCATGGTGGTGTTCAGCCTGATCAGCCTGCTTTCTTTCGATCCGGGCGACCCGTGCCTGTTCTTCAATGCCGGCGATGGCGGCCAGGTCCAGAACCTCTTCGGTGTGTTCGGCGCCAATTTCGCCGGCAGCCTCGTGGGGCTCTTCGGCATCGGTGCCTTCTGGATCCCCTTTCTTTTCCTGTTGGGCAGCATTCTTTTCTTCGGCAAGGACACGGGGCGGGCACTGTTGCCGCTGGCCGCCGGCGGTTTCCTGCTGATTATCACCACGGGCAGCCTGCTGGCCTTCAAGCAGGACCACTATGTACTTTTCGGCAGCCGGTTCACTGCGGGCGGCATCGTCGGCATCCCCCTCAAGTCCTTTTTCGTCGACTATTCCAACCCGGCCGGCGGGTCTATCATTCTGATGCTGGTCTGGCTCATCGGTTTTATCATGGCCACGGGATTTTCCGTGGTTGCCTTTTACCGCCGATGCAAAACGGCCAATTCCCTGCTTTTCGAGCGTATCGCCACCATCCTGATCAAGTGGAAGGAGCGTCGCCAGAAGAGTTTCAAAAGGCGCCGAACCCTCAAGGCCGAGAAGAAAAAGAAAAAAGAGAAGATCGAGATCAAGACTCCCGATCCCAACCCGGTGCCGGTCAAGCCGGTGCCCAAACAGGCTGTTTTCGATTTCATGAAGAGCGCTTCAAGCTTCTCCCTGCCGTCGGTCAACTTCCTCGACGACCCCAAGGCGCGACCCCCGTCCACCAGTGAAGAGAACCTGCGCATGCAGTCCCGGCTGCTGGAAAAGAAGTTGGAGGATTTCGGCGTCAACGGTAAGGTCGTGGCCGTCACCCCGGGGCCGGTGATCACCACCTTCGAATACGAGCCGGCACCCGGCGTCAAGATCAACCGTATCGTCAGCCTCACCGACGATCTGGCCCTGGCCCTGCGGGCCATCAGCATCCGAATCGTGGCGCCCATTCCGGGCAAGGCCGTCATCGGTGTGGAAATTCCCAACACCGATCGGGAAACGGTTCGCTTCAAGGAGATGATCCTGTCGCCTTGCTTCGAGCAGGCCAAGAGCACGCTGACCCTGTGCCTGGGCAAGGACATCGTGGGCAACCCGGTCTCTGCCGGGCTGGAGAAGATGCCCCACCTGCTGATCGCAGGCGCCACCGGAACGGGCAAGAGCGTGGCCCTGAACACCATGATCTGCAGCCTTTTGTACAAACTGACCCCGGATCGGGTCAAGCTGATCATGATCGACCCGAAGCGCATCGAACTCTCCATGTACGACGGCATTCCCCACCTGATCACGCCGGTGGTCACCGACGTCAAGAAGGCCACCAATGCCCTGTTCTGGGCGGTGCGCGAGATGGAGCACCGCTACGAACTGCTCTCGGACAAGAAGACCCGCAACATCGACCAGTACAACCGCAAGATCGAAAAAGAGCCGGACGCCCCCCCTGCCGAAGGCGAGGAAAACCCCAAGGAACCGGCCAAACCACTGCCCTACATCGTCATCATCATCGACGAACTGGCCGATCTCATGATGGTGGCCTCGCGGGACGTGGAGGTGGCGCTGACCCGCCTGGCCCAGATGGCCCGGGCCGCCGGCATCCACCTGATTTTGGCCACCCAGCGACCGTCTGTGGATGTGCTCACCGGCATCATCAAGGCCAACTTTCCCACGCGTCTGACCTTCCAGGTCTCCTCCAAGACCGATTCGCGGACCATCATCGACACCAACGGCGCCGAAAGCCTACTGGGCAACGGGGACATGCTATTTTTGCCCCCGGGGACGGCACGGCTCCAGCGTATCCACGGGGCCTACATTTCCGAGGCCGAATTGACCCGTGTTGTCGAATTTCTCAAAAAGCAGCAGCGGCCCGACTATGACAAGAGCGTCGTCCAGGCTCCGGTAAAGGCGGCGGAAGAGGCCGGAGAGAAGGAATACGACGAACGCTATGACGACGCCGTGGCCCTGGTGACCCAGGCCGGCCAGGCCTCCATCTCCATGGTTCAGCGGCACCTGCGCATCGGCTACAACCGGGCGGCCAGGATCGTCGAAATGATGGAGCAGGAGGGGATTATCGGCCCGCAGGATGGGGTCAAGCCGAGGGAGGTGCTGGTGAAGAATTACGACGACATCTCCTAGTGTTCTTCCCTAAACGGCGCATTGAGGTCCATATCTGCGTTCTCGTCATTTTTAAATCCTCGACGTAGCGCTCCTACGCCTCCGGTTCAAAAAATCCTGCGGCCTTGATCTGAACCACAACTCACCATTTATGAAAGAACACTGGCTTGCGCCTTGAGATGAGATAGAAGAATGAATTCCGAATTATGGAATTATGGGATTGGGGAATTCGGAACCACAGACCATAAAAACCAATCCTTCCACGAGGCTAAAAATAAGGTGAACCTTGACCAGACAGTGATTGAAACCATCAAAGGCTTCCTGGACCCGACGGAGGGGCGGGCGCTTTACGAGATCGCCTTGGAGGCCTCCCGGTTGGGCCCCTGCCTGGAGATCGGCAGCTATTGCGGCAAGTCGGCCGTTTATCTCGGCAGCGCCTGCCGCGAAAACGGGGCGACACTATTTTCCATCGACCACCACCGGGGATCCGAGGAGCAGCAGCCCGGAGAAGCGTATTTCGACCCTGCCCTTTTTGATTTCGAGACGTTTCGCATGGATACCTTGCCCCTGTTCCGGCGAACCCTGGCCCTCGCCGGCCTGGAGGAGACGGTCGTCCCCCTGGTCAGCCGCTCCCACGTGGTCGCCCGCAACTGGGCCACGCCGCTGTCGCTCGTATTCATCGACGGCGGCCATTCCCTCGAATCCGCCCAAACGGATTACGACTGCTGGGGCGGCTTCATCCTTCCCGGGGGCTACCTGCTGATCCACGACATCTTCGAAAAACCCGAGGAGGGTGGCCAGGCGCCCTGGGAGGTTTACCAGTTGGCGGTGGCTTCGGGGCGGTATGAGGAACTTCCGCGGATCATGACCCTGGGGGTGTTGAGAAAGACGGGTTGAAGGCTGACGGGGATTAGGGCTAAGGCCTGATATGGCTGCGGAAAGCTTGGAAACCGTTTAAAACGGGTGTGCGCTTTAATTTGGTTTTGCCCGACCCTCCAACCCAAGGCAATCCATTGGACGATGAGAAGTCTATCCCGATCTTCAGTCCTTAGGCGTCGGTCCTCCGTTCTAAGGCATCAAGGGCCAGAAGATCGGCAGCACGATCATCAACACGACCAGCACCACCAGGGTCAAGGGCACGCCGACCTTGACGTAGTCGATGAACCGGTAGCCGCCCGGGCCCATCACCAACACGTTGGCCGGATGGGAGATGGGCGATGTGAAACTGGATGAGGCGGCCATGGCAATGCCCATCATCAGGGCGTAGGGAGAGATGCCCAGGCTGGCGGCCGTTTTAAGGGCGATGGGCACCATCAATACCACCAGGGCGGCCGTGGGGATGATGCTGGTGGCGATGAAGGTGATGGCCAGCAGCCCGAACAGCACGGCATACGGTCCGAATGGGCCCAGGGTCCCCACCACCCCCTCTGCCAGGATCCGCGCGGCCCCGGTGTTGTCCAGGGCTGTGCCTAAAGGCAGCATCCCGGCAATCAGAAAAACGGCCTTCCATTCGATGTAGCGGTAAGCCTCCTCCATGGTCAAACAGCGGGTTAGAATCATGAAGGCCGCGCCGATGACCACCGCAATGTAGATGGGCACCCAATCCATGATCACCGGGATCAGCACGGCGGCCATGATGGCCAGCGCCAGCTTGGCTTTTTCTTCCCGGGGGGCTTCCTGGGCCCCCTCGGTGAGCACCAGAAAATCCGGTTCGCGGCCCAGCAGGTTCAGTTTGTCCCAGGGGCCATACAGCAAAAGGGCGTCGCCGAACTGCAGGGCCATGTCGCGCAGGTCCTCCCGGTAGGCGGTCCCTTTGCGCCAAATGGCCAGCACGGTCAGGCCATATTTTTCTCGGAAATTCATTCCGCGCAGGGTCATGCCGGAGAGCACGCTGTGGGGGGATAGGATTACCTCGACCAGGCCCACCTGGTCATCTTCCAGCATGGACAGATCCGTTTGCGGGGCGTCGGCTTCGATGAACATGCCTTCAAGGCCCTGCATGAGCAGGATGGAAATCATGTCCGCCGTGCCCCAGACCATCAGCCGGTCTCCGGCCGCGAAGCGGTCGTCAGAGGAGGGAATCAGGGCCGTGCCGTCCGTGCGAACGATGCAGAGGATCTGAACATCCACGGCGTCTCCCAGGCGGCTTTCGCTCAGGGACAACCCGACCAGCTTCGAGGCATCGGGGACACGCAGCTGGCGGAGGTCCTGGCCCAGTATGGCGTAGTTGTCCATATCTTCCTGGGTGAGCATTTCCGGCGGTTGAAAATGAGCATGGTCCGCGAGCAGGACCAGTTTTTCCGATAGGCCGTAAACCACCAGCCTGTCACCGGCCTTGAGTGGTTGAACTTTCAGATCCGTATCCAAGTGGCTTTCCCCCCGTTCGATGGCCAGTACATTGAGGCCGAAACGGTTGCGGAAATCGATGTCCGACAGGGTTTGACCCTCATAGGTGCTGCCGGGCTTCAAACCCAGCCGGGCCACCTGCATGCCGTGGGCGGTCAATGCGTCGGGGCCGATGGCATCGGTCTCAGTGAGCAGCTGACCCCAGTTGTTCATCTCTTGGATTCGGTCAGTCTTTCCCTCGACGATCAGCAGGTCGTCGGCTTGAATCGTCTCGGTGATGGGGGGCGCCAGAAGCGTTAAGCCGCTGCTGCGGGTAATACCGACCACCGTGAGCCCCAGCGCGGCGCCCAGGCGGCTGCCGGCCAGGGTTTTGCCGACCAGGGCCGAACTGCCGGGGACCCGGATTTGAAACAGATGCTCCTGGAGCCGGTATTGCGAACGGAAATCCCGGCGGTTTCCGGCGGATTCTTTGGCCAGGTTGCGTTTGGGCAGCAGGCGTGTACCGATCAGCGTGACGAAGGCCACGCCGCAGACCATCACGATCAGGCCAACGGGTGAGAAGTCAAAGAGCTTGAAGGGCACCAGGCCGTTTTCACGCAGCGCTTCACTGACCAGGATGTTGGGCGGCGTGCCGATCATGGTGGTCAGGCCGCCCAGCAGCGACCCGTAGGCCAGGGGCATCAGCAGGGTGGACGGCGAGTGGTCGGTCTTGCGTGCGATGTCCATGACCACGGGCAGCATGAGCGCGGCCACAGCCACATTGTTCATGAAGGCCGAGAGGACACCGGCGATGACCATGATGATCACCACCAGCATCGATTCGTTGCGACCGGCGACCTTGAGCAACTGCCGGCCGAGGATGTTGGCGATGCCGGTTCGCGTCAATCCACCGCTGAGGATGAAGACCGCCCAGATGGTCACCACCGCCGGGTTGCTGAATCCGGCCAGGGCCTCTTTGGGGCTGACGATGTTGGTGATCGCCAGCACGCCCATGACCAGCATGGCCAACACTTCAAGGGGAGCCCATTCGGTGACCAGAAGGATGATGACCGCAACCAGGATCGCCAGTACCGTCATGATTTCAGGTGTCATCCGCCTTACCCCTTTCGATTTTATCGGTTTGTGTGAATTGGCCCGGCAGCCCGGTGGTCGGCAAGGCGATGAATCCACCTGCAGGTGATCGCGGCGGCCCTTTCGAGGTTTGATGCCTCCCACTATAAACCATCACCCGCAAATTTCAACAGGGCAGGGGCGATCGACGGGCGACCGGCACCGGTCACCCTGCGGCAGGGCCGCCAATTGAGCGCTGCCTTTATTCCCCTTCGCTGCCGCCTGCTGCTGACCGGTCATTGCGCAGTTGAGCAACCTATTGATCCGACCACCCAAATGAGGTACCTAGGTGCCAATTCCTTGCCCCACCCATCCATTGGAACGCCAAGAGAGATGATCATGAAAACATGTCCCTTCTGCGCCGAAGACATTCAGGATGAAGCCATCAAGTGCAAGCACTGCGGTGAGTTTTTAAATGCCTCCACGAACCCGCGTCCTGCAACGGAGAAGGTCGAATGGTATTTCCGGAAATCCTTCATCGTCCTCGCCCTTTGCTGTGTGGGACCGCTGGCGTTGCCCTTGATCTGGTGGCATCCACAGGCGACGCGGGCTTGGAAGATCGGGCTCACCATCGCCATACTCATCCTGAGTTGGATTTTGTTTGCGCTTTCCATCGAATCCCTGCGTATCCTCAAGGAGTATTACCAGTTGCTTGAAACGCTTTGAAATAATTGACGGACAGACATAGTCGTCAGGGTCCGTCCAGGAATAATTGGTTGCGGCGCATGACCCGATTGTGCGATGCATGACCATGTTCGACAACGCCCTCCTCCCAACCGTAATCACCCATGCCGCCATTGTCGGATTCGCGGCCGCGGTCCACGGCGGCATCGGCATCGGGTTTCCCATGATCGCCACCCCGCTTCTGGCCCTGGCTACCGATGTGCGGACAGCCATCCTTCTTCTGGTGCTCCCGACGGTGGTCCTCAACGTGGCCAATATCATCAAGGGCGGCCGCTGGCGTCACAGCATTGCGGTGTTCTGGCCCCTGGCCGTCTACGGCATGATCGGGAGCCTCATCGGCACCCGGCTGCTCGTCGTCTTCTCACCCGAACCGTTTCTGCCCCTCATGGCGGCCATGCTGGTCGTCTATCTCAATGCCGATCGTCTCGGCGCCGGCTTTGCCTGGGTCCACCGCCATCCGCGCATCGCCTTTGCCGCTTTCGGGCTGACTGCCGGCATCCTCGCCGGCACGGTGAATGTCATGCTGCCGGTCCTGATCATCTTTGCCCTGGAGATGAATATGTCCAAAACCGTGATGATTCAGGTCTTCAACTTCTGTTTTCTGTTCGGCAAACTGACTCAGGGGGCGGTATTCGCCCAGGCAGGCCTGATGACGACCGATGTGTTGATGGCGTCGGTCCCCTTGGCGTTACTGGGACTGGTGGCGATGGTGCTCGGCATGCGCATCCGCGACCGGATCCCCACCAGGGTTTACCGTGGCTGGTTGCGTCGGCTGCTGGTGGTGCTGGCCGTCATGCTGGTGGTGCAGTTCTTGCGAAGATGAAGGCGTGTCGGGATTCGGGTCTGTCATCAGTATGGTTTCAACCGCGCCTCTCCTGAACGCGGCCAACGGGCTGCCGTTAAAGAAAAAGAAAAATCGACCAATAATGTATCTGGCAGCGTCGACCCACAAGGGGCAATTGGCCTTTCTCGGGATGGACAAGCTGCAGAAACGACGGCGGAGCGCTCAATTTAGCCCAAGGGCAAGGCCCATGCAAAAAAGCACCCGATCCTCAACATCGATGGTCAAGGAGTTTACCAGACAATACCTGCTGCTTGCCCTGTTTCCGGTGGTTTTATTTTTTGCGCTTGCCGCCGCCGGCGGATTCATCGCCCAGCGGCACCTGTCTGAGCTCATCGCCGAGTCAACCGATGAACTGAACGCGGATGCCAAAAAGGAGCTGGAATCGCTGGGTCGGCAGGTCATCCAGGACAAGGCCCGGGATGTCGCCAGGCAGGTGGGGCTTTTTCTGTCGCTCAAGCCGGAGATGGATATGGACGCCCTCCAGCGCTCCGCCCAATTCCGGGCCATTGCCACGCAGCCGGTCGGGCAAACGGGATATGTGTGTCTGTATGAAGCCGGGACCGGTGTCATGCGCATCCATCCCAATCCAGATCTGACCGACCGAGAGATGAAATTTTTATCCACGGACATCCCGTCATGGTGGGCTATTTTTAAACACTCCCTGTCGGGGACAGAGACCTCGGGGTATTACGACTGGATCGAACCCGATGGTTCCGTCCGGAAAAAATATATGGTCATGACACCGGTAGGTGTGCCCTTTCGGCAAAAAACCCTCATGGTTGCAGCCACCACCTACATCGATACGTTTTCGGCACCCATAGCGGTGATGGCGCAGAAAGAGGCCGCAATCAGCGCCAATTTCAATGATTTTCTGGTCGACCAGCTGCTGATTGCCGGTATCCTCACGGCCCTGGTCTTTTTGGTCACGTTCCTGAGCGTCTATCTGATCGGCCGGCGATCCGCCCTCCACTATATGCTGCCTATGGTGACCATGGCCACGGCCGCTGAAAAGCTCGGGGACGGGCAATGGGAAGCAGACATCGCGCCTGCATTAACTAATCGAAAAGATGAAATAGGGGTGTTGGCACGCTCATTCGAGTCGATGCGCCACCAATTGCAAAAACTCTTCAAGGACCTCGAACACCGGGTTACTGAGCTGAAACTGGCCCAACAATCATTGAAGGAAAGTGAAGCCCATTTCCGGGGATTGTTCGACGGCGTCCCCGTTGGCCTCTATCGAACGACGTTTGATGGCCGTATTATCGATGCCAATCCCATGCTGGTCAGAATGCTCGGATACCCTTCCAAAGCGCAGTTTCTATCCAAGAAAGCGGAAGAAATATATGCCCAGCCGGTAGACCGCTCGAAATGGAAATCGATGATCGAGCAATCCGGTGTGGAAAATGTCCATGAAGTCAAGATGCGCCGCTATGACCAATCCGTACTCTGGGTCGAGAATCACTCACGAACGGTCAGGGACCAGGACGGTGCCATCCTTTATGTCGAAGGCAGCCTTATCGATATCAACGAACGAAAGAAAATGGAGAATCAGCTCCAGCTTGCCCAGCGCATGGAAGCCATCGGCACCTTGGCCGGCGGACTCGCCCACGATTTCAATAATTTGATGATGGGCATGTTGGGCAATGTGTCGATCATGCTGCTCGACACGGAAATCAACAGTCCGCACTATGAAAAGCTCAAAAAAATCGAACAACTGATCCAGAGTGGTTCACAGCTTACCAGCCAGCTTCTCGGCTATGCCCGCAAAGGTGCGTTTGAGCTCAAGATCCTTGATTTAAACAAAATTGTTGAAGACAGCGTTGAAATATTCGGTCGAACCCGCAAGGAGATTGCCATACACATGGAATTGTCATCGATTGCGGGGCCGGTTGAAATTGATCGATCCCAAGTCGAGCAGGTGTTATTCAACCTGTTCATCAACTCGGCGGATGCCATGCCTGACGGCGGAGACCTTCGGCTGCAAACATCAATCGTCAACCGCAGCGAGATCGGGCAAAAGCCTTATAAAATGGAATCCGGCCGCTATGTCCTGCTTCAGGTCACGGATACGGGCCACGGCATGGATGCTGAAACGCAGCACCGTATTTTTGATCCCTTTTTTACCACCAAAGAGATGGGACGGGGCACGGGCCTTGGGCTGGCATCCGCCTACGGCATCATCAAGGCGCATGCCGGCTATATCGACGTGGCGTCGGAAATCGGTCGGGGAACGACATTCAGCATTTATCTGCCGGTCTCGGAAAGAAAGATCCCCGAGGGGGTCAACGCCGATGCGACGATCAAATTCGGCAAGGGAACGATACTGGTCGTGGATGATGAAGAGATGGTCCTCGACATCGGTACGGAGATGATCCGGAAGATGGGCTACCAGACCCTGTCGGCCCGAAATGGCGATGAAGCCATATCCTTGTACCGCCAAAGCGCCGACGATATTGATCT
>CAVPJS010000008.1:0-134781 GCA_963705475.1 uncultured delta proteobacterium | reverse complement strand
TTCACCGATGACCATGGGGTCCAGGATCCGCGAAGTCGAGTCCAGGGGATCCACTGCAGGGTAAATGCCCAGCTCGGCGATCTGACGTGACAACACCACGGTTCCGTCAAGGTGGGCAAACGTGGTGGCGGGCGCCGGGTCGGTCAAGTCGTCAGCGGGCACGTAAACGCACTGGACGGCGGTAATGGAGCCCTTGTCGGTTGAGGTGATGCGCTCTTGCAGACCACCGAGGTCGACGGCCAGCGTGGGTTGGTAACCCACCGCGGAAGGCATGCGGCCAAGAAGTGCCGACACTTCGGAGCCAGCCTGGGTGAAACGAAAGATGTTGTCGATAAAAATCAGCACGTCCTGGCCTTCCTTGTCGCGAAAATATTCCGCACAGGTCAGGGCCGAAAGCGCCACCCGGGCACGGGCTCCGGGCGGTTCGGTCATCTGACCGTAAACCAGTGCCGCCTTGGGGAGAACGCCGGACTCCTTCATTTCGTGGTACAGGTCGTTGCCTTCACGGGTACGCTCGCCCACACCGGCAAACACGGAAATCCCGCCATGCTGCATGGCGATGTTGTTGACCATCTCCATCATGATAACGGTCTTGCCGACGCCGGCGCCGCCAAACATCCCCATTTTCCCACCACGGGGAAAGGGCACCAGCAGGTCGATCACCTTAACACCGGTTTCAAGCACGCGGACTTCCGTGTCCTGCTCGGTGAAAAGCGGTGCCGGCCGGTGGATGGGCATCATCTTTTCCTGGCTGACCGGCCCAAGGCCGTCCACCGGGCGTCCGACGACGTTGAGCACGCGGCCCAGGCTGGCTTCGCCCACGGGCATCATAATGGGCGCGCCGGTATCTTTCACCGCCATACCGCGCACCAGACCATCGGTAACGTCCATGGCGATGGTACGCACCACATTGTCGCCGAGATGCTGGGCAACCTCGACCACCAGGTTGTCTTCATCGTCATTGATGGTCGGGTTGGTGATCAGCAGCGCGGTGAGGATATTCGGCAGCTGCCCCTGTTCAAACTCAACATCTACGACAGGTCCCATAACCTGTGTGATTTTACCAATATTCTGTGCCATTTACAGCCTCCTAAAATGTGTTTTACCCCTTGAGGGCCTCGGCGCCGCCGACAATATCCATCAGATCCGCAGTAATGCTTGCCTGTCGGGCTTTGTTGTAAGCGAGGGTCAAATTGTCGATCATATCGTTGCACGCCTTGGTGGCGTTATCCATGGCGGTCATCCGGGCGGCGTGCTCGCTGGTGGATGTTTCCAGCAACGCCCGGAAAATTTGGACATATACGTTGCGCGGCAGCAGATCGCCGAGAAGCTCTTCCGGCGATGGTTCACAGATGTGTTCGGCCTGGTATTCCGCAGAACCACTATCTTCCGTTTCATCTTTTTCGATGGGCGGAATGGGCAGCAGTTTCTGAAGCACCGGGAGCTGCTTGGCCATGCTCACAAATTCAGAGTAGACGATGTAAACTTCGTCGTACTGACCGTCCAGAAAGCCGTCCACCAGTTTTTTACCGGCAGTTGAGGCAACGTTGAATCCGAATTTGCCGCCGACGACACCAAGATGCGCATCGACGATCTTTTGATTGTTTTTGCGGCACCAGTCCCGCCCCTTTTTGCCGAAGCAGGTGAAAGAGAATACGGCGCCGTCATTCGGGTTGTTTTTAAGGTGTTTTTTTGCTCGATCGGTGAGGTTGATGTTAAAGCCGCCGCACAACCCCCGGTCCGACGTGCACAAGACCACATGGATCTTCTTGACGTCCTCTTTGGGAATCAGCAACGGGCTGGCTTCATCACCGGCCTTTTCCGCCAGGCTGCCAAGAACTTCAGAAAATTTCTCGGCATAGGGGCGAAACCCGTCCATCGCCCCCTGCGCACCGCGCAACCGCGAGGTTGCCACCATGTTCATGGCTTTGGTGATCTGCTTGGTCTTCTTGACACCCTGGATTTTTAACTGGACTTCCTTTAACGTTGGCATAAAGTTTACGTCCTTATCACATGTGAGCTGAGTTCAGCGGTATTACCAAGGTCGTTCCCAAAAACCCTACTTAATGGTGTCTTTGAATTCTTCATTATAGGCCTCAAGGGCGGTCTTGAGCAGGCTTTCGATTTCTTCGGTGATATCCTGCGCCTCTTCCAGTTTTGAATAAATCTGCGGGTAGCGCTCTTCAACGAAGGGATATAGACCGGCTTCGTACTTGGCGACGACGTCGGTGGGAAACTTGTCCAAATACCCGCGTGTCGCGGCGTACAGGATGGTCACCTGCTTTTCGTGTGAAAGGGGTTTGTACTGCGGCTGTTTGAGCACCTGTATCAGTCGCGCCCCACGGGTGAGCTGCCGCTGCGTAGCGGCATCCAGGTCGCTGCCGAAAGCGGCAAAGGCCTCAAGTTCTCGAAACTGGGCCATATCCAGGCGCAGGGTACCGGCCACTTTTTTCATGGCCTTGGTCTGTGCAGCGCCGCCAACACGGGAAACCGACAGGCCGACGTTGATGGCCGGGCGAACGCCGGCGAAAAACAGCGCCGGTTCCAGGTAAATCTGACCATCCGTAATTGAAATCACGTTGGTCGGAATGTAGGCGGAAACGTCACCGGCCTGGGTTTCGATGATCGGAAGGGCCGTCAGGGAGCCGGCGCCCAGTTCGTCGCTGAGCTTGGCCGAACGCTCCAGCAGTCTGGAGTGGTTGTAAAAAATGTCACCGGGGTAGGCTTCGCGTCCCGGCGGCCGCCTGAGCAGCAGGGAGACCTGCCGATACGCGGCAGCCTGCTTGGAAAGGTCGTCGTAAATAATCAGGGCATGCTGGCCTTTGTCGCGGAAGTATTCCCCCATGGCGCATCCGGCGTAAGGGGCCAGATACTGCAGGGTCGCCGGATCGGAGGCGCAGGCGGCGACGATGGTGGTGTACTCCATGGCCCCCTCCCTTTCGAGAATGGCGGCCACCTGGGCGACAGTCGATTTTTTCTGGCCGCAGGCCACGTAAATACAATAGACGTCGGTATTTTTCTGGGCCAAGATCGCATCCACGGCCACCGCAGTCTTGCCGATCTGACGGTCGCCGATGATCAACTCGCGCTGGCCCTTGCCCACCGGAGTCATGGCATCAACCGCCTTGAGGCCGGTGTAGCAGGGTTCGTGCACCGATTTTCGGGCGATAACACCCGGTGCCACCATCTCCACGCGACGAAACTCCGTGGTATCGATGGCGCCCTTGCCGTCAATGGGCTCGCCAACGCCGGAGACAACGCGGCCAAGCACCGCTTCACCCACGGGCACCTGGGCAATTTTACCGGTCCGTTTGACCATGTCGCCCTCTTTGATGCCGGAGTCATCACCCATGATGGCGATGCCCACGTTGTCCTCTTCCAGGTTGAGCACCAGGCCAAGGATGCCGCCGGGAAACTCCACCAGTTCGAGTGCCATGACTTTTTCCAGGCCGTAGACGCGGGAAATGCCATCGCCCACCGAAAGAACGATACCGGTCTCACTCAGTTCGATTTTCTTGTCGTAATCCGTGATCTGCTCTTTGATGATCTGACTTATTTCTTCAGCTCTTAGTTCCATTAGACACGCTCACCCCTTTTTAAAGATTCTCTCATATTGAGCAATTGCGTTCGCACACTGCCGTCCAGAACCAGATCGCCGATGCGGGTCACAATGCCGCCGATCAGTTCCGGATCCTGCTCAACCTCCAGAATGATATCCTTACCTGTCCGCTTGGACAGGGCTGACCGAATTTTATCAACGGTTTCGGATGAAAGTTCCGTGGCCGAAACCAGGCTGGCCCGGGCGACGCCTTTGAGCGCATCGGCAAATTTTTGAAAAAAGTCATTGATGTTGCTCAAAAACCCGATCCGCCCCTTGTCGAACAGGAAAAGAAGAAATGTCGCCATGGCCTGAGACAATTTCAGACGATCCATGACGTCCGTCAGGACTTTTTTGCGACCATCCGCGTCGTAGAGCGGATTGACCAGCACCTGTTGAAGGCTCTTTTCCTGCTCGATCAGATTCGCAAAAGCACCCAGTTCTTCCCGGTAGGTCTCTGTTTTTCCATCCTCTTTACCGATCAGCAGAAGTGCTTTGGCGTACCGCCTTGCAATCGCCAGATTCTTCACTATGCCACCACCTTCGCTAAGTATTCATCCACCAGTTTTTCCTGGTCTTCCGAATTGATCTTTTCCTTGATGATCGCCTCGGCCTTTGCCAGGGCCTTTTCCACGATTACGGTCTTGAGTTCGGCTTTGGCCTGCAGAAATTCGTGTTCGATATTCTTGGTGGCCTGTTCTTTGAGCCGCTCTGCAGCAGACTCGGCCTCCTTCAAAATTCTGGCCTTGGCGTCTTCACCCTGCTTCACATACTCGGCCAGCATCGCCTCGGCTTCTTTTTCCAGGTCAGCCATTTTGGCATCGTACTCGGCCAGCTTGGCTTGCGCTGCCTTCTTCTTCTCTTCCAGTTCCGCCAGTTGCTCTTTGATGCCTTGGATGCGCCCGCCCAGCGCCTGGGAGACCGGCTTTTTGAGAACCAGAAAGAGTCCGATTGCCAGCACGGCAAAATTCATCACCCGATAGGTGTCTGTGGCCATCCACCCCTTGGCGCCAGCGCCACCGTGTCCGCCGCCATCGCCATGCCCATCCGTGGCAGCCGTATCGCCGTGCCCGCCGGTGGTGGCTGCGTCGCCGTGTCCAGTTTGCGTTGACGCAAAAACAGCGGCGCTCCCACATAAAAGAAGCGCTACCAACAATAGTGGTACCATC
The DNA here is from genome assembly GCA_963705475.1 of uncultured delta proteobacterium. Classification (GTDB taxonomy): domain Bacteria; phylum Desulfobacterota; class Desulfobacteria; order Desulfobacterales; family Desulfosarcinaceae; genus Desulfosarcina. The sequence continues at coordinate 130,014 of CAVPJS010000008.1, read as the reverse complement.
CACCCAGCGTGAAGGCGGTGCTTCCCGCTGAAAATTGGAACGTTCATTAAGCGGCCCTCCCCAAGATTTTTTTTCCAATCGCATCCGCAAATGCGTCAATTTCATCTTCAAGCGCAGCCTTGACGGTGCCCATATCCTGCGTGATTTTTTCCCTGACCGCCTTGAGTTCGGCCTGGGCGGTGTCGTTGATCTTGCCGATGATCGCCTTTTCTTCATCCGCAGCCGCCTGCATCAGGATTTCCTTCTTTTTCTGACCGGCGGCGCGGGCCTGTCGGACGCCATCGGCATAGGCGTCCTCTATTGATTTGACCTGCTGGGCGGAACCGTCAATATCGGACTGCATGCCGACCATCTTTTCCTTTCTCTCCAGCAGTATTTTTCGAATGGGTTTGTAGAGAACCAAGTTTAAAATCCAGATCAACAGCAAAAAATTCACAATTTGCAAGACTATGGAACCATCGACGCTTACCATCTACGAGCCTCCGTTGAAGGTGGATTAAATATCCTCGAAAAACAATATATTGTCTATAAATGACGTGACTTACGAAAGGTGCGAACTCCGGCGGTCTATACCATCCGTATCGCTGAAATGTCAAAGGTTTTTTACAAATTAATCCGTCATCCGGATTTCGTTTCATCACGCGTTGGTTCCGCCGTTTTTTTTTCAACCGGCAGCGGTTCTGGTTTAGCCATGTTGCAATTTCCGTTAAAAAAGACGCCCGTTTCAATGGAAATCACCGGCGCCTGAATATCCCCGGTGATTTTGGCCGGCGGATAGACGTCGATTCGCTCGGCGGCTTGAATATGCCCGTTGACAGTTCCCTTGACAATGGCAGCTCCCACGCGGATCTGCGCCTCCACGACCGCCCTTTCGCCGATGATCACGGTGCCCTTTTCCGAAACGATTTTTCCACTGACCGCGCCGTCCAGTCGGATGGTGTCTTTAAAAGCCAGGGTTCCTTCGATGGTTGTCCCGACACCCAGCAGTGTGGAGATATGGTCTGTGCTCTCTTTTTTTTTCATCTCATCCCCCTGTCTACGCTTGAATAACTCTGAATTCACCCCCCGACCACGATGACCGACGGTTGCGATTATTCAAATTTGAATCGGCGCATGCTCACATTCATGAGCAGGCCGATGCCGATCATCATGGTGATGATCGACGATCCGCCATAACTCACAAAAGGCAGGGTCACCCCCACCACCGGCATGAGCCCCATGACCATCCCGATGTTGATGAGCACCTGCCAGGCGATCATGGCGGTCACCCCCACGGAGAGCAAGGTGCCGAAAGGATCCCGGCAACGACCGGCAATGCTCAATCCCCAGGCAATGATAATCAAAAACAGAATGACCACCGACAGGGACCCCATCAATCCCCACTCTTCGGCCAACACCGAAAAAATGAAGTCGGTATGCTGCTCCGGCAGGAAAGAAAGCGCGTTTTGGGTCCCCTTTAAAAATCCTTTACCGGTGAGCATCCCCGATCCAATGGCAATTTTTGATTGGATGATATGGTAACCGGCGCCCAGCGGATCCCGGTCCGGGTTCAAGAACGTCAAGATGCGCTGCTTCTGGTATCCGCGCAAAAAAAACCAGACCAGGGGAACAAGCATGGTGGCGGTGGCGATCAGCCAGCTGAGTGCCCTGCGCTCGATCTTGGCGAAGAGGGTCATGACGCCGGCGATGAGCGCAATCACCATGGCCGTACCCAAGTCCGGTTGGCGGACAATCAGGGCAAAGGGCACCGCGGTGAGAAACGCCGGCACCATCAGGTCCCGGAGGGTGAGCCCGTCGGGGTTGATAAGCTTTGCAAAATAGCGGGCCAGAACGATGACGACGGCGACCTTGGCCATTTCGGAAGGCTGGAGGGAGAAGGGACCCATTGAGAGCCAGCGCCGGGATCCGCTCACGTATTTGCCGAAAAGCAGCACCGCCGTCAATGAGCCCACGGATGCCAGGTAGATGAAATTGGCCAACCGTTCGAACTGCTTGTAGTCAAACAGAAAGCAGAAAATCATCGCTCCCAGGCCGACGCCATACCAAATCAGCTGTTTTCTGAAGAGGGTTAGGTCCGGCTCGACGGCACCGGCGGAGACGGCACTGTAAAGCACCACCAACCCAGCCGTTCCCACGGCGAGGGTAAGCGCCAGGAGCCCCCAATCAAAGCATTGCAGCAATCGTCGATCGAACATGGATCAATCTCCTTCGGCAGATGACGCTGGAGCGGCAGCCAATGGTGTATCGGGTCTGGGTTGGCCTCCGGATAGATAAAACCGGATCATTTCGGCCGCCACCGGAGCAGCCGCACTGGATCCATGCTCTCCGTGCTCGACGATCACCGCCACGGCAATTCTGGGATTCTCCCGGGGCGCGTAGGCCACAAACCAGGCGTGGTCCTTGATCGCCCCCCAATCATTTTCACCGTTGGCGGCATCGTCCCGCCGTCCCGCGACCTGCGCGGTCCCTGTCTTGCCGCACATCCCCATGCCTTCCAACCGACTGCGCCACGCCGTCCCGTGCCGATCATTGACGGCTTTGAATAGTCCCTCTCTCACCAACAACAAGTTTTTTTCGCTGACTGGCAGCCGTCCCACGATCTCGGGGACACTCTCGTATATGGTCTGTCCGTCGGCGGTTCGAATGGTTTTAACGATCATGGGTCGATAACGCACACCCCCGTTGCCGACGGCAGCAGCCACCGTGGCCATTTGCAACGGGGTTACCAAATTGAACCCTTGGCCGATGGCCACGGACAGGGTCTCGCCCTTTTGCCAGGAAACACCCACCCGCTTTTTCTTCCACTGGGCGGTTGGAATCAGGCCACCCGCTTCGTGATCCAGGTCGATGCCGGTGGGTTCTCCCAAACCAAATGCATTCGCGTACCACGCCAGGCGGTCCACCCCAAGTTCGAGTCCCACCTTATAGAAAAAGACGTCGCAGGATTCGCTCAAGGCCTTTAAGACATCTACCTCGCCATGCCCCCACTTTTTCCAGCACCGGTAGGTTCGGTTGCCGAATTTGAGAAAGCCGGGGCAGAAAAAGGAAGTGTTTTCGTCGATGACGCCCTCTTCAAGCCCGGCGGCGGCGGCGATGATCTTGTATGTGGATGCCGGTGGATATTCGGCCTGGATGGCCTTGTTTTCTAAAGGGTGCAAAGGGTCCGATATCAACGCGTTCCACGTGTCATGCGACATGCCGGAAATAAATACATTCTGGTCGAATGAGGGGCTGGATGCCATCGCCAGGATCTGACCGCTGGACGGATCCACCGCCACGGCCGCTCCCGCCTGGTCCGACAGCAGATGCTCCGCCGTCAGTTGCAGGGACTGGTCGATGGATAAGACGATATTGTGTCCCGGGATTGCCTCCACCGTACTGAGCGCCCGAACCACCTGACCGGTGGCGTTAACCTCTACCTGCTGGCCGCCACGCTTGCCGCGAAGCCAATCTTCCCTAACCCGCTCGATACCGTATTTTCCAATAAAATCACCGCTTTTGCAGTCGCTGTAGACCTTGTTCTTCAATTCCTCGACGCTGATCTCCCCCATGTAGCCCAAGATGTGGGCCGAACTGGGACTGAAAATGTAATCCCTGCGGGGAGAGACGTTGACCAGAATGCCAGGCAGGTCCCATCGATTCACCTCGATGGCTGCCAGGGCATCCCGGCCGATATCGGGTTTGAGCAGAACGGGTTTGTATGCACGGGTACCCTTGGCTTTCTCAAGGCTCTCCCAAAACTGCAATTCTTCAATCCCCGTATATCGGGATAGCTTTTCAATGGTCTGCTCAAGCGGATGGGCGTCTTTGACGGTGATGCTCAGATCATAGGAAGGCCGGTTGTCCGCCAGGAGTCGATCATGAATGTCGTAAATCAACCCACGGGGTGCATCCACGCTTCTTAACCGTATGCTGTTGATTTCCGACAGCCGTCGAAGCTCTCCGCCTTCGATTACCTGAAGGAACAGGAGGCGGGCAATCAGCACCACAAAGGCGGCGATGACCACGGTCAGGGCAGCGCTCAGCCGCTTGCTGAACCAGTCGCTGTCCACATTGTCCAGGTAGTTGGTCAAGGTGTCCTCGCAGGACCTTTTTCCGCATAGATGGTTGTTCTTGCCCGATCGACGACTTTCTGTCCGCGGATGAAAAACAGCATCAGAAAGGGACCGGTCACCGCCCCCCACAACACCTGCCCGGAAACCACGGGGAAAATGGCTTCCACCGGCCAGGGCACCGATGCCAACACCACCGCGGAGAAAGCCACCACCAGGCTCTCGAACACCACACCGGCGGTGACCAGCAGCGGCAGTAGAATCACATTGCCCACCTGCAGAAACTGGATGGCCCAGCGAACGCCCACGTACATCCACAGATAGGTGGTTAGGTGAACGCCGAATACACCGCCGGAGATGCCGTCCATGGCCAACCCACTGAACACGAGGACCGGAACCGCCCCGCGCGGCTGGTGGAAAACCCCCAAATAGACCACGAACGGCGCCAGTAGGTCGTAAAGGTGCACCGTTCCGCCGCCAACCAGCAGCGTCGTCTGAAGAATAATCAAAAGCAGGCAAATAAGTAAATGATAGCCGTAAATCATGATTCCCCGGGAGGGCTTTCGTAAGCCGGTTCGGAAATGATAAACACCTCTTCGAGGATCTCGAAATCTACATATGGGGTAACCGACACTTTCTGAAAGATACCGGCATTCTGGCGAACGATTTCGGAAATGCGCCCCACGCGGAACCCTTTGGGAAACACGCCGTCCAGACCGGAAGAAACCACGATGTCCCCCACACTGATCTCATGCTTTCTGAGGACATAGTCGAATACACAGTAATCGGCCCCTCCGCCCTTGACGATGCCCCGCGCCCGTGTTTTCTGCACCAGGGCATCCACGGCACTGTTGGGATCAGTCAGCAAGAGCACCTTGGCATTCCGAGCCGACGCCTCGACAACCACGCCGACAATTCCCTCGGGAATCACCACGGGAGCGCCTTGTCGAACGCTGTCCCGGGTTCCCTTGTCCACGATGATGGTCTTCGACCAGGCAGATGGATCCTTGCCCACCACCTGAGCAGCGATCATTGGCCGCGGAATCACTTTTTCAAAACCCAGCAGATGGCGGAGCCGGTCGTTGGCTATTTCGGTTTCGCTGCAGCGGTTGAGTTGCTCCAGGCTCCGCCCCAGCGCCATTTTAAGTCCCTGGTTTTCTTCAGCCGTTGATACCAAAAAGAAGTATTGATTCCATGTCTCCTTGACGGAATTAATAAAATCGGTGAACTGTTTCTGGAAGGGAGCGACAACGACAAGGGCGCCCCGGCCAAGACCGGAAGGCGCCTGGGTGTGTTTGCCGGTTATGGTCAAAAGGATGATGTTCACTGCGACCAGAACGATCACCAAGGCAACCAGAATCATCCTTTTGGAAAACATAGGTTCCGTTAAACGATGACAATCTGTTTGAGGATTTCCAGGCTGTCCAGCATTTTGCCGGACCCTAAAGCCACCGTGGACAGCGGATCTTCGGTAACGGTGATGGGCAGCCCGCTCTCCTCTCTGAGCAGCTTGTCCAGATTTTTCAGCAGTGCGCCGCCACCGGTGAGCACGATACCCCGATCCACGATATCGGCGGCCAACTCCGGCGGAGTCTGTTCGAGGGCAATCTTAACCGTTTCAACGATGGCTTCAATCTGTTCGGAAATGGCTTCCCGGATCTCTTCAGAATCAATGGCCAGTATCTTGGGGATTCCGGTAACCAGGTCACGCCCCTTGACCTCGATGGTCTCCAACTTGTTGGGATCCGGGTAGGCATTGCCGATCGTGGTTTTAATGATCTCGGCCGTGCGCTCGCCGATGAGCAGGTTATACTTGCGTTTGACGTACTGGATGATGGCTTCATCCATCTTATCTCCGGCCACCCGCAGGGAACGGCTGTAGACGATCCCGGCCAGGGAGATAACCGCCACTTCGGTGGTGCCGCCGCCGATGTCCACGACCATGTTGCAGGTGGGCTCGGTAATTGGCAGTCCAGCGCCGATGGCTGCCGCCATGGGCTCTTCGATGAGAAACACCTCACGAGCGCCGGCAGATTCCGCCGACTCGCGCACGGCTCGCTTTTCCACCTGCGTGATGCCCGAAGGTACGGCGATGATGATGCGCGGCCGGACGAAGGTCCGTCGGTTGTGGACCTTGTGGATGAAATGGCGCAGCATGGCCTCGGTCACTTCGAAATCGGCGATCACGCCGTCACGCATCGGTCGGATGGCCACGATATTCCCCGGGGTGCGACCGAGCATGTTCTTGGCTTCCATACCCACGGCCAGTACGCGGTTTTTGGTGCGGTTGTCCGTTCGAACGGCAACCACGGAGGGCTCGCTGAGAACAATGCCCTTGCCTTTTACGTATACCAGGGTGTTGGCCGTGCCCAGGTCGATAGCCAGGTCGCTCGAAAAGACACCCAGAATGGAATCGATGAAGTTCATGCCACCTCTTTTTCGTTTTGAATCGCAACAGCGCTGAATAAGTCTTGCACGAGGGGCGACGGCAAGGGTGCCGGCCTTTCTGCGCAGCAAACGAGCTCAACGCACCGCTACCAGAAATAACCAGTGATTTCAAGACTTGATTTGATGATTTCGGCTTTAATCCAATTAGATTTCAAAATGTTCCATGATCCGGTCGTGGATAAGGGGACGGAACGGACCCAGCCGGGTATTCCAGCGAAAGGGATGCACCCGGTTGGTGAGTAAGATAATGCAGACCTCTTTTTCCAGGTCCAGCCAAACGGACACACCCGTAAAACCCAGATGCCCCACGGTATTGCCTGAAAAATAGCGGCCCGCGCTTGAGTTTTGCACGGATGGACGGTCAAAACCCAGCGGTAATGAATGTTTAGATGCCACGTTGAATATTTCGGAAAGAATTTGTGTTGATAAAACCGATGCCGGCGAACGGCCCCGGAAATCGGCAACCAGAAATCGAAGGAGCCGAAAGACGGCCTCGGCCGTGCCGAACAGGCCGGCATGTCCGTCGACGCCGCCAGCAAACCAGGCATTGTCATCATGCACCTCGCCGACCAGCAGTCGATTTCGCACCGGGCAGAGTTCGGTGGCGGCAAACGGCCTGCGGGGCCGATGGCCGTGGATGAGGTCCACGAAAAAAAGATCGGTCAATCCCATTGGGTCATAAATGTCAGCCTTGAGAAATTCATTCATGGGACAGCCGGCAACCGCTTCAACCAGCCTGCAAAGCAGCATGAAACCCAGATCGCTGTAAAGGGTCGTCTCCCCCGGTCGGTAGGCCATGGGCGTATGCTTCAGCAGATCAAGCACCGCCGCCTTGCATGTCGACGGCACAAGGGATTTCAGCGTCATATAGAAAAGACGGTGGGCAGGAAAACCGCCTTGATGGCAAAGCAGTTGCCGGGCCGTAATCGTCGCCTTGTCGCTGCCGGTCAGTTCGGGAAGCCATGTTACCACAGGCTCGTCCAAACTGATCCGTGCCTGATCAACCAATCTAGCGACAGCCAGGGTCGTGGCCAGCGGTTTGGTCAGCGATGCCAGGTCGAACACGGTAGCCCGGGTCATGGGTTGGTCCGAGAAAAGGTCAGCCTTGCCATAAGCCTCGAAAAAGAGCCGGGTATCGCCGTCGCCCACCAAGAGCACCGCTCCGGGATATACCCGCGCCCGAAGGCCCTGCTGCATCAGATCGTGAATGGGATCACTTTTCATCGCTGGCCGCCATTACCGGACAGCGGGTCCCGCAAAGGTCAACCTTGCGGCGTATGTGTCCAGTTGGACGGGCAAGCCAACGGGCAGCGTCATGTTGACCGGTTCATGGCCCACCTCAAATCCAGCCAAAATGGGAAGATCCAGCCCGCCCAGCCGATCAGCAACGATGCGGTGGACCGCGTCGGCAGTTCCGCAGTCGCTAAAGGCGCCCAACGCCAGGCCGGCAAGGCCGTCGAAGCAGCCGGCCATCCTCATCTGGGTCAGCATGCGGTCGATACGGTATGGGGCCTCCCCCTGATCTTCGATCAGTAAAACACCGCCGCGGAAATCCGGCTGAAACGGGGTGCCCGTCAGGTGGCAAAACAAGGTCAGGTTGCCGCAAAAAAAACGCCCCGCGGCGATGCCGGATTGAATCACCCGCCCCGCGGCGGTGGAAAGCGTCAGCGGTTCCGGTCTTGACAGCACCGACAGAAAACGATCCCGGGCCGACGGATCAGCCTTGCCCAGGGTCGTGACCGTCGGCCCGTGAAATGCGACCATGCGGCAGCGCTGCACCAAAAATTCCAACAGCACCGTGATGTCGCTGAACCCGACAAACACCTTGGGATGGCAGGAAATGACATCCACGTCCAGCAGCGGCAGAACGCGCATGGCCCCGTATCCCCCGCGGGCGCAGAGGATGCCGTCGATGTCGGGGTCGGCAAACAGCTGGTTCAACAGGTCAGCCCGATGCCGGTCCGAGCCGGCCAGGTAGCCGTTTTGTTGGAATACAGATTCCGGAACGACAAGATTGAAATTCATGGATTCCAGGACCCGCAGGCCGGCATCAAATGACTCGCGATCAAATGGGCTGGCCGGCGCGACAATGCCAAGGGTGTCGCCGGGTTTAAGGGCCGGCGGCAACGCCGGCTCGGATTGGCGCTGGGGGTTCACTTTTTTGCCTTTGCCTCCTTGACACCGGTTGATGATGATGTTAGATGTCTGTCTTCTTGTCGGGGCGTAGCGCAGACTGGTAGCGCACTTGAATGGGGTTCAAGGGGTCGGAGGTTCAAATCCTCTCGCCCCGACCAGAATTGAAACAGTAAATTCAGGGAGTTGCAAATTTCATGCAGCTCCCTTTTTTTATGCCATATACATCTTGTGTCGCTTATGTGTAGCTCACTTGTCATTATATCAATCTGCTGTATTTTCATAGTGCTTTGCAAGCTTTTCCTGAATTTTTCTGTGAAGTTCGAATGTTAGGTATGAATACCTGTCGATCATAGCAAAATCAAGGCAACATGCCGAGAAGACAGGGTGCAGGGGATTTTAGGATTGCATCAAAGATAGACGGGATAAACTAAGGAGGTCGCAGTGGCTTTTCTTGATAAAATACCCTATTTGATTCTTATCGTCATTGCTGTTTTTATGCTTCTTGCGCCATTCAAACCCATGCCCCATGTGATCGAAAAATTGATTATGCTTAAAAATGGCACGCTCACCAAGCCAATTGACATTTTCGATCTGTTCTACCACGTGTTGCCATCAATTATACTTTTATTGAAGGTTTACAGAGACTATTCGAAATAGGGGTTGGCGTCAGGGAATCAATGCAATCAAGCCGCTCAGCATCAACGGGTGGCTTTTCTTTTTCTTGTTCATCGCAGCCCCCTTGTTGCAAAAGCGACAGCGTCATTTACCGTGGAATACCGGCTTGCGCTTTTCCATGAACGCGGTGACGGCTTCCATCAAATCCTCGGAAGGCAGGGCCGCGGCGTTTTTCTGGGCCGCGTAGGACAGCCCGGCATGGACACCGTTGTCCCGGCTGAAGTTAATCACATCCTTGACGCCTTGAACGGTGAGCGGTGCCAGATCGGCAATTGCTTTGGCCAGATCACCGGCGGCCAGGACCAGGGCCTCCCGGCTCTCGCATACCCGGGTGACAAACCCCATCCGAAGGGCCTCGGCGGCGGTGAAGTCTCGGCCGGTGAGCGCAAGCTCTCTGAACCATCCCTGGCCGATGATATGGGGCAGCCGCTGCAGGGTTCCCAGATCGGCGATAATGGCCAGCCGCGTTTCCCGGATACTGAAGCTTGCGTCGGCTGAGGCCAGCCGGATGTCACAGGCGGACAACAGGTCCACGCCGCCGCCGATACAGTGGCCATGAACCGCGGCGATTACCGGCTTTCTGCACCGCTCGATGGCGTTGTTGCTCTCTTGAAGTTCCAGGATTGTCTTCCTCAGGCGTTCCCGGTCGTCGATACCTGTGCCGACCAGCATGGCCCCGGCTTCCATGAGGTCCAGACCCGCGGTAAAGCTTTCACCTTCGGCACGGATGACGACGGCCCTGACGGTGGGGTCTTCGTCAAGGCGCCGGAACTGTCCGGTCATTTCCTGAAAAAACGTCATGTCCATGGCATTGTGCCGTTCGGGTCGACAGAGATTCAGCCAGGCGACATGCCCGTCGATTTCAAGGTCGATCGCTTTGTCTTGATCCATTTGAGAATTCCTTTTCAGTCGGGCGCCAATTGCCTTGATTCCCACCACTCTTTTCCGTAATTGACGAAAAGCTGCTTGCCGGCATCGACCGCTTTGATGGTGTGAAACACAATCAGGTCCCGGTCGGTATCGTGCCAGTATTCGGTATTGTGGTCGTATGAGTGGTTAAACAGGCTTCCCCATCCAAGCACCAAGGAATAGTAATCCGAATCACCATTTTCTTCCGATGATTCCAGATTGAAGACGTAATCATCAAGGGAGGCCGCGCATTCGTCGGCTTTAATGCGGAGATACGGGCACTCTTCAAGGGTCGTGTCCGCGGGGATGTAGGTTGTCGTGAATATCCCATGGCCGAAAACACACGGGGAGATGACAAGCTTCGGATGTCTGAAAAGCGGCTTTCGCTTATTGTTGATCATTGGATCCTTCAGCTACTTTGGTCAGCAACTCTGGTTTGAAATTTTGCCGTGCAGGCGTCGAATTCTCATACTGAGAACCCGGCAGACATGCAGCGCGATCTGGGGATACTCGCGCACGATTTCCTGAAGCTCCTGCTTGTTTAACGTCAGAAATCGGGCGTTCTTTTTTACCCGGATGGTTGCCGAGCGGCGATCATCGCCAAAGAGGGCCATCTCCCCGAAGTAGTCACCGGGTCCGATACTGTCCAACTCGAATTCCCGTTCCGAATTGCAGTCCTTGATCACCGCCACTTCGCCCTCCAGAACCAGAAAAAGCGTGTCGCCGATATCTCCTTCCCGGAAGACCATTTCCATCTCGTCAAAGGCCGCCTCCTCAGTGACCGAAGCCACCGCTGCCAGTTCGTTGACAGACAGATCGGCAAATATTTCGATGTTTTTAAGGTGTAAAATTTTATCCGTCAAGGGAATCGCTGTCGCTGTCTCCATTGCTGTCTCCTGCCTTGATGGGAAATCCGTTTTTTTCAAGTAGTTCTTTGGCCGCAAGGGATACGTGAACGTTGTCGTGTTGAACAAGTGCCTGAATTCGGGCGGTATCTTCAGGTGGCACCGCTAGTTGTCGAATCAAGGTCAGTGCCAATACCAGCGTCACCCAGTTGCGGCTGCTCAGCAAGCCGTCAAACAGTGCCCAGTCCTCGGACACCCGCAATTCGCTGGGGAAAAGCCGTTGTCCTGCAGCGATGCGCGAAGAGACATCCAGGTCGTCCAGCAGCGGCGTCAGCAAGCGAACCAGGCTTTTATCCAAGATGTCGTCCATTGCTTCCAGGCTGTTGGCTCGCTGGCGTTTATCCGAGGAGAAGATGCTTTTGGCGATTCGTTGCATCCGCCCCGATTGATCTTGAGCGGCCAACACCCGCAGCGTCGTCTGCAGGGTAAACCAGACCCGCTCATCCAGGTGGACGGCCAGCAATTCCGGCAGCGCCCCGTCGGAAAGGCGCCTGATCCCTTGGGCTTGAACCGTCAGCTGATAACAGGTTTGGGCCTGAAGCTGGACAAACCGGAACACGTCCAGATCCTTGATAGACATGTCCGACAGCAGTCCGAACAGAGACTCTCTGACTTTTTTCTGCGGCAGTGAAAGCGATTTAACCAGCCGCAGGCTATTCTGGTAGTCGGCAGTCCTGATCTTCTCGCGCGCGAGCCTGGCGATTGCCTCGGATTCATCCCCCAACAGCGGGATCACGTTCTTCAGGGCGCCCTCATCTTCAATCTGGTAAACCTGGAGCACGGCGTGCCGCATGCGCGGATCGGGGTCCCACAGGCGGAAAACCACCAGGGGATTCAAGCCCGCCATGTTGATGGTGCGAAGACTCTCCAGGACCAGGAGCAAGGTGGCATCATCGGAGGTCGACAAAAGCGCCCTCAGGCGCTGTGCAAAACGGATGTCCCGACAAACCCCGGTTGCGATAATGCCTGCACGAAGACTGCCGGGATCCTCGGACGTCAACCACTCCCCGATGACCGGACCATATTGGTCCGGATCCACCGTATACAAGGAGCCCACGGCGTGGGCCTTGACGTCCAGGGGAAGCGGCGTCTGGTAAATGCGGCGGTTCAAGGGGGCAAATATCTCAGGGGAAATTCGGTGGCCGGCATCGATCAGGGCCACAATCAGCTCAGGTGTCTCCTGCTCGATCAGTTCGGTGAAGCATTCGACGGCAACCGGTCCGGATGCATCCGAAAGCAGTTCGATGAGTCCGATGCGGGTCTGGACATCCTGCTCCTCCCGCAGCGCCGTCAATAGGTATTCATCCAACCCGTCGTAGGCGATGGACTTGAGCAGTTGGCCATACCACAGGCGATTTTCTCCGGATGAACCCATAAAGCGCCTGAGGAGGTTTTGCTGAATTTTCTTGTCCCGGAACACCTGGCCCAGTTCACTGCTGTTGAGGGTACGAAAATCGATGCTGCTGTCTGAAACCAGATCCAGAAGAATGCCGGCATATCGGCGCTTGAGAACAAAGGGGGCGACCACCCAGGCGATCACAAAAGGCAGGGCCACCAGCGAAAGGTAGCGCGGGTGGAAAAGGGTGTCCGAAAGCAGGATCAGTCCGGATCCGAGGAAAAGACCGATGCGGACGATGGTGCCCCGCAAAAAAGGCCGGATCATGGCACGGTAGGATTCCGGGAACAGCCCCGTCACCACCGCAACGGCGGGGATGTTGATCGTGGTGCGGATGATGTTGGCGGACATGCGGGCATACATGGCCGAAACGGCATCGAAGCGCAACAGGAAGGCAATGAACGCCACCAGATAGTTGAACGGGTGGAACATCAGGGCCACCGGCAGCCCGAATCGGTCGTAGAGCTTCCCCACGAAGAGCAGAATCACCAGGCTGACGATATTGAGCACACCCCGGAAATAGCCAAAAAATTGGATCAGGCCCGCTTCGGTGGCAAATTGCTCATTGACGGCAAAGTTGAACTGATAGTTCATGATGGGGATCACGACGTTGGGCATGAAGGTGAGCACCACCAGGATTTTCACCAGTACCGAGGATTTCATCAGCGGCAGCACGGTTTTGATTTCCTCGATCATCGAGGGGCGGCTCTTTTTTCCACCTTCTTTCTTCTGCTGGAACAGCAAGGTGGGATACCGCTTTCCCATGGCCTGCACGGCCCAGGCGCCGGCCAGGGCCGTGACCATGTAAACCAGCATCAGGTTGTCCATGTGCAGCCAACGGGCCACCAGCGGTGTGGCGAAACTGCCCAGGATCTGACCGATGACCCCGCCGGCGGTGATCAGCGGGAAGAGCCGCTTGGACTGCCGCGTGTTGAACAGGTCGTTGGCCAGATTCCAGAACAAAAGCGCCAGCAGCACCTCGTACTGGGATTTTAGCATGAACAACGCCGGGTATACCAGATCGATCCCAAAGGGAATGATCGCCCGTATACACGCCACGGAAAGCCCGCAGAAGACGAAAAGCCGGGCCAGCAGTCGGGCGCCGGGCAAACGGGTCATGAACCCGGTCATCAGACCCATGACGAAGAAGGTCACCACCGCGTTGATCATGTTCACGATGGGCATGTATTCGACGCCGTAGCGCTTGAGAAACGCGGTTTCGGCATAATTGTTCAGGAAAATCCCGGAACTGCGGACGAGGAAAAGCAGCACCACGGTCCACATGAACAGGCCAAGCTCATCTTCGTGAACATTGAACCAGCGGCCTATTTTTTTATGGATGGCCAAGGTGCGTTTTGCCTTTCAAGAGGAAAAGTCTTATACGGGTCCGTTGAATCCGGCACTGGATGCTGCGCGTCAAACGGCTGACCACGACGCGGAACGGTTATTGGGGCTGAGACGTCTCGTTCTGCCGGTCAGGCAACATGAGGACCAGTCGAAAGCCGGTGTTCTGCAGCCGGCTCATGGCGTGGCCAAAGGCTCGGTTGGCGCTGCGGCACGAATAGCCGGGACCGAACCAGCTGCCGCCGCGACGGACCCGGTCTTCGCCCGATTCGGTTTCGCGGGGATCGACCACCGAAGTGGCATCGTAGCGCGCATAAAGGTCCTCGCACCACTCCCAGACATTGCCGTGCATGTCAAAAAGCCCCCACGCATTGGGGGCATAGCGCTTCACCGGGGCCGGACCATCGGGGTCAAGGCCCGAAGACCGGTTGGCGGAAACACAAGCGTTGTATTTCATGGCATTGTTGGCGAACATGGCCCGGGTACAATCGATCTGGTCGCCCCAGAAATAAGCCGTCTTGCTTCCCGCCCGGGCGGCGTATTCCCACTGGGCTTCGGTTGGCAGCGCGTAAAGGTCACCCGTCATCAATTTGAGTTTCCGGATAAATTTCTTGCAGTCATGCCAGGAGACCTTGACCACCGGCATATCTCCGGCGCCCTTCTTCCTGGCAAAAAAGCGCCGCCCCATGACGGCGCGCCATTCATCGACGGTCACTTCGGTGGTCTGCATGTAAAACGGTCGGGTGATGGTGACGGGATGCTGGACCTCGGAGACGCCCCGGTTCACTTCGTCGATGGGGCTGCCCATGATAAAGCTGCCGGCAGGAATCAGAACGAACGCCATGCCCAGGGAATTGATCACTTGCTTCTCCTGGGCATGGCACGCCGTTGCCGGGGTGTACACGAAAGATAGGGCGAGGATCAGCAGGATTCGATTTAAAATGGTTTTTTTTCCGCACACCTGATCGTGGCACGTTCGCCGCAGGGTGGCCGAGAGGCTCAGGGTGGGATGTCGGGCGTCCATCATCAGGTCAGACCTTTTTTCTTGAAAGGGGTTCATCAACGGGCCTTCATTCGGCAGCATCAGGCAGCCCGTATCCAGCGGTTCAGCAGCGCCCGGTCCTTCTGGTCCATGTAGGTAACGTGCAACCGATAGACAGGCGGCTGGCTGGCATGGTCGACATCGACAACCTTGGCGTAGATGTCTGAAAAGCAGTGCGCCTCCTGGCAGAACGTAAATAAGAGCTTTACGTTTGTCAACGGTGAGAGCATCTCCGTGACATTCGCGACCAACGTGGTTTCATTGATTTTTCGGGTTTCACCCGAAATGGGGCCGGCAACCACTTTTTTGCCGTCCAGGCGCCACAGTTGCAGCGGCAGGCAGATCTCGACCAGCGGATCGGGTGTTTTCAGGCTGAAGCGGATGTCGTACGGCGGACCGATGGCGGTCACCGGGTAGCAGACCAGGGGGCGCTTGAAGCCCTTCATCATGACGGTCATGGGCGGCGCCGCCGACAGCTGCGCATTGACCTTCGCGTAGGTGGCCTCGCCAACCAGCACCTGGCCCCCGACGGTATTGGATTCGATGCGTGATGCAAGATTGACCACCGCACCGACAATGCCGTATTTGGTCCTGGCTTCGGAACCCAGATTCCCCACCACCACCGGGCCGGTGTTGATCCCGATACCCATCTCCAGGGGTGGAAGGCCATCCGATACAAGATCCCGATTCAGCGCGGCCAGGGTCTGCTGCATGGCAAGCGCACAGGCCACGGCACGGGCCGGATCGTCTGCTTTTTCTTCGGGAATCCCGAATACGGTGAGAATCGCATCGCCGATAAATTCGTCGATCACGCCGTCGTATTCCTGAATGACCTGGGTCATTGCATCCAGATAGCGGTTGAGTATCCGAACCATCTCCTCCGGGTCTCTGGAGTCAGACAGATCGGAAAAGCCCCGCAGGTCGGACATGAGCACGGTCACCGTCTGCCGACGACCACCGATCCGCCGCCCGTCAGGAGACTCCAGTATCTCGTCGACGATCTTGCGGCTCAGATAGCGACCGAAGGTGTCCTTGATGAAATTGACCAGCTGAAGTCGCTGATTGGAGACGCTCAGTATCGCCCCCAGCATTTTGGCCCGGGTGGAAACAATCTCCCGTATTTCCACGGCAACGTCATCTTCCAGGGGTACATTGTCCACCTCAGGATGGGCCACGTCCAGCCGTCGATTACCCTCGGCGACGGCCTCCATGGGCCGGATAATTTTCCGTTCCAGAAAACGGCGGAGGGAGATCATCATGAACAGAATGATGACGACCACCAGTAAAATGATGCGCAGCGCATACCACATCAGATCCGCACCGCTGGCATCCTCGGATGCCATCTTGTAGACCACGGACCAAACCAGCAGAATCATCTCGATGACCAGAATCCGCCAGAATATACCAGCCAGCAGGATCTGCCGTATCCCCCTGTCCTTCCGGGGCGTTTCAGGTTGTTGAGTCGCTTGTTCCGTATTCATGGGCACGATACCGGATAAGGATGACGGCCGTCCGGGCAAGGATAAACCAAATCGGCAACCGCCGAAAGGATAAGTCCTGAAACCGATACCGGCAACGATGGGTCGCGGTTAAAAAAGGAAACAGGAAACCCGGTGTCCGGCGTCCAGATGTTTCAGTTCAGGGGCCTGCATGTTGCAAGTGTTGTCCACGGCCAAACGGCAGCGGGGGTAAAACAGACAATGGTCGGTTTCCGGTCGGGGTCGATCGACGTCAAGCAGGGTGTTGAACCCGTGATGGGTGCTCCCACCGAAACGGGGATGGGCGTCCAGAAGCGCTTTGGTGTAAGGATGTCGCGGGTTCATGATGGTCTCCCGGGCCGTGCCTACCTCCACCAGCCGCCCCCGGTAAATCACCCCCACCCGGTCGCACAGGTTCCGGGCCGCTGCCAGGCTGTGGGTGATAAACAGCATGGTGACACCGAAAGTCTCTCGCAGGCGGTGAAGCAACCGAAAAATCTGAAAGGAGATGGAGGCATCCAGCATGGATGTCGGCTCGTCGGCAATCAGGAGCCGGGGCTCCAAAACCATGGCCCGGGCAATGGCCACCCGCTGACGCTGCCCTCCGGAAAGTTGGTGGGGATATCGGTTCAGATAGATCTCCGGCGGCGTCAATTCGGCGGTCTCAAGCGCTTGGCAAACCCGCGTCCGGCGCGATGCCCGGTCTCCGATGCCATGGATAATCAGCGGTTCGCACACGGCATCGAAAATGGAAAGGTGCGCGTTGAGGCTTTGGTAGGGGTCTTGGAAGATCACCTGTACCTGCTTGGTAAATTCACGCCTTGTGCGCCCTTTGAGGCCCACACTGTCCTTCCCGTCAAACCGGATCCGGCCGTCATCTGGCGTTTCCAGCCCCACAATCAGCCGGCTGGCCGTTGTTTTGCCACTCCCGCTCTCTCCGACCAGACCGAAAATTTCACCGGCATTGATGTCCAGGGAGATGCGGTCCAAGGCGACGACCCGGCTTCCTGACGCGCCCAGCAGGGAATCGCCCGAACGATAGATTTTGGTCACCCCGGTCATCGAAAGGATCGGCGAGCTGTCGAGCGTTTTCATATCAAGACGGCTCCCCGGCATGTTGACAGCGCACCCGATGGGTCCTTGACAGCGCCACCCAATCGGCCTGCCCGCGCCGACAGGCGGCGGTCGCATTCGGACAAAGGGTATGAACCGGACATCCGCCGGACATGGCGGGCCCGTTTGGTGTGGGGCAGACGAGACCGGCAAGGTCTGCCGGCTCATCCGAGAGGGTGAGCAGGGAGCCTACCAGCATGCGCGTGTAGGGGTGCCCCGGGCAGTCCAACACTTCCTGCCGACGGCCGTATTCCACCAAACTGCCTGCATGCATGACGCCGATGTGGGTACACACGTCCGCCACCACGGCCAGGTCGTGGGAGATAAAGATCATGCCGATGTTCATCTCTTTTTGAAAGGTTCCGATGGCGCCCAGAATCTGATTCTGGACGATGACGTCCAGAGCGGTGGTGGGCTCGTCGGCAATAATCAGCGACGGATTGCAGGCCAGCGCCATGGCAATGATCACGCGCTGACGCATCCCGCCGGAGAACTGGTGCGGATAGTCCCGAAGCCTGCTCTCGGGAATCTTGACCAGGTCGAACAGGGATCTCACCCGGTGAGCGACGGCATGGCCGGACAGATCCGGTTCATGGGTAGTGATGGCTTCGGCAATCTGGTCCTCTACCCGATGCACGGGGTTCAGGGCATTCATGGCGGCTTGGAAAATCATGGAGATCCGACGCCATCGGATCTGGCGCATCCTTTTTTCGCTGACGGTGATCAGGTCTTCACCTTCAAAACGGGCCTGCCCGGAAACAATCCTTGCATTCGACGCCAGCAGCCTCATCAGGCCCATGCCGATGGTGGTTTTTCCGCACCCGGATTCACCCACCAGCCCAAGGGATCCGCCCCGCTCTACGCTGAAAGAGACGCCGTCCACCGCCAGGTTGATGCCCGTGGCGGTACGGTAGCCGATGCTCAGGTTGTCAACTTCCAGCAAGGCTGTCTTCACGCTTGGGTCTCCTCTTTGCGCAGGCGCGGGTCCAGCACGTCGTCCATGGCGCGGCCGGTCATGTAAAAGGCCATGGTGATCAGGGAAATGCAAATGCCCGGTGGCAGCAGCCAGTAGGGTGCCTGGAACATGTGGCCCGTCTTCCAGACCCACTGGAGCATCATCCCCCAGCTGACCGTTCCCGGATCCCCGAACCCCAGGAAGGCCAGGGCCGCCTCGATGATGATGGCCGAAGTGACCCGAAACGTCATGTACAGCAGGGCCAAAGGCATCACGTTGGGCAGGATGTGTCTGAAAATAATGCGCAGATGGGAGGCGCCGGACACCCTCGCCGCCTCGATGAAGGGGCGGTGCCGCAGACTCAGGGTCTGGGACCGGATCACCCGCGCGACACCCGGCCAGCGGAACAGGGCGATCATCAGCACGATGACCCAGATGTTCAGCTGGCCGAACAGGGCAGACAAGATCAGCACGACCAGCAGGGTGGGCATGACCATGATCATATCCGCCAGCCGCATGAGAATCAAGTCCGTGCGCCGGCCCGCGTAACCGGCCACCATGCCGATGGAGGTGCCGAACAGGATGCTGATCAACGCCGACGAAATGCCCACCATGAAGGCGATACGCGCACCCGCCAACAGCTGGCTGAAGATATCCCGGCCAATGTAATCGGTACCCAGCCAGTGCCGCAGGCTGGGGCCGGTGCTGTGGGATATCAGCGGGTCCACACCGGTCATGGGATGGTAGATGGGACTCACCCATTGCGGGACAAAGCTGGCCGCAGCCATGAGGGCGAACAGCCCAAGCAGGGTCAACCCGATGCGACCGATGGTGTTTTTTCGATAGACCGCCCAACCGTCCAGAAAACGTTCCACCCAGTGGGACCGATGCCTGTTGGCTGTAAGGCTGGCCGCGTTTCCCGGCGTCGGAGATGCAAACTTTTTTTCCGACATGTCAGTACCTTATCCTCGGGTCCAAGTAGGCGTAGAGCACGTCAACCACCAGGTTGGCCAACAGCACCACGATGGCGATAAGCAGAAAGGCAGCCTGAGCCAGGGGGTAGTCGGCGTGGCTGACGGAAAAGACCAGTTCCCGCCCAAGACCCGGCCAGGTGAATACCGTTTCGGTCAAGGCGCCGCCGTTGATGGAAAAGGCCAGGCTCAACCCCACGCTGGTTACCACCGGCAGCGCCGCATTGGGCGCCGCGTGGTGGTCCCGGATGGTTTTTTCGTCCAATCCTTTGGCCCTGGCGGTGATGATATAGTCGTCCTTCAGTGTTTCGAGCATGCTGCTGCGCATCACCAGCAGGTAGCTGCCGAAATGGATCATGATCAGGGTCATCAGCGGCAGGGCCATGTGGTGCAGCACGTCCAGGGACTTGACCAAGAATCCGGCGTCGGGATCGATCCACACGTCCGGCGAGACCATCCCGGTGATGGGAAACCAGCCGACCCAATAAGCGAAAAACCAGATCATGATCAGGGCCAGCCAGGGCAGAAACAAGGTGTGGCAAAACAACGCCCCGATCGTCATCAGCGTGTCGGTTCGCTCGCCCTGTTTCCAGGCGGCAACTTTTCCCAGAAATACGCCCAACAGGGCCGACAGGATGATGGCGGTGGTAAACAAGAGGATCGTGTTGGGCAGCCGGTTCATCAGGATATGGATCACCGGCTCGCCGTAGTGGAAGGAAACCCCCATATTTCCGGTGGCCGCATTTTTTAAGTAGTACAGGTATTGGGTCCAAACGGGCTGGTCCAGTCCCATGCTGGCCATGAGCAGGCGGGCGTCCTCCGGCGTCATCGAAGGGTCCACCATCCGGGACACCGGGTCCCCCGGTGCCAGCCGGAACAGGACGAAGAGTATCGTCATGATCACGAAGAAGATCACGGCGATCTCCAGCAGTCGTCTGATAATGAATCGTTTAAGCCCCATCGTTGTTCACCGGTTTGACCTGGCACATGGACCAGATGTTGCCGATCCCTTCCAGCATCTCCACCCAGCCGTCGAAGCGGTCCGTGCGCACCGCCTCCACCACCGAGGGCTTGTACAGGGGGATATAGGGCAGATCGCGGGCGATCAGACGCTGCATCTCCATCACCAGCGTCTGCCGTTTGAAGGGGTCCATCTCGAAGGTAGACCGGTCGGCCAGCCCATCAAAGGTGGAATTATTGTACCCGCTCATGTTCCAGCCCCGGGGTTTGTCATTGTCCGAATGAAACAGGTTGCGCACATAGTCCGGGTCCAGGCGCAGGCGACCGTAGCCCAGGATGAAGGCGTCGAAGTCGTGGTTCCCTTTTATCTGATCCAGCATCGAGGAGAAAGCCATGGGCCGGGCGTAGGCGGGTATGCCCAGTTCCCGGAGCCACTCCTGGATCATCAGTCCGCTGGTGGCCCGGTGAGGATCGTAGTCCGCCGGCGGCGTCAGGATGGTGAAACGCCCCATGGGCTGTCCCCCGGGCAGCCGGATCTCCCTGGCCGGCTGAAGGTTGCCCGCGGCATCCACCGGCGGCACCGCCCAGCTGTAGCCCGCATCGACGAGCACCTGGTAGGCGGCCTTCAGCCGATTGTTCCGGCTCATGCCGTCCCCGTAGCGCGGCAGGTCGGTGCAGCACCAGAAGCGGTTTTCAGCCGGCACCACCGAAAACATCTTGGTGCCCTGGCCCTGGAGGATCCGCGAGACAATGAAGTCTTTATCGATCATATATGCCACGGCCCGTCGCAGGGCGGCATCACTAAAAGGCGGCCTCCGCAGGTTGAATCCGATGAAGTAAAGCGCGCTCTTCTCGTTGGTGAACAGGCGGATGTTCTTCTGCCGGGTCAAATCGGCCATGTAGCCAGGCTGGAGGGGCCACCAGAACATGTCGATGTCTCCCTTTTTCAGGGCCAGTATGGCCACATCCGACGTCCCGTATACGCTGTAAACGAGATCGTCGACGAACGGCCCCAGGGTTCGGCCGTCGATCCTTTTGCCACGGCCGAAAAAATGGGGGTTCTTCTTCAGGTGCAAAAAGGCGCCCCGCCGCCACTGCACCAGCGTGAAGGGGCCCGTGCCCACGGGATGCTCCATCCGGCGGTTGATCAGGGTGGCCAGGGGCTTTTCGGTGGTCTTGGCTTTATCGGCAAAGTCGGCCCATTCCTTATCCTGGACGATGGGCGTCGACAAGGTGCCGGAGAGAAACGCCGCCATGGGCTGTTTCAGGTGAAAAATCACCGTGCGGGCATCAGGCGTGTCGATACGGTCGATGAATTCCCAGTTGGACGCATAGCGGGGCACATTGAAGGATTGAATCAGGCGCCCGGTGAAGGCTACATCCCGCGATGTGAAGGCGGTACCGTCCGACCATTGGGCTTCCCGGAGCGTCACGGTATATGACAACGCCCGGGCATCGTAAACCGGCATGGACTCAGCCAGCCAGGGCACCAGATCCAGGGTCGCCGGATCATGCACATACAGGGGCTGATAGATCAGGGAAAGCACCTTGCGGGAATTGGCGTCACTGGCCAGCCAGACATTGAGGGTGCGGGGTTCTTCAGCCAGGCCGATGTTCAGGGCATGGGAGCCATATGTCTCATGGCAGGCGGATACCGCGACCGCCATGAAAAGGATAATGATCAGGCCGTACAACCGACTCACGCCGCCCATGCTCAGGCCTGCTTCCTGAAAGGTAAATGTCTGATGGTACTGACTTTTTGTTCTATGAAAGCGACTACTTTTAACTCGAGCCGGTCATTGTTCAGCCGGTTGATCCGTGGAATGCCCCCCGGGCTGACGCAGTTGACTTCCACCAGTTTGCCGGCAATGATGTCGATGCCCACAAAATAGAGCCCGTCGGCGATCAGCTTATCCTTGATCACCTCGCAGATTCGCTTCTCCCGCACCGTCACCTGGTGGGCGAACACCTCGCCGCCGGCGTGGACGTTGGTGCGGAAATCCCCCTTTTTGGGTTTGCGGCGCATGGCCCCGATGATTTCACCGTTGAGTAGAAGGATCCGAATGTCCCCGTCCTGCTTGACGCTTTTCAGGTACTCCTGCACCATGATCGGTTCGCGACGGGCATAGGTTTCATAGGCCCGCACATAATAGTGGATCAGGGAATTGAGGTTCATCCGGTCCCGGGTGCTCACCTTGATCACGCCCTCCCCCCCGAACCGCTGCAACGGCTTGACCACCATGGCCCCACCGAAGTCGTCGATGATCTTGCGCAGGCGCGATGGGTCCCTGGACACATGCGTTTCGGGGATGATTTCCGGAAAGTTGAGGATATAGAGTTTGCTGTTGCCCAGGATCTGGCCGGTGGTGCTGTTGAGGATGAAGACGTGATTGTTGACGGTCTGCAAGAACTCCATGATCTGGTAGTTCAGCGGCGGGTTGCTGCGCAGAAACAGGGCATCCAGTTGGGTGATGGCTTCGAAAATAAGGTGGTCCTGCTTGGCGCAGCGGATGATCGCCTGCCAGTATTCGGCCATGTCGAGGCCCGGTTGCACCGTTACGTTCCGCATGCGGGCCACCACCTGGCCGTTGCGGATGTAAACGTCGTGGGGCTCCAGGAAATAGACCGTATGCCCCCGCTCGTTGCAGGCGTACATCAGGAAGCTGGTGGTCTCGTTTTCCGGCTGGATGCTTTCCAGCGGGTCCATCAGGTAGGCGATTTTCATGGCAAGGTCAGTCCTTTAAGGGCCTTCATGACCGGATGGTTTTATTTACTTCAATTTAGAACAATTAGCAACCCTCAGCGGTGGGGCGGCACGGCCGGGGTCTACCGGATCCTTTGCAATTGACACCACCACGCAAATTCCCTATGGTTCTGGCCGTTGCACCCCGGTGACCCATGCCCAACGGGTGAGTGACAGCCAGTTCAACGCCCTGGCCGACGATGACCACGCAAGGATTGCTTTCCAAAAACGATGACCGCTTCTACTTCGTTTTCGATTCAGCTGATTCAGCCATCACCGGCGCTGTCCGCCATGCCGCCGTCGACCCTGACGCAGGCGAAAAAACTTGCCTCCGCCGAGTCGACGGAAACCTGCCGGTGGGATGTTCCCCTGGATGCGTTCACCACTGGCGGCAAGCGGCTGCTGGATCAATTGATGCGTCTGGCCGCGCGTTACCATACCATCCATTGCTTGAGCTTAAATGAGATCCCCCCGGCCCAGGTCCAAGAGTTGGTGATGGCGCTTAACGAACGGCGGCCAGGGTTGCGCCTGTCCATCTGCAGCAGCATCGATAAGGATATGGCAGAGGATTTCAAGGCCATGCCTGAAGGTAGCGGTATCGTTCAAATTCAATGGCGCGTCAGGGGTCCGCTGCCGGATGTTGGTTATTTCAAGGCATTCTCACGGGCGGGCGTCTGGAATCACCTGATGCTCGATGGCGCGATGGCGTCATCAGAGACCTGCAGGGCCGTCGCCGGCCAGCCGAATATCATCCACTCCTGGGAGATGACCCACGCCGGCGATCGGCGGCGGCATGCCGATGAAACTTACCGCCAGGTACACCCGTTGCCCGGCCGGCCGCTGTGGCAGACGATGAACGACCCGGTGAACCGGTTTTTGCTGGTGGACCGGCTGACCAAAGAGCGGCTGCTCCGCCTGCGCGTGGATGACGATGGTGAACGCCTGTTTACGATCGGCGCAACCCTTGTGTACCGCTTTATCCCGCCGGATCGGCTGCCGGATGGATACCTGGAAGAGATCTGCGCCATGGTTGCCGCCGGAGGCACGGTGGCGCCCACCCACGTCCGGTTCAATCTGCTGCGGGCGCATCTCATCGGCTATGTGCAGGAAAACGGCGTCATCGTCGGCAATTCAAGTCTTAAGAATCCAAGGCCCGAATACATCGACGCTGTCCAACGCCAGACAGGACTGGATCTGACCGGATTTGTCGAGCGGGGGTACACGTCCGTACGTCCTGAATACCGGGGATTGGGCATCGGGACCCGGCTTTTGGAAGGGCTGACCCAACGGGCCGGCGGCCGCAAGATCTTTTCGATCATCGCCGAGGACAACGCGGCCACCAAGATCATCGCCATACGCAACGGCACCCGCAAGGTGGCCACCTATTTCAGCGAAAAGGCCGGCAAGCCGGTAGGCATCTGGATGCCGGAATGGATGATCGATACCAATCAGATGGCCTCACCCGGACAAAGCGGAGACAGCAAATTGAAAACATCAAACACAAAAAAACAAACGACAAATCTGAAATAAAGTTAACTATGAACATCGGCATCATCACGATTCAAGAACCCGGCTACCACCCCAACCGCCGGCTGCTGGAAGCAGCCCGCGAGGCCGGTCACCAGGGCATTCTCATCCACCCCTATCACCTGTGGCCGATAGCGGCAGCGGGGCGATTGGACGTCATCGGCGCCCATTCCACCCCCCTTCCCCACGTGGTGCTGCCGAGGCAGGGCGCGCAAATCGGCGATGCCTGCCTGGCCCTGATCCTACAGCTCCAGCTCATGGGCGTGCCAATGGTCAACGATCATGGGGCGGTCTCCGTCGCCCGCAACAAATTTCTCACCCAGCAGATGCTGACCGCCGCCGGCCTGCCCTGCCCCGACACCGTTTTTGTCAACGACGACTCAGGTTTTTTTCATGGTGTTGATCAATTGGGCGGTTACCCGGTGGTGGCCAAGCAGATCAGCGGCCGTCAGGGTGACGGAATATTTCGGATCGTGGATGCGGGCGATGCCCGTCAACGCGCCCTGCCCGCTCTGGACCGCCGCCGGGGGCTGATGGTCCAGCGCTATCTGCCGGTCGAAAAGCGCCGGGACTTGCGCGCACTGGTCATCGACGGTGAAGTGGTCTGTGCGGCGTCGCTGATCCCGTCAACAGGCGAGTTTCGGGCCAATTTCCATCGGGGAAGCAGCATCAAGGCCACGGCCCTCAGCGGCGAACTCGAACCCATCGCCGTAAAGGCCGCAACGGCGGTCGGATGCGATGTGGCTGGCGTGGACCTGATCGTGGACAAGGATGATCGCCCTTTTATCGTGGAGGTGAACTACGCTCCGGGTTTCAAGGGCCTGGAGGCGGCCACCGGCCTGGACATCGCCGGACGGATCGTCCAGTTTGCCGTCGATCGGTGTCGCCAACAACGTGAATGCATGGACGGCTGAAATGAAACTTTCCGACCTGCATGTGAGAAAAAAAGATGGTCTGACCCGCGCCGTGGCCTCGGTGACTTTCGAGGACGGCGAGCAACCCGCGCAGGAAATCTTCATCGAAACCGAGGCGGCATATGCGGCGTCGATCTTTGCCAGCCCCCACGCCTTTGCCGTGGGATGCATAATCCCGGCCCTTTACTTCAAAGAGCGGCGGCTGGCTCTCGACGAAGCCATCTGCCCCCGACTCAAAGAGGGACTGGAAACGGTCATGGCCCTCATGCACCACTGGACCGGCGGTACGTTTCAACCGCTGACCATCGATGCGCCACTTTCCAGAAAGGCCCTGCATGCAGAAAAAAAACGTCACGCGGGGATTTTTTTGTCCGGGGGCATGGATTCTCTGGCCGCGCTCAAACGGATCAAGGACCACTATGCCCCAACCCATCCGGGGTATCCCAGGGACGCCCTGCTGGTCCACGGCTTCGACATCGGCGGGGTGATCGAGCGGGGTGCGAAATACCACGTGTTCGAACGCGCCAAGGCAGCCATGGAACCCGTTGCCGCCGATGTCGGTCTGGCGCTTATTCCCATCTATACGAATATCCGCCACCTGTGCGACAACCGCGATCTGTGGCTCAACCAGTTTTTCGGCGCCGTGCTGGCCGCCGCCGTCCACGCGTTTTCCCCGCGCATCAACCTGGCCTGGCTGGCGTCTTCATACGACATCCCCCACCTGCACCCCTGCGGCTCCCACCCCCTGCTGGACCCGGAGTACGGCAGCGCCGATCTTCAGATCCGCCACCGCGATGCAGGCGTGTCGCGCATGGAAAAACTGAAAATCGTGGCCGGCTGGGATGTGGCTTTCCAGAACGTCCGCGTCTGCCTGGCCAACGTGCCGGACAAGCTCAACTGCGGCCGCTGTGAAAAGTGCGTGCGCACCATGCTGGAGCTGGAGGCCCTGGGCCTGCTGAACAAAACCCGGGCGTTCGAGGAGGATGCGGTCGACCCGGCCTGGCTGGACGCCTTCAGCATCACCATCCGCGTACGCGAGCCCTTCTATGAGGAACTGATCGCACCGCTTCGGGCCCGCGGCAGGAACGATCTTGCCGAAAAGATTGAAAAAAAACTAACCGCTGGGGAAGGTCATCCTTAAACCAGCCCGCGATTAAATCCACAGGCGTCCGACCTTTTTTTGGTTACCATTCATAGCCGATATCAGTGGCCTTGACCATCACACCCGCTCCAGGTCCGAGCAGGCGCTACGCCAATCGGTTGTGCTTGCTCCTGATAATTGTGTTATGGTGTTATGGGTTGGCGGGATCCAGAACAAGGCCGGCTGACCCAAACGCGCAGCTGGTATGCAGAAGATGGGGGTGGGACAGAACCCTGATCGATCGACTGCGTTGATGCGACACAAATCAGATACTCAACGATTGGAGGATCCATCATGATACCTGCCTATGAAAAAAATGGCCGACGACGAGGCATCGAGAGACGCCAGTACCGCTTGACCATTCATTTTCCTGATCGAAGATCCGGGGGGAACAGAAGGATCGGAATTGACAGGAGAATCAGCGCACCCACCGAAAAAAGAAATGGCAAGGAACGAAGATACGAATAAGACCGATAGATGTTGTTTTGGGGGGTGTATCTCGGCTCAACAACGCTCAAGGGGCCGCGATCCGTGAAAACGCAGCGAAAGCACCACGGCCATGGCCTGATTTGGTCAAGAATTGGATGCCTTTAACAGGTATTTGGAAATTTTTAGCTTTTTCAGGGGCGCACTGGACCACTTGCTGACACGAACCCAGTTTTGACGGTTTTCGCTGGTCGACCGTCTTTCCTTGGACCTGCGCCTATCCTGCTTTTTAAGGAACAGCCCTTTGATTGAGAAAAGACGTCTTCTGTCTTTCCCGGTCCGTCTCTCGATGAACGATCGATCGGTTCGTTGCATTGAAAAAACCTCTATCGGTCGGTTTCGTTGAATGGCTGCTGTACCGACTACCGACCACCACTGGCATGGGGATTCATGCGTTGAATACGTAAAAAGGCGTCAACTATCCCCGGCGACCCTTCGATGGCTCATTTTTCGCCTGTTTTGTTTCCTTTTGTCTCTATCGGGGTCGAGCATGGTATGCATCGTTCGCCTGTCCTTTCCACTTCTTTGATCAACATCCTTAACGTTTCGCGGCGTCGGATGCGTGTCTACTCTATCAATCATTTGTCCATCCTCGCTAAGTTTGGCTTTATGCCGATTTGTTAACCGCTTGTGCCAATGCCAGATCGGACGTCAGCCGGTCCATGATGGATATCAGAAAAATAATACCTGTCAGGTATAAAAGCAATAAATGTGCAAATTTTACGTGAAATCGAAAATAATCAATGAAATCGGTATTAAAATAAACTTTTTACATTCGGCGCCAGGCAAGAAATTATGAATAATTTTTCATAACTAGGTAAAAAAGTTCAGGACTTCATCCCTCCGGGGCATTCTCCCTGTAAAAAGCGGTGGTGCGTCAGAAGCCTTGCTTCAGCAGCCCGTTGATCTCCTCCGGGTAGGCCATGCACAGGGTTTCGTTGAACAGGTTGCGCAGGGCGCCGATGTCTGGCGTGCCCAGCTTCTGGTTAAAAAAGGTGCGGGGCGAGAAGAGCAGGTGAAAACGAAAGTGATCGTCACCCCAGGCGGCGGTAAAAAAGTTCATGTTGAAGCTGTAAATCCCCATCTTGTCGTATTCGGTCATCAATCGGGCCAAGCCGGTGGCCACATCCATGAGGTCTTCGGCAGTCAGATCCAGGGTACAGCGGGCATCCTCCACCACTGCCAGAACGTCGCCGGCAACCCCCATGGGGGCAAAAGCGGTCAACCAATGCGTGCGGCCGACTTGCCCCAGGTAGCGCTGGCCGACATCCTTTTCCGCAGCCACCAGATCATCCCAGTAAGTGGAACCATGGGTGTCCTTGTAATCGCGGGAGGCCTCGATTTCCTGGCGCATGAGGTTGGGGGCGCTGGATGTGGAGAACACCTGTAAATGGGGATGAACCAGCGAGCTGCCCGCCGGCGGCATATAGTTCCAGTTGACGATGTGATAGACCGATTCCGGGTGGCCGGCCCCCGCCACGCGTCTGAAAAAATCGTGGACGAAGCCAAGCGCATCGGCCATATGGGCCGGCGTGAACGCCGTCATGGGGACGTAATGCCGGGAGCCGAATGTGGCCACGGCGCCGATGCTGTCGTAAGGGGCAATGTTGGGAAAAATGACCATGTCGTCTTTTTGCATACGCCCCTCGGCGATGAGGTCCTTGGGGAAGCAGGGGGTTACATTGAGCACCTTGTCCCCACAGAAGGGGCACCAGGCCTCGGTGCCGGCCACGAGGGCATCGAAGTCCGGCTTTTCCCATTGCAGTTTCATGAAATGGCAGATCCGGGCGGTCCGACCGGTCAGTGGATCGATGCGAATCTCGCTGGGGATGCGCCGCTCGGCCATCTCCTGTTGCGGATTGAGCATGACGGTCTCTTTCCTGATAGCTTCGAATTTCATGGCGACTCCTTTGAAACCGCTCACGGCAGGCGGTGAGGGTTTTTCGCTATAACGTTGACAGGATAGACGATTGCTGGTGTCTGCTGGGAATATGGACGTGTCTCCCACACGACGACACACCTCCATGGACGATAGGTCCGATAAATGCAAAATGCTCATAATTTTATTTCTGTGTCAATGCGTTACCGCCAATCGTGCCCCTCACCGCCATGCCAGCGGGGTTGTTCTTTGTGGGTCGGCATGGTCCCCGCCGAATTAACCGCTGCCCGCCCGGGGCGCAATCAAAGTGGCAGTTTCATCCTATCAATGGCCACCGATTCTAATCGCATTGAAATATCATCCCCCACTGACAATTGTAGTATCAGCATGCAATGTAACAGGAGCGAACCGCCCAACCCGGCATTTTAGGTGAACCGATGAAAAATAAAACGTTGAAGCATATGTCCATTGCGTTGGTTTTCACGATAACCTTGTCTGTCGTGCCACCGGCAAGCGGCACGGTGATTGATAACGTTGTCTTTGATGAACAGGTGGAGGTTGGTCAGCAGGTCCTGGCAATCAAAGGTGCCGGGGTGCTTCGATACCTCCGCTTCATCAAAGCCTATGCCGGAGCCTTGTATACCCAACCCGGCCTTGCGCCTGAAACGGTCCTGTCCGACACACCCAAACGACTGGAGATCGAGTATTTTCACGCCCTGAAAGGGAAAGACTTCGGACCGGCCACATATAAGGGTTTGGCCGACAATCTGCATGCGGCGGAAATTGAGCGTCTCCGACCACGGATCGATTATCACAACAGCCTTTATGTGGATGTTCAACCCGGTGACCGGTACTCCCTGACTTATGTTCCCGGTGTGGGCACGGAACTGGCCTTAAACGGCCAGCCAATGGGGTTGATCGAGGGGGCGGATTTTGCAGCGGCTATTTTTTCGCTCTGGCTTGGGGAAAATCCCTTTGACAGGCAATTCAAGAACGCCCTGCTGGGCCTGGATGGTTGAGCCCCATGCACCCGGTATCCTTTAAAACAAGAGTGGCCTATGCGCTGCCGGCGTTTGCCCTGGCCATTATCGGCATACCGGTGTATGTGTACATCCCCAAATTCTATACGGATGTGGTTGGCATCGATATCACTCTGGCCGGACTTCTCCTGTTCGGCGTACGCATTTTCGATGCCGTGACAGATCCGCTTATGGGGACCCTGTCCGACCGGACGCGCTCTCGCTTCGGCCGCCGCAGGCCCTATATCCTGGTCGGCTCAGTACTTATCGCCGTCGCCCTGATTTTCCTGTTCAACCCGCCTGCGGTATCGACCGCGTGGAGCACGATCTGGTTTGCTGTCTGGATCTATACGCTCTTTTTGTTCTGGACCCTGGTCACGGTTCCCTATGAATCGCTGGGTCCGGAAATCACCTATGAGACCAACGCGAGGACGGCCTTGTTTGCCTGGCGGGATGGTTTTCTGATCGCCGGCACCCTGGCTGCCGCAGCATCTCCAGCCCTGGTGCAGGCGATCTTCGGGACCGGTGACGATGCCTCCGGCCAACGCAGCCAGTTTTTCTGGATATCGGTGATCTATGCGCCCATGGTCGTGGGGATGTGTGCATGGTGCGTCAGGGTCGTACGTGAACGGGAATATGTGCCGGCGGTGGCTTCAGCCGTCGGCTGGCGGGACCTTCGATCAGTTTTCAGGAACCGGCCGTTCATGATCCTGCTGGCTGCCTACACCATCAGCGCCATCGGCAGCAACCTGCCGGCGACGCTCATCCTTTATTATGTTCAGTACGTGCTCGGTTCAAGCCAGGCGGACCTGTTTCTCATGCTTTACTTCGTGACCGGTATCCTCCTCCTTCCGGTCTGGGTCCGCCTGGCCCACCGCTTCGGCAGAAAGGAGACGTGGATTGCATCCATGGCAGTCAATACCGGTGCATTCATCGGCGTCTTTTTTCTGGGTCCGGGAGACATAGCCCTCTACGGCGTCCTGGTGGTGGTATCGGGCATCGGGTTCGGTGCGACCCTGGCCCTGCCTTCTGCCATCCAGGCAGATGTGATCGATTACGACGAGCTTAAAACGGGTCGCCGCCGGGAGGGCCAGTACATCGGGATGTGGTCCATCGCCAAGAAAATGGCTGCGGCCATTGGCGTTGGCGTGGGCCTGGCCGCTCTCGGCGCCGCTGGATACACGCCCAACGCGGTTCAGAGCGACACGGTGCGCTTGACCCTGCGGGTGCTTTATGCGCTAGTGCCATCGGTCTGTAACTTGATTGCCATCGCTATTGCCTTGTACTACCCCATCAGCGGTGACATCCACGGCCGCATCCGGGCAGCCATCGATCGGCGGCGGGCAGGCCATCGCGTTGCCGACCCGCTGAAACCCGCAGAAACGATCGGATAGGAAGAATGACCATGGAATCTTGGATAACCATACCGATGATCAACCTGGCCGCAGTTGCCGCATTGATGACCGTGGGCTGGATTTTCAGTGTGTTGCACCGCAACGTCACCATCGTGGACAGCTTGTGGGGGGCGGGGTTCGTGCTGGTTGCCGGGGTCACGTTTTGGACGGGAAACGGGTTCGGCGGCCGCAGCCTGCTGATTCTGTGCCTGACCGCCGGCTGGGGATTGCGTCTCGCCGGATACCTCACCTGGCGCAACTGGGGCAAACCGGAGGACCATCGCTACGGCCTCTGGCGGGAGAAGGGTGGACCGGGTTTCTGGTTCGTCAGCCTCTTCAAGGTTTTCTGGCTGCAGGCACTCTTTCTCTGGTTGATCTCTCTGGTCCTGCAAAAAGCGCAGTTGTCCGCCGAGCCGGCCCGGTTCACCGCACTGGACCTTCTTGGCACCGTGGTGTGGTCGGTTGGTTTTGTTTTCGAGTCGGTGGGTGACTGGCAACTGGCCCGGTTCAAAGCCGACCCGAAAAACCTCGGCAGGGTCATGAATCAGGGCCTGTGGGCTTGGAGTCGCCACCCCAACTACTTCGGTGAATTTTTGATCTGGTGGGGTTTCTTCCTGGTGGCCCTGGCGACACCGAGCGGTTGGTGGACAATTATGAGTCCGATGCTGGTTTCGGTCGTACTGCTCAAAATGACCGGTGTGCCGCTGACCGAAGCGGCACTCAAGACCCGGCGTCCCGGCTATGCCGAGTACATCGAAAATACCAGCCCATTCTTCCCACGGCCACCGAGAAAGAGGGTGAGATGAAGTCGCTCATCGACCTGGCAGACCGCGCCTGGCTGCCCGACGCGTTGATCCGGCTGGGCATCCGTCGCTTGAACCGCATGCGCCTCTTGGCGGAGGCCAAGCGCCATGGCGGCAGGCGTGGGCAGGCCAAGGCCGATTTCGTGGAAACCATGTCCCACAGCCCCGTGGCGCTTGCCACGGACAAGGCCAACGATCAGCACTACGAGCTGCCCGCCGCCTTCTTCGAACGGGTACTGGGCAGGCACATGAAATACAGCTGCGGCTTTTGGAACCCCGGCGTCACCTCCCTGGACCGGTCCGAGGCGGACATGCTGGCAATCACCGCTGAGCGAGCCGGGCTGGGAGACGGCATGCACATTCTGGAGCTGGGCTGCGGATGGGGGTCGCTCACCCTGTGGAATGCCCTCAACTATCCCAACGCACGGATTACGGCGGTTTCGAATTCCGCCTCCCAGCGCCGTTTCATCGAACACCGCTGCCGTGAACGGGGGCTGACCAACGTTGAGGTGATCACCGCCGACATGAACCAATTTTCGACGGACCGCCGTTTCGATCGTATTCTATCCGTGGAGATGTTCGAACACATGCGCAACTGGGAGTCGTTGTTGGCAAGGATCGACACCTGGCTGAAAGACCGCGGACGCGTGTTTATTCACATCTTCAGCCACCGCCATTATGCCTATCCATTTGAAACCAAGGGCAATGACAACTGGATGGGACGATATTTTTTTACCGGTGGCATGATGCCCTCCGATGACCTGATATTCAATTTCCATAAACATCTCGTGGTAGAGAAGCACTGGCGGGTAGATGGCAGCCACTACCGCAGAACCGCCGATGCCTGGCTGGCCAATATGGATGCCGGGAAACGCTCGATCATTCCAATCATGGCGCATGTTTATGGCCAAACGGATGCAGCGTTGTGGTTTCAGCGCTGGCGGATTTTTTTCATGGCCTGCAGTGAACTGTGGGGGTATGCGTCCGGCCAGGAATGGATGGTTTCACATTACCTGCTGAAAAAGGTGCCCGCGAGGGGGATGACAGAATAAGGGTTTCCCTGCCGATATCCCCACGGCTCTAAATTGGCTCACTTCTCTTCACCGAGCATTCGCAAAATGGTCGCCCGATCGGCATCGGGGTTCTGATTTAAAATGGCGGCCACGCGGCGGGCGGTGTACGCGGTGGCGATGGACGTTCCGGCATAGGTGCCCGGATCGCCCTTGTATCCCACCGGCAGGTCGGCCAGGCCCGGTGCGGACACGGCCACGAAATCGCCGAAGTTGGACTGGTCCCAGGCATTGCCGTCCGGGTTCAGCGCCCCCACGCCGATGACGTTGTCGTAAGCGGCCGGATAGACCGGGTTGCCCGTGGGGGAATTGCCTGCGGCGGCCACCAGAATCAATCCCTTGTCGGCGGCATAGCGAACGGCAGACGCCAGCAGCGTGCTGGATGTTTCCGACCCCCAACTCAGGCTCAGGACCCGGGAACCGTTTTCGATGGCGTAGTCGATGCCGCGCATTAGTGTGTAGGTGGAGGTAAATCCGTTGTCGTCAAACGCACGGATGGCAACCACCGGGCTGCCGGCGGGCGTGTTCGATCCGGCTCCCAGGGGGTTGACCGCGCCTGCGGCAATCAGGGCCATCTGGGTGCCGTGGCCCAATTCGTCGCCGACTTCGGCGCCCGGTGAGACGGCATCGTAGGCCGCCTGAACGAAGGGGCTGTTTTCGTAATCAGAACGCAGGCCGCTGTCCATCACCGCTACCGGGGTTGCGCCGGCTGACGGGGGCGGCGACGGCGGGGGAGAGGTGGACCCCGCCGCCCGGATTGCCTGACGGCCGCCTTCCAGGGGGTAGGCATGGTCCGGTTCGGCGGTTTGAACGCCCGGGTAGCCGGCGATCGTTTCGGCGATCGCCGGCACATCGCTGCCATGGGGCAAACGCAGGCGGACGACGCCCAACGGGGCGTATGCGTCGAGGATGCTGGCGCCCAGTTGATCCAGCAGCGCCGCTAGGGCGGCTTCCGTGACAGTTGGCGCCAGCCGCAGCAGCAGGATGTCCTTTACGTGATAGGTGCCGTCGCCATTGCTGACCACGGTCAGGTTTACCCCTTTCTTCAGCAGCCGGGCCCGTTCCTCCTGCCCCTTGTAAAAGATTCGGATTTCCCAGAGCCGGGGCTCGCCGGCCACGGACGCCTTTTCTTTTCTCCAGATGAGGGCATAGTCGACGGATTTGAGGATGCTGGTCATGGCGGCGCCGATGGGCCGGTTCTTGAATGCCGCGGTGATTTCCGGATTGATGCGCGGATCGATCCGAATGCGAATGCCCTGGTCGGAAAGCAATTCCAGAATTTCCGAAAGGCGGGTATCCCTGGCCTGGAGGGTCAGCCGGTCGCCGTCGAGGCGCACAACGGGTTCCGCTGCCTGAAGGAGAAGCGGGTTCAGCACCAGACAGAGCAGGAGAAAAATACTATTTAATCTGATCGATTTCATCTTGTATATCCTCGCCTTTTAAGGGGCGTCTGGGGGAGACTCTGCTGTTGATGGGGTGCTCAGCCTGGATGATTCCTCCACGGCGAACTCCGTAGCGCTTTGGACCAGTTTGAAGGGGGCCTTCAAGGTTCTTCCCATGAGGTTGAGCAACCCTTCTCCGACCGCCGATGGAGACATGGGCGTGACCTTGATGTCGGTCAGCGGTCCAGTGACATGCAGGGGAATTGAAATCAGGGAGCCACCGGCGATATAGTTGATAATGGGGATTTTGTTGACGATCCGGTCAATGGTCTTCAACGGGGCCGCCAGCAGCCTAATGTCCGTTTTCCGGGTATCGAGATCGATAACCCCCTGACCGGTGATCTTCAAGGCGTTACCGTCCAGCAGAATCTCGCTGAACTGCAGTTTCCCTCCTCCGATCCCGGCCTTCGCATATGCTTTGGTGTAACCGTATCCGGCTTCCGTGAGGTCGGATTTGCCTCCGGTGAAGATTTCGGTGACGTTGAGAACGGAAAAGACTTTCATCAGTACGTTTGAATACTCAATGGTTCCGTTGTCCGATGAGAATTCCATATGCCCGGACATGGATCGAGCCTGGTTTTCCGGAGTCGGCGGCAGGTTGATTTCAGCGGTAAGATCATATTTTGCCTGCGCTTTTACCGGCTTGCTCCAGAGGCAGTTGGCCGTCTCCTGCAGTGACGCGCCCGTGGCCCTCGGGGTGATGTGCAGACTGACCCCCAGGGGTGAGAATCCCAACTTTCCTGTGGTGGAAATACCGCACAAATCCGCCTGGTTGATCTGAACCTGGGTGTTGTCACCGTCCAAACGGATGTCCGACTGCACCTGGGACCAGGTAAACCCGCCGTAGGTGAAGTCGTTTGCCTTGACGTGAACCGCTCCCCGCAGAGTCATTGCCGATGCGGCCGTTGCTTTCTTTGACGTCTCCGCTTTATCTTTGTCCATGGAGAGGAGTATTCGGATCAGTTCCTCGTCCAGGCGGTCGGCGTCAACGTTGAGATCAATGGTCAAGTTGCCGTCGCTACGGTCCACCACCCCATCTATCGATAGCAGGCTGTTGCACACCGATACCTCCGAGGGTTCGATCTTCAGTCGGCCGCCGCTGCCGTCGATTGAAAATTGCCGAACGTCGATGGGATCCGATACCAGCCCGAGGAAATGCAACCCTTTTCCCGCCAGTTTTCCGGTAAATGAAGACTTCAGCGGCGCACGGGTATTGATGGCGGCGCGAAAATCTCCCTCGAGGCGGCCGGTCAAGGTCTGGTTGTTTTCGAGAAGGTTGTCGGCGGTGCTCTTCTCCACGTTGCCGGAAAAATTGACCTCTATCCCATCGGCCTGTTTGCGGCCGGAGGCGGTTGCCCGTGAACTGCCATCGGCGAACTGGATCCGTCGGATCTGCCAGTCCTGCGGGGAGACGGTGAAATCCGCAAAGAGTTCAACGCCGCCGGCAGTCTTCATTCCCCCCATGAAGGAGAGCGTTTTCGTGTTGGACCAGACGATGTTAATACCGGAGAGCTTCACCGGCGGCTTCATCTGCAGGTGCCTGGGGATGGGCAGCAGGGTGCTCAGCCATGCGGTCGCTGCCGGTCCCATGGACCCGTCGATGCGCAATGCTAAGGATTCAGGATTGATGATGCCTTTGGATTGGTATGAGTGAATAAAGGACCCGTCCAGGAATTTAACTGTTACGTTCGTTGCTCGTTCCCTGCCGGGAATATAGACGATCTGACCACCCGAGAGATTAACCGGAAAAGGCACCAAGGGACTGGTGAGGCGGATATGCTCCGGTGTACCGGCAATCTCGAACGTCCAGTTTTCCGGTTCCGTGAGTGGGCCGCTGATTTCCAGTCGGTTTATTCGGGCGGTTCCGGCGGCCGCTTCGACATAATTCTTGGCCTTGTCCAGCCCCTTAAAACTGGTGAGCCAGGTGTGCATGGGGGCGGTATCGACTACTACCGAAGGGCTCGATATTGAGAGGGTCGATTCCTTTTCCCAGTCGATGGTGGCCTCCAGTTTTTTAAACGTGGCGCCCTTGAAATTGCCGCTGATGTTTTTGAATGCCACATGCTGGTCTTCGTAGATTACGTTGCCATCCATGCGTTCAAGATCGGCCTCGATGCCCGGAATGGTGACCAGACCCTGGGACAGGTAGCCCGCCGCTTTCATTTTTTTCAGATGCCATCCGCTTTCATCGATATCGAATCCGGCAAAATAGGTGGCATCGGTCAGGTGTCCCTCCCTGGCAACGGAAAAAGCCGTCCGGATCGCATCCAGGTCACCGGCGATGGCACGGGTGACCGTGTCGGCGACAGCCACATCCAGTCCGCTGGCGGCGGCACGCACCTCGAAAACGGATCGGCCTTCATTTTCCGCCGGCTTGAAAGTGGCGGCGGCTGAGAGCTCCAGGGCCGGCTGGTCCGACCGCAGAGTGTCTAAGGTCAGGGACAGGTTTCTGCCGGCATAGTCAACGGCACCTGAAATGGCGACCGTGCCCAGCTTCAGTTTCCGGTCCTTGCGCATGACCGTCAGGAAGGGAAACTGAAGGTCAAACCGGCCGTTTACCGTTTCAGGCCCGTCAACGGTGAAGGTGGCGCTGACCGTTGCATGGGTATCTTCGGTGGTGATGCCTCCGGGAAGGGATTCATGGAACAGCAGGGGACGCAGATTAATGTCGGTCAGGGTAATTTTCCCGCTGGCCTGCATGGTTTGAATGTCGGCGATGGCACTGAGGTCCAATCGGCCGGTAATATCTGATCGGCAGTGCAGATTCAGCGACAGGTCGCCATCCTCATTTACCACAGCGGCATCGATGCCGGTAATCCGAAAATCCGGTGCACCGGTGTACGCCAGGGTAAGTGTTCCCTCATCAATCTGCAGATCCGTTCCCGGATTGATGGCCGCCAGGGCACCAAAAAGGCCGCCGATGACGGTCTTAACGCCATCTTCAAGGGAGACGCCCCCCCTCCCTTTAGGCGAATCCGACGTTTTCATCGAGCCCGAACC
This sequence comes from uncultured delta proteobacterium, assembly GCA_963705475.1. GTDB lineage: Bacteria > Desulfobacterota > Desulfobacteria > Desulfobacterales > Desulfosarcinaceae > Desulfosarcina. The sequence continues at coordinate 92,212 of CAVPJS010000008.1, read as the reverse complement.
CATAAGGACCGTGACGTCGGGGTCAACCAGGGCAAGCCGGCGGATGCTGACCTGGCCTTTCAGGATGGGCAAGAGCCTGGGGTAGACCGACAACTCCTGCGCGGTGATATCGAATGTATCCTTTTTTTGCAAATGAATGCCCCGGGCTTTGAGGTGGGGCAGGGGAAGAAAGCTGATGTCCAGGCGGTCATAAAGTAGGGTGCCGCCAGTGGCTTGCGCGGTTTTGCTGATGATGAACGATTTCACCATGTCGCGGTTGGCCAGCAGGTGGGTGGCCAGGACGGCGGTCAGCAACAGGGCCATGACGATGCCGGCGCAGATCAAACTGACCATGAAAAGCTTCCGGGTGCGGCGCATCTATTTTCCTTCGGCTCGAGCTAGAAATTTACCCACCAGCATGGCAATGAGGATGGTCATGTACAACTGGCCGGTGATGGCGATGAGCATGGTCATGGACCGGGCCAGATGAGAGACCGGGGTTACGTCTCCATAGCCCAGGGTGGTCAGGGTCACGAAACTGAAGTACAGGTAATCGTTAAACTGCGGCAAGCTTTGACCGGGGAAAATGATGGCCTGGCTTCCTGAAGAAAAAACATAGCGATGCACCACATCTGAAACGGCCAGCAACACCGCGCTGAGCACGCCTAGCAGCAGGTATCCGTTAATGGAACTGAGTATGATGGTGGGGGTTACATTCCGGCTGCGGGCGATGTGGCGGATCATCAATACCACGATGGCTGCCAGAAAGAGAAACGTCGTGATGAAGTTGACCAGGAAGACCCCGTCATTTTCTACAAAATGGCCGAGCCAGGTGGTGGCTGCAGTTGCCGTTCCCAGCGGGAGCAGTATCTTTAACGATTTGGTGGAGAAATCCAGCGAGAAAATGCCAGAGAAAAAAATGGCCGTCAGAAGCAGGTCCCTGACCAGGGAATCCCTCTCCTTGAAAAGGGGGAACAGGATGATCAGGGCCAGCAGGCAGACCAGCAGGACAATATTGTTACGCGGCAGCTTTTTCAGTTTCATGGCGTTGGTTTTTCCGGCTCAGTGGCCGCCCATGATCTTTTCGAGGATGACTTTGGTGATCAGGTAGGTGGGCTTGACGCCCTCCCTGCCCATGGCTCCGGCGGCCAGGGTGCTTCCCGTTTTAATGGGATTGTCCGAGGCATAGTAGGCATAGCGCACCGGCATGTCTTCACGGGCGTTGCCCTTGATGATGGCCGCGCTGATCGCCCGCTGAAAATGGCCGCCCTCCATTTCCAGCCCGATGGTCTTCCAGTCCGACTGGAACTTCTCCAGCATGTCCCGATTCTGCAGCGAAGTGCCCAGGACGGTGACCATGGGGCCCACGAACACGCTCTCCGTATCGGGAAAATCCGATGGAGAGAGATCGTTGTCGATGCGGTAGTTGTCTGAGGTGCCTTCGAAAACGTGGGCCGTGGCCAGCATGATGTCCCCCTTGTCGCCGGTCAGGATGCCGGCCTTGCCCATGATGGAGATGGAGCTGTAGTCAAAGGCGACCGTGGACCCGTTCCTGCTGTGGGATTCCAACAGATTCTCCATGATTTCGAAGGCCTGTGCCCCGAAGGCATAGTCGATTACCAGGATGACCGGGGCGCATTGCGCCGTTTCGGGCACGACGATGTTGAGCTCCGGATGCAGTTCCACCCCCTTCAACTGGCCGGTATCGATGATCTGGCAGTCGATGTGCGCGCCGGAGCGGTCCGGCAGCTCCCAGAAACCATGCGCCGCGGCGAAATGTTGGATGTCGTCCTGGTGTTGGCGCAGGTTATGGAAAAAATCATACAGGTTGTCGCCGGGTGGCTGCCCGTCTTTGCGCAGTGCCGCATAGCCGTATATGGCGTTCAGAACACTGTGCAGGTTGGCGCTGACAATGTGGATGGGGCGCTGGTGCAGGTTCTGCCGGATCAACTGCTCCTTGATATCCGAGGCCCACTTTTTTTCGTACTCCTGCTGGCCGATGATGCGCATGAGCGATGGGGTCAGGTAGACGACGATGGCGTCGTTTCGGTTGGTTTTTTCGGCATCGATGCGCTGGCCCAGGCTGTGAATCAGGTGAAGCAGGCCGTTGTTGCTGCCATGGCTTTTTTTGTTGGCCTCCAGGTAGTGATACGTGTCCCGGGTTTCCCGGTAGGGCCGGCCCAAAATAATGCTCAGGCTCCACAGGGCCTGATCCAGAACGGCATCGGAGAACGGCTCTTGTTGGCGAACGGATTTGTCCAGTTCGCTCCATTCGATGGTGAGGCTGCCCGAATCGTCGGTCATGCGGCTGTGGATTTTGCGGGCCTCGACAACCAGAAAGGTCATATGGGTGAGAATGTCGTATATCTCGCTGAGCCCCCGGGTGATCACGAAACACATTTCGTTTTGCCCCACCCGGTAGCAGGTCCGCCGACGCTTCAAGGGGATGGTCGGCTTCAGCACGTCATTTTTAAACGGATCCTCCTCGGTGAGGATAATGCGATTGCACTCCTCGATTCCTTTGGGCAGGCGGTCGATGACGTATTCGAGACCTTTGAGTTCCACGACCCGGGGGTCGTTCATGCTGCCGTAAATTTCAGGGCTCAGGTTGCGCAGGCATTGCTCGAGCGCCTTGCCCATTTTCCCGCACGGGCGATAGAACCCACGGATGGCCGAAGCGTCGGTCAGGGTTTTGAATTCACGAATGGCATGACGGGCTTTCTGGGCTTTGGTGAACGATCTCACGGGACATCCTCCATTAAACGGCATTCGGCGAAGATAATTACCATTTTATAGCATATTCGGGGATGGGTTGAACAGGTGTAAACCCGTCGGCGGAAACCGTGTTCAACCGTCGGCACGGTCAATGTGCCGATTGATCGACATGGGGGGAGGATGCGGCCAACCGCGGATTCGGGTCCGGTCGCCCATCTATCGGGTGTGTCGACGGCTGAAGGGCCGCGTGGTGCACGGGCCGGAAAATTGAGTGGCGAAAACCGATGAAGGCGGTTGATGTCGGCGCGCCGACATCGGGCAAAACAGCCGTTTATGGCTGGACGCTGACCAAAGGGTGCTAGTTGAGATCCGACAGCCAGGAAGGATCTTCGATCCACTTGAGTTTCAGCTTGATCAACTCGTCGGACTGCCGCATGGTATTGAGAAAATTGGTGGTCCAGTTAACGATCTGGGAATCTCCCGCCGGCATGGCGATGCCCAGCGGTTCATAGGTAAACGGCGTGATCAGCGAAACCAGTCCTTCATTGGGGTGGCGAAGCAAAGACAGCACGCAGACATGGTAATCGGCCACCAGGGCGTCCACCTGGTTGGAGAGAACCATATCGACGGCCTGGTCGTAATCCGTGGCGGTGACCAGCCGGGCTCTGGGCATCATGGTTTTGACCAGACTTGCCGAGGTTGAACTTTCCAGGGCCGTGAAAGCAAACGCCTCGGAATTGAGTTTTGAGGTGTCTTCGGAGGTTACCAGAGACTTGAACTTGGTCAACAAGGCTTTGCCGGAGATGTGATACGGACCGACAAAGGCCACCTTCATGTTACGTTCGGGGGTGATGGTCATGCCTGAGATGACCATGTCGACGTCACCGGCTTCCAGTGCTGGCAGCAACTCCGCGAAGGGTTTGATCACCAGGCTCAGTTCGACGCCCATGGCGCCGGCGATATATCTGGCCAGATCCACATCCAGGCCCATGGGTACGCCGGATTTGTCCAGCATGTTCAGGGGTGGCATGTTGGCTGCCGTACCCACACGAAGCGTGCCGCTTTGGGCAATCCGGTCCAGGTTCGAGGACATCTTGGTGCCGCTGTCGGTATGGGCACACGCCGCGGCAGCAACAAGCACGAGTACCAGCAGAAGACCACGTTTGAACGCTTTCATTGCTTTCTTCCTCCATCCGGTAAGTGTTTATTGAAGTTATCATATAGCCCCACCGGGGTCAATGAATCCGAACGGGTTGGATCAACCGGGCAGGGATGGACGGGGCTGTCTGCCCACTGGTGGCAGGCGGCGGCAAGCGGCGCGATGTCGGTTGAAACCGACGGATATCAGCCGATTTTTGGGTAGATTCTTTTTCGGCAGGGCGGACAGATGGTGTGTGAAAAATCGGCTTCGGAATTCATGGAGACATACTCTTCCACATGCCACCATTTGCCGTCTTCATCCCTTATTTTCTTGCAGCCGGAGCAGATGGGCAACAATCCCCGGAGCATCTCGTTCTCGGCTTCCAGCACTTTCTGCTGGCTGAGGGAGGCCTCAAGCTTCAGGAGCAGTTCAGCCCGCTCCTTCTCGACCTTGTGCTGGAGGGAAATATTTCGCATGACACCGAACAGCAGTGTTCGTCCGTCATCGTCTTTGAAGAACTTGGCGGTGATCTCGACCCAGTAAACCGAGCCATTCTTGTGTTGCAGTTCAAACTCTGCCTTGCGCTTGACGCTTTTTCCCATCCTGTATTTGCGATACCCTTCGGCCAAATACGCCTGGGCCTTTTGGTAGGATTGGGGCGCCAGCCGTTTTTTGTCGGGCAGCTGCTGAATTTCTGCGGCGGTGTAACCGCTGAGGGTTTCGATGGAGGGGCTGATGTAGGTGAAACACATCTTTTCCATGTCCACCACCCAGATCACATCGACGATGGATTTTTCTATGATTTTATATTGTTTCTCGTATTTGGAAATTTTTTTCTCGATGGTGTCGTTCATCACGGCTCGCAGTTGTCGGATTGAAATCGTGGGCTACCATGACCGGTGAATCCCTCATCGGCTGATTGCTTGCCAATCTTTAATGCGATGGATCCGAATGTTTTCACCGGGCGTGTGCCCCCGCACCATATTACACCGATGGCCGACCTTGTTGGCTACTCACCATTGCGGTCCACCCACTGGTCCAGGCGGGTCGGCTCGACAATGCGGCAGGACATGGGCTTCCACTGGCAGGCGGCGCTGACTTCAACCCCAGATTGAATGATGGATACCGGTCGGTCCGATGAAACAACCACGACGATAATGTCGGCGTGTTCGGCGGTGAACCGCAGGGCCGAATTGTAGCGGGCGCCGCGGGCACGGTCTTCGCCCACGATGGCCCGCCCGTCCAGCAGGCAGGCAAACCCATGAAGGTGCATGTCGGCGCAGATATGCAGGGCCCCGTCCACCCTGAGCAGGGATTTGGCCAGGTCGAGGATGGCCGGCTCCCGCAAGTCCAGGGGGCGGTCGAAGCACTGACCGGAAATGATCACCGGCGACGGATTGAAGTCCAACACAAGGGTGGCGCCGTGTTTCTGGTCTTCGGCCTGATGAACCAGGGTGGCAAAGATTTTCAACAAGGTGGTGCCGGTTTCCGGATCGAGGTCCGATTCCAGCAGCGCCTCTTCCAGGTGCACCAGGTTGGCCCGCCGGGTGGTGGACTGGTAGGCGCCGTCGGCAAAACTGCAGACCCGGTCGTCGACAACTTTCAGAAAACCGTGCCCGCCCCTGAAATCGGCGGTGATGCTAAAATCAGGCAGACGGTCGACGGCGATTCCGGCGACGCAGCGGCCGTCGGAAATCAGCTTCAGGCTGGACTGCTCGACAGCGGCCAGCAACTTGCGGACATGCTTGATGTTGCCCATGGTGGGCTGCTCCGCCGGGGAAAAATGGGCCAAAAACGGTATGTGAGCCAGCGCCTGGGGTTCCACAAAAACCAGATCTCCCCGGGGCCAGGCACCCTCTTCACGGGTTCGTGAAAGCTCCAGGATCGCATCCAAGATGGGGTAGATGCGCAGCCGGGTATCCCAACCCAGCAGGACGTTCATGCGGTCGACCACATCGTCGCGGACCGCATGGGTGGCATATTCCCGCAGAAAACTGCCCGAGATACCGGTGTAGAACGTGCTTTCGCTGGCCATGTCATGGGAAAACCGCCAGGCCGCGTGTTCCAGCCAGCGCTCGGTGGGCCCGATGCTGCACATGTCCGGGTGATGCTCGGTAAACCACATCTGGTAGCAGACGGATCCGGATCGACCGCCATAGGAGATCAGACCCGTCATCTGAAGGTTCTTTTCGGGTATGATGTGGCTGTATTTCAGGCTGCCGCGGTGGATGGACGGTCGGGTGCGCCATTCCTGGTTTTCCACATACAATTCCTTCAGCCGGGGTTCATGGCCGGACAACAGATTCTGGGGATCGAAGATATACATGGGGGAATCCGGTTCCATGGCGAAAACCATGGCCGCCCGGCTGGGGCCGGAGAAGTGCGACAGACCGTCACGGAGGCCGTCCAGGGTGTCGCCGATGCAATGGCAGGTAAAGGTGTTGAGGGTCACGGTGGTGTTCCGTAGGCTTTCGGATTCGGTAACCGGACCACAGGAATGAATCTGTCCAAACTCTTAATCGACCCCATTGATTTTGTCAATTGACGGCCGGGATGCCGCCCACGATGCTCTTTAATCCGTATTATTGATAGGTTATACCCACCAGTGTGCCGTCGATGACTCCCCATTGCCTCCCCGGACCCATTCCTTACAATTGACTTGGGCGTGTGAGTCATTTAATAGGTGGTAATGGGTGCTGAGCGTGGCAATTTATCGCCACCACGCCTGCTCGTTTAGGATCCCTTAAAACTGCGTGGAGCGTCGAAACCATGGGCAAAGATTTAAAGCATGCGTTATTGAGATGGATTGATTCGGAAGCCGGAATCGAAAACCTTGATTCAAGCACCGCTGAAAAGACTGTCGACTGGCCGAGAATCGTCCCGTTCGTTTTGCTGCACCTGGCCTGCGTGGGCGTGATATGGGTCGGATGGAGCCCGGTGGCGGTCTGGACGTGTCTTTTCCTGTACCTCGTGCGCATGTTTGCCATCACCGGTTTTTACCACCGCTATTTTTCCCACAAAGCCTTCAAGGTCGGGCGCAGCTGGCAATTTGTCTTTGCCGTGTTGGGCAACGCGTCGGCCCAGCGGGGTCCGCTGTGGTGGGCGGGCCATCATCGTCATCACCACCGCTTCGTAGATACGGAAGCAAGATGTTCACTCCCCCTCGCAGCACGGTTTCTGGTGGAGCCACATGGGATGGCTCACCTCCCGCGCCAACTTCGCGACGCCATACCGCTATGTCAACGAGTGGACCCGCTTTCCCGAACTGGTGTGGCTCAACCGTTTCGACACGGTGGTTCCTATTTTCCTGACCGCGTGCCTTTACCTGGTCGGAGCCCTTCTGGAACGGGTCGCCCCGCACCTGGGAACCAGCGGCGGCCAGATGGTCGTCTGGGGGTTTTTTATCTCCACCGTGGTGCTCTTTCACGCCACCTGCACGATCAACAGCCTGGACCACATGGTCGGCACCCGGCGTTTCGACACCCCGGATACCAGTCGCAACAATGCACTTTTAGCCCTGATCACCCTGGGAGAAGGGTGGCACAACAACCATCACCACTACGCGGTGTCGGCCCGCCAGGGCTTTCGCTGGTGGGAAATCGACATCACCTACTTGCTGCTGAAGCTATTGGAAGGGGTCGGCATCGTTCGGGATTTGCGACCGCTGCCTGAAAGGCTCCGCTCCGGGTAGATCGGCCTAAGGCCGGTCCGTTGCCTTCCGCTTCAGCCGGGGAGAATCGTTTATGCGCATTGCCATTGTCGGTACCGGCATTTCCGGGATGACATCCGGTTACCTGCTGAGCGAAGATCACGAGGTGACGGTCTATGAGGCCAAAAGCATCATCGGCGGCCATACCGCCACCGTGGATGTTCATTCAAACGGCCGCAATTGGCCGGTGGACACCGGCTTCATCGTCTTCAACCACAAGACCTATCCCCACTTCACGCGGCTGATGGATCATCTGGGGGTGGCCTCTCAGCCCTCGGTGATGAGTTTCAGCTTCCAGGATTCCAAGAGCGGGCTGGTGTTCTGCCCCACCACCTTCAATTCATTGTTCGTCCAGCGCAAGAATCTGTTGCGTCCTGATTTTTACCGCATGCTGTTCGATGCCTGGCGATTCCGGCGCGGGGCCCGCAAGCTCTTAGAATCAAGAGATGACCATATCACCCTGGAGACTTACCTTGCCGCCCATCACTACAGTACTGGCTTCATCGACCATTTTCTGATCCCCATGGGTGCGGCCATCTGGTCGGCGGGTCCGGGTGCGTTCCGGCAGTTTCCGGCGCGCTACTTCATCGAATTTTTTGAAAACCACGGCTTTCTGAACATTTCCGATCAGCCTCAATGGCGGGTCATCAAGGGAGGCTCCCGGACCTACATCGGGCCCATCACCCGGCCATTCGCCGACCGCATTCGACTGAACCGGCCGGTGTCGGCGGTCACCCGGTCGCCGGACAAGGTGAGCATAAAGACTGTCGACGGGCGCGTCGACGACTTCGATCACGTGGTGATTGCCACCCACTCCGATCAGGCACTATCCATGTTGGCCGACCCAACGGTCAACGAACGCGACGTGTTGGGCCGCATCGGCTACCAGGAGAACCAAGTGGTGCTGCACACCGATACATCGGTGCTGCCTTCCAAGCGGCAGGCATGGGCCAGCTGGAACTACCTGACTCCCGAACGGGCGTCGGACCGGGTGGCCCTGACCTACAACATGAACATGCTGCAAACCCTGGATGCCCCTGAGACCTTCTGCGTCTCCCTGAACATCGGCGAGCGCATCGATCCGACCAAGGTCATCCGCCATTTCGTCTACCACCATCCGATTTACACACCTGACAGCCTGGCCGCCCGCCGCCGGCACGCTGAGATCAGCGGGGTGAACCGTACCTCTTTCTGCGGGGCCTACTGGGGATACGGGTTTCACGAAGACGGGGTCAACAGCGCACTGGCGGTGTGCCGCGCTTTTGGAAAGGATCTGCCATGAACAGCGCGATCTACCGGGGCAGCATCCGTCACCGCCGCTTTACGCCGGTTGTCAATGCCTTCCAGTACCGCATTTTCTTCATGTTTCTGGACCTTGCGGAAATGTCGCGGGCGTTGGCCATTCATCCGTTGTGGTCGGTCGACCGCGTGAATCTGGCCTATTTCCGGCGGCGGGACCATTTCGGCGATGTCAAGATCCCGTTGGATCGGGCGATACGGGACCGCGTCGAAGAAAAAACCGGCCTGCGGCCATCGGGCCCCATTCGCGTGCTCACCCACCTGCGCTACTTCGGCCACTGTTTCAACCCGGTGACATTTTATTTTATTTACGGCGGCAGCGACAGCCGCCTGGAGACCATTGTGGCCGAGATCACCAACACGCCCTGGGGGGAGCGCCACCTTTACGTTCTGGATGATGCAAGCAACATCCATCCGGATCGCAAGTGGCGCCGGTTCCGTTTTTCGAAGGCCTTTCACATTTCGCCCTACATGCCCATGGAGATCGATTACGACTGGCGGTTTTCGGTTCCGGGGGACCGCCTTAATGTGCATCTGATGAATTTCAAAGGCGGCAAGCGGGTTTTCGACGCCACCCTGAGCCTGTCCCGGATGCCGATGACCAGGCAGAATCTGACCCGGTTGCTGATTCTTTACCCGGCCATGACCGTCAAGGTCGTCGCCATGATCTATTGGCAGGCACTCAAACTGAAGCTCAAACAAACCCCATTTTATGACCACCCCGGTCGGAAGCTGCGTGTGAAATGATATAGGAGGTGTCAGTATGACCACAACAACCATTGTACCCAAAAAGAAAAGTCTGTCCGTTTCCGGCCCTGTGCGTTCCATCAATGGCGTCGGACGCCGTCTGGTGCTGGCAATGCTGGAAAAGATTCAATTTGGCCGGCTGACTCTGAAAGACGGCCGAACGGTGAAAACCTTCGGTCGCAAGACCCCTGAATTCGACCTGTCGGCCACCATCCAGGTTCACCGGGATGATTTTTACCGTTTCTGCGCCTTTGGCGGCAGCATCGGTGCGGGCGAAGCATTCATGCTCGGATACTGGACGTCCGCGGACCTGACCGCCGTGATGCGCATCATCGTCCGGAATCAACAGGTGTTTGGAGAGATGGATCAGGGCTGGACCATGCTCTCGCGTCCGGTCAACCAGATCTTTCACCTGATGCGCAGGAATACGCCTACCGGCAGCCGCGAGAACATCATGGCCCACTACGACCTGGGAAACGATTTCTACCGACTGTTTCTGGACGAGACCATGACTTACTCCTGCGGCATCTTCGAGACGCCGGCGAGTTCGTTGAAGGCGGCATCGATCGCCAAATACGACCGCCTGTGCCGAAAGCTGGATTTGGGCCCCGACGATCACGTGCTGGAGATCGGCACCGGATGGGGTGGATTTGCCCTTTACGCAGCAGAAAAATACGGGTGCGAGGTCACCACCACCACCATTTCACAACAGCAGTATGACTTCGCCAAAGCAAAAATCGAAGCGGCAGGACTATCCCGGCGCATCCATCTGTTGAAATCCGACTACCGCGAGCTGACCGGGCAATATGACAAACTGGTCTCCATCGAGATGATCGAAGCCGTAGGCCACCACTACTACGATACGTTTTTCCAGGCGTGTGCCGAGCACCTCAAGGATGACGGCCTCATGGCCATCCAGGCGATCACCATCGCCGATCACGCGTTTGAACAGCACAAAAATTCGGTGGATTTCATCAAACGCTACATTTTTCCGGGAAGCTGCATCCCCTCGGTAACGGCACTCCTCGAGGCCATGTCCAGGTCAAGCGATCTGCGGCTGTTTCATATGGAGGACATCACCCCCCATTATGCGACCACGCTGCGGATGTGGCGGAACCGTTTTTTCGACAACCTCGATCAGGTTCGCGAATTGGGCTTTGACGATGCGTTCATCCGCATGTGGGACTATTATCTGAGCTACTGTGAGGCGGGGTTTCTGGAGCGTTATATCGGTAATGTTCAGATGGTATTCACCAAACCTCGGACTCGACGGCATCCCCGCATTTGAGGAGATGACGTTCCGATACAATCAATCGTTCAATCCGCCTAGCATTGGTTTCCAATTCCGGATTTATGCATGTCGCTGGCTTTTATTATTAGTAGCCAATGCAGTCTGTTATGAACGGTTGCAAGGTTTGCGAAGGTTTTCGAAATCAAAAAAAATAGTCTTGATTTCTCCTATGGTAGTGTTATTATTGGTTCAATCGAAGGTCCGTTTCAGCTTGGCGGGCCGGTTTCGTTATGAAGGTGTTGGTCATGTTCGTCCAGTGGCACCCTTTATGTATGAAGCAAGAGAATTTTTTTGAAAGGAGGGTGCCAGCATGATCAACGGCGTCGTAAAGTGGTTCAACAGCAGCAAAGGCTACGGCTTCATTGAGCAGGAAGATGGACCGGATGTGTTCGTCCATCATTCAGGTATCAATTCTACCGGTTTCCGATCTCTCAACGAAGGCGACCGGGTCACGTTTGAGATTGTTCAGGGTCCCAAAGGGCCATCCGCATCCAACGTGACGGTTGTCTAAAAGGTCGACCGGATCCAACATTCATAAAGGGGGTATACGCGAGGCATGGCGTATGTCCCCTTTTGTGTTCACAATCGTTAATTGGGCAAGAACTCGCTATCATCGTTTCGTTGATAAATGGTTGAATGTGTCACAACTGGCCATGTCGCCGCTCTCCAATCCGATAATGAACCACTTAACGCGTTGGGCCGACCTAAGGCGGTCCAGGTGTCTTCGGTGTCGGCCAAGATGACGGAAACGAAATCCACCAGCTCTTTTTCTTGAGCCGTTTCATGAAGCGGTACGGCGGATCGACTGACGGTGGTGTCCTGTTGGTTGCCGATGCCGGTCAGCAAACTGCCAAGGTTGCCGGTAAACAGACCATAGGCCCCCACGCACACCAGCAGGATCAGGGTGCCCTTGACACCTAAAAAGTTGAACGCCATGGGAAGCAGACGCAACATGCCGCCACTGCCGCCCACGCTCCCGGATCCAGCGGCGCGCATACCCCGCCTGTCTTCCACATTGCTACTTTTGCGATTTCCACGCCAACGCATAATTATTCGCCCGACGGCTGATTTTTCGGTGACTTGCGGAGCTATTCTGAAAAGGGCTTACGTCCGATTCTTCAGCAAATCTCTTATTTCCGCAAGCAACACTTCCTGCGCCGGCGGTTCCGGCGGCGCCTGCGGGGCTTCTTCCTCTTTCCGCTTGAGGGAGTTGATTCCCTTGATCGCAATGAAAATGGCAAATGCGATAATGGTGAAATCGACCGCTGTCTGAATGAACTTTCCGTAACCGATGACCACAGCGGGTATATCTCCAGACGCCTCTTTGAGCGTGATTGCCAAGTTGGTGAAATCGATGCCCCCCACCAGCAAACCGATTGGCGGCATAATCACATCGGCAACAAAGGAAGAGACGATCTTGCCAAAAGCCGCGCCAATAATGATGCCAACCGCCATATCGATGACATTCCCTTTGACGGCAAATTCCTTAAACTCGTTCATCATACCCATGATACATCCCTCCTGATTAACATGTTGAATATGGCTTTTTTTTTGATGGAACCAATATAAACCATGTATAAACCATGCCCAGGAAATTTTCCACATGGTATTCGCAATGGACAATCAACCGCCTGGAAGGCACATGCGATGCCGCTCGGTTTGATTTCAGTTTTGCTTACGAGCTGTTCCTATCGATCGGGGGGCTGATCATGGGATTTAGTTGGCGCCAATGGATCAAGAGGATTGATTGATGAGATCATTCGCATGGTTATTGATGATTGTGTTGGTGGAACCGTTTTTCGCATCCGTTCTCACCGCGCAACCGGTGGTCATCGACGGTGAGGTTCCTGCCGACGGCGGTTTTCGTCGCGTCACGCTGCTGCAAGGGCTGGTACACCCATGGGCGATGGCATGGCTGCCCAATGGTGATCTGCTCGTCACCGAACGGCCGGGGCGGTTGCGGTTGGTGAAAGGCGGACGCCTTGTCGCCGCTCCGGTCGATGGCGTCCCCGAGGTATTTGCCGCTGGTCAAGCTGGTTTGCTTGATGTCAGTTTACACCCTCGTTTTTCTGAAAACCGGTTGATCTATTTTTCGTATGCTCACGGCAGCGCCAAGAGGAACCACACTCGCGTCGCCGCGGCCCAATTCAATGGTGACCGCCTTGACAACTGGAGGGTGATCTTTCAAGTCGGGGTTGAAAAATCAGGCACACAACATTTTGGATCGCGCTTGCTGTGGCTTCCGGATGAAAGCCTATTGGTCTCCATCGGGGATGGTGGGAACCCACCGGTTCGACTTGCGGGCGACTGGATCCGTAAACAGGCCCAGAATAAACAAAACCATTTGGGAAAGATATTGAGGCTCGATGGTACCGGCGATGCGCCCCAGGGAAATCCTTTTGCCGACCGGGTGGATGCCGAGAAAACGATATGGAGCTACGGCCATCGTAACATCCAGGGGTTGGCCTACGATTCACTACGAAAAATGGTGTGGGCATCTGAACATGGTGCCTTGGGCGGAGATGAGTTGAACCGCATTCAACGGGGGAACAATTATGGATGGCCGGTGGCGACCTATAGCCGCGAATACGTGGGTGGGTTCAAAATCTCAGACCACGCCTCGCAGCCTGGCATGGTGGATCCGGAGGTGGTTTGGATGACGGCCATTGCACCCTCTGGACTGATGGTTTACACCGGCCGCCGGTTTCCCAAGTGGCATGGCGACATCTTCGTCGGCGGACTCAAATCCCAGGATATCCGTCGAATCGACGTGGATGATGCCGGCCGGGTGATGGCACAAACGGCGCTGCGTATCGGCCATCGAGTGAGAGACGTGCGTCAAGGGCCGGACGGGCTGATTTACGTTCTCACCGATGAATCCGACGGCCACCTGATTCGCCTGGAACCGGCCGTGGACGGCCAGTCGCCGCCCTCACCATGACTGCTGGAAGCAACCGACATTCGTTGGGCCAACACCGGGGTACATAAGTTTGATCCTCCACCCCAAATCAGATGTCGATGCCATTCTGCATGGCAACAGAGCTCACCAAAGATAAACACTGGCCTTTTTCCCGATAATCTGAAAATCGAAGAATTCACCGCAAGCGCATTTGGCAGCACCATAACAGACATGCAGTGGCAATAAATGCTCTTCTCTGGGGTGGCAAAATCTGGCCGATGGCGCTTTCTCCCAATTCACCAATCGACGGGTTCTTTCATGCTCGTCGAGATTAGGATCTGAACATGTGTCATTCAACCACTGTATAAATTCCTCGTTCATCATCTCCATCTCGACGGTTCTGGGAGCAAAAAAGGCGTTCATGTTATGGAACGAAAACCCGGAGCCGATGACAAGCAAATTGTCATGATCCAATTCAGATAACGCATTGCCGATATGAATGTGTTCTCCCGGATCCAAACGGTTCACCAACGACAATTGAATGCAAGGCACATCAGCCTCGGGGTACATGATTTTCAGCGGCACAAACAAGCCATGATCGAAGCCCCGTTTATCATCAAGGGCGGATTTTATACCCTGCCCACTCAGAACCGAGAAGACTTTGTTTGCAAGATCGGGTTCTCCAGGTGCAGGATACTGGATTTCATAGGCTTGCTTTGGAAATCCATAATAATCATAGAATAATTGGGGATTAGCAGCCTGCGTAAGGGTCGGCATCGCCTCCTCCCAGTGGGCACTAATTAGAATGATAGCCGAAGGTTTTGGAATTTCAGCGGCAATCATTTTCAAGTTGTCGACCATCTCCTTATGCCCATCGTCTCCCAGCAAGGGCATCGGCCCGGCGCCATGTGAAAGATACAAAACCGTATGACGAGACTTTTTGTTCATTTTCCTTCTCACTCGTTCGCATCGTCGCGATTACATTCCATCCCTAACACTGGAATAACGTGCAGTGGCTTTTCCGATGTCCTGGATGATCCTGTGATCAGGACGCCAACACCTTTATCATGGTATCTGAATCGATGTTGCCGCCACTCAAAATGATATCCAATCCTACCTTTCGGTTCAACCGCGTGGTTGAGCAAAGCCGCCAGTCCAAGTGCACCAGACGGCTCAATGACAAGTTTCATTCGGTAAAACAAGAATCTTACTGCGTCTATAATCGCCGATTCCGAAACCGTTTTCATATCGTCAACATATTCGAGTACCAGCGGAAAGGTGATTTTGCCCAATGATGGGGTCCGAGTTCCATCAGCAATCGTGGGCGGGTTGATAACGCGGTGCAGCTTCTTTGTATGAAAAGATTGGGTCGCATCATCAGCGAGTTCTGGCTCGACGCCGATTGTTTTGCAGTTTTTCGCCGCGCCTTTTGCAGCGACCGCGCAACCGCTCAATAGCCCACCACCGCCGCAGGGCACGAGTAACGTGTCGAGATCAGCAATCTCCTCAAACATCTCCAAAGCGGCAGTGCCCTGGCCTGCAATCACGTCCACGTGGTCAAACGGCGGAATCATCACATAACCGTGCGTTCGTTCAAGTTCCCTGGCGATATCTTCACGATTGGCTTTGGCGGGATCGTAATCGATAATCGTTGCACCGTATTCTATTGTAGCGGCCAACTTGGTTGCAGGTGCATCGCGCGGCATCACGACCGTTGTTCGAATATTCAGCAATTTTCCAACTAAAGCAACCGCTTGGGCATGATTTCCCGAGGAATAAGTAATAATGCCACGTGCCTTTTCTGATTCCGAAAGTTGAGAAATGCTATTGAATGCACCGCGAAATTTGAATGCTCCGATTCTCTGGAAATTTTCACATTTTAAGAAAACCTCCGCACCGACCAACCGATTCAGCGTTCGAGAAACCATGATCGGGGTTACATGGGCAACCCCTTTCAATCTCTTTTTAGCGGCCAGAATGTGTTCAAACATGTTTTTCCCTATCCGCTCGATCATTGCGACCTTCCTTTGACGGCCATCCTCGAAAAAATCATGGAAAATGTCGACCATGTGAATACGCCATTGAAAAAATATTGGCAAGACATGCGTCTTGCCAATATGCTGCAGGGTCAGGCAGTGTTATTCGTCGTCTCGAATTACCGATTTGACTTTTTCTAGGCAAACGATTTTATTTTTATGGTGATGTCGTGAAGCACTTATTTGTGAGATACATGATATTAATGTCTGCTTTTTTGCTGGCGGGGTTGATGTTGTTTAATTTTTATTCAGTTAAAGATTGGCGCACCGCCAGTCGGGAATCTGCCGGGATCGCGCCTGATCCCGCCACCACGAATGAAGCGGTTCTTCACGTCTACGGTGCCAATGCCTGGGGTTGGCGTGGCTGGTTCGCCATCCACACCTGGATTGCTGCCAAACGGACCGGCGAAACCGCCTACACGGTTTACGATGTGGTCGGCTGGCGTGGCTACCATGGCCATCCGGTCCTGAGGATTGCTCAGGACGTCCCCGATCGATATTGGTACGGTGAAAAACCCCGGATTCTCAAAGCACACCAAGGACCCGGGGTAGATGAACTGATTGCTGCCGTAAACGAGGCGGCTGAAGCGTATCCATGGAAAGCAACCTACAAGGCCTTTCCAGGTCCGAACAGCAATACCTTCACTGCCTGGATCGCCAAGCAAGTGCCGACGTTGGAGCTTGAACTCCCCTTTTCTGCAATTGGCAGTGGATTCGTGGACGAATGGGTTGCCAAAAGAACCCATTCTCAACAGTCGAGATGCTGACAATCCGTTTAAAACGAACCTGAGGGTTTAGGCATGTACCGCTATTTCTCACGGTAAGGAGGCAATGATCTCGCGATATTCCTTTTCGGTAAATGCCTTAAGGGTTTCGGAGCGGACGGCACCTGCGGAACCTATTGCAAGCATGGTGGTGGCGTATACCGCATCATTGGGTGCTTCACTGACAACAACCATGTCATAATGACCCATGGTGAGATAGAACGCTTTGAATTCACCTCCAGCGGCTTTCATGGCCTTTTTGACCTTGTCCAGTCTCGCAGGACTTTCTTTGATGTTCTCGATGCCTTTTTGGGTGTAGTTGACCAACGTGATGTAAGTCGCCATGTTCATTTCTCCTTGTCTAAATGGGTTGATGATGAATAACAATTTAACGCCCCCGCGGCCCCGATGAGCGGGGTCCCTGCTTCGCTCCGACAAGCGGCGGGAGATGGGCCCGCTGTCGCGGTTCAGCGCACCAACATTGCTTGGTCGAATATATCCGGCTTCTTTTCGTCTATGCCAGCGCCGTGGCAACCGGCAGCATTTTCAATTGTCCGGTGGAAAAGTGACCGCCACCTAATGCGCAACAGCGGATAGTAGGGATTTCCATGAACGGAAGAAGAGGAAAAGATTGGCTCGGCAGCGGTACACGAAAGCCATATTAGATTGATGAAATTACCGTGGTTATATCCCCAAGGTTAAACTATGAACTTTTAGGGGGTTGTCAAAAAAAATAGCCGTAAACCGACATAGCAGGCTTGCCAGGGTGGCGACGTGTTGCCTAACTGAGTTTGTTTGTCCCCGGATTGATGATTCCTCGCCGCGCTGATGGGCGGATTCGCTGTTTCCTCCGACAAGCGGCGGGGAATACGCTGGCTATCGCGGTTCAGTGATCAGAGGGCGCCTTCCAGGGCCAACATCCTGGCCTTCAGCGGTTCTCCGCCGCCGAACAGCCCCGGTGACCCGTCGCTTTTGATCACCCGATGGCAGGGAATGAAAACCGGATAAGGGTTGTTGGCCATGGTGGTGCCCACGAAACGGGCGGCACCGGGGAAGGCCGGCAAGCCGGGCCACCTGACCGTAGGCAGCGGTTTGACCATAGGGAATCTTGGCCACGGTGCGATAAACGGCCTGTTGGGAGGGGGTAAAGCGGGAAAGATCCATCACCGGCCAGGGGATGTCGATCGGTTCCCCGTTGAAATACTGGACCAGGATAGCGCCGACTTTCAACACTTCCGGGTGGTTGTTGTCGATTCGCCAATAGGCCTCATCAAAGGGCCGGCACAGCCCGTCAAGATCGGGTGTGGGAAGTTTGATCGCCACCAATTTGAACGGCTCGACGGAAAATGCCACGGCGCTGTATCCAAAAGCGGTGTCGACAATCAGGTAGCGGTTCATGGCCGGTTCCAAGCATTTTTAATGGATGGGGGGTGGATGCGCCCTGCCGGGCGCACAGAAAAAACCCCTGGCGGAAAAATCCGCCAGGGGTTGGAACGTCTTTAACATCGACAACGATTAAGTCTCTTCGACGGTGATGGCGCTCTCTTCGCACACTTCCACGCAGCTTTCGCAGCCGAGGCACTCTTCTGCGTTTACCGGGACGGATTTTTCGTCCTGCATCTCGAATACTTCCACGGGGCAAACATCGACACACTCTTCGCAGCCAACGCACTTGGCCTCGTCAACGATCGGGTTAAAAGCCATCTTAACAGTCTCCTTTCAATAGTTTTTCTATGCGTGTTGATCCAATTATCAACATCTGCTTTCTATTAATGGAAAAGGGCTTATACCAAATAAAACACCCAGTCAAGCGCTGATGGCGTTTTTTTCATCGCCTCGTCAGATCGCCCTCAATTCCACGCCAGGCGGGCATTTCACCGATCACCAAATCAACTTTTCACCAGGAGGATCAGGGTGCGGCAAACCGATTTCGGGGTTTCATTTTCTCCAACCGGGGCAAGGGATGCGGGGGCCAGGCGTCGAAGGACGGTGGCGGGTGCTTGATTGGCAGCGCAAAAAAGGGTGACGGTGGCGGCCGATTCGGATACCGCATCGGTGGCCGGTGCGGCGAAGCACGAAAGGTCAGCCGATGGCAGGGATTCCCGATTGGCCAGATCAACCAGCATCTTGCCCAATACCGGCGTCTTGCCGGCCGGTGGGATGACAAGTCGAATGTCGGCGAGCCGTTCGAAATGCAGTGCTTCACCATGGGTGTCCAACAGTGTATCGATCACCGCAGGACTGGTGGTGATCAACAGTTCCGGCGGCACGGCATCGGCAGCGGCCAGGGCGGCCCAGGCACGAACCCGCTGCCCGGTCAGCTTGGCACCTGGATCGTCCCGCCAGATCGATGCGCCGAATGCCTGACGGTTGAACCCTGCCTCATCGGCATCCTTCAGGGTGTCCAGTAAAATATTTTCCAATGCCTTGAACCGGTTGAGGTCATCGTCCAGGCGGTCGGTGGCCAGGTCGTTTTCCTGGGCCAGGGCCAAGAAGAGCCGGGCACTGAATTCGGCCTCCATTTTTTCCGTCTCAAGCTCCGCCTGACCATCGGATTGACCATACCGGTTGATGTCGGAACGGATCCGGTTGACGGCGGTTTCGTCGAAAAATGGAATGTCCCCCTGTCGTTGGCTGAAAAAACCGGCCCCCGGGGTCGTTTCTTGCCGGATTCATGCGCGCCCAGTGCATGAATTCCGCCAAAGCGGCGCGCAGCCGATCGTCATCCCGGGTAATCGGCGTGCGGATCTCAACGAGCCCCTGTGATACCAGTGCGGTCAGGCTTTCGGGGATATTCATTTTCAATGGCTGATATACCACCACCCGTCCAACCAGGGCGGTCAGGAGGCGCGCCGTGGGTTCAGACAGGCAGGTAAACGGCATGTAGGCGGTGGTCAAGGTGTTTTCCATTTCCATTCACCCGTCGATGTTGAACGTTGGTTGGTCGATGTTCTTCTTTTTCAATCTATCCGCCGGCCTTATCATCCCGAGGGACCACCCCCATCTCCAGCAGTTGATCCCGCAGCCGGTCAGCAAGCGCCCAGTCCCGGGCCTGCCGGGCACGCGTCCGCTCGGCGATCAATTGCTGCACTGCCGGGCTTTCCGCTTCGTCTTCAAACTGTAAAATATTGACCACTGTATTGATACGGGCCAGGGTTTCCAGGACTTTCTCAGCCCCGGCGGCATCGATGCCGTCTTCTAAAATCAGGGTGTTGATGCGCTTGACCACGCTGAAAAGGGAAGCCAGGGCGGCGGAGATGTTCAGGTCATCGTCCATGGCGCTGGTAAAGCCATTTTTGATGTCGTAGCACAGCTGATCCAGTTCTGTGCAGGAACTTCCGCCGCGGACATGCTTGAGCGCCCGGATGCATGCATCCAGGCGCTTTAACGTCTTGCGCACCCGCTTCAGCCGCGCCGGGGAAAACAGGACCGGCTTACGATAGTTCACCGATATCAGCCAGAATCGGATCTCGCGCCCCGTGAACCCCATGTCCAGCAGGGCCTGAATGGTCAAAACATCCCCCTTTTCGTCCACCTTTTTGCCGTCCACCAGCACACGGTCGCAGTGAACCCAGTATTTGGCCAGGGTTTTACCGGTCAAGGCACCGGCAATGGCGATCTCGTTCTCGTGGTGGGGAAAGACCAGTTCGCGGCCGGCGCAGTGGATATCGTAGAAATCCCCCAGATAGCGCATGGACATCGCTGCACACTGCAGGTGCCAGGAGGGACGCATATTGCCCCATTCGGTCCGGGTGTAAATGCCCCGCTTGAGTTCCGACAGCCGGGTGCGCTTGAGCAGGGTGAAATCGCGGGGATTGTCCTTTTCGTAATCTTCCAGATCCACGGTGGCGCCGATACGAATCTTGTTGAGATCGATTCCCGACAGCTGGCCGTATGTCGTTGAATCGTGAGATGTCGAAATAGATGGAACGCAGCTTTTCGTAAGCATATCCCTTCTTGACCAGTCGGTCGGCCAGGTCCACCATGTCGTCGGCGTGTTCGCTGGCCCGGGGATAGTGGTTGGCCGGCTGGATGCCCAGCGTGTCAAGATCCTTGTGAAAAGCGTCGATATGCATGCCGGTGAAGTCCGCCAGAGACATGCCTGCCTGCTCGGAGCCCTCGATGGTCTTGTCGTCCAGGTCGGTGATATTCATCACCTGCTTGACGGTGTACCCCCGGTAGGCCAGGTAGCGCGCCAGCAGGTCCGAGAAGATGAAGCGGCGTCCCTCCCCTACGTGCATGCGCGCATGGGCGGTGGGGCCGCAGGCGTACATGGACACTTTCCCCGGATTCACCGGCAAAAAAAGCTCTTTTTTATGGGTCATGGTGTTGAATAGCTTGAGGTCGATCTTTTCTTGAACGGCAAAGAGCGGCGTGGAGAGGTAGCGTTCACCGCCGTCGGGGAAAATCACCACCAGCGTCCCCTGCTCCAGCGTCCGGGCGATTTCGGCGGCCACCACCATGGCAGCACCGCTGCTCATGCCCACCATGAGACCCTCTTCACGGGCCAGGCGCCGGGTCATCTCGAAAGCCGGCTCATCTTCGACGTTGACCTTCTCGTCCAGCAAACGCTTTTCGAATATTTCCGGCTGGTACGCCTCCTTCATGTTTTTCAGCCCCTGGAGCCGGTGCCCCAGATAAGGCTCCACGCCGATGATCCGGATTTCAGGGTTGAACGCCTTGAGCCTCCGGGACAGCCCCATCAGGGTTCCCGAGGTGCCGATGGTGGCCACCATGTGGGTCAGCCCGCCGCCGGTCTGATCCCATAACTCGACAGCCGTGCCGTTGTAATGGGCCATCCAGTTGGCCGGGTTGTTGAACTGGTCGGTCATGAAATAGGCATCTGGGTTCTCCCGTGCGAGGCGGTATACCTCCTCAATGGCCCCGTCGGTGCCTAAATGACCGGGCGTGAGCAGAATCTCTGCACCGCGTGCCCGGAGAATCTGCTGCCGCTCCACACTGGCCGCCTCGCTCATGGCAAGCAGCAGCCGGTACCCCTTGACCGAGCAGACCATGGCCAGGCCAATCCCCGTATTGCCGCTGGTGGCTTCGATCACCGTCTTCCCCGGTGTCAGTTCACCCGAACGTTCCCCTTCCTCGATCATGGACAACGCCGGTCGGTCCTTGATGGAGCCGCCGGGGTTGAGGTACTCCAGCTTGGCCAGTATGCGGACATGCGGGTTGGGATTCAGCCGCCGAATTTCCACTAACGGGGTATTGCCGATGTAAGTCAGGATGTTGTGGGTCATGACAACGGGTTCCATCCATAAGGGAAAAAAACGCCTGCGATGATCGGTGATCAGCGCTTAAAATGAGCCTCGAGTGTGCTTTCAATCTGCGCACGCACGGTCCGCTCATCGGCGGCGGCATCGATGATGGCAAACCGCCGCGGTTCCCGGCGTGCCAGATCCAGGTAGCCCGCCCTGACGCGCCGGTGGAAAAGCAGTTTCTCCTTTTCGAAGCGGGACTCCATGACATGGGCCTTACTGGAATCGATCCGGCGCCAGGCCCGGGCCAGTCCGGCTTCGGGATCCAGATCGAGCAGCAGGGTCAGATCGGGCGTCAAGCCCTTGCAGGCCAGCTGGTGCAGTTGGCGAATCATCGCTTTGTCCACCCCCCGGGCATAGCCCTGGTAGACCAGGGTGGCATCGAAATAACGATCGCACACCACCACCTTGCCCGCTGCCAGGGCCGGACGCACCACCGTTTCCAGATGCTGGACCCGGTCCGCCACGTAAAGCAGCAGTTCAGCCGTAGGCGCCAAATCGCTGTTGTCCGGGTGGAGCAGGACGGAACGAATCTGAGCACCGATGGGTGTACCGCCGGGTTCCCGGGTGGTCAGGCAGTCGCGGCCGGTCGCCGTCAGCCATTGGGCCATGGTTTGGATCTGGGTGGTTTTCCCCGAGCCTTCGATGCCTTCTAAAGTAATGAACATAATCCGTCACTCAGACTCAGCGTCTGCAGGTCCTTTATAAAAATGGCGCTCCAGGAGCCGGTGATATGGCGTCCAGGAGCCGTTCGAGGGATCCTTGGCCACATATTCGCGAATGCTGTTGACCCGGGAATCCATCTCGTCGATGTAGTTGAGCAGGACCGCCTCGATGGTTTTGGGCGGCTCGGGGGAGCCGAATGCACGTTCGCCGTGGTGGCTGACGATCATGTGCTTGAGCAGGTGCGCCTGGACCTCCGGAAAATCCGGCACCCGCTTCAGTTTTTCGTCCAGCATGGACATCCCGATGATGATGTGGCTGAGCAGCCGGCCTTCATCGGTATAGTCGATGCGGCTGGTATATTCCAATTCCCGGACCTTCCCCACATCGTGAAGGATCACCCCGGCCAGCAGCATATCCCGGTCCACGCCGCTGTAATGCCCGGCAATGGCGTCGGACAAAATGGCCATGGATAAGGTGTGCTCCAAAAGACCGCCGATATAAGCGTGGTGCATGAGCTTGGCCGCCGGCGCGCGGACGTAGGCGGCCACAAACGCGTCATCGGTCCAGAATGCCTCAAACAGGGCCTTTAAGTACGGGGTTTGCATCCGGGCGGTCATCTGCTTGAGCCGGTCGAGCATCTTGGCCACGTCACGGCTGGTGGCCGCCAGAAAGTCCCCTGCATCCACCTGGTCCGCCGGCACCCGGGCCATGTCCTTGACCACCAGCTGAAGGCCGCCCCGATACTCGCCCACCTGCGCCCGAACATGCACGAAATCACCCTCGGCGACAGCTGCCGCTATGCGCTCCACCTGGTCCCACACCACCCCTTTAACCTGGCCGCTGCGATCCGACAGGGTCACGTTCAAAAAAGGATTTCCGTCTTTTTTATGGGCCATGGTGCGCTGGGCCAGCAAAAACACCTCGTCAATGGCGCTGCCCGCGACAAGTTCAGAGACAAAACGTTTGGTCATCGGTGTCACCTCGACCCGGACGAACCGGAAACAAGAAGTTAAGTGTTAATCAGGCATCCTGATGTTCAACCGGGAGAGTTCACACAGGGCGTCGTAATCGGTCATGTCGCATTTAATGGGCGTAATCGAAATATACCGGTCACCTAATGCGGCCCCGTCGATATCCGATTGGTCATAGGCCGCTTGGCTGTCACACCCTTGCCAGTAGTAGATCCGGTCCCGCGGATCCCGCCGTTTTTCAAAGTGCTGGGCAAAAATCTCGGTTCCCTGACGGCTCCAGCGAACCCCGCGAATCTCGTCCATCGGCAGATCGGGAAAATTGACATTGAGAAAGGTCCCCTGGGGCACCCCCCACCGCTTCACCTGCAGGGAAAGCGATTCGGCAAACCGGGCCGCGGCATCGACATGCCGGTCGCCGGGGGCAATGATGGATACGGCCATGGCGGGGATACCGGCCATGGCAGCCTCTTTGGCTGCGGCGACGGTTCCGGAATAGTTGACATTGATGCCCACGTTGGCACCCGGGTTGATACCCGAGACGACCAGCTCGGGAGGGGTGTCCAGCAGCTCGGCCAGTCCCAGTTTCACACAGTCCGCCGGTGTGCCGTTGACGGCGAAACCGCACAGGCTGCCGTTGACCCGGGTAACTTCGAAACGAATGGGCTGGTGCAGGGTAATCCCGTGGCCCACAGCGCTGCGTTCTCGATCCGGCGCCACCACGGTCACCTGGTGCCGCGTCGAAAAAGCCTGGTGCAAGGCCCATAATCCCGGTGCGTGAATCCCGTCGTCATTGGTCAGCAGTACGCGCATGGTCCTCTGCTTTCATCTGAAAAATGGCCGCACAACCGGGCCTTGCCCCGGTCGACAGCCGACGGCAAAAACTGTTGTTGCAATTTCGAGCAAGATAGCTTTATATTGAATTTTTCATTTATGTGCAAGTGGTTATCCTGCATCCGCCCTCGCAGGATCCATGCTGAGACCGCCTTTTCCCCCAAAACGCCGATGCCTTTATTCTGCTGATGCGACCGTTCATATTCAGACCACCATCTCCGATCATAAGCCATCCGGTAGTGGTCCTGACCTTGTTTTTCTGGGCGTTTTGGTTCCTGACGCCCTGGGCGTCCTGTGCCCACGCCCAGTCGCTCACCGACCGGCTCAGCGGCAACCCGAAGGTCCCCTGGCAGATCAGTGCGGATACGGTGGACTACGACGCCGCGTCCACCACCTATCATGCCAGGGGTAATGTGATCATCGAAAAGCAGGCCACCCGCCTGATGGCCGATGCGGTTTCCTTTAACCATAAAGCCATGACGGCCTTGGCCGACGGCCACGTGGTGATGACCGTGGGCGACGACGTGCTTACGGGATCGCGCGTGGAACTGAACTTGGATCAGGAGACCGGTGTGGTGTACGGCGGCACCGTTTTCTTGAAGGAGAATCATTTTTTCATCCACGGCGAACGCATCGAGAAAACCGGCAAGGATACGTACCGGGCCGAGAAGGGATCCATTACCAGCTGCGACGGCGACCGGCCCGACTGGGTCATCACCGGTCGAACGCTCGAAGTCACCATCGAGGGCTACGGCAGCGCCACCCATGCCGTACTCCGCGCCAGGGATGTGCCGGTGCTGTATGCGCCCTATATCCTGTTTCCGGTCAAGACCAAGCGCCAGACGGGCCTGCTGCTCCCGGAAGCGGGCATTTCGGATCGCTGGGGGGTTAACTGGGATCAACCGCTTTTCTGGGCCATCAACGACAGCACGGACGCCACCTTGTATACGCACTATATGCAGGAAAGGGGCACCAAGATCGGCCTGGAATACCGCTATGCCCTATCCAACGATTCATCCGGGACCATCAAGGCGGACGGCCTCAAGGACCGACAGATCGACGATGGCACCCCCGAAGCCACTCAAAAATGGGGCTATGCCGGCGATGCCTTTGATCGACCCAACACGGACCGCTACTGGCTGCGGGGCAAAGTGGATCAGGAACTGCCCGGGGGCGCCGAAGCGCGACTGGACCTGGACATCGTCAGCGATCAGGACTACCTCACCGAGTTCAGGGACGGACGCAGCGGGTATTACGAAACTCGGGATTATTTCCTGAAAGCCTTCGGCAGGGATTTGGACACCTACGATGAAAACACGCGGACCAATCGACTGAACGTCAACCGGACCTGGTCACGCTATTCCCTCAATGGCGACCTGCGTTGGGACGACAACGTGATCAACCGGCGCTGGGAAGATTCCGACGACACCCTGCAACAGCTCCCGGTAATCAGTTTCAATGGTGCGAAACAGCAGGCTTTCGACACTGGCATCTACTGGGATCTGGACTCCGAGTACACCTATTTTTTCCGGGAAGACGGCGACCGGGGCCACCGTGCAGACCTTTATCCCCGGGCCTATCTGCCGCTCAAGTGGAAAAATTATCTGTCAGTCGAGCCGTCGGCCGGCTGGCGGCAGACCACCTGGCGAATGGACCGCCGGGAGGACGACACACTGGACCGATCCACCTACCGGCAGATATACGACGCCCGCCTGGACCTTTCCACCGAGTTTTCAAAGGTCATGGTCTCCCCGGTTGCCGCCGCGGACCGGATCCGCCATAGCATCAAACCCCGGGTGATATACGAATACATCCCGGATCAGGATCAGTCGGACCTGCCCGATTTTGACACGAGCATCGACCGCATCGACGAAACCAACCAGATCACCTACTCCCTGACCAACACCTTTACGGCAAGGGCCGCAGCGGCAGCCCGAACCGCCGTGCCGTCCAGGGAAAAGGCCGATGCCGAAAAAGGCAGGAGGCCGCCGGACCGGATTGCCCCCTCCCCGCGGCAAACCGCGGAGAATGCACGCACCATCGCGGTTCAAGAAGACCAGGCAGCGCCACAACGCTTTGACTATCATCGGTTTTGCCGGTTTTATCTGGAGCAGACATACGACATCGCAGCGGAAAGGGATGACGATCCCGAACCTTTTTCCGACATCTACGGCGAGCTGGACGTTCAATCTCGGACGATATGTGGCGCTCGACGCCGATGCCAGCTACGACCCCTACGACAGCAATTTTTCATCCCACAATGCAGGCGCCGCCTTCGTCGATCATCGGGGGGACCGGCTGTGGGTGGAACACCGATACGAAAAAGACGTCAATGAATCCGTACGCGGCACCCTGTCGGTCAAGCTGACCGATCGCCTCACCGCCAGGGGCGAATACGAGCGCAACCTGCTCGACGAAACGGACATCATCAAGGGCGCCGGATTTCTCTACACCGCCCAATGCTGGTCCGTCGATTTTTTCTATGCCGTGGAAGGCGAGGACAATAGATTTTCATTTTTGATCAATCTGATGGGCATCGGCGGATTCGGAGAATAACCGGTGCGAATGCCATTTGCCTTTTGGCAATAGGGATGATACACGATTTCCCTTCCGATAGCCTTCGCGGATCAACTGGCGAGACATTACCGATCAGATGAATCATTTAATAACCAACGGAATCACGCCCCATGGCTGGAGATAAACTGACGCGCGCCTGGTATGCGCTTCACACAAAGAGCCGTTTCGAGAATGTGGTCAACGACGGTCTGGCCAACAAGGCACTGGATGTCTTCCTGCCGAAGATCACCGTAAAAAGCCGACGGCGGGATCGGCACAAGATGATCCGCGTGCCCCTTTTTCCGGGTTATCTCTTTGTCAGGACCGATCTGAATCCGCACGAACACATCGAAATATTAAAGACCACCGGGGCGGTGCAGCTGATCGGCAGCACCCGGGGGCCGGTACCGATTGCCGATGCAACCATCGATTCACTCAAGATCATGGTCTCCACGGAAGGAGAAGTGATCACCGGAACCCGGTTTAAGAAAGGCGATCGGGTGATGGTGGTCAACGGGCCTTTTTCCGGTGTAACCGGTATTTTTTCGAGCTACCGCGGTGACGGTCGTGTCATCGTCAACATCGAGGCCCTGGGCCAGTTCGCCGCCGTCAACGTCGATGCCGCAGATGTGGAGAAACTGCCGGAAATATTATCATAACTACTTGACTTTCTATTAAGTTCTATTTTATAGAGTCACTTTCAATCCCGTATACACTACCGATCGTTGAAGGAGGGTACATGAACAAACTGGAACTCATCTCCGCTTTGAAGACCAAGGCCGACATATCCAAATCCGAAGCGGCAAAAGTGGTCCAGATCTTTTTTGACAGCATGGCCGACGCCATGGCCGATGGAGAACGCGTTGAGATTCGCGGGCTGTGCAGCTTCTTCGTGAAAGAGTATAAAAGCTATACGGGAAGAAACCCTAAAACCGGCGAAAAGGTCACCATCAAACCCAAGAAGCTCCCTTTTTTCAAGGCCGGAAAAGAGCTCAAGGAACGGGTGGATCGATAGACGGCATGCCAATCCAGCGTCTGACGGCCGGGGTCCTCGTCAACGAGTCCGGGCCGAACAAGGTAGCCGGTCCGATTCAACCTCCCGGGATCCAAAGAAAATGACGACGGCACCCGTATTTAACGCCATCGTTGGCCAACCGCACGCCACCCGGTTGCTCAAGACGTTTATCCGCAACGGGACACTGCCTCATGCGCTGCTCTTTACCGGTGATGAGGGGGTGGGAAAAAAATAACGGCCACGGCATTTGCCATGGCCTGCAACTGCCTGAAGTTAAAATCGACGATTCGCCACCACCGCGCCCATCTGGATGCCATGGATGCCTGCGGTGATTGCGGCCCCTGCAGAAAGATTGCCGGGAACCACCATCCAGATATCATCCGCGTCGCCCCCCTATCGTCGGTTATCAGAATCGCCCAGATCAGGACGCTGCTTCAGGCCCTGACGCTGAAGCCCAACGAGGCGGACCGACGGGTGGTCATCCTGTCCGATGCGCAGGCCATGAATCCGGAAGCGGGCAATGCGCTGCTGAAGGTTCTGGAAGAGCCCCCGGACCGAACCTTGCTGGTGCTGACGGCACGCCAGACATCCGACCTTTTGCCCACGATCGTCTCACGGTGCCAGCACATCCGGTTTTCCCCCCTTCGCGCAGCAGACATCAAACAGCTGCTGACGGCGGCTGGAGGCATTGACCCGGGATCCATAGAGGCGGTTGCCGCCCTCTGCGGCGGCAGTTACACCCGGGCTGTAAAATTGATCGACAGCCGATGGATCAACCGCCGGGACTGGATCATCCAGGCCTTGGGAAGCCAAATGGCCGATCGCGGGGAATTGGGAATTCGGGCATGGCTGGCATGGTCGGAGATCTTGGCCAAAAAAAAGGATCTTATTGAAGAATCGCTGGAAATCATTACAATGTGGCTGCGGGACATGCTGGTCTTCAGGACCGACCCACAACGGGTATTGAATCAGGATCGGCTGGAGGCACTTTCAACGGCTGCAAAACGGGTCAGCCAGGCGCAGGTGCTCCAACAGATCGACGCGGTGGATCGTGCGTTGACAGCGCTGCGATCCAATTCGAACGCCAGATTGACGCTGGATGCCATGGCCCTGCAGATGGCAGGCGCCTGCCTCAGATAAAAGAGACAACATGAAAAAAAAAGTGGGAGTCCGGTTCAAAACCGGTGGTAAGATTTATGATTTCAACTGCGGGGCATTTGTCCTCAACGTGGGCGACCAGGTGATCGTGGAATCGGAAAAAGGTCTGGGATTGGGGACCGTGGAGACACCGCCCGAGCTGGTAGACGAGACGGGTAAACCCGGCAAGCCGCTGAAAAATGTATTTCGCAAAGCCAATGAAAAAGACTTGAGCCAGGTCGAACAAAACATGGCCTTAGAGCGCGAAGCACACGCGTTCTGCATGAAAAGCATCAAGGAACTTGGGCTGAAGATGAATCTGTTTTCAGTGGAGAGCACCTTCGACGCCAGCCGACTCACCTTCTTTTTCACGGCCGATGCGCGGGTGGATTTCAGGCAGCTGGTCAAAATTCTGGTCAATCAGTTCAAGGTCCGCATCGAGATGCGGCAGGTGGGCATTCGTAACCAGGCCAAGATGTGCGGCGGCCTTGGACGATGTGGCAGAGCCTTCTGCTGCTCGTCCTTCATGGAAAAATTCGAGCCGGTATCCATCCGCATGGCCAAGCAGCAGGGGCTCTCCCTGAACCCCACCAAAATTTCGGGTCAGTGCGGCAGGCTCATGTGCTGCCTGACCTTTGAAAATGAGACATACCGAAAACTGAAACAGGGCTTCCCCAAAATAGGGAAGGTCGTGACCACCAAGAACGGCCCGGGGAAAGTGACCCGCCACAACGTCATCTGCAACCGCCTGACGGTGCGGCTGGAAGAAGGCGGTGATGTAGAGATCAGCCTCGATGACATTGTCA
Organism: uncultured delta proteobacterium; assembly: GCA_963705475.1. Taxonomy (GTDB): domain Bacteria; phylum Desulfobacterota; class Desulfobacteria; order Desulfobacterales; family Desulfosarcinaceae; genus Desulfosarcina. Next base: position 62,383 of record CAVPJS010000008.1, on the reverse strand, counting down.
ACGACAGGAGATAAACCCATGGCCTCGCCGTTTTACATCACCACGCCCATATACTATGTGAACGCCCGACCCCACCTGGGCCATGCCTACACCACCATTGCAGCGGATGTGATCAGGCGGTTTCACGCCATGTCCAGCGACCAGACCTATTTTCTCACCGGTACGGACGAACACGGTGACAAAATCGTCCGTGCGGCCAAAAAAGAAAAGCGGACCCCGCGGGAGTACGTGGACCAGATCAGCGGCCTTTTCAGAAAGTTGTGGCCCGAGCTCAACATTTCCAACGATTACTTCATCCGCACCACGGACCCGGCCCACATGGCCGTGGTTGAAACCATCCTCCAGCGCATCTACGATGCCGGCGATATCTATTTCAGCGAATACGAAGGGCTTTACTGTTTTGGGTGCGAACGCTTTTACACCGAACGGGAGCTCGTCGACGGCTGCTGCCCGGACCACCAGACACCCCCGGAAACCATCAAGGAATCCAACTATTTTTTCAAGATGAGCCGGTATCAGCAATGGTTGATCGACCACATCAATCAACATCCCGACTTTATTCGTCCCGAACGGTACCGGAACGAAGTGCTGGCATTTTTGCGCGAACCACTGGAAGACTTGTGCATCTCGCGGCCCAAATCCCGTATCAAGTGGGGCATCAACCTGCCGTTTGACAACGACTATGTCACCTATGTGTGGTTCGACGCCCTGCTCAACTATGTGTCGGCGCTGGGCTACCCGGATGGCGAATTGTACAACACCTATTGGCCCGTGGCCCAGCACATCGTGGCCAAGGATATCCTCAAGCCCCACGGTATCTATTGGCCGATCATGCTCAAAGCGGCCGGGATACCCGTTTACCAGCACCTGAATGTTCACGGGTACTGGAACGTGGACCAGAGCAAGATGTCCAAAAGCATCGGCAATGTGGTGGAACCCCTTGAGATGAAGGACGTCTATGGTCTGGACGCCTTCCGTTTTTTTCTCATGCGGGACATGGCTTTCGGCCTGGATTCCAACTTCAGCGAAGAGGCGCTGGTCCAACGAATCAACGCCGACCTGGCCAATGACCTGGGCAATCTCTTTTCCCGGGTGCTCTCCATGGCCCATAAGTATTTCGGCGGGGTGGTTCCCGAGCCGGATCCGGACGTGGAAAAGGAAATGGATCTCGGGCTGGAAAACCAATCCCGGGTCGCCATCGATACCTACACGGCCAGCATGGATGAGTTTGCCTTTCACAAGGGCCTGGCAGCGGTTTGGGAATTCATCACCCACATGAACAAGTATGTGGACGTTACCGCCCCGTGGATGCTGGCCAAAAGCAAGGCCACCCGCAAACAATTGCAAACGGTGATCTACAATCTGCTGGAAGGGCTCCGCATCATCTCCGGCCTGATCTATCCGGTGATGCCCGACACCGCCCTCAACATGCAAAAACACCTTGGATTTAAAGGCGATGACGATTTTTTTAAGCTGGACCGGCTCACCACGTGGAGAGGGATGAAGCCCGGGGTAAAACTGAGAAAATCCATAACCCTGTTCCCCCGCATCGACCTGGAAAAAAAGCTACCGAAACCCCTGGAAAAGGTCGCAACCCCGATGATGGACAAACCTGTCAAACCGGAAATCACCATCGAGGAATTTGCCAAGATAGACCTGCGTGTGGCCACCGTCACATCTGCCCAGGCCGTCCCCCGGGCCAAAAGACTGCTTCAGCTGGAGGTGAACCTGGGCGAAATGCGAACCATCGTCTCCGGGATCGCCGGCAGTTACGCCCCCGAGGACCTGGTGGGCAAACAGGTCATCATCGTGGCCAACCTCAAACCAGCCAAACTCATGGGCGTGCTGTCCAAAGGCATGCTCATCGCGGCAACGGATAAAGACGGCGTCACCCTGGCGACACTGGATCATTCGGTCACGCCCGGAACACCGTTAAGCTGACCATCACCGGGGATTAATATTCGGAAATGACCCATTTTTTCAAACGTCATACGCATTCGTCACGCGAACCCAGCTGGAAAGCCTATCAAGAAAGCCTGAGGCGCCAGTACTTCCCCTCCAGACGCACCCGGCTGGACCGCGGCAGGCCGTGGTTGGTCGGGGGGCTGCTGGTTCTGGCGCTTGCAGGGATCGGGTGGGTTATCACCGCAGGTGTCAACACGGAAACGGATGCGGCGGTTAGGGATTCAACCCCTGCGCGGAAGACGGACAAGGCCCCGGGACTGATCGAAAAAGCAGATGTCCATATCCTGTTGGGCAAAACCCGCCTGATCAACCTGGAGGCCGATCCGATAAAGGTCGACTTCGACGGCCGACCCTACCAGGTGAACACCAGCCTGGATCTGGGGCTTCAGCAGTATCTGCTCAAGCGCATGGACCGGGTCAATTCACGCTATATCGGCATCGTGGCCATGGCACCAGACACGGGCCGAATCCTGGCCATGGCGGGATTCAACAAGATCGACCCGGACCGGGACCCATGCCGGATGGCCGAATACCCGGCAGCCAGCCTCTTCAAGATCGTAACTGCGGCGGCGGCGGTTGAGGAAAAAGGCTATACGGCCGGTTCCCGGTTCAAATTCAACGGCTACAAACACACCCTTTACAAGCGCCAGTTGACGGACAAGACCAACCGTTACACCAATTCTATCTCCCTGCGGGATTCCTTCGCCCAGTCCGTCAACCCCGTGTTTGGAAAGCTCGGCGCGCTGGTCCTTGACCGGAAGACGCTCGAAGCATACGGGGAAGCCTTCGCTTTCAACCGGCAGGTGGATTTCGAACTCCACTGGCCCACCAGCCAACTCACGGTAAAAGACGAGTCCTACAGCCGGGCGGAGATTGCCAGCGGGTTCAACCGCCAGACCACCCTCTCCCCCCTCCATGCGGCGGTGATCGTGTCGGCGGTGGTCAACGGCGGCAAACCGGTGGAGCCGAGCTTGGTGGACCGGATCACCAACGACAGCGGCAACCCCATCTATCGCACCGAACCTCAATTTTTAACGGCCGCGATATCCCCGAAAACGGCCGACGTGTTAAACCAGCTCATGATCGCCACCGTGACCTCAGGCACCGCGAGAAAAATATTTCGTGGTCACAAGCGTAGCAAGGTGCTGTCACGCCTGAAGCTGGGAGGTAAAACCGGCTCCATCTACAACCGGACCCATGATGCCCGCTTCGACTGGTTCGTGGGATTTGCCACGGAAAAAAAGGGGTCCGAAAAAATGGTGGTTGCGGTAATGGTGGCCCATGAAGATTATATCGGCACCCGGGCCGGACAGTATGCCCGCATGGCCATCGAACACTATTTCAAAGACTATTTTGCCAAAAAAGCCCAGACGGAGAAGGATTCCCGCGGGTAAGGAGATAACGATGCCCGGTTTTGAGATATTCGGCGACGACGAGCGCAAAGAGGTCAACGATGTGTTGGAAACAGGGGTCCTGTTCCGCTATGGCTTCGACGGCGCCCGCAGGGGGCACTGGAAAGCCAAAACCTTTGAAGCGGAACTGGCCCGACGCGTGGGCGTCCAGTACGCCCATCTGTGTGCCAGCGGCACGGCGGCCCTGTCCACGGCCATGGCCGCCTGCGGCGTCGGCGCCGGCGACGAGGTGATCGTGCCCCCCTTCACCTTCGTGGCCACCATCGAGGCGATACTGATGGCCGGGGCGGTACCGGTGTTTGCCGATATCGACGAGACGCTGTGCCTCTCGCCGGAAGGGCTGGCGTCAGCCGTTACCCCGGCGGTCAAAGCCGTCGTCCCCGTTCACATGTGCGGGGCCATGGCCCGCATCGACGAAATCAAGGCAATCTGCGATAAAAAGGGGCTGACCCTGCTGGAAGACGCTTGCCAGAGCCTGGGAGCCACTTATAAGGGCAAAGCACTGGGCAGCTTCGGCAGGGCCGGCTGTTTTTCATTCGATCCGGTGAAAACCATCACCTGCGGCGAAGGTGGCGCGATGGTCACCAATGACAGGCAGGTCTATGTCGCCGCCGATGCCTATGCCGACCACGGACATGACCACATCGGCACTGACCGGGGCGCCGAAGACCACCTGATCATCGGCGCCAATTATCGGATCAGTGAACTCAACGCCGCCGTTGGGGTGGCCCAGCTGAGAAAACTGGATTGGATCCTGGACGTCCAGCGGCGCAATAAAGCGGCCATCAAAACAGCCTTGGCAGCGATTCCCGGGATTGCATTCCGTCACCTGCCTGACCCTGACGGGGACTCGGCAACCTTTCTCTCTTTTTTCATGCCTGACCTGGAAGCCGCACGGCAGGCGGTAAAGGCGCTGGCCGCGGCTGGTGTGGACGGTTGTTTTCACTGGTATGACAACAAATGGCACTACATCCGGAAATGGAACCATTTCCAAACCATGCAGGTGGCGGCCCGCCTGCCCGTGCAGACACTGTCCAATTGCCCGGACTACAGGGGCATCGCCATGCCCGGGTCCGACGCCATCATGCAGCGGGCCATTTCCATGCAGATCAAGTTGGGATGGACACCGGAACAGTTGGACCAACGGATCCAGGCAACGGTAAAGGTATTGAAAAACGTTTAAATAGGCGTTCCAAGGTTCAAGCGTTCTGGGTTCAGAGGGTAAGGAGCCCGATTTCATAAAAATGAATGACAGCACGTTGACGAAAAGACCGTAACCCTGAACCTCTGAACGTTGAACCCTAAACGATTCACTTTCCCCTGGATCAGGAAAACTGAAGCCTAACCGAAAAGGATATTCACATGTTTCGCAATTTTAAAATGGTCTCCAAAGTGGTTTTTGGTCGGGGCTGCGCATCACAGCTGGGGGATATCCTCAACGAGCAACGCCAGAGCAGTAAATCGGTAATGATCTTTCTGGTGGACGACGTTTTTAAAACCGGTACGATAGCCAATCGCCTTCCGGTCCATACCGACGATTTGATGGTCTGGGTCAATGTGGACGATGAACCCAAAACCAGCTACGTGGACCAGCTTACCACGCAGGTCAAAAAACACATGGTCGATAAACCGGACCGCCATCCGTCAGGGGTGATCGGTATCGGCGGCGGCAGCACCATGGATCTTTCCAAAGCCGTCTCCCTGATGCTCACCAACGACGGTTCTTCCGCCGACTACCAGGGATGGGACCTGATTAAAAACCCGGCCATTTTCCACGCCGCCGTGCCGACCCTTTCCGGAACCGGCGCCGAAGTGTCCCGCACCACGGTGCTCACCGGCCCCCAGAAAAAGCTGGGCATCAATTCTGATCACACGGTTTTTGATCAGATCGTCCTGGACCCGGAGATGATCGCCAATGCCCCCAACCCCCAACGCTTCTATACCGGCATGGACTGCTACATCCACTGCGTGGAATCGTTGACGGGCACCTATCTCAACAGTTTCTCTCAGGCCTACGGCGAAAAGGCCTTGGACCTCTGCCGGGAGGTCTTTCTGGACGACCCCGAAGACGCCGACGACCGTCTGATGATGGCCTCTTATTGCGGCGGCATGAGCATCGCCTACTCCCAGGTGGGCATCTGCCACGCCCTCTCTTATGGCCTCGCCTTCGTGCTGGGGTTGCATCACGGCATCGGCAACTGCGTGGTCTTTGACACCCTCGAAGACTATTATCCCGATGGGGTCCGGGAATTTAGACAGATGATGGCGCGGATCGGCATCGATCTGCCACGCAATCTGACAGCCGGCATCACCGATGCTCAGATGGAAAAAATGGTGGATGTGTCGCTGGTGCTGGAACCCTTGTGGGAGAATGCATTGGGCAAGGATTGGAAAACGATCATGACCCGCGAAAAAATCAGGGAACTCTATTCGAGCATGTAACCATGCATCCGGCGCCTCCCGGGGCAAGAATTAATAAAGGACCGCTATGACTCGATATATCATCGTTACCATGGCCAGATTTACCGCCTGCATCCTCGCCTGGACGATGCGTGGAATCGGCAACCTCCGACGTCGGATTTCATTGCTGCCGGCCATTCATTGGGGACGTGTTCCTGCATCGATAGACGGACCGGCGGTGATCCTCTTCCCCTGCTCGACCAACCGCCTGTGCTGCGGTCTGGCGGGCATCATCGCGGTCAAGGGAAGAACGGGCCGCAACATGCCGATGGACCTCAAAGCGTTGGCAGCGCTCGTCGACAGCGTCGAGGCGGGTGTGCAGGAAAGGCCGCCCCAGCAGACGGATGCGGTCACCGGTGATGCGCCGGCCGGACAGGCAGCCCTGGACAGCCTGCTGGCAGAGATCCGGGCCCTCAAGCAGGAAGGGCCTTTTCTTGCCCTGTTTAAAAATCCGACCGCTCAGAAGACGGTCGCCGATCTGTCCGTTCGACTGTCGGCCCTTCGGCAACGTGAGCAGGCACGACTGACCCAAACGATGGGCAGCCTGGAAACCCATGTGGTGGAAATCATCTCCACGCGCATCGAAGCCCTAAAGGACATGTGCTGGTGCCTGGACGTGGAACTGGCCGGCAACATCGAACGCATCCGGTCGCTGATGCCCGGCAGCGCCGACCCCGGGCCCGACAGCCGCATCACCGTCATGCGGCAGATCAACGCCGTGCTCAACAGCATCGATCGGCTTGAAGTCCGGGGCCGGGATTCGGCGGGAATTTCTATTTTATTCATCATGACGGCCAAGGCCTATGAAGCCGTTTCGTCCGCATTGGATCGTAAGGGCCTCACCCCGGAGTTCGAGCGCCGCATGGATCGTGAGGTGCTGCAAAACACCAGCATCAGCCTGAATCGATCGGCCGCCGACGATGGCCAGTCGATCGTCGCCCTGACGGCAGTCTATAAAATTGCCGCCGAAATCGGAAGCCTGGGCGACAACATTCGCTTCCTGCGCCAGCAGATTCAACAGGATGAAATCCTGCATCTGCTCGCTGCCGCGCCCCACCGCTTTCACACCGTATCGTCCCACACTCGCTGGGCATCGGTGGGCGCGATTACCGAACCCAACTGCCACCCGGTCGACAACACCGTGACCGGCACCACCTTCAAGGACCGTCCCATCATCCACGCCTGCCTCAACGGTGACATCGACAACTACTTGGAACTCAAAGCGGCCATGGAAGCATCCGGGCGAACCATTCCGGAACCCATCACCACGGACACCAAGATCATTCCACTGCAGATCGAGCATTACCTGCGGTCCGGGGTCGACGTGGCCGAAGCCTTCCGTCTGGCGGTGAGTGATTTCCAGGGATCCCACGCCATCTCCATGCACACCGACCTGGCCCCGGGAAAATTCTTCCTGGCCCAAAAGGGCAGCGGGCAGGCCGTTTTCGTCGGCCTAGCCGAAGACCACTATATGCCGGCGTCCGAGGTTTATGGCTTCATCGAGGAGACATCGCACTTCTTGAAGATGAACGGTGAACAGGTGGTCAGAGGAAAGAAGGGCGACACCCAGGGCCAGATCTTCATCCTGGATCAGCAGTCCCCCGGGGGACTGGCCGGCGTCACGGCCATGTATTACGACGGCAGCCCCATCACGCTCACCGAAAAGGATGTCAAGCACACGCAAATCACCTCCAGGGACATCGATCGGCAGAACTTTCCCCACTATTTTTTAAAGGAGATCTCCGAAGCGCCCCAATCGGTGGAACGCACCCTGATCAATCGCTGGAAGATCGTCGACGACGGCAACGGCCGCCACTACATCATTCATCTCGACCAACGGTCCTTTCCCCGTTCGCTGGAGGCGGCCTTGGCGGAAGATCGGATCCGGCGGGTATTCTTCGTGGGACAGGGCACCGCGGGTGTCGCCGCCCAGGCCTGCGCCGACATCCTGAAATCCTATCTGGCCGATCCCGCCATCCAGCTGCGCGCGCTCAAGGCATCGGAGCTCAGCGGATTCGAACTGAACGAGGCGGACGGCGCCACCAGCATGGCCGACGCCCTGGTGGTGGCCATCAGCCAGTCGGGAACCACCACCGACACCAACCGAACCGTGGACATGGTCAAGGCCCGGGGGGCGCACACCCTGGCCATCGTGAACCGCCGGGACTCGGACATCACCTTCAAGGTGGACGGGGTATTGTATACCTCCAGCGGCCGGGATATCGAAATGAGTGTGGCTTCCACCAAGGCTTTTTACTCACAGATCGTCGCCGGGGCCTTGCTGGGTCTGAAGGTAGCCAGCATCAAGGGGCGACGGTCAATTGAGTTTATCTCTGACCAGATCGCCGAATTGCTGCGAATCCCCGATCACATGCGAACGGTTCTGGCCATGGGAGAATCAATCCAGGCATCGGCCCGCCGTCTGGCGGCCACCAAAACTTACTGGGCCGCGGTGGGCAGCGGCCCGAACAAGTCCTCGGCTGACGAAATCCGCATCAAGCTCAGCGAATTGTGCTACAAGACAATCTCCTCGGATTTTGTTGAGGACAAGAAGCATATCGACCTCTCCTCCGAGCCGCTGATCATCGTCTGCGCCGCCGGGTCCAAGGGCACGGTCATCGGCGACATCATCAAGGACACCGCCATCTTCAAAGCCCACAAGGCCGCCCCGGTGGTTATCGCCGACGAGGGTGAGGAGCGTTTCGGTCCCTATGCCGAAGATGTCTTTCACGTTCCCCAGGTAAGCCCCCAGTTTGCGCCCATTCTCAACACCCTGGTCGGTCACATCTGGGGCTACCACGCCGCCTTGGCGATCCACGAGGGCTCCCGGTTCCTCCACGATATCCGCGAATCCATCTACCACACCCTTGACGATCTCGCCGAACAGGGCCTGGACATCTATGAGGTGGTCCTGGAAAAATCCTTTCGTGAGAAAATCGCCGAGTTTTACCTGGCCTTTCGCAACCGGCGCAGGGCCAGACAATTTCCAACGGCCATCACCCATGCGTCGGATTTGACGCTGCTGTTCAAATATCTGTCGGGCCGACTGCCCTTGTCCGATTTCGAGATGGATTTCGGGCTCAAGGGCACCGCCAAAAATATCTTCGACACCTTGTTCCGCGTGCTGGGCGAGTCGATCAACCTGATGTCCCGCCCGGTGGACGCCATCAAGCATCAGGCCAAAACCGTCACCGTGGGCACCAGTCGCATCAGCGAACGGGTAGAGGGCATCCTCTTCGACACCCTGGCCGACCACGAATTGGACCTCTCACAAGTCGTCAACCGCAACGTCATCGTCATGAAAAACATCCAGGGCGTGATCGATCACGTCAAGGGGAGCATCCTTTACCGCATCAATGGATTAGGCCTGCTGGGCGACCCCACGGATCAGACCACCATTGCCATACTGAAAAAAACGGGCATCCTCGCCCAGCTGCCCTCCAGGGTGGAGCAAGACCCTATATTGAAAGGCACCAAACGCATCATCGTGGGCCAGGGCAATGTCTACATCGGCAAGGGTAGAAAAGACGGGCGCAGCATCGTGGTGATTCCGGCCACATCCGACGACCCCACGGACGGCAGCCGCATCCGCTATCTGCTGCTGTTGAACATCGGATTTAAAGAATCGATTCCGCTGGAGAAAAAAATCAAGGCGTTGGGCGGGAAATACGATCACATCAAGAACATCGTCCAGGAGAACAGCGTCCCCTGGGCCGACGGCTACCTGGACGAGGTCGCCGTAGACGACCTGTTCGGCCAATCGGCGGAAAAGCTGGCCGAAGCCATGGTGGCCAGGAGGCAGAAGGCGGCGGGCTGAGGAACGCTGTCTTCGGCCAAGTAGAATGGGAGAATGGATTACTTTCCCAGCAGTCGCGCCAACTCTGCGAAGGATCGTGGTTTATGGAATATAGGCAGGCACCGCAAGACTTCCTCGACGGTGGTGATGCCCAGGGCGGCTTTATGGAAACCGTCTTCGAACAATGTCACCAATCCCGTCGTTTCCTTGCAGATTCGACGAATCTGATGGCTGGTCTTGCCCCCGATTAGCCCATCTCGGACTGGATCGTTGAGCACCAGCACCTCAAATGCGGCCACCCGCTTGCGGTAACCCGTGTAACGGCAGTGGCTGCACCCCTGTCCCTTAGAGAAGGCGGCCCCAGCCATCTGATCGAATTCGCACCCCATGCGACGCAGATCCATGGGGGTGAGCGCGTAAGGGTGTGCACAGTTGACGCAGACCCGTCGCAGCAGCCGTTGCGCCACCACACAAGACACCGTGGAGGCGGTCAGAAAACCATCGATGCCCATGTTAAGGAGCCGCAAGAGCCCGCTGATGCTGTCTTCGGCATGCAACGTGGTGAGGACCTTGCGGCCGGTCAGCGCCGCCTGAACGGCTGCTCCCGCCGAGAAAGCGTCTCGAATTTCGCCGATGACGATCACGTCAGGGTCCTGCCGCACCATTTGCTTGATGGAGTCCTCGAAGGAGAGGTTGATCTTCGTGTTGGTGGCGCATTGACTGACGCCGTCGATAACGTAATCCACCGGGTCTTCAGCCGTGATGATGCTGATTTCCATGGTGTTCAGGTGGTTGATGCAGCTGTATAGGGTCGTGGTCTTTCCGGACCCGGCAGGGCCGGTGACCAGGATGACGCCACCGGGGCGATCGAGGGCACCCTCTTTAAAACGGTGCATCACCCGCCTGGACATGCCGATTTCACCTAAGCGGAAGAGCTTCGTCTGCCGCTTCAGAAGCCGCATGACGATCTTCTCCCCCCTCACAGTAGCGTAGAAGGAGACCCGGATATCCACTTGATGGCCGCCATGATCGAAGCGGATTCGTCCGCCGTGATGGCAACGCCCGTCGGGGATGTCGCTTCGGCACAATACCTTGAGACGGTTGGATAGCGCCTGAGCAATACCCAGAGGGTAATCCTTGTGCAGCGCCAAAACGCCGTCAATGCGGAATCTGACGCGCAGCCGGTCGACCATCGAATCAATATGAACGTCGCTGACATCGGCCGTTTGAATGGCATTCACAATGATGGTATTTACGATATTCGCCACCGATTCACCCGTTTCCACAGCGGTCTGAGTACCGACCTTGTTGTCGTTCTCGAGATATGCGATGGCCGCATGGATGGACAGTTTCGTGGTGATGGCCGGAATGACCGGCATGCCCATGGCCTCGGTGGCTGCATCAATATCCCGTGGATCCATGGGATCGGCAAAGGCCACGACGATCTTATCGCCTTCACGCCGGACCGGGAAAAAGCTGTGGGCCTGGTATTGGCTAATGGGACCGCGCTTTAACAGATTGGGGTCGATTTTAGGAAAGTCGGGTTCGATAAAGGGGAACCCGAGTAGAAGCGAAAGCTCGGCAATCAATTTGCGTTCCTCGATCAGATTATGCGCAACCAGGACCTCGCCCAGTTTACGCATGGGCGTTTCCCGCTTCTGCAGCTGGAGAACCCGGTCCAGATCCCGATTGGTGATCAGGCCAAGCTCCACCAAAAAATCACCGATGTGTATGGAAAGGGGATTTTCCCTCAGCGCTTTCCGAAGCTGGCCTTCCGACAGGTAGTTGAGTTCCTTGATGATCTCGAGCAGGGGTTTTTCGGTTCGTAGCTTGGATTGGACGCGGCTTGCGTACTCAACCTGGGTTTGGGTGAGCAGACCGACCTCTACCAGAAGCGCAATTATTTTGCCGTAGTCCGAGGTTTTCGCCGTCTTTGTCGGCTTCGAATCGTTTTTTACCGCTTGCTTCACGGTGCCAATGGTTTCGATGGTGGTCTTTGCAGCCATGGAACGCACCTATTTCATTATTAATCCGTTGTTGACAACCAGCTTCCTGAAATATCCCTTGACGGGTCTTATCAAAAAAGCCATGCGCAATACAAATCTATTGTTCCCCGAATTCATTTCGATAGCCCTATCCGGAAATCTTGCTTGACCACCGCAACGAAACATTTTAATTAATGAAGTCGGTGGTTGCACATCCTTCTCCTGCTTTCATAGATAGCGCGGTATCCCGTCGAAAACCAGAAATTTACACCAGTTGATGGCTGCCAGACCACTGCTGATTGGGTCTTGCCGTCAATTGCACAATTGAATGGACTTGAGGTGCCCGATGGCTGCAGACAGAACCCAACGCAAATTGACAGCGGTCCTAAGTGCAGATGTCAAAGGCTACAGCACGCTCATGGGCGATGATGAGGAACGCACGGTCAACACCATTACCGCCTATCGGAAGATCTTCACGGCGGTGGTTGAAAAAAACCAGGGGCGCATCGTTGATTCCCCCGGCGACAATATCCTGGCTGACTTTGGCAGCGCCCTGGATGCCGTCACCAGCGCGGTTGAAATCCAGGCGGCCCTGGCAACGCGAAATGCCGAGCTCCCAAAAAACAGGCAGATGTTTTTTCGTATCGGAATAAACCTGGGGGACATCATTCATAAGGATGGCCGTATTTATGGCGAGGGCGTCAACATCGCCGCGCGGATCGAAAGCCTTGCCGACCCGGGCGGCATCAGCATTTCCGAAGATATTTACAATCAGGTCAAAAATAAAATGCGCCGTGGTGTTGCGTACATGGGGGCGCACACGGTAAAAAACATTGCCGAGCCGGTCCGAATCTACCGCATTATTCCGGAAGGGGAAGACCGGGGTACGATCATCGAAGCGCCGGCAACCGAACCGACTTCATTTCTTGAGATCTTTAAATCCTACCTGACCAGCAAAAAAGCCGTATTGCCCGCTTTCGATGCCACCGGTCTTAAGATTCAGCAGGAGGCATCCAAAGCCGAGCCAGACACAAACGCAATCGAAAAAATGATCACCTGTGATCCATCCCTGACCAGCCATGTCTTACGCATCGCCAACTCAACCTACTACAAAGGAATCAATCAGGTTTCGACAGTGCGAGCGGCGATCGTCCGTTTGGGCAGCCGAGAAGTTGCCAACATTGCCATCCTGGTGACACAAAAAAGGCCGTTCCAATCCAAAAACCCCTACATCAACAAAATGATGCAGAACTTGTGGCGCCATTCGGTTGGATGCGCAGTCAGTGCGCAATGGATCGCCAACCGTTCTGGGTTAACCGCCAAGGCCCAGGAGGCCTTCACGGCCGGGTTGCTTCACGACATCGGCAAATTACTCATTCTAACCACCACCGATGAGATAAAACGCGCCGGCACGATTAAGCAAAACCCTTCCGGCGATCTCCTCGGGGAAGTGATGGATAATTACCATACCGTTTACGGCTATGCACTGCTTCGATCCTGGAACCTGCCAGACCACTACTGCAGCATTGCCCGCGACCACCACAAGGCGGACCTGGATAAGAATGACGATCTGATGATGATGGTGAGGCTGGCCAACAAAACGACCAATAGCATGGGCATCGGCCTTAAAGGGGTTGAGCCGTCTATCCTTGCTGTCACCCCCGAAGCCGATTACTTTGAACTCTCTGAAGTCGATTTGGCCGAACTTGAAATCAAGTTGGAAAATGCAAAGGTGTTTGCATAAATGACCGCCGGCTGCCGGTCTCAGATCTTCCCGATCACGTCGCACAGCAACCTCACACCGAAACCGGTGCCGCCGGCCCCGCAGTAATCCGACGCCTTCTTGGCCCAGGCCGGCCCGGCAATATCGATGTGCGCCCAGCGGGTGTCGCCGACAAATTCAGAGAGAAACAGCGCCGCGGTGATTGCCCCGCCCCAGCGGCCGTTGCTGACGTTGTTCAAATCGGCGAAATCGTTTTTCAGCAGTTCCTTGTAGTCCTCGGGCAAGGGCAGTTGCCAGCAGCGCTCGTGCGTTCTTTCGCCGGAAGCAACGATGGCTTCGACAAGCTCCGGGTCTTTGGAGAAAACACCGGCGATTTTCTCACCCAGTGCCACGACGCATGCACCGGTGAGGGTTGCCAGATCGATCAGGGTGTCCGGCTTATAATGCCGAATGGCCCAAGCCATTGCGTCTATGAGAATCAACCGCCCTTCGGCGTCGGTGTTGCCGATTTCAATGGTCTTGCCCGCATAGGACCGGATGATATCCCCTGGCCGGATGGCCGTCCCCGATGGCATGTTTTCCACGATGGGCATGACGCCCACCACCTTGACGTCCGGTTTGAGACGGGCCACAGCCAGCATGGTGCCGGCGACGGCGGCGGCGCCTGACATGTCCATTTTCATGGTTTCGATACTGCCTGAAGGCTTCAGGTTGATGCCACCCGAATCGAAGGTGACCCCCTTGCCGACCAGTACGATCGTCTTCCTTGCTGCCTTGGGTGAATATTCAAGGGCGACGAGACGAGGCTTGGCGCTGCTGCCCTGACCCACCGCCAGCATGGCACCGAATTGCTGCTTTTCCAGCCACCGGTCATCCATGACGCGGGTCTTCAACCCTGCCGTGCGGGCGGCATTCTGGATCATGTCGGCAAAGGCTTCCGGCCGCTTGTCGTTGGATGGCGTCGTCACCCACTCCCTGGCCTTTAGACTGGCGCCGCAAACGGTTGCCACGGAATTGACCAGGCTGGCATAAGCCTTCTTCTGGGCGGCGGTGGCCATGAGAACCACCTTTTTGACCGGTGTTTTCTCTTTTTCCATCTTGTACCGATCGAAGATGTGATTGCCCAGACAGGCCCCTTCCATCAAGGATCCGAAAAGGGTTTCGGCATTGATGGTCAACGCCGTGGCAGACGGGGTAGCAAGCGTCATGACGGACAGGCCGGCATTGATGCAGAACTTTACTGCGCTTCCGGCAACGGCTCTGAAAGATTCGCCGGTCAAGCTTCCGGCTTTTCCTACACCGAAAAAGACAGCGCGGGTAATGCGGGTTTCTGCAGGATGGAACAAGGTGATCACATCGCCCTTTTTCCCCTTGAACTCGGCGAATGCTTTTGCAGCACCGACGAGCGCGGTCAGCAACTTGTCGGAGTGGATGTCGCGATCTTCACATACGGGCACCACCAGGGTGTCGACCTTCACGCGCTTTAAATTGACGGCTTTGACTTCAAGCATAGAGGCCTCTTTTCGATCTGCCTTTCCGGAAAAACGGGGCGGGCATGGAATGGTCCTGATGGGGCCGGCGGCTACTCCGGAATAAACGACCCTATCGACGAATGGTGACCTTCTTCATAATGACTGGTTCTTTGGGCTTGTCCATGGGGCCTGTGGTCACGGCGCCGATTTTCATCACGACGTCAAGCCCCTCGGTCACTTTGCCAAACACCGAGTGGCGGTCGTTCAAATGGGGCGTGGGGGCCAACGTCACGAAGAACTGGCTTCCATTGGTACCCGGTCCGGCATTGGCCATGGACAGCACACCGGCGCCATCGTGCCTGAGAGTGAGGTCAAATTCATCCTTGAACTGGTAGCCCGGACCGCCGGTGCCGTTGCCGAATGGGCAGCCGCCCTGAATGACGAATCCCTCGATGACCCGATGAAAGCCCAGGCCATCATAGTAGTTCCCCCCCCTGGCGGTCTTCTGCCGGCCTTCGGCCAGATTGATGAAATTCCACACGGTCTCGGGGCACTCCTTGGCATATAGTTCAGCCTCGAAGGTGCCCATGGTGGTCTCGAATACAGCCGTGGCCCGATCGATTTTTTCTTTGTAGCTTTCTTTCTGGTTCGACATCGATTTCTCCTTGTGCAATAAATGAAAAACACGCCTTTGGCGGGCGTGGGGCAGATTACTTCGCAATGCGGACAATATAGGCGCATCAGCCAGTGGTGTCAATGATGGACGGAAGTCAGCGGACAGATGACTGAGGACAGAATACATATCGGCGGCCACAGTCTTTAGTCTTCCGCCTTTTGACTTCCGTCATCGGAGATCCGACCTTCGTCCTCGGACCTCCGCCAGCAATTCCAGTTCCCGATCGTACCGGTCGATGACCGATGGCCAGGCATGCCGCGCCATCATCTCGGCCAGCACCGGCCGGTGCACGGTATAGCGTTCGGGGTGGCACAACATGTCGGCCAGCTTAACCACCAGGTCATCATTGTCACGGTACATGAAAGCGCGGTGAAACTCTTTGGGAAGGATTTCCGGATAGGCAAGCCGGTGCGGCAACAGCGGCAGGCAGCCCTGTCGCATGGCTTCAACCATGGCGATGCCGAAGTTCTCCTGGATGGCCGTGCTCACGGCGACGAACCCCCTTCTGAGCCAACCCATATATGCGTCCTTTGATTTCACAAACCCGGTTTGGACAATTTTGTCACCGAAACGGGATGTTGCCTCAACAAACACCTTTGGCTCCGCCTGATAATTCTCACCCAATAGGGCCAGCCTGAAATCAATCCCCATTCGATCCACCCGGTCAAGGGCATCAAAGAATGCCTCCGGATTCTTGTCAAACTCCCAGCGATGGTTCCAGACGACCAGCGGTGGCCCCGCAGGTAAAGGGGCCGGTTCCAGCCAACCTGCATCGAATCGGCATCCCGGGTGGAGAACGCCGGCTTTATTCCGGATGGCGTCAACGGCCCACCGGGGTTTGAACTCCGGCATCTGGCCGACAAACCCGGGAAGCAGCGAAAAAAATTGATCGAAATGAAATCGTGAATTAAACAGGACCCGATCCGCACAGAGGGCTGTCGTGATGTCGGTGAAGCCAAACTGCAGGTCCATCTGCTCACCGGGGGCCAGCGGATAGGTGAGTTGATTTTCGTGAAAATAGACCATTGTCGGGGGACGGCATTCACTGCAAAGCGCCGTGAAATCCGCCAGGCTCATCAGTCCGGTGGTGATGATTCCGTCAAACGGCGCCAGGTCGCCGATGGTTTGAACAAAATGAAGGGCGGCGCCGCGCATGCGCCATTTCCAGAATCGCGCCGGCAAGGTCGCCAGATGAATGTCATGGCGGGAATGGTCCGCAAGGCCTTTCGCAAAGTCTCGATGGGAGCCGCCGTAAAAGGGTTCCAGAAAGAGAAAACGCAACTGCATCCCCACCTACCCCATCTTCTCCGCAGCGGCCAGTCGATGGAGCTCATCGAAAGGTATCTCTTCCACGCGGGCACTGCCCAGCGCGTCGAGAAATACAAAATGAATTCGACCCCCTTCACGCTTCTTGTCCTTGCGCATCGCCGCAAGCATGGATTGGCCGTCCACCGGCGGCCGAACGGGCAACCCGTAGCTTTCGACGATCCGTTCGAGTCGCTCCGCATCGGTGGGAGGCAGCAGTCCTTTTTGCACGGATAATCTGGCGGCCAAAACCATGCCGATGCCCACGGCCTCGCCGTGGGGGATGCCGGTCAGTTTTTCTATGGCGTGCCCGAAGGTGTGCCCGAAGTTCAGCTTTCGCCGCTCCCCCTGCTCCCTTTCGTCACGGGTGACCACACCGGCCTTGATCTCGATCGACCGATAAACCAGGTGCTCGATGATGGCGCTATCCAAATCCAGAGCGGCATCCCGATGATTTTCTAAAAAATCCAACATGCGGCCATCCGCGATGGCCCCGTGCTTGATAATCTCCGCAAAGCCGCATTGGACCTCCCGGCAGGGCAGAGTTTTGAGCAGCATCATGTCGCAGACGACGAACTCGGGTTGATTGAACACCCCCACCATGTTCTTGTACCCGCCGAAGTTCACGCCATTTTTGCCGCCGACGCTGGCATCGACCTGCGACAGCAGCGTGGTAGAAACAAAACCAAAGGGTACGCCCCGCATGTAGGTAGAGGCCGCGAATCCGGCAATATCGCAGACGATGCCGCCGCCGATGCCCAGGATGACAGAGGATCGGTCCGCCTCCAATGCCACCAGCTGGCTGAAAATGGTCTTTACCGTCTCCAGGGTTTTGGTCCGCTCACCCGTATCGATGGAAATAACCGGGCAGGCGGGAAATTGTTTTTGGTATAGCCCGGCAACCGTGCTGTCGGTAATGATCACCGTGTAATGTGGATCCACATACTGTTTCAGGTTGTCAATCGACTCCCCGACCAGAATCCGCGAGGAACCGGAGGCCGCTCGAACCAACAACTGTTTCATAATCTCACCACCGTTTAATCTCTTCAGGGTCGCCGACAAACCCGGACGCGGGCACAATTCATCTCGATCGATAGCATGTCTATTACCACAGTCAAATCAGATGGAAAAGCCAAACCCACACAGCCATTGACAAACTCACGCATCCTGACCTGTCGGATGAAAAATCGACGGAAAACCAGTTGGCAGAATGGTGTTGTTGTGTTTTGTTGCTGCGATGGGGCCACCTTCGTGGCTTGCCCCCCGCCGCTGTTTGGGTTATGCTTAGTTACTCCGGTCAACGTTGCAGCAACATTGACGCAGTGAACCCTCCCCGCGGCTAGCCGCGGGGAGGGTTCACCGGAAGGATGAAGATCGATTTATCGTTCGCACGCATTCCCCGCCGCAGGCGGCGGGAAATGCGATAGCTGTCACGGTTCAATCAGCAACTGCGAGACCATCATGGATCCGGTAGTCGTTCCCATCGACGGCGTCCTTGACCTTCACACCTTCGCCCCCGGCGAACTCAACGGGCTGATGCAAGACTATATCGATGCCTGCCTGGAATCCAACATCTATCACCTGCGTATCATTCACGGCAAGGGCAGTGGGGTGATGCGTTCGCGCGTGCATGCCTGGTTGAAAAAGGATTGCCGTGTTCATGGGTTTGGAGAGGCGCCGATCGATGCCGGGGGGTGGGGGGCGACGCTGGTGACCCTGAAAAGGACGTGAGATGGCCGAAAAAGGAAGCATCCTGGTGGTGGACAACGAGTCCGATCAGCTGGATATGATGCAGGAGGTTCTTGGGCGGATCGGCTTCGATGCAAAGACCACCGACAATCCGCAACAGGCACTGGACATGGTTAAGCATCACGCATTCAGCCTGATTTTTATTGATCTCATCATGTCGGAGATGGATGGAACGGAGCTTTGCGAACAAATCAAGCAGGTTCGGTCGGACGCCTGCGTTTATGCCTTTTCCGGCCATGCGCACCTCTTCAGTCCCGAGCGGCTGGCACGGGCCGGGTTCGACGGCGCGATCGGAAAGCCGGCGACCATCGAGGAAATCAAAGCGGCCCTGAACCGTGCCCTGAGCCGTAGAATGGATGCCCAACCGACATCCTGACGCGCCATAACGAAAGGGGCACGGTGGCGCTGACCCTGCCATCGGCGGAAGGAATTGAAGGCAGCGTACAGGATGCAATGGGGCACAGCACCCCGTCCGGCAACCGTTAACCGAAAACGATAGAGGATAACGCACTATGTTGAAAAAGATCATTTCTGGTGGGCAGACCGGCGTGGATCGGGCGGCCCTGGATGTGGCCATGCGTTTGGGCATCGCCCATGGCGGGTGGGTTCCCAAGGGCCGGCTGGCTGAAGACGGCACCGTCCCCGCCCACTATCAACTGCAGGAAACCACCTCGGATGACTATGCGTCCCGCACGGAAAAAAATGTGTTCGAGTCAGACGGCACCCTGATTATCTCCCGCGGCAGCCCCACGGGCGGCACCGACTATACCCGTAAGATGGCGTTGAAGCACGGCAAGCAGCTGCTTCACATCGATCTGTCCCTGGGCCAGCGCCCATCGGATGCGGGCTCGCTGGTCGCCTCCTGGATTGAAATGAACCGGATCGAGACCCTCAACGTGGCCGGCCCCCGGGCCAGCCACGATCCGGCCATTTACATGGACACCATCAACATCATGACGCACGCCCTGCAATGAAACCGATGTAAACCAATAAAAAGGGGGCTGCTCGAAATGGTCGGGTTCTGGGTGTGGTCTATGTCGGCCTGACCGATGTGAGCATTGAACGCGTCTGAAACGGATATGCTGAGGTATATCGCGGCAAGCCGGCACTAGGATTGGATTCCGATTTCTACGAACCCTTGGAACATATGGCAAAACCCTATTGTTGACGCGCCCGGGAGGGTTCGGTTCAACCACGCTGATGGTGCAGCGACACGAGGCGGAGCAATGACCAGCGCATGTATGCAAAATCGTCAATGATAGCCGTTTTTATGGCGATCTAAATTTATCTGGATTCAGGCCAAAATTTATATGTCTTGGCATCAACTTATTGGTTGGCCTCACCAACCATTGATCCGAGGGAGGCATTTCATGCTGGAAACCACGACCGTCGGCAGTCTTCCAAAACCAAGTTACTTGGCTGAAGTCGAGAAGCTCTGGCCTGCTTGGCGCCTCTCTGGCGAACCGCTGGAGCGAGCCAAAGAACGTGCTTCAATGGAGTGGTTGCGTCACCAGGAAGATGCAGGCATCCATATCCTCACCGGTGGAGAACAACACCGCATCCACTTCGTGCATGGTTTTCTCGAAAACATTGAAGGCATTGACTGGGAAAAGAAGACGCCTATGGGCATCAGAGACAACCGGTACACAGTGGATGTGCCCACTGTAACCGGACCAGTGTCCAGCCCACAACCTGTCCATTTGAAGGAAGTTCAGTTCCTTAGGTCGCAAACGAACCGACCTATCAAGTTCACCTTGCCGGGCCCAATGACCATCTGCGACACGATTGCCAATGCTCATTACGCAACCCGTGCGGACATGGCCTTCGCTTTTGCCGATATCCTCAATAACGAAGCCAGAAAACTGGAGTCGGCCGGAATCAATCTCATCCAGTTTGACGAGCCGGCATTCAACGTCTTCACCAAGGACGTCAAAGATTGGGGTATCGATGCCCTGCACCAGGCCATTGCTGGGTTGTCATGCACCACCGCCGTGCACATTTGCTACGGGTACGGCATTGAAGACAATCTTCGCTGGAAGGAGACGCTGGGCAGTGAATGGCGTCAGTACGAAGAGATCTTTCCGGCCCTGAACGCCAGCCGCATCGACCAGGTGTCCCTGGAATGCGCCGATTCGCGTGTACCCCTGTCCTTAATGCGCCTATTACAACACAAGGACTTGATGGTTGGTGCTGTTGCTGTAACCGGGGACCGTGTGGAGTCACCGGATGAGGTGGCCGCCACTATCCGTAATGCATTGGCGTATGTTGATGCGGAACGCCTCATCCCGTCCACCAACTGCGGGATGGCCCCTATCCCCTATCATGTGGCGCTGGCCAAGATTCAAAGCCTGGCTGCCGGCGCCAATTTGGTTCGTAAAAACTTGTGAACAAATCGGCAAGTCCACCATAGTGGAATAAATTTCAACGGAAGCCTTGAAGATCCCGTCTTAGGTTTCCTCGAATATTTCGGCCATATACAGATGTATTTCCTGCTCGAGAACTGGCTTCAATGCAAGCATCATAAGACCAAGATTGATTCTTAGTCGCACTTCTGATGCTTTCAATTCCAAATGACCGTTAAGGCCGAGGCGTTTGAAATGCAGTGAATCCCCTTCCCAGCTATAGTGAAGTTGAAATCGATCATTTAATTGCTCAGCTACATTCTCCGCGGCCCTCCGAGCTTGATCACGGCTGAGCGAATGTTTCCGGTAAATGTTTATTTGGGGCATATTTAATTCTCTTCTCACTATTTTCAGTTAGCCATCAAGATATTTACCGATCCGTTTCCTTTAAATTATCTGCCTTTTGCACGGAAGGCGCCAGTGGCCCATACAACCAATCTGCTTATCATGAACGCTGGGAGCGACGCTTTCAAGGATTTTCTTCGGGTTGGCGTACCAAAGGTCCTGATAATGTGGGCTGCGCTTTCCTGGTTGCTTCCGACTATCTACGGTATAGGAACATGAAGCGGGCGTTGTTGACCAATGGGATTTAATGGCTGTTCTACGCAAAAGCCCAAAAAGCCCTGCCCAAAAAGTTCTACCCATGCACTGATGCGGACGCAAAAAACCGTGCCGCCCAGTTCAACCGCACTGATCGCCGACGGCCATGCGAAATTTCAGACCCGTCATTTTCCTGTGATTCTGAAAAATAATCACAACGGGCCAACTCTCGCCACCATGGGAACTCAGGAGGTACCGTGGAAATCACCAAGCATATCAAGGGTATTCCAACCAGTTCCGATTGATGAGAGGATCTCGATCTATTCTTGAAAACAGACGGCGGCTTAGACAAATCATATCTAAAACCGCCGTCTGATTTTACTAAAATGGCATAACGACCTGCTGATACCATGAGCAATGTTTCAGGGTCTCTGTTATGGTGAATCGGCTGGGTCAAGTACCGCATCAATGACATGGATCACGCCATTGGAGCAAAGCACGTCTTTGATAATTACAGTTGCCTGAC
The DNA here is from genome assembly GCA_963705475.1 of uncultured delta proteobacterium. GTDB lineage: Bacteria > Desulfobacterota > Desulfobacteria > Desulfobacterales > Desulfosarcinaceae > Desulfosarcina. The sequence continues at coordinate 40,372 of CAVPJS010000008.1, read as the reverse complement.
GATTACCTCCAAGGTTAAGGATGAGTTCGCCGGCCGCCACATCAATCGACATGCTTCCACCATTGAGCATGGTTACGCTTTGGCCGTCTAATGCCACGGCAGCCGGTGAAAGCACAGAACCATCGAATACATGGTATGTCAAAATATCAGTCAGCGTTGCTTTGTTGACGGGATCTAAGAGGAAAGCAGTTATACCTGGTGACAACACCTCCAGATCATCAAAGGCAACATCCGTGGGGGCGAATACCGTAAACGGTCCGGGACCGTCAAGGGCATTCACTAAATCTGCCGCCTGCAATGCCGCAACTAGAGTGGTAAACCGTCCATCGGCGACAGCCGTTTATTGCAGGGGAAATTTTAAGGCCACTGTGAATTCTTTGACAACGGAAAAAGACAAAATCAGTTTCTTTCAGTCTTGCTTGCAAAACGAATCAATTTGACTTCTATAAATGGTCTTCGGTAATTGGGGGGCTGCATATTTACAAAGCAAATAAATGTCATTACAGCCTTAATCAAGTTATTGCCGTGAGGTTTTAAAAAAGTCCGAATGGATGCGCCAAGAAGCAGCATCAATGGGTCTGATTATCGGGAAAAGGTTATTGGCGATGCGGTTGGCTTCAGGAATAATTCTGGTTTTTTTGGGGATAATATGGATAATTTGGATATCTAAGCGGGAAACGAGTAGAAGAGCTGTCCTTCAAACATTATTTGATTTTTGGACAGGCGCTCCAATTGAGAGCGTCATGGTTGTTGGAATAATTTTATTTGGCGGAATACTCATTTTTTCCCATTTCCTACTTTAGGTCGTTTTACATATCCAAATCCATATTAAGCAGGGATCTGATTTTTCAAAATGTCGGTTTGAAAAACGCGTTCCTGACAGGCCATGGGTGTTTGGTCACCGGTACTGGGGCAAGAAGGTCGGGACATCCCGCATCGGTTTCTACCATGCCGGGGAAAAGTCTCACTCCAAGCCACACACAGCGGCGCACAAAGAAAAAGGGCTAACCGGTGCGACGGCTAACCCTTCCTCATTATTTGGCTTTTTTGGTGGAGCTGAGGGGGATCGAACCCCTGACCTCATGACTGCCAGTCATGCGCTCTCCCAGCTGAGCTACAGCCCCGAAAACGAAAACGCAACCTAACAAAATCGGTTTTCCGTGTCAATGCCATTTTTTAGTTTCCGTGGCCGCGTGTTGAAGGTCCGTGGACGGGTTGACCGGGCGCCAGTCCTCGCTGCAAACGTCGCCACTGTTTTTCCAGACGGGCCATCACGGGCGGTAAACTGTTGACAAAATGCGCAGCAACATTTAATGTCAATTGTTTGAAAAGATGGGACATTTTAGTATCCTGTGCCGTTGCCGCGACAGCGATTGGCGATTCTGGTGACGGCCGGCGCCTTATGGACGGTTCGGGCAGAGGCTGGATAAGATCGAAACAACGATTAAATTCAGGGATCGGCATGGATCCCGGCAAAGCAATATGAAAAAAGAGGTAGTGAATGCTCAATGTGATGCGGAAACAAGCTGGCAGTTGGATGATCAAAGTAATTCTGTTCGCTATCGTCATCGTGTTCGTATTCTGGGGCGTGGGTAGTTTCCGCAGCCAAGAGGCGACCAAAGTTGCCGTTGTCAACGATGAAATCATCTCCGTTGCTGAATACCGACGCGCTTACAACAACCTGATCGATCAATATCGTCAGCGATTCGGGTCCAGCTTGAATGATGGCATGATTGAAATGCTCAACGTCAAAAAACAGGCCCTGGATCAGCTGATCGACCGCACCATTCTCCTGCAGGAGGCAAAAAAACTTGATCTGCGGGTCTCCGATGCCGAGGTTGCCGAATCGATCATGGGGACCGAAATCTTTCAGAACAACGGGGCCTTCGACAATCGCCGCTATCAACGCATCCTCGCCCAAGTTCACCTCACACCGGAAGCGTTCGAAGCGGATCAGAAAAACATCTTACTGGGCCAGAAGCTCACCCGGGTCATCATGGGTGCCGCCAAGGTCTCCGAAGCGGAGGCGCGTCAGTGGTATGACTGGCAGAACACCACGGTGAACATCGACTATGTCCTGTTCGAACCGGCCCGCTACCGGGATATCGATCCTTCGGCGGAAGAGATTGCCGCCTTTTTTGCAAACCAGAAGGAAAACTACCGTACCGACCCCATGGTAAAAGTCCGATACGTGGTGTTCGACCCGGACGCCTTTAAAGATCAGGTTAAGGTCGATGAAGAAGAGATCAAGGACTACTATGATTCCAACATCAACGAATTCAAAACCGAAAAAAGCGTCGAAGCACGCCACATTCTGATCAAATTGGATCCGGAGGCCAGCGACGAAGCCGATCTGGCGGCCAAGACCAGGGCGGAAGAGATCTCGAAGATGGCCAAAGACGGACAGGACTTTGCCGAACTGGCAAAAACCTATTCTGAAGGCCCCACCAAAGACCGTGGCGGCTATTTGGGCAAGTTCCAGCGACCGCAGATGGTCAAGCCTTTTGCCGACAAGGCATTTTCAATGGCTCCCGGCGAGATCAGCGATCCGGTAAAAACACAATTCGGGTGGCATGTCATCAAGGTTGAGTCGGTCGAAGAAGCATCCACGAAAACGATCGAACAAAGCAGCGCGCAGATCATCGAGACCCTGACCCTCAGGAAAGCACGAAATCTGGCTTACGACAAGGCCGAGCAGTTCTACGAGAGGTGTTTTGAAAAGGATGACCTGGTCAACAATGCAAAGACCCTTGGGCTGGCCGTGATGGAAACCGGCGCCTTCAGCCGCCGCGGTCCTGACGCATTGGGTGAGGACAAAGGCGCATTCGCAACCGCCGCATTTGCCCTCCAGACCGATGAAATCAGCGATGTTCAGGATATCGGGGGCCGATATTACCTGATACAGCCCACCGAAGCCATCGACGCCGCCATTCCGGAATTGGAAGCAGTCAAATCCAGGGTAAAAGACGACCTGACCAAAAAAATGCAGGACGACAAGGCCCGTGAGGATGCCGAAGCCATGTCAGCTGATCTACGGGGGGGGAAACCATTCAAAGAGAGCGCTGCCGGCCATGGCGTGGATGTCAAGCAAACCGGATTTTTTACACGCAATGCAGCCATACCTGAGATAGGTTCGGACCCGAAATTCGCTGAAGCGGCCTTTCGGCTCTCTTCAGCCGACAATACAAGCGATGGGCCGGTACAGGGAAGTGCAGGTTTTTACCTGTTGCAGTTATCGGCGCGAAAATCACCAGCCGCCGACGGTTTTAAAACGGAGAAGGACAGCATCAACGGAATGCTCCTTCGACAGAAGCAAAGAACAGTGCTCCAGGATTGGATCGATGCACGCAAGTCGGAGAGTCAGGTTCGTATCGAAAAAGCCTATCTGGAATAGCGGGTCGACAAAAGCGTTGTCCACGGTTACCCAAGAAAAGATGAGGTCGATATGAAAACACCACACGCCTCGTTTGATACCGGCAATCCTACTGGTTATATTTCTAAAAAATGCCCGGAATGCATGGAGTACATGCCCCTGAACGTGGACATCTGTCCGTCGTGCAAACTCCGCGTCGGCAAGATCAATAAAAATGGCATGGCTTCGCGAAAAACGGATTGGAAAGCGTACGCGACAGCCATCGCTGCATGGCTATTTTTTTTCTTCTATATCTGGTGGGCGTTTATCAGGGAGCCCTGAGAGCGAACCCAACCGGCGCTCTCCTTATAAAGGGCGGTCTCACTTCTCCTGCGTTCAGTGTTTTCAAGATCGATTCACCCCTTCCGCCAACCGTTTTTCAGTGCTCCGCTGTTCCCCCTACCGTTATCACATCTTAAGATCAACAGCCGCCTTCGATGCAGGCTTCCTTTTTTACTGCTGACAAAAAGCGTATCTCCAGGAGACTGACCACTTTGTCATCCTCTTCTTGAACCGTAGAAGAAGAATTGCTCAAAACACCGCAAAACGGGGTTGACAATAAATGAGAAATATATTAGGGCTCAGAATAACTAGCTAAATTCTTAGCTAAAACCGCTTTCATAAGGAGGCTCGAGCTGATGAAAGATGTTCAAAAGGAATTAATGGCAATTTCCACTGCACTGTCTTCTCTTGTCCAGAAGATGGAGAAAATGGCTGAGGCCATTGAAAAGGAAAGTGGAACGGCGGCACCGGCGACAAAAGCCAAAGCAGTCAAAAAAGCAAAAGCCCCTGCCAAGAAGGCCAAGGCAGCGGCGAAAAAAACCAAAGCGGCACCCAAAAAAAAGGTCGCCGCAAAAGCAGCGCCGGCCGCAGTGAAAACCAAAGCCACCGCCACCGCGGGAGGGCCGACCATGCTCGACAGCATCTTCGGGATGATCAGCAGAAGCCGCGGTGGAATCACCGTAGAGCGGTTAAAGAAAAAGGCGGGTCTTGAGGCCCGCCAGGTAAGCAATGCACTGTACAAGCTGACCCAAAAAGGCAAGATCGAGACCCTCGCCCGCGGCCTTTACATCAAAAAGAAAAAATAGTCGCCCATCGAAAACGGTTCGAGCGACAATCTGCCCCTATCGATATAGAAAAAGCCTTCCGGTTGTGCCATCCGACAGATGGCGCCAGAGGGCTTTTCTCTTTCAGCGCTGAACCATGCATTGCCTTTCTCCTGCGCTGTATTACTATCTGCATGTTGTTTGTTGAACAGGCGCGTAACGTGCGTGGAACCCAAAAAAAGGGATGCAAATGATTCACGTCCACGAGATCAGAAAAAACAGAGCAAGCGCACGGCTGGCCATTACAGTTATGGTGCTGGTGCTGATGGGATGGGTGGGTCCGTCCCCGCGTTTAGGCCTATGCGCTTCAACGCATTTGCCGTTGCCTGCCGCTGTGGAACAGCAGGAACGCGCGGAGCAGGCATATCCGCCATGGCCACACGAAAAAAGCGACCTGGCGGCCGACCCATCCGTCACCTTCGGCCGGCTTTCCAACGGATTTCGGTATCTCCTTATGGAAAACAATCGTCCGGAAGACCGAGTGAGCGTTCACCTCTACATCCGGGCCGGCAGTTTAAACGAAACGGAAGACCAGCAGGGACTCGCCCATTTCCTCGAGCACATGCTCTTTAATGGATCGACCCATTTTCCCCCTGGCGAACTGGTCAAATATTTTCAGAGCATCGGCATGCAGTTCGGCAACGACGCCAACGCCCATACGGGGTTCGACGAAACCGTTTACGACGTCATCCTGCCATCGGGGGATGAAGAGAACCTGAAAAAAGGCCTGCTGGTGATGCACGATTACGCCGCGGGAGCACTCTTGCAGGAAGAGGAAGTGAAACGGGAAAGCGGGGTAATTCTCGCAGAAATGCGCGCCCGGGATTCAGCCGATTACCGAACGTTTAAAGCCTCACTCAACTTTGAACTTCCAGATCTGTTGGTTTCCAAACGGCTGCCCATCGGCAAGACGGAAACAATAAAAAAGGCAGACCGGTCCCTCCTTAAAGATTTTTATGATGCCTGGTACCGGCCGGACAATATGGTGTTGGTCCTGGTGGGTGATTTTCCGATTCCCCTGGCCGAGCAGTTGATCGACGCCAAGTTCAGCGATCTCGCGCCGCGGGCAGCCGCCTCCGTTCCGCCAGCGATCGGCACGATCCATCACAAGGGGTTGGAGGTCTTTAACCACCATGAACCCGAAGTGGGAGGAACGACAGTCAGTATAGAAGTACTTCGTGCTTATGATCAGGTTGCGGATTCATCGGCACTTCGACGCCGGCAATTGGTGGAAGGGCTGGCGGACAGGATCGTTCAGAATCGCCTGGATGCCCGGCTGAAGTCACCGGGGGCGCCCTTTACCGCTGCGGCGGTTGGTTCGGGTGTCTACCTGAACCGCATCCGTTATGCGGAAATCTCTGCGGATAGCAGTGCTGAAAACTGGCAGCCGACTCTAACGGTGTTGGAGCAGGAGCTGCGACGGGCCCGGCTGTATGGTTTTTCCGAAGCCGAACTGGCGCGCGTCAAAAAGGATACACGCAAGATGTTGGACAACGCGGTCAGGGAAGCGCCCACCCGCAACAGCACGACCCTCGCCCGGGCGTTTATCCGGCATCTTGCCGGTAACCGGGTTATCCAGTCCCCCGACCAGGAAAAAAACATGTTGGCCCCCATGCTGGAATCCGTTAAGTTGGCCGAGGTACACCAGGCTTTCGAGGAGAACTGGCCTGATGACCACCGACTGATCCTGATCACCGGCAACGCCGATCTGAAAAGATTATCGCCGAAAAGCCCGGAGTCTCTGATTCGCAGCACCTACCTGGCTTCTGCAAGCACCGTCGTTCATCGGCCTGAGGCAAGGGCCATTGCCTCATTTCCCTACCTGCCGGAGCCTGAAAATACCGGCGTGATCGCCTATAGGGAGGTCATCGAAGACCTGGGCATTACCCGCGTTCGGCTCGGTAACGGCATCCAGATCAATTTGAAACGCACCGATTACAAAACCAACGAGGTCCTGGTCAACCTGATTTTCGGACACGGTACGTCCGCGGAGCCTGAAAATCTTCCGGGCATTTCCCTGCTGGCTGAATCGACGATCAATGAAAGCGGCCTGGGAGCCATGGATACCAACGAACTGGAACGGGCCCTGGCCGGCAAAAGCACCACCGTGGATTTCAAGATTGCCGAAACCCATTTCAACTTTTTCGGGAAAACCGTCTCCGCTGAAGTGCCGCTGCTTTTCCAGTTGATCTACGCACACCTGATGGATCCTGGTTTCCGCGATGACGCACTGGCACTGGCCCGCGAACGATTGGGTCAGGAGTATCAGTCCTTCACCCGATCCATCGAAGGCATGATGAGAATCGAGGGGCTTCGTTTTCTGGCCGGGGGAGACAGCCGGTTCGGCATGCCGCCGTTTGAAAACATTCAGGCCATTCGGCTGGACGACATCCGGGGCTGGATCGCGCCAGTGATGGTCAGCGCGCCGTTGGAACTGTCCGTCGTCGGCGACGTTGATGAAAATGGAGTCATCGAACTGGCCCGGCGCTACTTGGGATCACTGCCCGACCGAGATCGCGATCTCGAAAACCCCAGAGTCGATCTGCCCCATCTACCGACGGGAACCGTCAACCGAATCGAGGTGGACACCCAGATTCCAAAGGCCATGGTTGTTGCTGCCTGGCAGACGGAAGATTTCTGGGACATCCACCGGACCCGACGGTTGTCCGTTCTCGCCGATGTCTTCTCCGAGCATCTCAGGCAGCGGATACGGGAGAAACTGGGGGTGTCCTATTCTCCGTACGCCTTTAACCGAGCCAGTCGAGCCTACACCGGCTACGGTGTATTTCAGGCCTACGTCAATGTGGCCCCGGATCAGACCGACACCGTGCTGACGGAAGTCAAGACCATTGCCGGCGATCTGGCCCGAAACCGAATTACGGCTGATGAACTGGCGCGGGCAGTCGACCCGATTCTCACCTCGATCAAAGAGTTGCGGCAGACCAACGGCTATTGGCTCAACAGCGTGATGACGGGCTCGCAGCGGCACGCTCAGCAATTCGAATGGGCAAGAAGCTTTCAGGACGACTATGCCTCGGTGACCGCCGACGAACTGGCCGCACAGGCGGCCACCTACCTGACCAATGAGCGGGCATCGGCCATCATCATTCTGCCGAAGCAGAAGTCAGTCGACTGATGACGGGGCGCTGAAGTCAGATCCAACCGTCAAAAGATGAAGTTCGCTTGACCTTTTTTTGAAACGCGATACACCTTACTATCTGTTAGATTTAACAATCAGCAGGATGGTATCGCATTCATGTTAACAATCGCTGATAAGCGGGTAGACAGGCTGCCGATGAAACAGGATAAGAAGAGACCGGCGTATGATGGAAAAATTCTGCTGATTGATGATCAGCGAAGCCACTTGCGGACGCTGAAGAGTATGTTTGAAAGGTATGGCTGCCAAGCCGTTACCGTTGACAGTGCTGAAGAAGCGGAACTGATTTTGGAATGGACTTCCGGTTTTGACGCACTGATCACCGACCTTAAAATGCCATGGGTAAACGGCGTCGATTTTTGCAAGAAAACGAAAAAGAAATATCCGGATTTACAAATCTACGCGCTGTCGGGTTTCCTGGAAGCGTATGGTCGACATGCATTGGATGAAGCTGGCTTCGATGGCGTCTACCAGAAGCCGGTGTGTTTTGAAATGATCGAAGATATGCTCAATGCCATTGAAAAGGGGGCATCTGAAAAGGATGATGCGTCCTAAAGGATACCTACACGTACCTTCATTCCCCTTTCCCAAACACCACCGGTTGGGAAGTTGCATCGTCCCACCGGATTCTCCGGCAGTGATCGGCGTTGGGCGGTCCGATCGTCAACCGCTGTCTGTCCACTGCCCTCCCCCGCTATGAATCGGCCTGACGGTGTCCTCTCCGCTTTCGACCAATTGATGCCATGTCCCTCATTTCCCTCTACGCCGGCGCCTCTCTCGGGATGCTGACGCCGGTGAGAACTGCCCGGCGCCGGCATTGAAGGCCCCTGGCGGCCCCGGTGAGCTGACTTTCTGCTTTGCTCCAGCAAGCGTTTGGGAATGCGCGCGCAGTCGTGATTCAGCTTGGATCTTGCAATCCATCGAATTTTCGAATAGGAAGGGTAGTAGACGACTTCAACAGCGCCTCTTGCCCTCCCGCGCCTTCAGTGCAGATTCTGCGGCACAGGCGACCGCAGGTCACAACAATCCAACGTATCGATCAGCTGTCCATAAGTAGGTCGCCATGCGGCTCACGATTGTAATCCTTTGCGGTCTCGCGCTGATACCGATCGGACCCGGCACCGCGGCTGCCGCGGATGCATTGATTTTGATGCGCAGCAGCCAAAAGGACCTGAACGCCATCATCAAAACCATCCCCGACATCGTGTTCAGGCTCGACGCGTCCGGCCGAATCACCTTCATCAGCCCGGCGCTGGCCAAGTACAAGAAAAAAGCCCGAGGAGCTGATCGGGAAGCCCATTATCGATCTCGTCATCCCCGTGGTTGTTCGGGATGCGGGTCATCATTCTGCCGTCTGTTTCAAAATCCTCATGTGGTGAGCATTTGATTTCACGGCCCCTTCCCAATGGATCGGTTGATCAACGGTTCCCTCGCCTGGCTTCCAATCGGATAATGCATCGCACATCGTTATTATTTTAAAATGTTGACGTCCCGATTGAGTTCTGGCGCGCGGAACGCAGCGGCTTTGCACGAAAAGGCCCAACCGTGCGTGATATGGCGTACGCCGGCCCGTTGCTCGATGGCGAAAAAACCCGGAATGACAAGGATGGAGGTATTTATCGGCCAAAGGATCATCGCAGGAGCGTGGCTTCATGTTATCTGGTTCTTGGAATATTCATATTTATGGTTTATATTGCTAAGGATTCGTTTTTCATTTTCAATTCTTCAAATGCGCTATTTTCCGCGCTCGAATTGAAATCCGGCAATGTGTCTACAGTGAAAAGCCTCCCTGTCTTCCCGCGGGACGTTTCACGTGATTCCAACCACCAACCCTGCAGAGAAGACACCATGAGATTTAAAACCATCGGTCTGATTGCCTGCTTGTCCTACTTGATGGTCGCATGCAGTGAGAAACAAGCCCCCCAGGCACCACCTCCCCCGCCACCCGATGTATCCGTCGTCGAAACCCAGGCCCAGGACGTCCCGCTCTACCTGGAGTTTGTGGGGCAGACGTTCGGGTTAAAGGACATCGCCATCCGCGCCCGCGTGGAAGGGTTCCTGGAAGGGCTCCATTTCCAGGAAGGTGGTGAAGTGAAAAAAGGCGATCTGTTGTACACCTTGGAAAGCCAACCCTTCGAAGAGCAGGTGTCGGCCCGCATGAGTACCCTTGCCGAAACGGAAACCATGCTGGCCAAAGCCAAGGGGGATCTGGGTCGCATCAAACCCCTGGCCGAGATCAATGCGGTCAGCCAGAGCGACCTGGATGAGGCCACGGCCGCCTATGAGGCGGCCCGCTCTTCCGTGGAGGCGGCCAAAGCCACCTTGAGAGCCGCCAAGATTGAACTGAGTTACACCAAAATCTATTCGCCCATCGACGGCATCATCGGCAAGACCCAGGCCAAGGTGGGCGATTTCGTGGGCCGGGATCCCAACCCGGTCATCCTGAATACCGTCTCCCAGGTGGACACCATCCTGGTAACCTTTTTCATCACCGAAACCCAGTATCTGGAAGTGGCCCGCAGTCTTGCCGGTGCCGACCCGGCGCAGATGGATAAGCGAGGGGTCGGCCTGGAACTGATCCTGATCGATGGTTCGGTCTATGACCATGCCGGTAAGGTGGATTTTGTGGACCGGGAGGTGGACACCACCACTGGCGCCATGCTGGTCCAGGCCTCCTTCCCCAACCCTGAAAAATTGCTGCGCCCCGGGCAGTTCGTCCGGGTGCGAATTAAAGGGCAGGTGGTCAAAGACGGCATCCTGATTCCCCAGCGTTGCGTCATGGAACTGCAAGGCCTTTACAACGTCTATGTGGTTGGGTCGGACAACACGGTCGCCATCCGAGAAATCACCGTTGGCCCCAAGATTGGTTCTTTGTGGCTGATCACCGACGGGCTCAAACCTGGCGAAAAAGTCGTTTATGAAGGGTTGCAGAAGGTCAAAGACGGGACGTCCGTCAAGCCGACCGTCGTGGATGTGAAACCAACCGAAAAAGGGAAAAAGTAACCAGACATGGGTGATTTTTTCGTCAGACGGCCCATCGTGGCCATGGTCATCGCTATTTTTATGGTCATTGTTGGGGTGGTGTTTCTCGGCGGCCTGCCCATGGAGCAGTACCCGGACATCACGCCCCCTATTGTGGAGGTTCGGGCGACCTATACCGGCGCCAACGCGGTCAGCGTGGAGCAGTCCGTGGCCACACCACTGGAGCAGCAGATCAACGGCGTGGACAACATGATCTACATGAAGTCCACCAACGCCAACGATGGCACCATGACCATCCAGGTATCCTTCGAGACCGGCACCGACCCGGACATGAACACGGTTTTCACCCAGAACCGGGTCGCCGCAGCCACGGCCGCATTGCCCGAAGAGGTCAAGCGCCTGGGGGTGACCACAGAAAAATCCCTGCCCAACATCCTCATGCTCGTTGCCCTGACGGCCGATGACCCCCGCTTCGATCAGCAGTTTTTAGGCAATTACGCCCTGATCAACATCAAGGATGTCTTGGCCCGTATCAAGGGCATCGGCCGGGTTAACGTTATCGGCGCCAGCGACTATTCCATGCGCATCTGGATCAAACCGGACCGCCTGGCCCACCTGGGCATATCGGTTCCGGAGATCGTTGACGCCATTCGTGCCCAGAGTGTGATCGTGCCGGGCGGCAAGCTCGGCGGCGAGCCTGCCCCCCCGGGAACGGAGTTCACCTACACCGTCCGTTTACCTGACCGCCTGCAAAGTGAACAGGAGTTCGGTGAAATCGTGGTCCGGACCTCGAAGGACGGATCCCAGGTCAAGCTCAAGCACATCGCCCGGGTGGAGTTGGGGGTTGTGTCCTACGATAGCATCACCCGACTCAACGGTAAGCTTTGCGCCATGATCGCCATTTATCAGGCGCCGGGTTCCAACGCGGTTGCCCTGGCCGAAACGGTGAAGACCACCATGGCCGACCTGTCGCGTTCCTTCCCCAAAAGCATGCGTTATGACATCTCAGGGGATACCACCACGGCGATAACGGCCGGCATCGATGAAATCGTGACCACCCTGTTTGTGGCCCTGGCCCTCGTGATCCTGGTAGTCTATATCTTCATCCAGGACTGGCGGGCAGCCTTGATTCCCACGATTGCCATTCCGGTTTCTTTGATCGGCGCATTCATCGTCTTTCCCCTGATCGGTTTCACCGTCAACGTGCTGTCGCTGCTGGGTCTCGTCCTGGCCATCGGCATTGTGGTCGACGACGCCATCGTGGTGGTGGAAGCGGTTCAAGTCAATATCGAAAAGGGTATGACCCCCAAGGATGCCACTCGCGCCGCCATGCAGGAGGTCACCGCACCGGTCATCGCCACCACCCTGGTGCTGGTGGCCGTATTCATTCCGGTGGCGGTCATGGGCGGCATCACCGGTCGATTGTACCAGCAGTTCGCTGTTACCGTAGCGGTATCGGTGGTCTTTTCTTCAGTCAACGCCCTGACCCTGAGCCCGGCCTTGTGCGGGATCCTGCTGCGCAAACAAAAGCCCGTGCGCGGTCCTTTAGGGGTCTTCTTCAAATGGTTCAACACGGTTTTCGACAAATCCACAGAGGCTTACACGAGTTTTACCCGCATCGTGACCCGCAAGATCGCCATCGGTGTCATTTTCATCCTTGTCCTGACGATAGGATTGGGCCTTTTGGGCAGACGGCTGCCCGGCGGCTTCATGCCCGACGAAGATATGGGCTACCTGATGATCAACATTCAGCTGCCCGATGCGGCCTCCCTGCAGCGGTCCGACGCGGTGACCAAGAAGGTTGAGGAAATCATTGCCAAACACAAGGAGGTCGAATTCGTTACCGCAGCCAGCGGATTCAGCATCATCTCCGGCAGTTTATCCTCCAACGCGGGGTTCATTTTCGTCTGGCTCCAGGATTGGAGCCGGCGGGAAAGAACAGCCAACCAATTGGCGGCAGCCCTGAACCGCGATTTTTCCATGGAAATTAACGAGGCACAGGTTTTTGCCTTCGGTCCACCGGCCATCCCCGGTTTAGGCAACGGATCCGGGTTTACCATGTTGATTCAGGACCGTGTGGGCAACACCCCTGAATATCTGGCCGATCAGACGGTCCGCTTCATTCAGGCGGCACAGCAGCGGCCGGAGATCGGTTCCATCTTCACCACCTTTCGGGCCAGCGTGCCCCAGCGCTACATGGAGATCAACCGCGACAAGGTGCTCAAGGCCGGCGTGGCGCTCAACGATATCTATACTACCGTGGGCGCGTTTCTGGGCGGCGCCTACGTCAACGACTTCAACCGATTCGGACGGCTCTACAAGGCCTACATCCAGGCCGAGCCGGAGTACCGCATCAGCGAGGACCGCATCAATCTCTTCTTCGTAAAAAACAAGAACGGCCAGAGTATTCCCTTGAGCGCCTTTGTCAGCATCAAGGAAATCGCCGGCCCGGATTTCACCAACCGCTTCAACCTCTATCGGTCCATCGAGCTGACCGGCGGGCCGGCTCCCGGCTACACCTCCGTCCAGGCCCTGGACGCCCTCGAAGCGGTGGCCGGGGAAACCCTCCCTGCCGATATGGGCTACGCCTGGAGCAACATGTCTTACCAGGAGAAAAAAGCCTCCGGCACAGGATCCATCGTTTTCGTATTCTCCCTGCTGTTCGTTTTTCTCATCCTGGCGGCCCAGTACGAAAGCTGGACGCTGCCGTTGAGCATTTTGCTGGGCACCCCCTTTGCCATTTTTGGCGCCTTTCTGGCCCTCTATCTGGCCCGCATGACCAGTACCAGCTACGAACTGAATGTCTTTGCACAGATCGCCCTGGTGATGCTCATCGCCATGGCCGCCAAAAACGCCATCCTGATCGTCGAATTTGCCAACATCGAGTTCAACAAGGGCCTGTCGCTCTTCGACGCCGCCATCAAGGCCGCAAAATTGCGCTTCCGGCCCATATTGATGACCGCCTTTTCTTTCATCCTGGGCGTGCTGCCCCTGGTGGTGGCATCCGGTGCCGGTGCCGAGGCGCGGGTGGTCATGGGAATGGCCCTCTTGGGCGGCATGACCCTGGCCACAATCCTTGGGGTATTTTTCTACCCCATGCTCTTCGTTTTCATCGGCAAGATTGCCGGGTATGAGAAAAAGCGGGACTTTCAAAAGGAGCAGGGGTAAAGACACGATGCATTCACATCCCCAATCAATTCAGAAATGGATACCACTCACCATTGGCTTGATCCTGTTGGCCGGCTGCGCAGTGGGCCCGGATTTCAAGGAGCCCGTGGTAGAAGCCCCCCAAGCCTACCGCACAGCGGTCATGCCCGTCGAGACGGCCGACGATCTGAAGTGGTGGGCGCTGTTCGACGACCCGCTGCTCTACGATCTGGTAACAACCGCACTTGAAAACAACCGCGACCTCAAGATCGCCCTCAGTCGCATACAACAGGCCCGCGCCACGGTCGGGTTTACCCGTGCCGACCAGTACCCGCGATTGGACGGCGAAGCCGGGGCGCAGGCCGGCAACGTCAACGGCGGTGCGCGCTCGCCGGATACCACCAGCACGATTTACCTGGCCGCTCCGTTGAGTTGGGAGATCGACTTCTGGGGCAAGTTCAAACGCTCCACCGAAGCGGCGCGCGCCGACCTGGTCGCCTCCGAATACGGGCTGAAGGCCGTCCAATTGGCCCTGGTTGCCGAGGTGGCCGCCACCTACTATCAGTTGCTGGATTTTCACCGGCGGCTGGCCATCTCCGAATCCACCCTGGAATCGCGCGTGCAGAGCCTGAAGATTATCCAGCAACGCTTTGACAAGGGCATCATTTCCGAGTTGGACGTCAACCAGGCCCAAATCCAGAAAGAGATCGCGGCAGCGGCAATCCCCCTTTACCAACGCTCCATCGCCAGAACCGAAAACGGCCTGGCCACATTGCTCGGCCGTCTGCCGGAGACGGTTCGCATCAAAAAGAATCTGGGTGGAACGCCGCCGCCGGACATCCCGGTAGGCCTGCCGTCGGATATCCTCAAACGGCGACCGGACATCCTCCAGGCCAGCTACCTGCTCAAGGCACAGACGGAACGCATCGGCGTGGCCGAGGCCCTGCGCCTGCCGGCCATCTCCCTCACCGGCACGTTGGGCATTGCCAGTACGGATTTAGGTGCCGTCACCACCGAAGGCGGTGTCTGGTCGATCGGCGGCCGGCTGCTGGGCCCGATCGTCGATTTCGGCAAGAATAAACAACGGGTGGAAATCGAATCGCAGAAGACGCAGCAGGCCCTCTACCAATATGAGAACGCGGTGCTGACCGCCTTTCGCGAGGTAGAAGACGCACTGGTGGGAATCGCAACCTACCGCGACGAGCTGGCCGCCGTCGACCGCCAGCAGAAAGCGGCCAAGAATGCCAACGACCTCTCCAAAGAGCGCTACGACAAAGGTGTGGCCAGTTACCTGGAAGTCTTGGACACGGAGCGAACCCTGTTTTCCGCCGAACTGCAGCAATCCGACCTGCAGCAGCAGTATCGCAACGCCTACGTCAATCTATACAAGGCATTGGGCGGTGGCTGGGTTAGCAAAGCCGAACGGGATGGGAATGCCGATCCCAATCGTCCCATAAACAGCTCGGCGCATCTGGCCCCCACGGCTGCAAAATTGATAAAGTAGCGCAGGGTACGACGAAGGACGGAGAACGAAATGCTTTCCCTCGGTCTTCTCTGATCTCGGCCATCCCACTTTGGTGATCCGATTTCAGACCTCAGACCTCAGTCCCTTGTCTTCGGACCTCCGTCAATCGACCTCTGAACGCGATCCATGCCCCATTCGTCGTCAGCAGCGTCTGCAGCGCTGTCAGCCGGCTGCACCTGATGATCTTTTTACGCAGGCGTGAGGAAACGGTTCATTTGGTTTTCGCTTGCATGGCGTTGTGCTGCGCCGTTGCCACGGCACTGGACATTCGTATGCACATGGCGACGAATGTAACCGATTTCGCCCAATTCCTCAAAGCCACCAACACGGTCCAGGGCCTGCTCTGGATTGCCTTTGCCTGGTTTATCCAGTTCTACACGCGCAGCTGTCGGCGCTGGCCGGTGTGGCTGTTTTCTGGGCTTTACGGCCTGGCCATCCTGCTCAACCTGATCTTTCCCCTGGGTATTATTTTCAGCCATATAGAGAACATAGACAGAATTTTGCTGCCCTGGGGGGAAACGATCGCCTTCGGCATCGGACCGGGCAACCCCTGGCGGCTGCTGGCGGATCTGGCCTGGTTGATCGTGCTGGCCTACACCCTGGATATATCCTTGTACATCGCCCGTCGGGGAGAACATCGGCGGGCCTGGCATTTCGGGTTGAGCATCTTCGCCTGCCTGGGCGTCGGCTACCTGCACGGTACGCTCGTCGACCTGGGCATGCTTGCGCCGCCAAGCAGTTGAAACCTTACCTTTCTGGCCCTAATCATCCTGATGAGCGCATCACTGGTCGACGATGTTGTCAGTGTACCTGTGCTGAAGCGACAAACCGCTTCCCAGATAGAAAAATGGAAAAGCCTCGTGGATAACGCCAAAATGCTGGTGTTCGGGCTTGACACCCATGGACGGATTAATTTCGTCAATCCTCATTTTCTGCACTGTACCGGTTACACCGAAGAAGAGATCATCGGCCGATCACTGGTGGACATCGCCCGAGAGCCTGAAAAGGAGGAGTTGGGCAGCCGGATTCAAAAGGTCCTGGAAAACGGGGACCTGCCGTTAAGAACCCAGCGGGCGCTGGTTACCAAAGACGGTCGCACACGAGATATCCACTGGGCGCATGTGCTGCTGCGCGACCCCGACGGGGAGATAACCGGTACCCTGAGCATTGGCGATGACGTCACTGACGTTCGGCAGGCTCAGCAGGCTCTGGCTGATGAAAAGACGCGCATGGACGTGGTGCTCTCCAACCTGAACACCGGACTGGCACTGATGGACAAGGAACTGACCGTTGTTTGGGTCAATGAAAAAACACGCCAGGCCTACCCCTGGGACGATCCGGTCGGGAAAAAATGCTATGCTTTTGCTGAAAACCGAAGCGCGCCATGCGAGGGGTGCGGCACTTTAAAGACATTAAATGATGGTTAAATCCACGAGACCGAACGCCTCAATTCATAAAACAACCGCTGGTACCTGATCATCAGCATGCCGATAAAAGACAAGCAGGGCAGCGTGGTGCAGATCCTGGAGAGCAGCACCGACATCACCCAACGCAAAGAACTCGAGACTGCCCGCGATAAGGCCATGCAGGAACTCAAGGCCCTGAAAAACCAGCTCGAAGAAGAGAACCTGCAACTCAAGGAGGATCTGCTGCTGAACAAGGATTTCGAGGAGATCGTCGGGCAGAGCAACGCCATTCTGTATGTACTGGAGCGGGTCAAGCAGGTGGCCGAAACCGATGCCACCGTGCTCATCCAAGGTGAAACCGGGGTAGGCAAGGAGCTGATTGCCGGCGCCATCCACCGGGCCAGTCAACGTGCGGCCAAACCGTTTATACGGGTCAACTGTGCAACACTGACGCCCAGCCTGATCGAAAGTGAACTGTTCGGCCACGAAGCCGGTGCGTTCACCGGTGCCGATCGAAGGCGCAAAGGCCGTTTTGAAATGGCCGACGGCGGTACGCTGCTGTTGGACGAGATCAGCGAGCTGCCGCTCGAGCTTCAGGCCAGCTGTTACGGGTGCTCCAGGAAGGTCAGTTCGAGCGGGTCGGCGGCAGCGCAACGCACACTGTCGATGTGCGGGTTATCGCCACTACCAACCGCATCCTGCAGGATGAATTGGAAAATGGCAGTTTTCGGGCCGACCTGTTTTACCGCCTCAAGGTTTACCCCATCACCGTGCCGCCGCTGCGAAAACATCGGGAGGATATCGAACTGTTGGTGTGGCACTTTCTGAAAGAGATCAACAGCCGGGTCGGCAAGAATATCGAAAAGATTCCCCAATCGGTCATGGAATCCCTGACGGGAATGGATTATCCGGGCAACGTTCGGGAGCTGAAAAACTTGATCGAGCATGCCGTCATCACCTCGGACAACGGCATCCTGCGGCTACCCGAAACCAGCAACCCTGCCAGCTTGCCGGAGACAAACGCGTCGAATGCCTTTTCGCCGATCAGCCTGGACGATGCCCAGCGCCAACATATCACCCATGTCCTGGATCATACCGACGGCCGCATCGAAGGCCCGGGCGGGGCCGCCGAGATCCTCGGGCTCAAGCCCAGCACCCTGCGGCACCGAATTCAAAAATTGGGTATCCAACGCTACAATTGACGGGATCCGTAAAAAGCCCAATATCGGCGTTACGCTTCATCCCTTGTCACTGCGGCATAACATCGGTACCCTGCCTTCGGCACCCGCGATAGCGCGGTATTCCTAAAGATTAAAAAGCCTTGACCTCGGGCTTCTTTTAAAGCGATCTCGGGTTGTCCAGCAGAACCATTTAGACATCAGTGCCGCACGATTTACTTGGGCTGGCAACCTCAGATGATGGTATCTTTGATGTGGCCAGACAATTAAACCACGATGCGTTCCATTAAAAAAAATATAATTATATTTATGCTTGCCTGTCTTATCGTCATCGGCTGCAACATCTCTTTTGGTGGCGCCAATATGCATGATGCCAGGATTGTTCCCGCCACTGCAACTGACCCACTGAGTGACACCTAGATCATCGAGGGTCAAGAAATACGATTGATCAATGGCCGTTGTGAAACAGAATCTGCGCCCGGTTCAGCAAGCAAAACCATTACCTCCGTTTTCGGTAAGCCGGTCTATGGAAACATCGATGGCAAGGGGGATGTGGATGCTGCGCTCATTTTAACCTTCGATCCCGGTGGCAGCGGAACCTTCTTCTATGTTGCAGCCGCTCTCGACGTGGACGGCATTTTTCTTGGTACCCGTGCAATCTTGCTCGGAGACAGAGTGGCGCCGCAAAAAATCAGCATTCGCAACGGTTTGATCGTCGCCAATTATGCCGACCGCAGGACGGGCGAGCCAATGGCGGTGCCGCCCGCTGTCGGTAGGTCAAAATATAGGGATATGCCACCGCAAAAAACGGCTGGATGACTGAAATGTTCGTACCATTCGAATCAGTGATCAATTTCAAAAAACCGCGCTCCGGCAGTCAGGGCACCCTGATACTCAAAAAAGACAATCCAACGGACCGGCCGGAATTCGACGATGCACTGGAAATACCGGTTCTTTATTAGCGTTCACCAACAATGGACGGTGCTGAAAAAGCTTCCCAGTGGGTTCCCCCGCTGCGGGAGAAACACGGTTGGTGACCTATCCCGAATCCGTTTCTATTGATTTAGGTCACACCGGGTGCCTGGAAGGTTACCGTCAATATGATTCAGGGTCAGCGGTTTAATATGGTCAAGCGCATCCGATTCTGACTGCAATGTAAAATAAAGATCCCATCGCAACTGAATGTTCATCCAAAAATCCGCTGAAACACCAAACACTTTTGCCAGTCGTAAAGCGGTGCTGGGGGTTATGCCTCTCCTGCCGTTGATGATTTCATTGACCCGTTGATAAGGTACGTTGATGGAATTAGCTAAATCGCGCTGGGTGATACCCATTGGTTTTAAAAATTCCTCCAACAGCATTTCACCAGGGTGAGTTGGCGTTCGATTGGTAGGGATTCGTATCATTTTAACACCTTAATACGTTCTGGTTAGTGATAATCAATAATCTCAACATCTATGGGACCACTGTCAGTCCAGATAAAACAAATGCGATACTGATCGTTAATGCGGATGCTGTGTTGCCCTTTCCTATCTGCAGAAAGTGCTTCTAATCGATTGCCCGGTGGGACGTTGAGTTCATTTAGGTTCAAAACAGAGTCCAATTGATCAAGTTTTCGATAGGCGACTTTCCACAGCTGTCGCGGGCACTGTTTCCTTGCTGCTTTTGTCGACTTACCGTCAAATATGTCCTTCGTCGCTGTCGATTTAAAGGACTGGATCATGACTACACAGTAGCACGGCTATCGTGCTATTTCAATGCATATTGTCGGATACAACCTCGAGGTCACCCAATAAATCATAATTTCTGGTTTGTTGTCATCCCCGCGCAAGGCGGGGATCCATAATTTTTATTAACCACGAAAACACATTCCTGCCCTTCCATTCTGGGTTGTCGGCAATGTAATCCACCCACCACCGGTAAACACCACCCTAATATGAGCCACCAAATATTGCGGCCCACCAAATATCGTGGCAACTGGACCCACCAGCCGGTTAGTTCCAGATCGTCAGTAAATTAATTTTTCTTCCATAATTAAGAAGGTTAAATATCCCTCAAACTTCTTTTCGATAGCGGCACAAATAATGCGCTATCAATCATAGGGATGCCAATCCCATTCTGTACGTCAGCACGATCAGCGGCGCAAACCTGTTTTTTCCAAACGCAAGCATCCTGAAAATACGGCACGAATGAAAAATCTTGAACACCATTGATGATCCACTCCATCCGATGAAGGGAAACACCATGGTCGGGTTTGAAATTTTGGTCGACGTGCACCGGGACAAACGCCAAGAATTCCTCCAGACCTGCGAACTGCTCGGCTATCCTTGGAACAACCAAAATCCTACAGCACCGCAATCACCGATACGGATGACACGGTTTTCTATTGATCAATAAACACCCCAATATCGAGATCCGGATATTCAACCCCGTTTACCTCAAACCGAAAAATGGAGTCGTCATGAATAAGCATCTTTTCATGCTATTGGCTGGATCATTGATGATCATGGGTTTCATCGGCGAGGCCAGGGCCGAGTTTTTCTTCAGCGGCTACCTGGGTGTCTCGTCGACCCATGATTCAGATGTCGAACTCGTTCGTCCCGGTGGAACCAATCTCACCTTCAGCGATGTATCATGGGACGACGACTCCTTAGCCAGTCCAATGTATTATGGTGTGCGAGCCGGCTATTGGTTTAAAAACAGCCTCAACTGGGGAATGGCCATCGATTTTACCCACGCCAAGATGTATGCCGAGTTGGACAGCACCGTCGGCGTCACCGGAACCCGCATCGGCACCCCTGTGTCGGGCCAGGAGCGCCTGCGGGACACCTTTGAGGTGCTCGAGTTTTCCGACGGCCACAACCTGCTCACATTAAACGGCATGTATCGATGGATTGGACTGGGGGCATCGGATCAGGATTTTCTCAACCGCCTGCAACCCTATATTCTTGCGGGCCTTGGCATTGCCATGCCCCACGTGGAAGTGACGGTGGACGGCGACCGGACCTTTGAATATCAGACCACCGGTCTGGCTGCCCAGGTCGGAGCCGGCCTGGATGTGGATATCACCCGCTGGTTCTCGACCTTCGCCGAATACCGGCTGAGCTACTCCGAAATCGATGCCGACCTGGTCGGTGGCGGTACGCTGAAGACCGAACCGTGGATGCACCACGTCACTGTTGGCGTGACCTTCAGCTGGCTTCACTAGCAAAACTACTCTTTTTAGATATGTCAAAATCAACTGGTTGGCATGAAAGGAGTGGGTCCCACGCAACTCAGACAAGGCGCAACGTGTAAAAAAACGAGATGACCGAAAAAGAAATCATCAAGCATCGACTAGGAACTGTTATGCTTGATCTTTCGGAGTGTCAATTCGAATTTTTAAGAGCAGGAGCATCGAGAACCATGAAAAAATTAGCCGATTTTTTGAAGACGACAGCCGCTGGCGGGTTTTTTGTCCTCTTGCCGCTGATTCTGTTTTATCTTCTCCTATCCCAAATCCTGGAGTTGATCGTTGGCATGGCTACACCCATAGCAGATTTGTTGTTTCCCACAGGCACATTCCATGAGGTCACTGCGCCGGTTCTGGTTGCCATTCTGCTCCTTCTGGGCGCTTCCTTTGTGATCGGGATCGCGATGCGATCCGAAAATGGCAGACGCCTCGCCAACTGGATCGAGCAGAACACCATCGGCAAACTACCGCTTTACAAGGCGGTCAAGAAATTGGCGAAGGGCTTTGCCGGAGACGAAGCATTCCGACCGGCCCTCCTCAGGAATTCGGAAACCGAGCAGGAAATGGTCTACATCATAGAAAAGCACGATGACGGCCGCCATACCGTGCTCGTCCCCTGGGCGCCTGCCTCGTTTGCCGGATCGGTTAAGATCGTATCCGCGGACCGGATCGAAGTGCTGGAGACCAGCCTGTCGGATGTCAGTCGCATTTTGAGCCACTGGGGCGTGGGCACCCGGGAAATCCTGGAACAGAAGGCGAAACCCCACGGTGAGGTATCAGAAGGCAACAGTTGAGACCCGGAGCATCTTCTTGAGCGATAAAGGCATGCCGGTCTATGATTGCAGCTTTTCCGCCAGATCGGTAATCTGCTGAATGGGCCACACCGCTATTTTTTCATCCACCGGATACTGATTTTCTCCGGGGTAGATGATCCAAAGACGATCGAGCTTCAAGTCATCCAATGCAATGCGCATGGAACGGGTAACCTTCGGTGCCTCACTGAACTTGAATTCCACACCATGGCGGCAACCCCGGTCCATAAAGAAGAGATCGAGTTCCGCACCGCTGTGAGTGGACCAAAAAAACTGCTGGGTGGGACGGATGACTTGAAACAATTGATTCAGGGCGAAGCCTTCCCACGAAGCACCCACACGCGGATGGCTCCACAGGCCATGCATATCGAAAATGCTCAGCAGGCTATGCAGCAGTCCTGTGTCCCTTAAATAGATCTTGGGCGATTTGACCTGCCGTTTGCCGATGTTTTCATACCAAGGCTGGAGTTGGTGGACCATGTACGTGCCGGTGAGGATATCCAGATAGGATCGCACGGTTTTGTCCGACAGACCCATGGATCGTGCAAATTCGGAAGCGTTCCAGAGCTGTCCGTGGTAATGGGCCAGCATGGTCCAGAAGCGTCGCATCGCAGCAGATGGGATGGTGATCCCCAGTTTGGGGATGTCCCGCTCGAGGAAGGTTTTTACGAAGCCCTCTCGCCATGCGTGGCTGTCTTCATCAGAGTCAGCCAAAAATGAACGCGGAAAGCCGCCCCGAAGCCAAAGCGTTTGCCATGTATTCGCACCGGTTTCACTGATATCAAAGCCGGACAACTCGATGAATTCAACGCGGCCGGCGAGCGTTTCCGAGACATTTTTTACCAGATCCGGTGAGGCGCTCCCCAATATGAGAAAACGGACTGAATTTTCCGGCCGATCGACAAGGACGCGAAGGGTGCTGAACAACCCCGGCATATTTTGGATTTCATCGAGGATGACCATGCCGTCAAGGGAACCGAGAACCAGTTCAGGGTTCTGTAGCCGCCGCAAATCAGGCTGGGATTCAAGGTCAAAATATTCGGCCTTGCGACCGCTGCCAAACCATCGTGCCAGGGTGGTCTTGCCGCATTGGCGCGGACCGAGGATGGCTGTAATGGGAGATCGGCCAAGCGCGGTTGAAAGCCTTTGCATGGTTGTCGGGCGGGTGATCATGGCACTATTTTACCTTGAATTTTCGGAATGTCAATCCGAATTTTCAAGGTAAAATGAATATTTGACCTTGAAATTACCACCGTGGCAGTGTGGCTTGTAAAATTAGGCTTCACGCAACGGCACAACGTAAGCTTAAAAAAAGATAAATGAAATCACGCAGCGGCGCTGCGGCGTGGTGTGAGACTATTATATTTAAGAGTGCCTAAAGCGAAAAACAGGATAAAACCATGAATTTTCAAATTATAGCCATCATCGCCGCCGTCTTTCACGTGCTCGGCATCGCTAGCGCCGTGCAGGCCATCATGGAAACACGCACCCCCCAAGGGGCCGTGGCCTGGGTGCTGGGCTTGATCACCTTCCCCTACGTGGCGGTCCCCGCCTATTGGGTGTTTGGCCGCAGCAAGTTTCGCGGGTTTGTTGCCCTGCATCGTTCCGATCTGATCAAGACCGTCCCCGCGGCACGCCGCTACCTGGAAGAACTTAAGACCGGCCAATTGATCGCCTTTCCCGAGCGGCAAAAAGCGCTCTCCGTGGAGAAGCTGGCCAAACTGCCCTTCACGGTGGGCAACGATGTGGAACTGCTGGTTGACGGTCAGAACACCTTCGATTCGATCTTCGAGGGTATCCAGCGCGCTGAGCGCTATATTCTGGTGCAGTTTTACATCCTGCGGGGCGATGGACTGGGCAAACAACTGCATCGTCGATTGGCCGACAAGGCCCGCCAGGGGGTTCAGGTGTATGTGCTCTACGACGAGATCGGCAGCCACGATCTTCCGGACACCTATGTGTCTGAAATGGCCGCTGCCGGCATCCAGGCCAACCCGTTCAACACCACCAAGGGGCGTGCCAATCGCTTCCAGATCAATTTTCGCAACCATCGCAAGATCGTGGTGGTCGATGGACAGGAGGCCTGGGTCGGCGGACACAATGTCGGCGACGAGTATTTGGGACAAGACCCCAAGTCCGGTCCGTGGCGCGACACCCACATACGGGTTTGCGGGCCGGTGGCGCAAGCTGTCCAATTGACCTTTGCCGAGGATTGGCACTGGGCCAGCGGTGCGATGCTGGATCTCGAATGGATTCCCACACCGTGCTCGTCTGGAAAGTCAATAGCCGCCTTGGCGCTGCCCTCCGGGCCGGCCGACATCCTGGAAACCTGCACCCTGTTTTTTATCAAGGCCATCCAGAGCGCCGAACACCGCCTGTGGATCGCCAGCCCCTACTTCGTGCCCGACGAGCAGTTTATCACCGCCTTGCAATTGGCCGTGCTTAAAGGAGTGGACGTAAGGCTTCTGATTCCACGCAAGACCGACAACCAACTGGTCACCTTGACGCACTGGGCCTATATCGAGCCGCTGCATCAATTGGGTGTCAAGGTGTACTGGTATGACAAGGGCTTCTTGCACCAAAAGGTCGTCCTGATCGACGACGACTACGCCACCGTGGGAACCGCCAATTTCGACAACCGATCCTTTCGCCTGAACTTCGAAATCACCGTCGTGGTGGCCGATCAAGGCTTCAACGGCGAGGTGGCCCGGATGCTGGAGGCCGATTTTGCCCGCAGCCGGCTGGTGACCGAAGCCGACATCCGTGCCAAAGGCCCGTTGTTCCGGTTTGCGGTCCGTGCCGCCCAACTTACCGCACCGATCCAGTAGGATTGGCCAAGCAGTGAATTTTTTTCTCACGCAACGGCGCAACGAAAGCCTAAGAAGAAAGATAAATAAAATCACGTAGCGTCGTGGCGGGGTGGCATGAGACGATTAATTCTCACCAAAAGGCGCGATGACGTGGAGAAGAAAAGGAGAAACGATCGATGAATCCAAATGAAGCAAAGACCCAAAAAAAGTCACGCGGCTGGCTGTGGAAAATACCGGTGGGACTATTGGCTTTGCTGCTGATCTTCCTGGCCGTGGCCGTCCTGAGTATCAACACCATTGCCCACAAACAGATCAACCGAGCAATGAAAGACGTTCTCACCGAAGGCGGCAGCCTGGAGGCAATCGACATTGACCTGCTGGCGGGTCGTGTCGAACTGAACGACCTCACGGTCAATCCACCCAAGGACCACGGCACCGATCCACTGCTCTCAATGGGCAACTTGGTGTTGGACGTCGTTCCCACCTCATTGTTGACCGATGTAATCGTGGTCGAGGAGGTGACCCTGACAGGGATGTCGATCAACCTCGTGCGCGACCAAAAAGGCCGCCTGGGCCTGGATAAACTGGTCAAAACAGAGCAACCGGCGGCCGAAAAACCCGATGCCGCCGCCGAAGAAAAAACACTGCCGATCGTTCAGGTGAATACCATCCGACTCGAAAACGGTTCGATCACGGTACCGACCGCAATATCCGCTACGACACCATACGGGTGCGCGGCCCATTAAACGCCCCGACCGTTGAGATTGCGCCGATCTTGACGGGTGTCTTTCGAGTTACCGACGGCGTGCTCAACCTCGGCAAGAGCGGCCTGGGTGCGGGCATCAGCATCGCGGAGGGTGGTGTCAATGTCGCCAAAGAAATGGGGCCAGGAGCGTTAAATGTCGGCAAAAAACTGTTGGGCGGCCTTTTCGACACGGGGAAGGGTTTGGCAACGCTGGACACCAAGCAGGTGGAAAAAGGCCTTGTCGGCTCCACAGTGGGCACCATCGATCTTT
Organism: uncultured delta proteobacterium; assembly: GCA_963705475.1. Lineage (GTDB taxonomy): Bacteria > Desulfobacterota > Desulfobacteria > Desulfobacterales > Desulfosarcinaceae > Desulfosarcina. Next base: position 14,589 of record CAVPJS010000008.1, on the reverse strand, counting down.
CCTTGGGTGCGGTTTGGGGGGGCCGGCAGTGCTGCTGGTGGCGGAGTGGGCAAATCGGTTTCCGACCTGACAGGCACTGCCGCCGTGCAAGCCTGGAACAAGGGTATTTCAACCCGCTACCAAACCGCCATGCAGCAGGCACAAGCGGCCCTTGCGAAAATGCCCTATCCGCCAGTTACCCAATGATCGTTTAAATCAAAATTGAAGTTAATGCTCTGTTGATCATCAACGTGGCTTCAAGTTGTGGTATGGGCTCGATTTCATCGATGCAATATCGTGCCTAAAAACATTCCCTTCGGTCGTTCTCAGGAAACATGCATTGAAAAAACCCTATGGCCCCAATGGACAAATCATGTAATATGGCAACAACAAAACTCTTTTTTGTTTATTGAACCCTCCCCGCGGCAAGCCGCGGGGAATGCGTTCGCCATCGCGGTTCACGTGCACGCATCTGCAACACGTTGATACAGGCGCATCCGTGAACGATGCCCGTATTTGAGGCGGCAGGAAGTTCCTCGACATGCATGACCACCATGACCTAATGAGAATGAGAGCCCAATGATAACAGTCAGAAAATATGCATGGAAATCTATCGCACTGCTAACGTTGCTGTTACTATCAGTGATCGATACGGTTTCCGCTGCTGATTATCGTCCGTTGATCGGCCGCTGGCAACGCACAGACGGTGGCTATGTCATTGAAATCCGCCGGGTGGCTATCGATGGCACCATGGAGGCAGGCTATTACAACCCCCGCCCCATCAATGTCTCAATGGCCAAAGCATCCACGTTCAAGGATCACCTCAAGGTCGAGGTGGAGCTGCGCGACACCGGATATCCGGGTTCCACCTACACCCTGCTTTACGATCCGGACAAGGACGCCCTGCTCGGCTTTTATTACCAGGCCGTCCAGAGGCAAAACTTTGACGTAATATTTGTTCGTATGAAATAATTAAGGCCCGGTCATGGTTCGGCTTGATCGCTCATGCCGTGAGCTACCGATCAAGCCTTTTACGACCAGTTGCGTAACTTGAAGACGATTCAGCAATAAAACGGCCGCGAATTGGCCATCCAGACGCGATCCATGCTGCTTTTCTCCCTAACCGAAACTGGCGGCGATCAACGGGCGCCGCTTTTTACCGTAACGACCGACTGAGTGGGCATAAAATGCAAGTACGACCATGGAGGAAACCGATGGCTGAAAAAACAACCCGCGCACAAAAAAGAAAGGCCGATCCATACCTGGATCGGCGTTCGGGTGAAGATCGGCGAGAAGCCTACGACCTGGATCATTTTGCCGGAGGCGGTCTCGAACGAAGAGGTGAAAAAGAACGGCGCAAGCGCAAAGAGAGGCGCCAAGACTGCGTCAAAGTCTCTACATGGTCCTCCGTTTGCCCGACAAATGAAACCGACCCACCAGAGCAATAAAGGTACGATCATGAACAATATCTTATCCTTTTCAACAGTTTCTAAACCGCTAATCACCGTCACCTGAAAGGATCACTATGTTATCGAAAAAAAACGAATGCCTTCAACGGCCTGGCCGCGCTGGTGGAATGCAAACACGAGATCGCCCAGGGCTACGGTCGCACGGCGGCTACGTCCGACAACCCGGATTTCGCCCTGGCCGGCCTCTGGCTGCAGGTAATCCCCTTTGCTGACAGCCGCCAGGAAGACCAGGCCCGGGCCCTTTTCCCCGATCTGGTGAAAAAAGACAGCAAACTCTCGTCCGAATCCCAAGCCGAAACCGAAATGCAGGCTGCCTTGAAAAAACTGAAGGATATCCGGCAGGAGTACAAGCTGCCCAGAGAATGCGGCTGAATGTTGATGCGATCGCCCCATCGATGAACGAAACGTGCTGAATGCGCCCCCTCGCCCCTTCGGGGAGAGGGACAGGGTGAGGGGAATTTGGGGACGTTTATCAAGACCCGGCGGACATCAACCAATACGGTTCCGTATGGTCGTGTGTTCAGCGCTCCTCGAGAATCTCTCCACGCGTGCTGACGACGACCTGCCGGCTGGGCACATTCACCCCGGCGGCCTGCATGCCTTTTTTCACGATCATGGGCAGGCCGGAGCAGCATGGCACCTCCATGATCAGGGTGGTGACGCTTTTCACGCCCGCCGTCTTGAAGATCTCGGCAAACTTGTCGATGTAGGCCTGAACATCGTCGAATTTCGGGCAGCCCAGCATGACGGTCTTGCCTTCCAGGTAATCCCGGTGCAGGGTGGGAAAGGCCACGGGCACACAATCGGCCGTCACCAGCAGGTCGGCGCCGTTGAGAAAGGGGGCGGTGGGCGGGATGAGACGGATCTGAACCGGCCAGTGCGTCAGGGCGGAGGCAGCCTTCTCAAAACTTGTGGGCGTGTTGGCGCTCTGGCAACCGGCTGCTGGAGCAAAGCGCTGGATCTGGGTGGACGGGCAACCGCAAGGCATGGTCGTCTTCTCTTCCTTCGCCTTGCTTGTCTCCAGGTGCTTTTCCACGGCTGCTTCGTCGAAGTCCTCGGCTTCACGCTCGATGATCTTCAGGGCCTCCTGGGGGCATTCGCCCAGGCAGGCCCCCAAGCCGTCACACAGGTTGTCGGAGATCACTTTGGCCTTGCCGTCAATTATTCTGAGGGCGCCCTCGGCGCAGGAGATGACGCAGTTGCCGCATCCGTCACAGCGTTCTTCATCGATTTCAATGATCTTTCGGGTTACTTTCATGGGTGTCGCTTTCTCTTTTACCGCCGGATAGCCGGGGACGTTCGACGTTTAACAAATGCGGCGGCAGTAATTAAAGTAGTGTTTTTCTGGCCTCTGCCCGGCCGCTTTCGGTCAGGATTTTATCGGAAATAATCGATTCGATCTTCTCAGGCGCCAATCCATTTTCCTTTTTTCGGTCTTCCAGGTTGGCAATCCAGTCCGCGTCGTAAAGCACCTTGAAGTTCAGGGTCTCCTCTTCCCGCGGGTGATGGTGGTGGCCGACAATGTCGCACACCTCTTCCACCAGCGGGGGTTTGGCCCCCAGCCGTTCCAGGATCTCACGGGCCACCGCCGGGCCCTCCTGCTCCTGGAATCGCGCCTCGCTGCTGCCGTGCTTTTTCTCCGCCTCGACGATGCCGATGTCGTGCAGGTAAGCCGCGCACAATACCACCGCCGGATTGCTCCCCTCGGCCCGGCCGATGCGTTCGGCGTGGCGGGCCACTCGGGTGGCATGACCGATGCGTTTGAAGTCGCTCCGGAAATAGCGTTTCATCTCGATGGCCACCCGGTCCTTGAGCAGGTCGTCCTTTTGCAGCAAGAACTCCTCGGGCAGGGTGCCGATACACTGCTCGGCATACTGGCAGTAGGCCGCGCAGCCGAAATCCAGATCCGGGTTGACAAAGCGGTGCTGGCATGCGGGGCATTTGCGGGCCGTGTCGTCCTTGAAGAACTCGACGTTGGCGCCGCATTTGGGGCATGGCACCTCATAAATGGCGCCGGGCTTCCAGTATAGGGTATCCTGTCCGGGGCATTTCATGGTGGTCCTCCTTAATTTTACCTAACCCGGATAAACCGGAAATTACGGACTGCAAGCATCAAAATTTAAAATAACAAATCTCAAATAAGTTCTAAATTACAATACCCAAATCTCAAAAAGGGGCACAAACCAACCATCAATTGTCGTTTCGATTTCTGCAAATATTGATTTGAATTTTGGATATTGTGATTTATTTGTCATTTGGCTTTTGACGATTGTGATTTAGGTGATTGATGCGGCTGCCGGTATCCCGGCAGCCGATTGTCTTTCACCATGTCTGCTATTGCGCTGTCCACTACCCCAAAATCGCCTTCAGGTCTTCATCCGGTGTGCCGATGGGCATGAGGTTGAAGTTTTTCACCAGTACATCCAGCACGTTGGGGGTGATGAAAGCCGGCAGGCTGGGTCCCAGGCGGATATTCTTGATCCCCAGGTGCAGCAGGGAGAGCAGGATCACGCAGGCTTTCTGCTCATACCAGGAGAGGATCATGGAGAGCGGCAGGTCGTTGACCCCGCAATCGAATGCGCCAGCCAGGGCCACGGCGATCTGGATGGCCGAATAGGCGTCGTTGCACTGCCCCACGTCCAGCAGGCGGGGGATACCGCCGATGTCGCCCAGTTCCTTGTCGAAAAAGCGGAACTTGCCGCAGGCCAGGGTCAGCACCACGCAATCCTGGGGGATTTTCTCAACCAGTTCGGTGTAGTAGTCGCGCCCCGGTTTGGCGCCATCGCAGCCGCCTACCAGGAAAAAGTGCCGGATGGCCTTGCTCTTGACTGCTTCGATGACCGTGGGAGCCACGCCCATAACCGCATTTCTGGCAAAGCCGACCATGACCTGCTTGCCGGGGACGTCCGCTTCGAAGCCGGGCAGTTCCAGGGATTTGTTAATGGCCGGGGTGAAGTCTTTGTCGACAATGTGGGTGACGCCGGGCCAACCGACCAGGCCGGTGGTGAAGATGTTCGCCTGGTAGGACTCCCTGGGTTTCTGGATGCAGTTGGTGGTCATGACGATGGCACCGGGGAAGGCGGCGAACTCCTTGGCCTGATTCTGCCAGGCGGTGCCGTAATGGCCGACGAAATGGCTGTACTTCTTGAGCTCCGGATAGCCGTGGCAGGGCAGCATTTCGCCGTGGGTGTATACGTTGATGCCTTTGCCTTCGGTCTGCTTCAAGATGGCATCCAGGTCCTTCAGGTCGTGGCCGGAAACGAGGATGGCCTTGCCCTTCTTGGCACCCAACGGCACGGCGGTGGGCACGGGGTGTCCGTAGGTGCCGGTGTTGCCCGCATCCAGCAGTTCCATGGCCCGCAGGTTGACTTCGCCGCACTTGAGCGCCAGGCCGACGTAGTCGTCGGCACCCAGGCTGTTGTCCAGGGTGGCTGCCAGGCCTTCATAAATGTAGGCGTAAATCTTCTCGTCCTCCTGGCCCAGGATGCGGGCATGGTCGGCATAGGCGGCCAGCCCCTTGATGCCGTATACGATCAGTTCACGCAGGGAGTGGATGTCAGGGTTGACGGTTGGATCGGATTTGACGCCCACCGTTTCGCCCTGGGCCACCATGCCGGCCTGATCGGCCGCGGGAACGAAGGTAGCCGGGCCGTCGGCAAAGGCAACCGTGCCGCCGGCGGCCTGGACTTTGGCTTTGAGTGCGTCACGGTGCTTCACGGCAGCCTTGACCAGGGTGACGAACCGTGCCGGATCGAAATCGACATTGGTCAGGGTGGAAAAAATGGCTTCGCAGGTGAACTGGTTGACGGCCGGGTCGCTGACCTTGACCTTGGCGCCGGCGATCGCCACCTGGGCGATGCCCTTGGTCGCATAAACGAGAAGGTCCTGAAGGGCGGCGACGTCCGGCTGCTTGCCGCATACGCCGATCTTGGTGCATCCTTCGCCTTTGGCGGTCTGTTCGCACTGAAAACAAAACATGGTGAGTCCTCCTTGGATTGTGGGTATTCTGATTATTGTTATCGTTGCCGTTATCGCTTTTTTTGTCGCTGCTACCGAATCCTGTTTGACCCGGTTGATCGTCTTTTACCCTTTTCGATTTCTATTGTCCTTGACCTGGGTCAACATCTTGATTCTTTTTTTGCAGATCGACATGCGCTGCCCTAAAGACATGTTCACCATAAACGATCGACGGCCCGTTTCACCTTGACTTATATCAAAAATCCAAGCTAACTTATCGCAATGAAAAAAATAAGCCGGATTCTTTCAATCACCCCGCTCTTCGAGGGACTGTCGGAGCAGGAACTCGATGAAATCGGCGGCATCGCCATCGACCGGTATTACCAGCGCGGCGAATCCATATTCATGGAGGGTGAACAGGCCGACGGATTCTACATCGTTGCTGACGGTCAGGTCAAAATCTTCAAGACATCCATGGAGGGAAAAGAGCAGATCCTGCACATCTATGGCCCGGGCAACCCCTTTGGCGAAGTGCCGGTCTTCTCCGGCTCGCGGTTCCCGGCCAATGCCCAGGCCCTGGTCAAGAGCCAAATCCTCTTTCTGCCCAGAAATGCGTTCGTTCGCCTGATTGCCGATAACCCGTCCCTCTCCATGAACATGCTCGGCGAGCTCTCCATGCGATTGCGCCAGTTTACCGTCCAGATCGAAAATCTCTCACTGAAGGAAGTCCCCTCCCGCCTGGCATCCTATCTGATCTATCTGGCCAGGGAGCAGGAGAATCCGGACCAGGTGACGCTGGCTATTTCAAAGGGGCAGTTGGCCAGCCTGCTGGGCACGATTCCGGAAACGCTCTCACGAATCTTTGGCAAGATGTCCAGCCAGGGCCTGATCCGGGTCGAAGGCAAAGCGCTCTATCTGCTGGACCCACTCGGGCTGGAAGATCTGGCCGCGGCCGGAAAACTGGCCGAATAAAGAGAGCCTGCATTTTTAAATTGACACATTGTGGTAGTTAATTTATGGTTGGCCCCATGAACGCGCTGCCACGCCACCACCGCCCGATTATGGCCGGGCGTTTGCTTTGCCTGATGGTCCTGGCGATACTGCTGGCCAATCCTGTCCTGGCGACCGTATCAGCCGCTCTGGCCTGCAATGGCCGGTGCGGCTGCTGCGCGGATGCCGAGGAAACTGCCGCGGTCACCGTTCGCAGCCTCGTGCCTGCAAACGACGCCTGCTGCCGGTCGACAGATACAACCCCATGCAACATGTCCGCAAGGGAATTGCCGGACGCAGCGCCGGCATTGGTCCCCACCCCTGATCGTCAATCCACGGAGCCCATATACCCGCTGGTGGGCAACTGCTGCACAGCGGCCGACCTTCTGCAATCCCCCCACCCTGGTTCACGGGTGAACATGGTCCTTGCCTTACCGGACCCACCACTCTACCTGCGAACCTGCCGTCTGATCTGTTGATCTTTCCTCCTGTCGCCTGAAGAATCAATCGGTGTGGGCGCTGTCTGCCGCAGGCCAACATCAGCTGCTGCCGTGGTAGGCTGGCGTTTTCCCTTCAGGCACCATCCTTCAGCTCGCCCCCCTGGGTTATCACATAAATACAACAACCAATGCATTGAGGAGCACAACCCATGACAGCCAAGACAAAATCAACAAAACGAAACACGCGTGAAGCCAAGAAAGCCATCGTCATGAAAACCGGCAGAAAAAGCCCGACCCCCATCATCATCGCCGCCGTCGTCGTCATTGCCGTGGCTGCGGGTCTGGGTTGGTTCCTGATGCCGGTGAACGGACCGTCTGCGAATACGGTGCCCGGTGCGCCGGGCAGTGCAACCGGTGACGGTGGCCAAATCACCTACGCGGTCAGTCTCTTTGACGACGGCCAGGCCCGCCATTTTGACTTTGTCGATGCCGAAAGTAAAACCACCATCAGGTATTTCATCCTCAGAAGCACCGATGGCGTCATCCGAGCGGCCTTTGACGCCTGCGATGTCTGCTGGCCCGAGGGCAAAGGCTATGTGCAGGATGGCACCGTCATGGTCTGCCGCAACTGCGGCCGACGCTTCGAGTCGGTGAAGGTCAACGAGGTCCAGGGGGGCTGCAACCCGGCACCGCTGACGCGGACCATCCAGGGTGATCAGCTTGTCATTCGGACGGAGGATCTGAAAAAGGGCCAGACCTACTTCAACTTTGCCAAAAGGACGTAGCCATGCGACTGACCGATATTTCCATAAAAAACCTGATGCGACGCAAGGCCAAGGCCGGGTTCATCATGGCCGGCCTGGTGGTGGGTGTGGCCGCCATGGTAGCGGTGATCGGTTTCGTGCGCACCATGACCGCCGAAATCAACCACAAGATGGAACGTTACGGCGCCAATATTCTGATTCTGCCAAAAACCGAGGATCTGCAACTGAACTACGGCGGCATCAATTTAGGCGGTGTATCCGTTGATGTGGAACAGATCCGGCAGGCCGACCTGCAGCGCCTGTCCAGCATCAAAAACGCCGCCAACATTGCCGCCACCGGGCCGACCCTGCTGGGTGTGGTCTCCGCCAACAATCAGAAGGTGCTTCTTGCCGGTATCGACATGAACAGTGCCGACATCCTCAAACCCTGGTGGACCCTCTCCGGAAAACGTCCCGGGGACGATGGCCTGCTGGCCGGCGCACAGACCGCCCGGGTGTTGAAACTGACCATCGGCCATGAGGTGGCCATCAATGGACACGTCATGCCCGTGGTCGGCATCCTGGGTGCCACCGGCTCCTCGGACGACGACCTGCTCTTCGCTGCGCTGCCCACCGCCCAACGGATTCTGGGCAAGCAGGGGCAGATCTCCATGGTCGAGGTGGCCGCCCTGTGCAACGCCTGCCCCGTCGACGAGATGGTTCAACAAATTTCGGGGGTGCTTCCCGATGCCAAGGTCATGGCCATCCAGCAGGTGGTCAAAGGACGCATGGACACGCTGCACCGCTTCAGCGCCTTCTCCATGGGCATGTCGGCTGTGGTCATCCTGGTGGGCAGCCTGGTGGTGCTCACCACCATGATGAGCAGTGTCCGCGAGCGCAAGGAGGAAATCGGCATTTTCCGGGCCATGGGGTTTCGCAAAAGCCATGTGATGGGCATCATCTTTTCCGAAGCGGCCATGATCTCCGGCCCGGCCGGCCTCATCGGTTATCTGGCGGGCACCGGGGCCACGTTCATCGCCGTGCGGTTCTTTTCAGATATGGACCATGCGTCGACCGCCTGGGATCCGCTGCTGTGCGGCGGCGCGATCCTGTTGGCCATGCTTGTCGGTTTGATGGCCAGCGTCTATCCGGCAATCATGGCCGCCCGACTGGATCCCAACACCGCCCTGCGGTCATTGTAGGAGAATATCATGAGCAGTATCCACGCCCACAAACTAGGCAAATCCTATGGGCGGGGCACCGGAACGGTCCACGCCCTGTCCGACGTGAGCTTTACCATCGACAGCGGGGAATTCGTGGGCATCATGGGGGAATCAGGGGCAGGGAAATCCACCCTGCTCTCGATCCTCGGCGCCATGAACACCCCCACCACGGGGATCTTGGCGGTTGACGACATCGATGTCTACGATTTGAATTCGGAGCAGCGCGCCGATTTTCGCCGGGAATTTTTAGGCTTTGTATTCCAGAGTTTTCACCTGATCCCCTACCTGACCCTGCTGGAAAACGTCATGCTGCCGCTGGCCACCAACCGCATGCCCAAATCGGAAAAGCGGCGCAAGGCCCGGGCCGCACTCGATCGCGTGGGGCTGGGAGGAAAAGGCGAGCGACTGCCCGGCGAAGCCTCGGGCGGCGAAAAGGAGCGCTGCGCCATCGCCCGGGCCATCGTCAACGCCCCACCCGTGCTGCTGGCCGACGAACCCACAGGCAACCTGGACACCCGCACCACCGATGCGGTCATGGATCTGTTCACCGGGCTCAACGCCGAAGGCATGACCATCGTGATGGTCACCCACAGCCCCCGCTGTGCCGCCCATGTGCACCGCATCCTCACCTTGGCCGACGGGCGGCTGTTGAAGGGCACCCCTGCAGCGGAGTCATCAATGAAACTTTTTTCGATCGATAATGCAGTCGCTTGTGGCAGTGGATCATTGAACGGAGGAGAATATAGCGTCCAGGTGGAGTAAAGCTGATCAGCTAATTATTTCTTTAAAACGTCGAACATCGAACGCCCAACGTTGAACATTGAATGATGGAATCGCTTCGCTCGGCCGGTTTATAAATTGGCGGAATGCCATATTGAACCCTCCCCGCGGCAAACCGCGGGGAATGCGCTCGCTATCGCGGTTCAACATTCGATGTCGGCGCCACGATGTTCGACGTTCATTTTTTATCCATCTTCGCCTTCAATTTCTTCTCGATCTCGGCGAACAGGTCCTGTTTCTTCTGAGCCTGTTGGGCCTTGATGGACGCCACCTTCTCCTTCATGACGTCTTTGCCTTTTTGGAACTTCTTCAACTCCTGCTCCAGGCGGCTCTCTTCGGTATCCCTGGGCAGGTCCTCGATGGCCAGATGGTTGCCCACGACAATCCGATCATTGAATCCGCTTTTCACCGTATCGACGATGCCCTGTTCCTTGAGCCGGTTGAGCAGGTAGCTGCCCTTTTCGTCCGAATAGTCGAGCAATCGACAGACGGACGCAATGGCCGGCGGCGCACCGTCCCGGTGATCCAGCACCCGCACGGCCGCCACGAAAAGATGGGCGGTGGTATACAAATCGTTCGCGTTCATGATGATCCATCCCTGCTTTGCATGGTTTTGGAAACCAGCCAATTTCTTGACATCCCCAGGCAAGGAGAGTAACATTTGCCGGTGAATTGTCAAGCGGCAACCGGCCCCCGCTCCCGGGGTCTGACATTCCTTCAAACCATTAACACGCAAGGGCGGTTAAACCGTAATGCGCGTCATCGGCGCGGCCGGTGTCGACCATGCCAAACAGACAATCGGGGGATGAAAACATGACCGAAATCATCGATGTAACGGCAAGAGAAATCCTGGATTCCAGAGGCAATCCCACCGTGGAAGTGGAAATGATGCTGGCCTGCGGCGCCACCGGCCGGGCGGCGGTCCCCTCCGGCGCCTCCACCGGCACGCGCGAAGCCCTGGAGCTGCGCAACACCCGTGCCAAGCGTTACGGCGGCAAGGGCGTGGTCACGGCCGTAAAGAATGTCAACACCACGATCGCCGATGAAATCCGTGGGATGGACGCCTCCGATCAGTTGACCCTGGACGCCTGTATGCTGGCCCTGGACGGCACGGCCAACAAATCCAAGCTGGGCGCCAACGCCATCCTGGGCGTCTCCATGGCGGCGGCCCGCGCGGCGGCCGCTGCCTTCGGCCTTCCCCTGTTCCGTTACCTGGGCGGGGTAAACGCCAGGATCCTGCCGGTGCCCATGATGAACGTGATCAACGGCGGTGCCCACGCGGCCAACAACCTGGATATCCAGGAGTTCATGATCGTCCCCTTCGGGGCAACCACAATCGCCCAGGCGATCCAGATGGGCGCCGAGACGTTTCACGCACTGAAAAAGATCCTCAAGTCAAAGGGGCTGAGCACGGCCGTGGGCGATGAGGGTGGATTCGCACCGAATCTCCAATCCAACGAAGAGGCCTTGAGCTTCATCATGGAAGCCATCAAATCTGCCGGCTACACCCCCGGCAAGGACATGGGCCTGGCCCTGGATGTGGCGGCCAGCGAATTGTACACGAAGAATAAATACGTCCTCAAGGGCGAGAACAAATCCCTGACCGCCGTGGAAATGGTGGATTATTTCGAGGACTTGGTGGAAAAATACCCCATCTTGTCCATCGAGGACGGCCTGGCCGAGCAGGACTGGGAAAATTGGGCCGTGCTGACCGACCGGCTGGACGAATACATTCAGATCGTGGGTGACGATATCTTCGTCACCAATCCGGCCATCTTTGCCAAGGGCATCGAGGACGGCATCGCCAACTCCATTCTGATCAAGCTGAACCAGATCGGCACGGTTACCGAAACCCTTGACGCGATCGAAATGGCCAAGCAGGCCGGATACACCACCGTGATCTCCCACCGCAGCGGTGAAACCGAAGACGCCTTTATCGCCGACCTGGCCGTGGCGGTAAACAGCGGCCAGATCAAGACCGGATCGCTTTCGCGGTCCGACCGCATCGCCAAATACAACCAGCTGATTCGCATCGAAGAACGGCTGGGCAGGGGCGCGCAATTCGCCAAGGAGATATTCATTGGCGATTAGGGGCGACACCTGGCGAAAGATATTTCATCGTCCTGTAATCATTGTTCTATTCCAAATGAAGAGGACTTCAATCATAGCGGCATGGGCCGTGTTTTCGGTAATGTTTCTCACCGCGACCACACCCGGCCAGGCCGTCGCTTACGTACTCGAAGGCCCCCATGTCCTCGAGCTCAGTGCCGAGGCCATGGGGACCTTCGCCTCCCTTCAGGCCAACCAGAAACTGATCATCTATCCCCAGACGCCGGATTCGGCACCGACCTTTTATGATGAAACCGCCACCTATGTGATGCCGGAACGGTTTCGTTCGGATATCGTTTCCGACCAGATTCAGCGTACCCACCTGGTTTTTGCCGACAGTTCGATCACGGTGATCGACGGCCGTTTGGCCGCGGGTGAAGACCCGTTCGACATCTACCAGCAGCTGCTGCGAAGCCGAACCCGGCCGCGCCTGATGCGAACCCTCAACCGGTTGGGCGTCGAGACGGCCATTTCCAGCCTCGGGCGGATTGAAGAAACCGCGGCGTTCGTCCTGGGCGCCCGTTATCCCGATGAATCCGCATCCCAACTGGCCATCGACAAGGAGACCTTGCTACCCATCCGCCTGCTGCTGGTGGACCGGGGGCTGGCTGCCGCCGACAGGCGCCTGGAGATATTTTACCGAAGCTGGCGGAAGGTCCAGAGCGGCTGGTTTCCGTTCCAGGTTGATTTTACGATCAACGGTCGCCTGGCCCGGGAGATTCGGGTCGCCGATCTTCGCATCAATCCGTCCATACCGGCAGCGCTGATGGATCTGGAGGCATTGAAAGCATCGGCAGCACGCAACGATGCCGACAACCCCCAGACCCAAAAGCAGGAAGTGGTGGATGCGGTCCAGCAGGCGGTTCAGGACTTTCAGAAAAAATTTGAATAGCCGGTTTTCCAAACCCGTTAAATATGGTACAGGCAGTCACCAATCAGCGCATCTGCCGGCGATGGGTCGGTAAATTGAAGGGTCGCACGGCTGGCAGTTCTCCAACACCGGCTTGCCCGGGTTAACATTTCGATCGAGGTTTTTTATGGGGTCTGACACCAAGTACATTTTCGTTACCGGGGGGGTCCTTTCATCCCTGGGCAAAGGCCTTGCATCGGCATCCATCGGCGCACTGCTGGAAAGCCGGGGGCTGACGGTCACCATCCAGAAACTGGACCCGTATATCAACGTGGACCCCGGGACCATGAATCCTTTTCAGCACGGGGAGGTGTTCGTCACCGATGACGGCACCGAAACCGATCTGGACTTGGGGCACTACGAGCGCTTCACCCACGCCAAACTGGGCAAGGACAACAACTTCACCACCGGCAAAATCTACCACAGCGTTATCACCAAGGAACGCCAGGGAGAATACCTGGGCGGCACGGTGCAGGTCATTCCCCACATTACCGACGAGATCAAAAACAGCATCCGCAAGGCATCCAGTGACGTGGACGTGGTCATCGTGGAGATCGGCGGCACCATCGGCGACATCGAAAGCCTCCCCTTTCTTGAAGCCATCCGCCAGTTCCACAACGATGCGGGCAAGGACAACGTCATCTATATTCACCTGACCCTGGTGCCCTACATCGGCACCGCCGGCGAAGTCAAAACCAAACCCACCCAGCACAGCGTCAAGGAACTGCGCAGCATCGGTATCCAGCCGGACATCCTCTTGTGCCGCACCGACCGCATGCTCAGCCCCGATATCAAGGCCAAAATTGCCATGTTCTGCAATGTGGGTGCGGATGCGGTAATCACGGCCAAGGACGTCAACTGCATCTATGAAGTCCCCCTGCTCTTTCACCAGGAGGGGCTGGACACCAAGATCGTCGAACTGCTCAACATCTGGACCCGCGCACCCCGTTTAGAGAACTGGGAGACCCTGATCCGACAGATGAACGATCCCGCCTACGAGATCACCATTGCCATCGTCGGCAAATATGTGGATCTCACCGAATCCTACAAGAGCCTCAACGAAGCCCTGATCCACGGCGGCATCCCCAGCCGCGCCAGGGTCAACCTGAAATTCGTGGACTCGGAAACCATCGACGCCGATACCTGCAGCCTGAGCCTGGAAGGGGTGGACGGCGTGCTGGTGCCGGGCGGTTTCGGTTCACGCGGCGTGGAAGGCAAAATCTGCTCAGCCCGGTATGCCCGGGAAAATCAGATCCCCTATTTCGGCATCTGTCTGGGCATGCAGATCGCCGTCATCGAATTTGCCAGGAACCGGGCCGGACTGGACCGGGCCAACAGCACCGAATTTGACCCGGGCACCCCCCATCCGGTGATCTATCTCATGGAAGCGTGGTTCGACGACAAATCCGGAACCATCCAGAAACGTGACATTCATTCGGACAAGGGGGGTACCATGCGACTGGGGGCGTATCCCTGCAAGCTGGAAAAGGACACCTTGGCCTACCGGGCGTATGGCAAGGAAACCATTGCCGAACGGCACCGCCACCGGTATGAATTCAACAACGCCTACATGGAGCAGTTAAAAGAAGCCGGCCTGAAGATTTCCGGCATCGCCCCGTCGGGCGAACTGGTGGAAATCGTGGAAATCGAAGACCACCCGTGGTTCCTCGGATGCCAGTTCCATCCGGAATTCAAATCCCGACCCATGACTCCCCACCCCCTGTTCCGCAGCTTCATCGCCGCGGCCCTGAAGTATTCGGGGAACCGGGAGATTAAAACCAACTGAGCATTGCCCCGTGTTGCGGCCTCAAGTAGGCAATGATCAACAGCGCGAATGGAACCGTATTCACGCTGGGTTTATTCCTTCCATGGTGGTTCGCTGTTCAGGATTTCATCGATCTTTCCCGATAGGTCTTCAAGGTTGTAAGGCTTTTGGATAAACCCGTCGCACCCTCGGTCCATCAGGTCAATGGCTTGGCTGTCAATACT
>CAVPJS010000007.1:0-139465 GCA_963705475.1 uncultured delta proteobacterium | reverse complement strand
CTAAATTTAATTTTTTCAAGGAAAATTTGTCTGATCCCTAAAAAATTATAACCATCCACGCCGTGCAGGAACAATCCTGCGTACCGGCTTTTGCCAGGGATGCTGACCATTTTTTTACCTGTTCCGATTAAAGTCCCCCGCGGAATGCGCGATATGAATTACCAGCAGTTGGTGTCATCTCAGCTTGACAAAAAAGGCGCCAGATGGTTAAGGACGCTACAAACATGCGGTTTTCCATCGGCACGCAGGTTGTTCAACCATTAGATTCGATTGATAAGAAGAGGACCGTCCATTGTCTTTCTACCGTAAGCGATCAATTGTCAGTTTGGCCCTGATGCTTTTGCTTGGATGTGCCCATCAACCCGCCAAGGAAAATACGCCGGTATCGACAGCCCCCGCACCATCGCCGGCCGTTGGCGTTCGCGCCACTGAGTCTGTTCTTTTCACGCCCGATTCGCCGCCGCATCCGGCCACGGTCCCCATCGACAGTGATGATCCCTCGATAACGACCGAAATGGCCGACCCATCAGCAACGACCGCTTCACCCGGGGAATTACCCACAGACGAGGCTGAAGCCGGCAATGCGGCGGCCATCGAAACCGGTCCGTCGGACCCAGGCACTCAGCAGCAATTGGACGAAGCTCTGGATTTTTGCGAGGCCGCCCAGGCACTCTGGCAAAACGGTGAGTTGGAAAGTGCCTTGGAGGCGTTGGACAAGGCCTACTCGTTGATCCTGACCGTCGAGCCGGATGATCCGGCCAAACTGGTTCAACAAAAGGAAGATCTGCGGTTTCTCATCTCTAAACGAATCCTCGAAATTTATGCATCCAGAAATATCGTGGTCAATGGCAACCACAATGCCATCCCCCGCGAACTCAACGCGAACATACAAAGGGAGATCAACCTGTTCACCCAAGGACTGGAAAGAAACTATTTCATCGAGTCCTATAAGCGTTCCGGCAGATACCGGTCCATGATCCTTGAAAAATTGGAGGCCGCCGGTCTCCCCGCCGAACTCTCCTGGCTGCCGTTGATCGAGAGCGGATTCAAGGTCAAGGCACTGTCCAGCGCCCGGGCACTGGGATTGTGGCAGTTCATCCCGTCGACCGGCTACAAGTTCGGTCTGAAAAGGGACCAGTATATCGATGAACGCATCGATTTTGAAAAAGCCAGCGACGCGGCCATCGCTTACCTCAAGGAACTCCACAGCATATTTGGCGACTGGTCGACCGTGCTGGCAGCCTACAACTGCGGAGAAGGGCGCGTCCTGCGAGTGATTCGGACCCAGAACATCAATTATCTGGATGATTTCTGGGATCTTTATGGCCGGCTGCCCTTCGAGACGGCCCGATATGTGCCCCGCTTTTTGGCGGCGCTGCACGTCATCGAAAACCTGGAAAAATATGGGATGTCGGACATCGCGGTCTATCCGCCGCTGACCTTCGAATTGGTTGATGTCAACCGTCAGATTCACCTGAAAGATCTGGCAGCACCCCTTGGGACCACATTCGACACGCTCAAGGATCTGAATCCCGAACTTCGCTACAGTGTATTACCCCCCACCACCTACCCGCTGAGGGTGCCGATCGGGAAAAAAGAGCTGCTGCTGGCGTCGATAGACCAGGTACCGGTGTCGTCTCCTCCCCGCCCCGCGTTCGTTTATCATCGGGTCAGAAAGGGGGAGACCCTTTCGACCATTGCCCAGCGGTATCATACCAGTGTGAAAAACATCATGTGGGCCAACAACTTGAAGCGGTCCAGCTATATCGTCGCGGGCAAGAAACTGAAAATTCCCCAGCGTGGCATGATCGTGACGCGTGCGCAGGCAGTCGCGACATCACAGGACGTGTGGAATCAGAAACACGTGGTGAAAAGCGGTGACTCCCTGTGGATTATCGCCAAGCGATATGGTACGACGACCCAACGAATTCAGGAGATGAATCATCTCTCGACAACCCGGCTGAGCATCAATCAGGTGTTAACGGTCCCCGCACCGGACAGTACGTCCCCGCAACCCGCCAAAGGCTCGGGTAATTATTATGTGCAACGGGGTGACAGCCCTTACATCATTGCCCGGAAATACAACATGTCCCTGAATCAATTCCTGAAAATCAACGACCTGACCCCACGGAGCACCATCTACCCGGGCCAGTCGGTACGGATCGAGTGACAATCAGATTTTGCCCCCGTAGCTCAGGGGATAGAGCATCGGATTCCTAATCCGTGTGCCGCGTGTTCGAATCACGCCGGGGGCACCAATTCTAAGGGTTTGGCAACGATCGAGGGTTTTCTCATTGCACGCGAAGGGATGCGGACAATCAAACAACCGATCCCTCCGATCACATGCGAAAAAGAGCGCCGGCATGCCGCTTGGACGATATGGCGGACCCTCCCCATTCATCGTACCTTCCACGCGGATCGCCACGGGGGGGGGGGGTGATTGCCATCATGGCGCCACACAACGGATGAACCTGGCTTAGACCATCTCACCGATGGGCGTAAATTCCATACCGAATGCCTCGGCGACGGCCTGGTAGGTGACCTTGCCGTCGATTACGTTGGCGCCCAGCCGGATCTCTTCGTTCTCCTGCATGGCCTTTTTCCAGCCCTTGTTGGCGATCTGGACCGCGTAGGGCAAGGTGGCGTTGGTCAGGGCCAGGGTCGAGGTCTTGGCCACGGCGCCGGGCATGTTGGCCACGCAGTAGTGGATCACCCCGTCGACCACATAGGTGGGCTTGCCGTGGGTGGTGGCCGTGGAGGTTTCGAAACAGCCCCCCTGGTCGATGGCCACGTCCACCAGCACCGAGCCCTTCTTCATGGTCCCCAGCATCTCGCGGGTCACCAGCCGCGGCGCCTTGGCCCCGGGGATCAGCACCGCCCCCACCACCACGTCGGCCTCTTTCACCAGCTTGCGGATCGTCGCCGGGCTGGACATCAAGGTGAAGCAGTTGGCCGGCATGACGTCGCTCAGGTAGCGCAGCCGGTCCAGGTTCATGTCCAGCAGGTAGACCTTGGCCCCCAACCCGCAGGCCATCTTGGCCGCGTTGACGCCCACCACGCCCCCGCCGATCACCACCACCGTACCCGGGTCCACCCCGGGGACGCCGCCCAGCAGCACCCCGTGGCCGCCCTGGGCCATCTCCAGGTACTTGGCGCCCTGCTGGATGGCCATGCGCCCGGCCACCTCGCTCATGGGGGTCAACAGGGGCAGGCTGCCGTCGGCCTTCTGGATGGTCTCGTAGGCGATGCACACCGCCCTGCTTTTGACCAATGCGCGGGTCTGGGTCTCGTCGGCGGCCAGGTGCAGGTAGGTGAAGACGATCTGGCCCGGCCGGATCAGATCGTACTCGGGGGGCAGGGGCTCTTTGACATGCATGACCATGTCCGCCGCCGCAAAGATCTCCTTGGGGGTGTCGATCAACTTAGCCCCGGCCTTGGCGTAGGCCTCGTCGGCGAAGCCGCTGCCGGCACCGGCATTTTTCTCGACCAGCATGTCATGGCCGTTCATTTTCATGATTTCAACGCCCGCCGGGGTCATGCACACCCGGTTCTCTTCCGTCTTGATCTCTTTTAAGATGCCGACAATCATGGTTCCTCCCGATTCTATCAGTTTAAGGAAAAGACGGACGCAAAGGCCTGCCGTCTGGAACGACGAGAAAATTAGAGAAAAAACCGTAGCGGTGAATCCTGAACCCGCGACCGGTTGCAACGCTTCAATCTTCGGTGATGTATCGCCACACATCGTCGAACATGTTTTGGGACGCCCGGTAGGCGGCCTCGGGATCTTTGCGGGAAATACCCTCGACAATGGCCACATGAAACGGCAGGGATTCCCTTTGGATATCGATGTCATTGATGTCATGTTCACGGGCCTGGTGAACCGCCTCACGCATGGTGCTGCTGATCTGGGACAGCAGGTCGTTGTGGCATGCCTTTAATATTGAATTGTGAAAAGCGATGTCGATATCCAGGTATTTTTCATAGACATAATGGGTATCATCGCTCAAAATGTCGACCATCTGTTCCATCAACCGCTTCATGCATGCGACTTCCGTCTGGCTGGCACGGGTTGCGGCCAGTCGTGCCGATTCCGATTCGATGATCCGTCGCACTTCGGTAACCGTTTTCAAGAAGGTGAATTTATCTTCAACCTGCAGCCGCCAAAGAAGCACATCCGCGTCAAACAGATTCCAGCGGTCGCGCGGCAGCACCTGGGTACCCACCCGGGGGCGGGTCTGAATAAGGCCTTTTTGCGTCAACACTTTCGTGGCCTCGCGCAGCACCCCTCGACTGACACCCAATTCTTCGCACAGCCGGTCTTCCGTGGGCAGCACGTCCGGGGCATGGTATCGCCCCTTGACGATGCGCTGGCCCAGTTCTTCGACGATATACTGATAGAGCTTGCGATGGTAGGGTTTGTTTTTCACGAAAGCCTTTCATGGACGGCGGGAAAACAAACATCAAATTATTGAATCATATTATGTGTAATCGACCAAACAAGTCAACCGGAAGGTTCAGGACGGGGTGGTGCTGCGGGCCTAAAATATCGTTGACAAAAAAATAGCTAATCAATATATCATCATATGATTGAATGATAAAAAGATCTTCCTTTCAGCTTTTTCGATCCAACGACCTGTTCCATTGACATATCCGATCATCGTCCAACGGATAGAGGCATAGATGAGCCATTGACCCTCTCCCCCGCAGCGAGCATCGGGGGATGCGCTCGCTGTCGTGGCTCAGCAATTGATCTATCCGACCGACATGATCCGACGGACGCCATCCACCGAGCACGATCATTTCAAGGAGGTCCACACAAATGAACAACCGTATCGAAAATGTCATCATCATGGGTGCCGCCGGCCGCGATTTTCACAACTTCAATGTCTACTTCAGGGATAACCGCCGCTATCAGGTCGTGGCATTCACCGCGACCCAGATTCCCGACATCGATGATCGACGCTATCCGGCAGCGCTGGCCGGCAGCCTCTATCCGGAAGGGATTCCCATTCATTCCGACAAAAAATTGCGCCACCTGATCGATGCCCACCGGGTGGACCTGGTGGCTTTTTCCTACAGCGATGTGACCCATGCGGAGGTGATGCACAAAGCCTCCATCGCCACGGCCGCCGGTGCGGATTTTATCATTGTCGGCGCCCCCTACACCATGATCGAATCCACCAAACCGGTCGTGTCGGTCTGCGCGGTTCGGACCGGCTGCGGTAAATCCCAGACCAGCCGGAAGGTTATCGAAATCCTCAAAAAAATGGGCAAAACCGTCGTTGCGGTCCGTCACCCCATGCCCTATGGCGATCTGACCCAACAGGTGGTGCAGCGATTCTCGTCATACGAGGACCTGGATACCCATCATTGCACCATCGAAGAGCGCGAAGAGTATGAACCCCACATCCGCATGGGCGTGGTGGCTTATGCCGGCGTCGACTACGAAAAGATACTCAGGCAGGCGGAAACCGAAGCCGATGTGATCGTCTGGGACGGCGGAAACAACGACACGCCCTTTTACAAGCCCGATCTTCACATCGTCCTGCTGGACCCACACCGGCCGGGCCATGAGACCGCCTACCATCCGGGGGAGACCAACCTGTTGATGGCCGATGTAGCGATCATCAACAAAGTGGACAGCGCCCCGCCGGAAAATGTCGACGCCGTGCGCAGGGCCATCGAAACCCACAACCCGAACGCCCGCATCGTTCTGGCCGACTCCGAACTGATTCCCGACGATGCCGAACTGATCCGGGGCAAGCGGGTGCTGGTGGTCGAGGACGGCCCGACCCTCACCCACGGCAACATGGCCTATGGCGCCGGCGTGATCGCCGCCAAGCGTTTTGGCGCAGCATCACTGGTGGATCCGCGGCCGTTTCTCAGGGGTCGGCTGAAAGAGACGTTCGAGAACTATCCTGATATTGGCCATCTGCTGCCCGCCATGGGGTACGGCGAACGGCAGATAAGAGACCTGGAGGCCACCATCAACGCCACCGAATGCGATCTGGTAATCGTGGCCACCCCCGTTGATCTCTCCCGGCTGCTCAACATCAACTGCCCGCACACGCGCATTCGCTACGAGTACGGCGATCATGGCGAGCCTACACTTGAGGCCATCATCGCCGCGCGCTTTGCCTGAACGGAACCGTTGGCTGGCGTCGGGTGCAGGTTAATCACCGTGCACTGGATGGGAACGGTTTCAAACGAAAGGAGTCACCGATGGTCGATTTCAAAAACATTCTTTTTCCCGTGTCTCTGACCGATATCTCGCCGGTCGTGGCACCCTATGTGGCCCTCGCGGCCAGACGGTTCGATGCAAAACTCCACCTGCTGCATGTGCTGCGACGGTTCGACTGGTTTGTGGACACCTATGTCTCGCAGCCGTCGGAGACGGATTTTAAGAGCATCGCCTCCGATTTCGAGGATCAGCTGCTCTCCCGCGCCCGACAGACCCTGGCGGTTTTCAAGGACAAACATTTTAAGGGCCTAGACATCGTCAAGTCGACCGTGGTGACGGGTACGCACTACAAGGAAATCCTGAGCTATACCGCGTCCGAAAAGATCGATCTGATCATCATGGGCAGCGGCAGCCCGCTTCAAAAGGCGGTCTTCGGGTCGGTGGCGGACAAGGTGGCCAAGCTGTCATCGGTGCCGGTCATGCTCGTCAAAAGCAATTAGAACGACTGAAAAAGGAGAACAATCATGGCAGGACAAAGAGAAAAAAGAGATCCCTACCTGTGGGAGTCATTGGTATCCATCCTGGCCTTGGTCACATCGATCAGTCTGGCCATCGTTCGCTATGAGTCGGACGCCCACGTGCCCATTCTATTGGGGGTCCTGGTGGCGGCCCTGGTGGGTCTGCGGGCCGGCTTCAGTTGGAAAGAGATCGAAACCGGTATGCTCAACGGCATCACCAACTCGCTGCAGGCCATCGTCATCCTGGGCATCATCGGTATTCTCATCGGTGTCTGGATCTTAAGCGGCGTGGTCCCGACCCTGCTCTACTACGGTCTGAAGATCCTGCACCCCAAGATCTTTTTACCGGCCACGCTGATCATCTGTTCGATCACCTCACTGGCCACAGGGACTTCATGGGGAACGTCGGGGACCATCGGCATCGCCCTGATCGGCATCGGATCGGGGCTGGGCTTTCCGCTGCCCATCGTGGCCGGGGCGGTGCTTTCGGGCGCCTATTTCGGGGACAAGATGTCGCCCCTGTCCGACACCACCAACCTGGCGCCGGCCATGGTGGGCACCGACCTGTACACCCATATCAAGCACATGACCTACACCACCGGCCTCAGTTACGCCATCACCCTTGTCATTGAAATCATCCTGGGCTTTTTCTATGGCGGCGGTGAGGCCAACCTCGAAAGCGTCAACCAGATCCTCAGCGGCATTGACGCCCAATTTACCGTCAATCCCCTGCTGCTGCT
Organism: uncultured delta proteobacterium; assembly: GCA_963705475.1. GTDB lineage: Bacteria > Desulfobacterota > Desulfobacteria > Desulfobacterales > Desulfosarcinaceae > Desulfosarcina. Next base: position 132,026 of record CAVPJS010000007.1, on the reverse strand, counting down.
GCCACCGGTCGTCGTGATGGTCCTGGCTTTTCGCAAGATACCCGCGGTTCCGGGCATCACCATCGGCATCATCGTCGCCGCCGTCCTAGGGATGATCTTTCAAAGAAACGGCTTCGGCGATCTCCTGTCGGCGGCCTACGGCGGCTACACCAGCAACTCCGGCATTGAGGCGGTGGACAACCTGCTCACCAAGGGCGGGTTCGAGTCGATGATGTACACGGTTTCATTGGTCATCTGCGCCATGATGTTCGGCGGCATCATGGAAAAGACCAACCAACTGCGGGTGGTGGTCACGGTCATTCTCAAAAAAGCCCAGTCCACCGGCTCCCTGATTACGGCCACCGTTATGACGGCCATCGGGGCCAACCTGATCCTGTGCGACCAGTACATGTCCATCGTCATGACCGGCAAGATGTATGCCCAGGCCTATAAAGACATGGGGCTTCACCCGAAGAACCTGTCACGCGCCATCGAAGACAGCGCCACCGTCACCGCCAACCTGGTACCGTGGAACTCGGGCGGCGCCTACCAGGCAGCCACATTGGGCGTACCGACCATCGCCTACCTGCCCTTCAACTTTTTTTGCTGGATATCGCCGATCGTGTCCATGCTCTATGGGTGGTTCAATATCACCATCGATCCCATAGACGCGGATGACGCCGGGGAGGATACCGAGGCTGCCGGCGCAGAGAGCCCAGCCTGACAGCATTGATCGCCTGCCGGCGATTGTCCGGCGGTGCAGCCACTGAGTGGCTAAATCACAAAAGCCAAAAACCAAATAACAAATAAATCACAATGAAAAAAAGTCCAACCTTTATGATCGTGAAGAAAAGACATGCTAATTCGCTAAAACGGTATGTATTTTCGCACAAAATTGCCAGAGACGACTGCCGCTATCGATGATGGTTTGTCGATCTCGTTTGAAATTTGGATATTTCAATTTGGCATGTATTTGAGATTTGGCATTTGTAATTTGTTGTTTCCAGTTTATCTGGCTTAGGGAGGTAAAGAAATGGTAAAGCAACTCAATTATCGGTTGATCCTATCCCTGCTGGTGGTGGGTTTGTGGGGCATGCCGGTCCTGGCCGCCGATGTGGCCTATTCGGAAGGCTCCACCTTAGCGGGCATCATCCAGCGCGGCGAACTGCGTATCGGGCTGGAAGCTGGATATTTACCCTTTGAGATGATCGATACCCGCAGCGGACTGCGCCAAAAAGAGATCCGTCACGGCGGGTTGCGGCAAAAGGGACGTCAGTTGAGCCTGATGGGGTTTGATATCGACGTGGGCATCGAAATGGCCAAGGCGTTGGACGTCAAGCCGGTGTTCGTAGACACCCTGTGGACCAGCATCATTCCGGCGCTGAAGCTGGGACGCTTCGACATCATCTTCGGCGGCATGTCGGTCACCGAGGCCCGGCAATTGCAGGTCGATTTCGCCGATCCGTTCATGACCGTCGGACAGACGGTGCTGCTCAACGCCCGCCATGAAGAGGCGGTCAAATCTTACAAGGATCTGGATGATTCCGCGTACACAGTGGTCTCCAAGCCGGGGACCACCGGTGAAGCGGCGGTGCTGAAAATGATTCCCCGGGCCACCTACATGCCGGTAAACACGGAAATGGCAGGTGCCATGCGCGTGTTGGAGGGCAAGGCCGACGCTTTTGTCTACGACCTGCCTTTCAATGCCGTGTTCATGGCCATGCATCCGTCCGCGAGTCTGATTTTTCTCGACAAACCCTTTACCAATGAGCCCATTGCCTGGGCCATTCGCAAAAACGACCCGGATTTTCTGAGATTCCTGAATCAGTTCCTGGCTCAAATCAAGGCAGACGGGCGGTTCGAGACAATTTACAATCGATGGTTCGTGGAAACCGACTGGCACCGGTTTGCCCGATAGCGACCGCATCGGGATTATTGTCACGGCAAACAAAAAGCCCGGCGTCTGTGTGGTAGAGACACCGGGCTGCTGGGTTGTTAAACTGTCTATCGGTTTGCCGTGGCCAACTCGTAACCGGCCTCCAGATAACCAATCAACTCCTGAACGGAGACGATCTTGTCCACGCGGAAAGCATTGGCACCGGCAAAGGCAAAGCCGTTTTTCAGCTTGCCGCGCCGGGCCGAGGCAAGGGCCATGCCGATGCAATAGGGGCTCTTTTCCGGATCACAGGTTTTGATGCAGTGATACGGGCAGCGGAAGGGGCGCCGAACACCGTCGGCCACATCCATCAGAAACTGGTTTCTGAGCGCCCTGCCGGGAAGGCCTACCGGGCTCCTGATCACCATCAGGTCTTCCTCCCGGGCATCCACATAGGATTGTTTGAAGGCATGGTCCGCATCACATTCATGGGTGGCCACAAACCGGGTGCCCATCTGGACGCCGCTGGCCCCCAATTCCAGGAATCGTCGGATATCATTGCCGTCATACACGCCTCCGGCAGCGATGACGGGTATTCGAACGCCGTGGTCCGCCTCCACCTTTTTCATCTGCTCAACGACATCGCCCACCAGATTTTCCAGGCAGAAAGCCGGATCGTTCAACTGATCGGCCTTGAACCCCAAATGTCCGCCGGCTTTGGGGCCTTCAACCACAAACGCGTCGGGCAGATAAGCATAGCGCTGGAACCATCGTTTGCAGATCAGGGCCGCAGCCCGGCCCGATGAAACGATGGGCACCAGCCGCGTCCGGTCACCATTGTTAAGAAAACCGGGCAGATCCAGCGGCAGGCCGGCACCGGCAAAAATGATATCGACGCCATCGGCAATGGCCGTTTTTACCAATTCCGCAAAATGGGTCAGGGCCACCATGATATTGACGCCGATGATGCCGCGGGTCTTCGCCCTGGCTTTCCGGATCTCACGGGAAAGGGCCCGGCAGTTGGCCACTATGCCGTTGGTGGATATATCCTTTTCGGTAATACCGGCCATGGCGCCGGCAATTACCCCGATGCCCCCGGCATTGGCCACGGCGGAAGCCAGGCCGGACATGGAAATCCCCACACCCATGCCACCCTGGATAATGGGAAGCCGACTGATCAGATGACCAATTTTCAATTCAGGCATTTTCATGAAGGGCACCGTCCTGCATCTTTTGGTTCGATACACGCAGATCGTTTAAGAACGCTGCATCCTTAACCGGGACCGGGACGGGCTTCAAGCAAGAAAGGCAATATGACAAAAGTTTTACATGTACTTGTTCCGCAAGGCGGTAAGCTGGGTGAGGTAACGTTCCCGATAGGTCAGTCCTTTTTGGTTGGAGATGTCGAAGAATAGGTAGTCGATATAGGGCCGGACATCGATGCCGTAGCGGTTGAATTTCTCATCGTTGGCCCGATCGACAATTAAAATGGCGTAATAACTCACCAGCATGCGCATCTTGGATTCCCGTCGCAGCAGATAGCTTCGCCCCCCCAAGGTGTTCAGAAAATAGCTGGCATAGTCATAGAGTCGATCGATGGACAAGGGCTGCGCATCACCGGTCAGCGGTTTTCCGCACTCGGCGATGGTGGCGTAGAAAACCGCCATGGCCGGTTCGAGGACCCGCTCTTCCGAGGCGAGGATATCCTTGGCCAGCATCAGGCGTTTTTTACCCAGCACCCGGTAGAAATGGGTCACATTTTTCACCAGTCGAAACAGCTCCTGCATCTCCCCGATGTTCACCGGCGGTTCGGCCATGAGCAGCGCCGCAGATTCGCGGAAGAAGCCGGCGCTGCCTCCGTGGATCTCCCGGACCGGCAGGTTGGGGCGGCTGTCCAGGTAGTTGAAAAAGGAGAGCATCTGCGCATCCACCTTCTCGCAGTCGGCAGGCATGGCATCGGCATTTCGGTCGGGCGCCGAAGTGCCAAACACCGTGGGGAAAACCTCATCTTTCGGACGCATCTGACGTTCAGTTTCCAACTGGGCGCGCATCTCTTGGGCGTCCGCCTCCATTTTTTGGATCACTTCCAGGCACTCTTTCTGAGCTTCCTGTCGGCCGGCGGCCATCTGGTTCCGGTGCCATTTGTTGACCATAAAATAGGTCACCAGGCCGACGACAATCAGGGCAAAGACAACAGCTACGGTCGCGAGGGTCCTGTTCATTGAATTCACATCACTCTCCTTATCTCCTGGTCGTCAGTCCGTGATGGCGATGTGGAACGCCTGAAACCGAATCGGTGACATGGCGGCTGAGAGATTCATAACAGACCGGCGGGCGTCATGCAACAGGTGTGCAACCCGATTGGCAATCCACATCGACCCGCTTTTGAACCCTCCCCGTGGCAAGCCGCGGGGAATGCGCTCGCCATCGCGGTTCAAACCTGCGTCCAGCCCGCAGTGACAATCGACCAGGCCAACAGAAGGGCGAAAGCCGTTTGAAGCAACCGCATACCTCGTCGTCGAAGCCGCCAGGGGGGCAGGGCAAAGGCAACGAAAAAGCCGTTGGCCGCATACAAAGGACTCAAGACAGCAAGGCTGCCTGGATGCCAGGCAACCACCAGGGCCGCCAGATAGAGATATCCCGTCCATGCCACGCTCACCGCCTTGAGGCGCCGCGGCCCACGAACCAGGGCGTAGACCATCGACGGCACCACCAAGAGCAGGGCGAAGGGACCGAAGCCCATGCCTTCGCTGCCAGAAAAAATCAAGTCGAACGCGCCTGCCGCCCCGGCACGGCCAAACACCGGCAGCACCAGGCTGTTGTATATTCCCGTCACCAGACCCCTTAGATCCAGTCCCACCAACCACATCAGCATCCGTTGCACCGGCTCAGTCGGGTCGACGCTGATGAACAGGTAACGGACCAGGTTGACGGCGGCACCGAGGATGCCGTCGGTATCGAATGCGATGGCCGTACCGACAAGCGGCTGGTCGTGGGCCAGGTTCCATGCAAAGGCGGGAACCTGAGCCAGCCCGATCGCCGGCAACAGGGTCAGCACGGTCAGCAGCGGTTGGGCGGCAAGCAATTCCCGCCAAAGGAGCCATCCGTGCCGTCGTATCATGACCACCACCAGCAAGAGTCCCATCACCGGGACAAGGGCAATGCTCATCGGATTCGCATAAATGGAAAACAGGCTGCAAAGCAAGAAAAAGTGGAGGTCCCCGGTCTGATGCTGCTCCAATAGCCGATAGATCAGCACCATGGAAAAGGCGACCGCCGCCGTGGAAACCAGCTCGGCGGAAGGCCATAAGCTGAGGAAAACCAGTCGTGGCATGCTCAGGACCATCAAGGTGACGGTCAAGGCCATGGGTGGCCAGGCGTACCGGCGGGCCAGGGCATAGGTGGAAAAGCCAACGGCCAGGTGGGCCAGCAAACCGAAGCCGCAGGCGTTGGGACCCAGGCCAAAACGGGCCGTGTGATAAAACAGGGCCGTTGCGTTGAGCGGGGGGATTGCATCGATGCCCGCCATTCGACCCGGGGCACCGAAGATCGAACCGGCCAACAGACCGCCCCATGGATGCGCGCTCAACACGCACTCCGTCGACAACCAGGCCACCACCACCAGCCCCGCCATCACCATCCATGTGGCCGCGATGGTCCACCCAGAAAGGATCTCCCGGCGAACCAGGCGGGTCGCCGATGCCAGCTGATGGACAAGGTGCGGCAGCCGGCGGCCCCCAAAAATGAAAAGCCCTGCCAGGGCGGCTGGTTCCAGGATAAAACCGGGCAGCGGTGAACCGGTAAAAAAAGATAGCTGATGAATCAGTGAAAGGGTCATGAATACCATCACGACGGCGCCGGCACCGGCTTCGGCAAAGGTATATCCCCTGGACAGGAACCATGCGATACCCGCCAGTATGAACACCGCCGTTTCAGTCGTCAGGCCCAGGGCCACCCAGATCATCACCGGAACCCGCCCGGTTCTGCGACTGTCAATGCTAGCCACCGGATCATCACGATGGTTCACCGCCTTCAGCCGCCGTTCGTTCCGCTTTCAGGTGGTCGACGATCTCGACCATGAAGTCCCGCATGTTGCGGGCCAGCCGCTCGCATTCAGGGCAGTAGACTTTTCGGAACATCTTGCCGTGAACGTCGTTCTGATGCCAATACCATTCGATGTACGGTGACCCTTTGCAGAACTTTTTCCCCGTATACCGGGCAATGGGGCACCCCACGCAGACAAGCACGTAAAAGATGCGGCAGGGGGGACAATCAAGAACGCCGCCATCGGAGCCGTTGCCGGCAATGATCCGGTCCCACTTGCGGACAGACGCCTCCATGATGCTGATCCTGTTCATGTGCTATGGCTCCTTCCTAAACCACCGGTGGGTCTGGAGGCATCGGTTCACGATCGGATTGAGCCGCCCCGGATCGGCACTTGCCGCCATGGCATCCACATCGGTCGACGTCCGGCCGGTGAGTTCATCGATCATGGCCATGGCCGAGTCGGCCAGGGCGTCGGCGTCGTATCCCCCCTCCAGACAGAAAACCACGCGACCCGCGCAGGTCTGCCGGGCAACGTCAAGGATCAGTCGGGTCAAGCCGGCGAATCCCGCCGGCGTTACCTTCATTCCTCCCAGCGGGTCGGCGGCGTGGATATCGAACCCGGCGGAGACCACAATCAATTGCGGTTCGAAGGCGCGAACCACGGGTATGAGCAGTCGTTGGTAAAGGGCCGCGAATTCACCATTCCCACAGCCGCGACTCAGGGGAACGTTCATCGTGGTCCCCTCCCCCGGCCCCCGGCCGGTTTCGGTGAAGTGGCCGGTGCCGGGATAATGGGGGAACTGGTGAGAAGAGAAGAAAAAAACCGATGGATCCCGTTCGAACATGTGCTGGGTGCCGTTGCCGTGATGAAGGTCCCAGTCCACCACCATCACCCGCGCCAGCCCCATGGCGGTGCGCGCCGCCATGGCGCCGACGGCCACATTGTTGAAGATACAATAACCCATGGCCCGGGTCCGCTCGGCATGGTGGCCGGGCGGACGAGCCAGCACCAAGGCATGGGACAGGGTTCCGGCGACGACTTGACGGATCGCCTCGATGGTCCCGCCGACGGCCTTGGCCGCCACGGGGAAGGAATGGTCGCAGGTCAGGGTGTCGGCGCTGAGGGCCGACGCCGGACATGTCGCGGTAGCCTTGACCTGTTTCAGATAGGACGGGCTGTGCACGAGAAGGATCTCCTCGTCTGTGGCCGCCGGCGGGACAATGGTAGTGAACCGGCGGTTCACCAGCGGATCTTGCAGACGCCGATAGAGCGGTTTGAGCCGGCGGGGATGATCCGGGTGGCCGTCATCGGTCACATGCTCAAGGTAGACCGGGTCCCAAACCACGCCGGTGACCGTCATCGACGACGGCCTCCGGTCTCGATCGGTTCAATCGGCTCTGGCACCGTCAAGACACTGCAGGGAGCGCGGCGCAGCAGCGCCTCGGTCGTCGAGCCGGATATCCAGCGGCTCACCTTGCCGGAACGGCGCACACCCACGACGATCACATCCGAGGATTGCTCACGGGCAAGCTTCAGAACCATCTCTTGAGGAACACCGGGGGCAATCGCCACGGAAAGCTGATCGGCATGGGCAAACAACCGCCGCCCCTGTTCGCGCAGCCGCCGGTCCAAGCGTTCCTGAAGCGCCTGCTGGAGCTGGCCATACGGCACGTCACCGGAATCCGTCATCGTTTCTTCCATGGGGCCTTCCATGGCGTGAACCATGAGGATTCGTGAAGCGGCATCGGATTGCAGCAGGGGCAGCAGGGGGGCCATCCGCTGCCAGTAGCCGTGGCTGTCGCAACTGACCACGGCTGAACGAAAACCGTCGAACCGGTCGTGGTCTTCACCCTCGCCGGGCTTGACCACCAGCATGGGGCAGTTCAGTGCACGCGTCATGCGCTCCACCACCGTGCCGATGAAAAACCGACGAAACCCGGATACGCCGTGGCTGGCGGAAACCACCAGGCTCGGCACCAGGCTATTGACGAAGGCGACGGTCTGCTCCACCGGTTCTCCGAAACGCACCACCGCCTCCCAGTCCACGGCGGCGCCTGCCATCAGCGCCTGCATCTGCTGCCGGGCGTCGTCGGTAAGATGGGCCAGGTCTCCTCCCCGTTCGAACACCGCTGTCGCGTGCACCTCATCCTGGGGATCGTGCACCGCATGGATCAGGTATAGACGCACCCCGGCCCGCTGGGCCAGGGCCACCCCGTTACGAACCACCAGAGCGCTGAAGGGAGAGAAATCCACCGCACAGACGATGGCTTGAATGGTCATCGGCATGATGGCGTTCCTTTGTGCCGCGCGGGGCGCAACATATCGGCGGGGAAGCGATGAAAAGATGAGCCCGGTTCGCGCGTTGTGCATTAAGTTTAGGAAAAAGACGGTGTCCGTGTCAATCTGATTGTCGGCGGACCCGTGTTCCCAATAATTTAAACCGGTGGTATATGTCACCTCCCCGCGTCGATGCCCTTGCTAAGAAGATAGAATGTAACGATATTCGCTCAAGCCCCGGCCAGCTTTTTCAGCCGCGTGAGCACCTCCCAGGAAAACTGCTCGCTTTGGCAGGGGAAAATGGCGTTGTTGGTGAAGATCGGATCGGCCTGCAGGTCGTAGCGCGACGCGGCCACGGCCTGCGGCCACATGGGTGTGCCGGGAATCGGTGTGTAGTGGGCGATCACCGGGGTGACGCCGGCCTGTTTCACCAGGGCAATGGAGTCCTCGATCTGTGTGAAATCCTGATCGGGAAGCCCGGCCAGCAGGTAGGCGCCCACCTGGCGCGCACTGAACCCGGCCGCCGTGAGATGCTTCACCGTACGAACGAACTCCGCTTCGGTCACTTTGCGATCCATGGTCTGCCGCTCTTCGAATGCCGTGGTTTCCAGACCCAGTCGAACGGTATGAAACCCGGCGCGAAACATCAGGCGGGCAAGGGGGCGGGTAATCTCCCGGATATGCAGGGCGTTGGGGGTGTGAAAGCGCACGTCGACGCCCGCGGCGACAATCCCCTCCAGCAGGGGCATGATGTGCCGTTCGGCATCGACCAGCAGGGCATCGTCGTAAAAGGCGAAATCCTCGACGCCGTGGTTCGCATGCCAGTGGACAATTTCCTCCACGACGGATGCAGGGCTGCGGCGCATCCGCCGGGGCTGAAGCCGGTGGGAGGCGCAATAGGCGCACTTGAACGGGCACCCGCGCGAGGTCAGCACCGGCGCATGCGCCAGGCGATGTTCGAGGTCCAGGGCCGGCCAGGGCAGCGTATCCAGGTCCAGCGGGTCGAAATGCTGCGCGGGCGACCATCCGGTAAGTTCGGCCACCAGCGGCAGGATGGCGTTTTCCCCCGGACCGCTCGCCACCCGATCCGCACCGCAGGTGCGTTTCGCATGATCGACACACAGCGTGGCATAAACACCGCCCAGCACCAGCGGCACATCCGGGAATACCGATTTGACGACCTCGATCGTTTCACGAACGCCCGGATACCAGTAGGTCATCAGGGAGGTGACCAGCACCAGGTCCGGTGGATCCAGCGACGCCAGGTCCCTGCGAAACCAATCGACGGGAATGCCGTAGCGGCAGTAATGGCGCGGGATGTCACCGAGGCCCCTCGGTTTGGCGATCACCGTCTTGCGGTAAGGTCCGCGCCCGCCGCGCGCAGGCGGCGGACCGGTTGTGGCAAGGGGGTGGAATCGATCCAAACAATCCAGGTAGGATATCCGGGCCCCGTGATCGCGCAACATTCCCCCCAGGGTCAGCAACCCCAGCGGTTTGGCCCAGAAATCATAGGCCGCGAAATCGTGAATCCAGGGATTGACCAGCAGGATGTGGGGGGTATTAGGTGGCATCCGGAAAGTACGTCATCGAAATCTTTTTCAACTCCTGGCGGCTGAACAGCAGCTGGTAGGTGTGCACCCCTGATTTTTCTGACATTTTACGCGCAATGGTCCGGCAGTCCGCTTCGCTCTTGCCGTGGATCATGGTGTACAGGTTGTAAGGCCAGCCGTCGGCCGGATCGCGGCGATAACAGTGGGAAACGGCCCGAAACGAAGCCATGATTTTACCCACCGCTTCGATACGATCCTCCTCGACCTGCCAGGCGGTCATGGCATTGGCCTGAAACCCGGACTTTTGATGGCGCAGGGTGGCCCCGAAACGGCGGATCACGCCCCGGTCGGTGAGATCTTGAAGGGTCTGGATGAACGTCTCCTCGGAGACGCCGATCGCTTCGGCCAGCACCTGATAGGGGTGAGAAACGATGGGGATGTCCCCCTGGATGGATGCGATGACTTTTTTTTCGAGGTCGGTCAGCATATGCGGTTTTATGGATGGTTATCAACGGGTTGTCAAGGGAAGAGTGGGCTGATCAAATGGCGTCGCCCCCGCCGGCAATCTTAGCGGGCGGTCAGCGCTCGGGAAACAACCCATGAACGTCCGCTTCGCTGGCGCCGCAGATGCCTCTCTCGGTGATAAAGCCGGTGACCAGGCGCGCCGGGGTGACGTCAAACGCGAAGTCTGCCGCCGGGCTGGATTCGGGGGGCACCAGCACCCGTGTGATCCGGCCGTCGGCCAGTCCCTGGATGTAGCGCACCTCGTCCGGGCTTCGCATTTCGATGGGGATCTCTTTCACCCCGTCGGTCATGGTCCAGTCGATCGTGGAAGACGGCAGGGCCACGTAGAAGGGGATGTTGTTGTCTTTGGCGGCCAGCGCCTTGAGGTAGGTGCCGATTTTGTTGGCCACGTCGCCGGTGTGGGTGGAACGGTCGGTGCCCACGATCACCATATCCACCCGGTCGTGCTGCATGAGGTGGCCACCGGCATTGTCCGTAATCACCGTGTGGGGCACCCCGTGTTTGCCCAGTTCCCAGGCGGTCAACCGTGCGCCCTGGTTCAGCGGACGGGTTTCATCGACCCATACGTGCAGATCCACCCCGCGGTTGAATGCTTCGTAAATAGGCGCGGTGGCCGTGCCGTATTCGATGCAGGCCAGCCAGCCGGCATTACAATGGGTCAGCAGGTTGACCGTCGATCCGTTTTTCCGGCGGCTGACGGCTTCGATGAGCCCGGCACCATGGACGCCGATACGGCGGCAGTTCTCCGCCTCCTCCTCGGCAATCACGGCGGCCTCGGTGCGGGCGGCGTCGATGCGCACCGCCGGTGAACCGGCGGCAATCACCTTCTCGAGCACCCGATCCACGCCCCAGGCCAGGTTTACGGCCGTGGGCCGGGAAGCCTTGATCCGGCGGCATGCCTCAACGATGAACCCCATCTGGTCGGAAGCCGACTTCCCGTTTAGGGCCGCAATCATCACGCCGTAGGCACCCGTGACGCCGATCAGCGGTGCGCCCCGGACGAACATCTCCCGGATGGCGTGGATCACCTGGTCCACCGTGGTCAAATCGGCAACGACAAACCGGTGGGGCAACTGGCGCTGGTCGATCACCTTGACGGTGGTCTGGTCTTCATCCAGCCATATGGGCCGGATCTGTTTTCCGTCGACGATCATATCCCGATCCTGTTTAAACCCGTTTTTCGATATGTTCTGCGATGCGTCTGCCACCAGAAGTAGTTAACACAAAACAGCACCATTGAAAAGAAACGTAACCCGCCGCACCAGGATGTCCACAGCCGTTCTGGCGATCGGGCATATATCTTGACATCAAGATAATTTTTCTTATTTTCACCTTATGGAAACCGGATCACACATACGCCTCGTGCTTTGGAAAGCGGCAAAAGCGGTGGATCGGGTGGATCGCCACAGCATTCGACAATCCGGCCTGACCCTTTCGGACTTCGCCATCATGGAAGCGCTGTTGCACAAAGGTCCCTTGCCCATCAACCAGATCGGCGAGAAAGTGCTGCTGAGCAGCGGTTCCATGACGGCCGCCGTCAACCGGCTTGAAAAGGCGGGCCACGTAAAGCGTATTCAAGACCCGGCGGACGGCCGCTGTTTTCATGTTCACCTGACGAAGACCGGTAGACGCATAATTTCCCAGGCCTTCCGGCAACACGCCGGAAACCTTGAGAGGGCAGCTGGTGCACTCACTGCCGATGAGCGGACCGAACTGGTGCGTCTGCTCAAGAAAATAGGCTTTCACGCCCGGCAGATGGCCGTCGGCGGCTGATTTTTTTTAACCTTAATCTTTTCAAGATCAATACAACGGTGCCCACATGCAACCATCCAATGATCACCCGCCCATCAGCGGCATTCACCATATCACCGCTGTAGCCGCATCGGCCGCAGCCAATTACCGTTTCTACACCCGTGTGCTGGGCCTGCGACTGGTCAAAAAGACCGTCAACTTCGACGATCCGTTCACCTATCATCTCTACTATGGCGACGACACGGGCCGCCCCGGCACCCTTCTCACGTTCTTCCCCTGGGAGGATCTTTCCCAGGGGAGGCCCGGTACCGGCATGGTCTCGGCCATCGCCTTTGCCATACCCCACGCCTCGGTCGATCATTGGACCCGGCGCCTGGCGGAACAAGGCATCACCGCTGCCACCGAAAGTCGTTTCGGAGAACCGGTCATCCGGTTTGCCGATCCCCACGGCCTGGCCCTGGAACTCATCGGCACGCCGCCGCCTGACGAACCGAGCCAGCGCAGCCCGGATACCCGGACGGCCATCATTGGATTTCATTCGGCGACCCTGATGGTCGACCGGATCGATGACACGCAACGAACCATCGTTGAGGGCATGGGCATGACGCCCGGCCAGCATGAGGGCACTCGCTATCGGTTTGCCATGCAGGACGCGCGCGCACCCGGCCGCCTGTTGGATGTGGTCGTCGATGCGTCAGCCGGCAGGGGACAGCCCGGCGGCGGCACCGTCCACCACATCGCCTTTCGAACCCGGGACAGCCGGGAACAGCAGACCTGGCGACAGCGGCTCCAGCGGCACGGCCTGTCCGTCACCGATGTACGCGACCGCACCTACTTCCAGTCCATCTATTTCAATGAACCGGGCGGGGTGCTCTTTGAAATCGCCACCGATCCACCGGGTTTTCACGTGGATGAAGATCTGAAAGATCTGGGCACTGCCCTGAAGCTGCCGTCCCGATACGAACCCTTGCGCGGGCAGATCGAGAGGCAGTTGCCACCATTGGACCTGCCTGACTTTCAGCATGTCTATCTGCCTCCCGAACCCAATGCGCGGCCGGTGACGAAACCATCGTGGCCCTTCACGGCACCGGCGGCAGCGAGCACGACCTGATTCCCGTGGTTCGACAAATCAGCCCGTCAGCTGCGATCATCAGTCCCCGGGGCAGGGTGCTTGAAAACGGCATGCCCCGGTTTTTCAAGCGGCTGGCGGAAGGCGTGTTCGATGAAGCCGATGTGCGCCACAATGCCCATGATCTTGAAGCGGACGCCGGCCATGAACTTACGGCGGCGGACGTTGAAGCGGCAAGGGCATGGCTGGCCAAAGGCCCCTGGCGAGCGTGCGAATCAGCCGCATTGCACCAAAAAGATGCCGCCTGATGCCGATTTGCCCGTTTCGGCTGAATCCGTTTCGCCATGACCGCAATTAAAAACAACGATTAAGGAGTGTGACGATGGAAACAAACGCCGTCCGAAAAATTTCAGCGCAATCGCTGAACCGGTGGGTCGCTGAAGAAAAGCCCTTCATCCTGATCGACACCCTCACCGGTGATCATTTCAAAGCGATCCATCTGCCGGGAGCAACTCATGCCTGCGTTTTCGAGGTCAGCTTCCTGGACCAGATCGCGGCCATCACCATGGACAAACATGCCCATCTGGTCCTTTATGGTGCCAGTGAGAAAAGCATGGATGCGGCAGTCGCCGCGGAAAAGCTGGCGCGGGAAGGATTTGACCATCTTTATATTCTTGACGGCGGGATCAACGCCTGGTGGGCAGCAGGATATCCCGCCGAAGGGGAATCTGCCGACACGCCTCCCCTGCCTGAACAGCTGCTGGCATTGCGGGACGGCATCTACCGGGTCGATACCGATCAAAGCCGGGTTGAATGGGCGGGCCACAATCCCAACACCAAACATGACGGTACGGTGCGCATTAAAAAAGGCGACATCGTAGTGAAAAACGGCAAGCCCGTCGGCACATTCGAGATCGACATGAATGCCATCGAAAACAAAAGCCTGGCCGGGGACGAATTGCAGCCGGTGCTGATATCCCACCTCAAATCAGATGACTTCTTTTTTACCCGGCGGTTCCCCACGGCTACGTTCACGATCCAATCGGGCACGCCCAAAAAAGAGCCGTATGTCAGCGCACCCAACGTCGATATACAGGGTGAACTGACCCTGCGGGGCGTCAAGGCAGGCGTGTCCTTTCCCGCCACGGTCTACCAGGCCCCTGATGGCACAATCACTGCCAAAGCCCGGCTTGATCTGGATCGGACGCATTGGAACATCATCTATGGGTCCACCCGTTTTTTCGAGCATCTGGGAATGCACCTGGTATTCGATATCATCCATGTCGACGTAAAGATCGTGGCCCCCAAAACGCCCTGAGCGGCGGCAGAATCAATCGTCGGCTGATTCAACCTGGCTGAACACGGATGGTGGCAATGCTGCCGCGCAGTGCCATTGCTGGCGGCCAGGTCCGGGGTCAACCATCCGGAATATGAAATTAGGCGTGCCGGTTGCCTTGGACAGCACCTTCTCTTTTCCGGTCAGGCAGGGGTAAAAAAATGGCGGGGAGGACCCCGCCATTCCGGATGCGCATGATGCTGGCCCGGCAATCAGCCGCGGACCTCTTCCTTGACACCCACCGCCATTTTATACAGAACGGTCAACACCAGGGCGCCCATGGCATAAACGCCCAGGGTGATGCCGATCTCCGGCATGGTCGGGACGTATTCGTTGACTTCATGCATCGGGTTGGGCACGAAGCCCCCGGAGATCATGCCCAGGCCCTTGTCGATCCAGGTGCCCATGATGATCACGATGCAGGCGACGGCCAGGGATGTCTCGTTCTTGCGGGCGGCCGGCGTGACGGTCAGTACGATGCCGGTGACCATGAGGATCATCGAGGCCCACATCCAGGGAACCAGGGCGCCGTGGCCGTGCAGGCCCACGAACAGATACTTGAGATGGGTGGTGTGGCCGGGGATCTGGCTGTAAAAGGCCACGAAGACCTCGCATAGAAAGAAAAAGACGTTGATGCAGATGGCGTAGGCCACGGTCTTGGCCAAGGCCTGGATCTGCTGTCTGCCCGGGTCGAAACTGGTGAAGCGCCGGATGAACAGGCACAGCAGGATCAGCAGGGCCGGGCCGGCGGCAAATGCCGATGCCAGGAATCGCGGCGCCAATACGGCGGTGAGCCAGAAGTGACGTCCCGGCAGGCCGCAATACAGATAGGCGGTCACCGTATGAATACTCACCGCCCAAGGGATGGAGATGTAAATCAGCGGTTTGAGCCAGCTCTGGTAGTGGACGCCGTTGCGCTCGGCCTCGAGTACGTTCCACCCGATCACCAGGTTCAGGAACAGGTAGCCGTTGAGCACGATGGCGTCGTAGAACAACACGCTGTTGGGCGTCGGGTAAATCAGCACATTGAGCGCCCGCATCGGCTGCCCCAGATCGACCAGGATGAACAACAGGCACATGACGATGGCGGCAATGGCCAGGAATTCACCGAGAATGGTGATCTTGCCATAGGCCTTGTAGTCATGCAGATAGTAGGGCAGCACCACCATCACCCCTCCAGCGGCCACGCCGACCAAGTAGGTGAAGTTGGCGATATAAAACCCCCAGGAGACATCCCGGCTCATGCCGGTAATACCGAGACCGAACTTGAGCTGCAACAGGTAGAGCCCGAAGCCGGAACCGATGACACCCAGCAGGACGACCACCCATCCCCAGTACCATTTATTTCCTCTTACGGCTAATTCAAGCATGCTCACCTCACACGATGTAGTAGACGGACGGCTCTGTTCCCAGGGTCTGCTTCCGCCTGATGGTGTAGTTTTCCTTTAACAGTTCCCGGACCTCGGAGTGCTCATCGTAAAGATCGCCGAAGGCAAGCGCACCGTTGGAAGCCTCCACACAGGCGGGCCTTTGGCCTACCGCCAGCCGCTCTGCACAGAAGTTGCATTTTTCAACCACCCCCTTCGAGCGGGTGGGAAATTTCAGGTTGGTTTCCCGGATGAACGGGCGTGGGTCACGGAAGTTGAAGCTGCGGGCGCCAAAAGGACAGGCGGCCATGCAGAAGCGACAGCCGATGCAGCGGTGAAAATCCATCATGACGATACCGTTGTCGTTTTTGAAGGTCGCCTGGGTGGGACAGGCCCGCACGCAGGGTGGATTTTCACAGTGGTTGCAAAGCAGCAGGAAAGGCCGCGCTTCCACCTCTTCGTTGAGGAAGTTATTGGTTTTATCGGTGAAGGCATTGTGGTAGTGCGCCTCCCAGATCCACTTGATCTCGTGGTT
The DNA here is from genome assembly GCA_963705475.1 of uncultured delta proteobacterium. Classification (GTDB taxonomy): domain Bacteria; phylum Desulfobacterota; class Desulfobacteria; order Desulfobacterales; family Desulfosarcinaceae; genus Desulfosarcina. The sequence continues at coordinate 115,712 of CAVPJS010000007.1, read as the reverse complement.
CTTGTTCTCGATGGCCGTAGGAATGTTATGGATCTTGTTGCAGGCCTCGATGATCGGTTCAAGGTCTTCGGTCGTCACCAGCTTGCGGGTATCGATGACCATGGCCCACTGTTTGGCCGTCAGGGCGTCCTCCCCCTGGGCCAGGTGATAGCCGGTCCCCTGGGCGCCTGCCGAAGCGAAGGCATTGAAAACGGGTTTTGCCCCAAGACCCAGCGCGGAAACGCCAGCTATCTGAAGAAAGCGTCTTCTGCTGTTATTCATACCTTATTCTCCTTTTGGATTATCGATGTGGCAATCCCAGCAATAGGGTCTCACGGACGCATAGTCGTGGCACCGGGCGCAGAACTGTTCATAGTTGGAATGGCAGTCCAGACAGGTGTTGGAGAGGCTCATGTTAAACATCTTGCCTTCGGCGTTGACAAACATGCGGTCTCCGTTTCTGACCACGCTGTGCCGCCATATGTCCAGCAGCTGCATGTGATTGGCTTTCATGTATGCCGTTGGCATGACGCAGACCTTGGCGGCTTTGGCCTTAGCGGTCAGCTCCACCTCCGGCGCAGGGGCGGCTTTGCCCATGTTGTACCAGAAGGGAAAGGTGATGGCAGCGATAAAAACGGCCAGACCCGCGAGAATCTTCTTTTTGTCCTTCATCGGCTACTCCTCCATTCCCGGCAGCGGTTCGCCGCGCAGGTCGGTTTCTCTTTCCTTTTCACCGGGCATGATCAGGGCGTTGGCCACCAGTTCATGAAGCCCCGTCACCTCGACCTCCGGCACCCAATATCCCATGGATGCGGGCAGTGCTGCACGGTCGATGGCGCAGACACAGGCAAGCATGTTCACCCCGAATTGCTCATGAACATGTTTTACTGCATTGGCCCGTGGAAAGCCGCCGGCCATTCTCAGTTCCATGTTCTCGCCGGCGTTCAAACCGGCGCCGCTGCCACAGCAGAAGGTCTGCTCCCGGATGGTGTTGGCCGGCATCTCATAGAAATGGTTGGCCACGTTCTGGATCACATACCTCGGTTCGTCGAGCAGGCCCATGCCACGGGAGGGGTTGCAGGAATCGTGGAAAGTGATGATCTTGTTGTCGTTGCGGCTGGGGTCCAGTTCCAGTTTGCCATGTTTGATCAGATCGGCGGTAAATTCGGCGATGTGGACCATTTTCGTCGATCTGGCATTTTCAAACACGGTGCCGGTGATTGGGTTGACCGGCACTTCCAGAAAGTCTGCCGGGCCGTTCATGGTGTCCATATACTGTGAGATCACCCGCCACATGTGCCCGCACTCGCCGCCCAAAATCCATTTTACGCCCAGGCGCTTGGCCTCGGCGTACATCTTGGAGTTGAGTCGCTTCATGGTTTCATGGGAGGTGAAAAAGCCGAAGTTGCCCCCCTCGGAAGCGTATGTGCTCCAGGTGATCCTCAGGCCGTATTTTTCTTTGAGGTAGTGAAAAAGGAGCATGTACCCCATGCAGGTGTAGGTGCCCGGATCGGCGAACACGTCCCCCGACGGGGTGATGAAGAGGATGTCGGCGCCTTTTTCCATATACGGGGGCGCAACCTGAACGCCGGTGATTTCCTCGATGTCCTCGACGAAGAAGTCGAGCATGTCCTTGAAGGCGTGCGGCTGAATGCCCAAGTGGTTGCCGGTGCGATAGCAGTTGGCCACCGGTGTGGCGATCCAGTCGATATTCAGGCCCAGCAGGTTCAGTATTTCCCGGCCCATGATGGTGATTTCAGCCGTATCGATGCCGTATGGGCAGTAAAGGGAGCAGCGACGGCACTCCGTGCACTGGAACAGGTAGTACCACCACTCCTTGAGCACATCCAGGCTCATGGGCCGAGCGCCGCCCAACCGGCCGAGGATTTTGCCGGCGGTGGTGAAATCGTTGCGGTAGACGCTGCGCAGCAACTCGGCGCGCAACACCGGCATGTTCTTGGGGTCGCCGGTGCCGATGAAAAAGTGGCACTTATCGGAACAGGCGCCGCAGCGCACGCAGATGTCCATGAACACCTTGAAGGATCGGAATTTTTCCAGACGTTCCCGGAATCCCTCGTAGACGATCTGCTGCCAGTTGTCCGGCAGTTTCCAGTCCTCTTCCAGCGGGTTCCAGGGCCGCGCATTGGGCAGCCCCAGCGTTTCGACGCTCTTCGGATTGGAGGCGTAGCAATACATCCCCTTGCGGATGTCCACCGGCGTGTCCATCCAGCCGGCGCCGGACGAACGATGATCTATCTGTGACAATAGCTCATCGGGTTTGATCATCTCATCTGCCATTATCTGCTCCTTTTTGCTTAAGCCTGTTCTTCGGGCATTTTAACGACCGGCAGGCCGGCTTCGACCATTTTATCTCTGAAATCGTCTTCGTACTCTTCATAGGTGTGCACCTTGACCGGGTGGTTCCACGGGTTCACGTGCCGGACTTGACGGGTGTTGCCGGTCATGTTGCGTGTGGGACTTAAAAATACCCCCCCCAGGTGCATCAGCTTGCTGAACGGGAAGTAGGCCAAAAGGACGCTGACCAGAAACAGGTGGGCATAAAACACGCCGCCGACCCCCTCTGGGATGGTCGGTCGAAACGTCACCAGGCCCATGGTCAATTCCTTGATGGCAGTGATGTCAACCTTGGCAATGTAACGCATGAAGATGCCGGAAAGGGCGATGCCAATGATCAGAAAGAGGGGAAAAAAGTCGGCGGCCAGGGAGATGTAGCGCACGTTGGGAATGACCACGCGGCGCAGGAAAAGGTAGAAGGCCGCGGCGAACAGCACCAACCCGGACAGATATACCCCCGGCAGGCCGGATTGGATCGCATCGTACATCACTTCGACTTTGAAAAAGCCGTCCACCTGCTCAAGCAGCGTGACAAAAAAAGGGACCGGTTCGGTAAAAAAGCGCAGGTGCCGTATGGACACGGTGAGGAAGGCGTAGTGAAAGGCCAGGGCGCCGATCCACAGGAAAAGCTCCAATTGATAGCTCAGTTTGCCGTTGTCGTTGAGCTTCATGCGCGTGTTGCGAAACAGGGATCGGAACAGAACAATCTCCAGAAACATCCGCACGATAACGCCAAGGGTGGACGAGGGGTTGTCGATTTTGGCCTGTCGGATCCAGGGCATGGAAGACTGCTGGCCGCCGGTCGTGGTAATCCTGAACGGCACCGCCGAGCGGGCCCAGCCCATCACACGGCGGGCAAAACCGACAACGAACAGGATCACCGCCAGATAGGGCACGATGATGCCAAAGACCAGTTGCAGGCCCGCTCCCTGCTGCGCACCCACATAGGCGATCAGGAACAGCACGATAACCGCTATGAGGCTTACCATGTAATTTTTATTCATCGAACCGCACCTCACTCCTTGGCGCCTGGCAGATTCGAATGTTCCACGCCCACCTTCCCACCAACGGGTCGATACCGGGGTGACATCGAGAGCCTCCCGGTAAGGGGATCGCGGTCAATTCAGAGCCGCTGCCGGATGCCTGAATCGAAAGATTATAAGGGAAGTTTCAGAAACCGGGCCCATCTGCCTCGGTTTCATCGATCAATCCTGCCCGCTTCAACGAACCGAAGAACTGATTTCGGGATTCCGTTGCCTTGAGTTCATATATTTTTTCCCGGCAGGCCACGTAAATGTCGAAAGCGGCCATGGCCATCTCGTCGATCCGCCGGTCCAGGTCATTCATATCCACACCCCCGTCACGGCCGTCGTCTGACAGATGCTGCCGCAGAATCTGCTTCAGGGAAAAGACGAAGACAGTGGCCTTGGAGGGAGTAAAGGATTGAACGGCCCGGATTCTTAAGATCGGATCAATGGCGCGTGTCATCACGTCGCGTCCCGCCCCTGAAATCAGCGCATCTACCAGTTTATCCAGGCTCTGGTAGGTCGTCTGCCCCACCGGATTGGCAAAGGGATCTTTCTGATTTTTGATGAAGCGCGCCGTCTCGGCGGGGTAGGAATCAACCGTGGCTTGAAACCAACTCTCGAGGATCGCCTGTTTGTTCGCCGCCAGTAATTGTGCAAAACTCATCTACGGTATCACCCCGGTGGTCCCCGCGCAAAAAAGGCCGGAACCGCAGTGTCAAATTCTGTTTTTACGTTCGGATTTCAACGGTGGAAACGGCTTTGCAACAGCTGGAAACCGGCCGATTTCAAAGTCGAATCTATAGTCAACTTCCCTTTTTCTGTCAAGGACAAATAAGGTGCCGCGCCGCCGCGCCGCAGTCGGTCAACCGTACATCTTTTTCCACGGGGAACGCCGGTTCTCCCGGGCGTTTGACAGCGTCAGATACAAGGTTCCCACAACCAGTTCGGCACAGTGAAAATGATCTGCGGGCAGACTCTCAAGAAACCCGCTCACCTGTTCCGGGGTGACCTCCCAGGCGGAGTCCATCGGCCGGCCTTCCACCAGTTCAATTACGGCATTGCAGCAGGCGTTGGTATTGAGGCAGCCGTTGATGTCATAGGACAGGATACGGATGCGCTCCCCATCCAGATTCATGAAGAACTCCACCGTATCACCGCAGTCGCCGGTCTTTTTGCCATATCCGTCCGGTTTATCCAGCCGTTCCCGGCGATCCGCGCGAAAGGCCATCTCCAGGAATTTGAGGGAATGGTTCTGCCAGAAGTCCGATGTTTCCTTTTCCGCGTCCATGAAGTTAAATCTCCTTTAGGTAACGCCTCTCGGCTTTCGGTCAATGGATGGTGGCGGATCTTAAAAGCCGCCGCCGGCTTTGTCAATACGGGTGGCCATCGACCCAGCGGGTGTCAACCACCACGCTCCGTCCGCCTGGTTCCATCATCCCACCAAGAAAGAATTCCTTGCCCGCAATCGGCTTCAGTGGTATCCGTCAAAATTCTGCGGCATGCCCAGCGATGCCCGCTCGCCATCTGACCATCGCCGCAGGCAAAGCGAACCGGGTCTCGTGAAGAGGTCTTCGGATATGATACAGGACAACCAGCCATGAGCGACCAACAGAACGCCTGCAGCGCCGATCGACCCTTGAGGATTCTCGTCTTCCAGGAGGGCGGCCGGGGTGCGAGCAAGGTCAAAGGAATCCAGCGGCACGGCCAGAACCAATTCGACATCTCCCTGATCACCATTGACCACCCCCTGCCGCCGGTGGTGGACGACACCTCCGAATACCTGCCGGAAACCATCTCGGCAGACCTGGTGCTGGATTTTCTCAAACACCCCGACCTCTCCCACGACCTGGCCATGATCTGTCGGCGGATGGGCATTCCCATCGTGGCCTCAGGAAAGAAAACGACGGTGGACGGCACCCACACGCCGCCGGTCTGCTGCGCCCTGGCCCGACACCGGGACCTTGGGGCTTACGGCCAGTGCTTCGGCGCACCGGAATTCGATGTCACGATCAGGGACGGGAAAATCAGCGAAGTCACCGTGCGGCGCGGAGCCCCCTGCGGCGCCACCTGGGAGGCGGCCCGCCGGGCGAAGGGAGTCCGCGTTGAAGAAGCACCGGTGCGCATGGGCCTGGACACCCAGTTTTTCTGTACGGCCGATCCGTCCAACTGGGATCCCATCTGGGGCAAAAGCCCGGTCCATTTGGCTGCCGATCTGCATCGTGCGGCATTGGCGGCCGCATTGAAAAAAGCGCAGCGCGAGGATGACCGTCAATAGCCCCGGGATGCGTTAACGAGGGCGGCGTTACCTGCAACCGGCCGGTTCACCACGCTTAACGATCCGTTTCCTTGATTTTTTCTATCGGATAAAATCGATCATGGTCGGGGGGCAACACGGGTAGGCAGGGGGATCCGGACCTTATCCTCCGATAAACAGGGATGGGTATAGGGCGCTCGCAGGTCAACGCAACGGCCGATGGCGATCAGGCCGCTCTTGGTTTGCTTCTGCGATCCATCCCCGATCGACGATCCTCTTCGGACCGGCGCTCGGGCAGGTAGCCATTGTAGGAAAATAGGCGGCGATCGTCGCCAAAACGCCGTCCGCCATTGTCGAATAGATTCATTGTTTTAGTTGCGATTGCATGCGCTGCGGGCATGTGGGTTCCTGTCTATTCCTGCCGGCGCCGGAAGAAGCCATACCGATCGGTTGCATTTCAATTTCCGCACAGCCATCCTGCCTGCGTTGCGAAACGGTTGTCTTGCAGAAAACACTGCAAGTAGCGTACCGGTATGTGCCACCAATAGCTATCTCAACAGATTCATAATGTTACGGATTGCGTCCGTTTAAGTCTGGCGGCCGAGAGGAAAAACAAGCCACAATTTGTGGTGCAATTTTTCCACAGGAGAAAAATAATTCCCAAAACCTTGCCGACCGGGCACGATGATTGTCGGGTTTATGGATTTAGCGATTCGACAAATTGGGCCAGCGCCGCCAATGCCGCCGGCATACTTTGCCGGCCGAACCCGATGCGGAAATGGTTGCCCCCGTCCCCGTAGAGATCGCCGGGCAGCAGGAGAACCCCCTTTTTATCGACCAACTCACGGCAGAAGCGGTTTACCTGTCTGCCGATCAGGCGAACGAAGGCGATGGGTCCCGCTTTGGGCCGAACCCATGTAAAGGTGCGCGGATGCCGCTGAAAGAAATCGTCCAGGAGCGTCACGTTGGTGGTGATTATATCCAGGTTGCGCCGGATCAACCGGTCACGGTGGCGCAGGGCGATCGCTGCCAGAAACTCGCTGGGTCCGCTGTTGCAGATGGTCGTGTAGTCCTTCAGGGCAGCCATTCGCGCTTGGATGGCGGCATGGCGGGTGGCCACCCAGCCGATGCGCAGGCCCGGCAGGCCGTATGTTTTGGACATGACCCCCAGGGACACCGCGCGCTGGCTGATATCACAGGCAGCCGGCAGGCGTTCGTCAGCCGAATATTCCGATTCCCGATACACCTCGTCGGAAAAAAGCAGGATCTCCCGCTGGTCGAGCAGCCGGTTCAGCCGCTCGAATTCATCCCGGGGCATCAGCCAGCCGGTGGGGTTGTGGGGCGTGTTGACGATGACGGCCCGCGTGGCAGGCCGGATGTGGCCCATCAGATCATTCAGGTTCAGGGCCCAGCCCTGATCTTCCTTCGCCAGCCAGAAGGTCACCTCGCACCCGATGCTGCGCGCCACTTCATATAAGGATTGATAACAGGGCCAGTGAACGATCAAATGATCCCCGGGGGACAGGGCCGCATGCATGAACAGGTAAATGGCCTCTTCGGCGCCGCTGTGCACCAGCACCTGGTCGGGTCCGATCGCATCGTAAAGGCCCGAGATCGCCTGTCTGAGTGCCGGCGCCCCCTGGGACTCGGTGTAGCCCAGCCAAAGCTGTTCAAAGGCTTTTCCGGCGCCGGCTTCGAGGGAAAGCAGATCCTGGATGGTCATCGATTCACAGTCTGAACTGCACAGCAGATGACGGACCGCGAATTCGTATCGGGCGAAGTACCGTTCCAGTTTGAAGGGGGGCAGGTGCATGCATGTCTCCTCGGGGCGAATCAGACTATCGACGGTGTTTGGCCCGCGCCGCCGTGGCGGATGTCCCGGTTCGTCGTCCGACCGGTTGGACGGCAGCACGTGGCGACAAACCCGCACGATTCGCCTTTCCTCCTCCGGACCGACCGGATCGCAGCGGCAGTTTTCCCGCAGCGGCCCTGAGGAACAGCGCTTCGAGATGCTCCGCCTTCAATTCCTTGAGGGCATCACGGATCAGCTGCCGGTTGGACGGGTTGCGGTACTGGACCAGGGCCCGCTGCATCTTCCTCTCGCGAAACGTTTTGGCCACATAAATGCGCTTGCCGGTGATGGGATGTTTTTCCGTGTGGTACATGGCACCGGACAGGGTCAGCGGCAAGGGAATGAAATCCTGGACCTGTTCGGGATGAATCCCCCGCCGGATCAGGTAGCGTGCCATTTCCAGGGCGTCCTTCAGCGTTGAACCGGGGTGGGCGCTGATGAAGTAGTTGACCAGGTATCGCCGCGAAGCAAGGCGCTGGTTGACCCGGTTGAATCGGCTGACAAAGGCGTCATAGGCGTCGATGCGAGGTTTTCCCATGGCATCCAGCACGGGATCGGACACGTGCTCGGGCGCCACCTTCATCTGGCCGCTGACATGAAATCGGCACAACTCCTCCAGACAGGCGTCGGCCTGGCTGCCGCCGAACAGGTCGTGGCGGAACCCGCTGCCGATAAAGGCATGCTTGACCCCCGGAATCTCACGAATGCGCCGATAGACGGGCAGGCTTCTGTCGTAGCCGGGATCGAGGCTGGGGCAAGTCTGGGGCGTCATGCAGCGTTTGTTGCGGCAAAACCCTTTTTTGGCCCAGCGCGCACAGTGAGCCCCATACAGATTGGCCGTGGGGCCGCCCATATCCGTTATGGTGCCGCGAAAGGACGGGTCCCGGGCCAGCCGTCTTGCTTCACCAACGATTGAATCGGCGCTGCGGCTCTGGACCATGCGCCCCTGATGGAAATAGAGCGAGCAGAAGTTGCACTCGCCGCTGCAGCCGCGATGGGTCACCAGGGAGTGCCGCACCGTCTCCAGCCCCTGGACACCGTCGGCGGCATCGTAGACCGGATGCCAGCCCCGCCGGTAGTCGAGTTCGTAGATGGCGTCCAGCTCGGCGGGAGAAAGGGGCATGGGCGGCGGATAGACCACGGTGCAACGGTCGCCGTGGGCCTGAACCACCGGCCGGGCGGTGACGGGATTCTGCTCCGCGTAAAAGCGCTTGAAGGCCAGGTTGAACTGCTCGGGATCGTCGGCAACCGCCTCGCAAGCGGGGAGGGTGACAAATTCAGTCAAGAACGCCGGGTCCTTGCGGATGACCGCCGTGCCGGGAATGTAATCGAGGTGGTCCACCGCCTCCCCGTCGGCAAGGCGACGGGCGATCTCCACGGTCTGGCTTTCGCCCATGCCGTAGACGAGGATGTCGGCCCGGGCATCGAAGAGAATGGATCGCCGCACGCGGTTGTCCCAGTAATCATAGTGGGCCAGCCGGCGCATGCTGGCCTCGATCCCGCCGATGACCACGGGGACCTCCTTGAAGGCCTGGCGCACGCGGTTGGCATAAACGATCAACGCCCGGTCAGGCCGCAGACCGGTTTTTCCACCCGGTGCGTAATCGTCCTTTTGGCGGGGCCGCTTGTTGGCCGTATAGTTGGCAACCATGGAATCCACGTTGCCCGAAGTGATGCCGAAAAAGAGCCTTGGCCTTCCCAGGCGCTTGAAATCCGCGACCGTCCGCCAGTCGGGCTGGGCGATGACGCCCACCCGGTATCCGCGGGATTCCAGCACGCGGCCGATCAGCGCCACCCCGTAGGCCGGATGATCCACGTAGGCGTCCCCGGTGATCAGGATGACATCGAGTTCAGCCCACCCCCGCTGCTGCATGTCCGATCGTGAAATGGGAAAGAAGTCATTCATCGGGTTGTTTTCGGTTCACCGGTCACAGCTTCTTTGAAAAAAATAATGCCCCGCCGGCTTCCGCCGTGTAGGTCGCCCTTGCAAAGCCCGCCGCCGCATACAGTTTCAGGGCCCGGCGGTTGTTTTCGAGCACTTCCAGGGTCACCTTGCAGCAGCCAAGGTCCCGTGCCTTGCGCTCCACCCCGGCCAGGAGCTGCCGCCCGACGCCATTGCCCCGTTGGGCGGGCAGAACGGCCAGGTCGTGGATATTGATCAGCGGCCGTGCGGAGAATGTCGAAAAACCGACAAAGCAAACGGAAATGCCGACGGCTTCGCCGTTGATCATTCCCAAAAATATCAAGGGTGGTCGGATGCGCCTTCAACCCGGGAATCAACGCCCTTTTGACATCGACCGGCAGGGGGGCGCCGTTTCCCATGGGGTCCACGGCGTAGGCATCGATCAGGTCGATCACCGCTTGTTGGTGATCCCGGCGATTCAAATCCGCTTCAACGATTTCAACCGTTCCCATTGGGGCTTATCTTTCTTTTGCTGTCCAGTCGGTCTGCTGTTTGGCGCAATCCACGCACTGGCATAACGCGATTCGCGCAAACTGTCAAAATAAGCATGCAATGCAAAGAAACCATCTTCTCGGCCTTTTTTCCGCCCGTTTCGACCGGATTCCGCTACCGCGTGAACCGCGGCCGTTCAATTGGTTCAACACGGTCCGTTTTGTTTTTTGGGCGACGATGGGGTTATCCCTTGAGCCCCTCCATCCAATGGTGTAACAGGAGAAGCGCGTTCCTGTTTTTGATGCACACAGCCATGGGGAGGTTGAGGTGGCAATCTATTATGTAGACGGTAATTTCGTTTCGGCAGAAAAGGCGGTCATCCCGGTGGACGATCTGGCCATTCTGCGCGGCATCGGCGTATTCGACCTGCTCAGGACCTACGACGGCAGGCCCTATTTCCTGGACGCCCACATCGACCGGCTGGAGACGTCTGCGCAGAAAATCGGGCTTACCCTGCCTTGGCCCCACGAGGAGATTGCCAGGGTGGTGGAACAGACCCTGGCTAAAAATGATATCCCTGAAGCCAACATCCGCATCGTGGTCACCGGGGGGTCCAGCACGGATTTCATGACCCCTTCCGGCAGCCCGCGCCTGCTGGTGCTGGTGTCACCGATACCGCGGCTGCCCGATCACTGGTACACCAAGGGGGTCAAAATCATCTCCTGGGAGGTGGAACGCCCGATTCCCGGTGCCAAGAGCATCGACTACATCTCGGCCAGTCTGGCCCTGAAAAAGGCCGCCGCCGAAGGGGCCATCGAAGCCCTGTACATCGATCGCAACGGCCTGGCTTTAGAGTGCACCACCTCCAACATCTTTGCCTTTATCGCTGACAAGCTGGTGACGCCCGGGAGGGGCATCCTCTCCGGCGTGACCCGCAAGGTGGTGCTGGAGCTGGCCCAGGGACTTTTCGCGATTGATCTGCGCGACATCTCCCGCACCGAACTGCTGACTGCAGACGAGGTGTTCATCACCGGGACCAGCAAGGGGCTCGTGCCGGTCGTCCAGGTGGACGACGGGGTGATTGCCGACGGGCGGCCGGGCCACCGGACCCGGCAGCTCATGGCCGAAATGAAACGTCACACGGAAAAAAGATAATTCCCTAATCCAGATAAATCGGAAACCACAAATCAGAAGCACCAAGCTACAAATAACAAATCTCAAATAAATTACAAAATCCAAGTCTCAAACAAAAATCTAATTCCCCAATCTCATGATGGCATTCGCCTGCTGCCACACCGGACTCTCGGAGAGGTTGCGCTGCCCATCCAGCGTTTCCCGGAAACGGGAAAATATGCGCGCCAACAGACGCTCTTTGCCGGCCGCCAGGCGAATAACCGCCTGGAGCAGGAAAAAGCTGATGAAGAGGACGAGTACAATCGTCCAGAAAGCGTGCAGAAAAAAGTTGCTCGACAGGATGCTGCCCGTGAAAAAATTGACCGCCGTCAGCCATCCCGCATAGCCCAGAACACCCAGCACCGGCAGGTTGAAAGCCAGCTGCAGCGGACCGCCGCTCAGCCGGCGGCCGGCCTCGGCCAATTCATCCTCCAACGCATCGTTCCAGACCCGGGAAAGGCGCTGCCCGATCTCCTCCCCGTATCCCGGTGCATGGCATGCATCGCGCACCGCGGGGGCAAACCGGGCATTGATCAGCGTCTCGGCAATATCAGGCCACGCGCGGGCGATGGCCGTGTCGAAGCGCTGCAGTGCCATTCCAGCCCCGTACCCGCGATCCGCCGCATCCAGCGCCTTTTTAGAATCCGCATAATGCCTCACTGCGGAAACCGCTCCGACAATCTGCCGGACCGGGTTGCCGAATCGCATCAGGGAGGCAATGCCGGTGCCGAAAAGCAGGATCCGGGTCCAGACCGCCACCAGCCACCCGACCGGGCCTAGCCAACGCTGGGCCAACTGCTGGTAGAGGCGGACGTTGATGCCCGGCATCGTTGCATTGCCATCGCCGCGAAAAGCGGTCGCCGCCTGCCGCATGGCTTCGGCCTCCGTTGCAGCCATCTGGCCAATGGCCGATTCCAGGTCTTTTTTCTCCTTTTCCGCTTCGCTGCGAACGGTCTGCTGAAGAAACTCACGCAAGCGCCGGGCGTTCTCCAGTCGGCGGTCCTCGGAAAAGCCGGATCGGTTGAAGGTGCCGACAATCAACTGCCGAAGCTGGTCGAACTGGTTCCGATCGTGCTTGGGCGTGGCCTCGGGGTCCCACCCGGGGTTCTTGAGATGACCTCTGGCGGAAACAGACAGAACGGCCGCCGGTTCTGCGGACCAGGCGTCGCGGATATACCGGGAAAAGTCGGGCATGATGGTGCCGGTGAGCTCGGCTTCCGCCAACCGGTCGCATTTGTTCACCGCCACCACCAGACTCTCTCCGCTGAACAACCGCACATAGGGAGCCAGAAAATCCGTGTGGTCCCGCCGCTTGGGATTTTCCCCGTCAAACACGCAGACGAGTACATCGGAGAGGCTGATGGCCTTGTGAATGATAGGAACGTGCCGGTCCTGGTGAGTGCTGTCCGTATCCGGCGTGTCGATGAGGATAACGTTTTCAAGGGCCTCGGCCGCCTGGCTGGCACGGATCCTGATGTTTTCCTGGCCCAGCTGTTCCATCAGCTGCCCGGCATCGGCCGATTGCCGGCAAAACACCACCACGTGCTGCGTGGTGGGGCGGCGGTGGCCTGACGGCGAGAGGTTGTCTTCTCCCGCCAATGCGTTGAGCAGTGTGGATTTGCCTGAACCGCTGGGACCCACCAGCGTAACCACCAGCTTGCGATCGAAGCGCTCGACCAGACGGTCCAGCATGCGCAGGGACTCGTCGCAGGCTTTTCGCATGCCGACGGCGGGCCGCCACAGGGAAAGGCCTTCCAGGGTCTCGGCCAGCCCCTGAATGTCTGTGCGCACGGTTTCCAGCTCTCCCATGGCCCGGAGTCTGGCCATCTGCGTATCTATCATGGTTTTTTCTCCAGTGCACGGCTGCAGCGAGCCAGGCTTTCAGACATCGATTCGATCCGGTCGACGGTATGATTCGCCATCTCCCCGCCCCGTTGCAGCAGCGGCCCGGTGATCTTCTCTTCAAACAGCGCTTCGATGGCCGTCAATTTGTGCGTGAGCCAGGCCCGGGCCACTGGGCCCAGCAGGGCTTCCAGCTGCTTCAGGTCCGCCTTTTTCATACCGGCGGTGGCCGGGATGGCCACCAGCGCATACAGGTCGTTGAGGCCGAACAGTCCGGCCAGCTTGACCTTGATGCCCACCGCCCCCACGGGATCCCCGGTGTGAAGGACATAGGTCACCGCGGCGGTGGCGGGGATGATGTTGAGCATGGCTGAAAAGGTTTGCCGGATCTGATCGACGGTCGTCATGCGGGCGCGCTGCTCGTTGGGCCAGCCGCCGAAGATCGGCTTCCAACTGGCTGGTAAGACCGAGCAGACGCTCCTGCCGTGCCAGCATGTCGTCGACGACGGCCGACCAGTTCTGGCCGCGAAGGTCTGCCTGGGTTGCCGCCAGGGCGGGGTGAAGGGGAACCTGAAGGGAAACCATGCCCGCGTCGGTGCGCTGTTCCGTAGCCCCGGTTTTCTGCGCCAGTCGGCGGACCGATTCACGCAGCGGCCCGGCTGCCGGATCCGTTTCAGACACGTGCATCACGACCGCCGGATCGACCGCCGCCTGGCGCAGGCGATTGGCCGCCCGAATGAGATCGGCCTGCGCGGCCGCCGCCATGTCGTCGCCGCCCGGCAACCCGTTTTGCTTCGGTTGTCTTCCACCGAACCACCTGGCTACCCGCATCAGCAAACGGACCGGCGTCTCCACCACCTGCCCGGTTTTGCGCATGATCTTGACATGGGACGGGTCGCTATCCTGCCAGATCGTTGAAAACCGACGAACCACCGCGTCCATGGGCAGATGTCCCAGTGCGTCCTGGACACAGCGCTGCTGGACCGTGCGCAGACTCGTCAGATAGAGCGCCAGGTGTTCACGGGATTCGCGGGCCTCCTCGAGAAAACCCTGCCCCTGTCGGATCACATCGTTGAAGATGGACCGATGAAGTTCTCTTCTCACCTGCCGCGGATCCATCCGGGTCAGCGCGGCCATGAGACCGGGCTGTCCGCCTTCCACAGGCAGGATGGTCATGGCCTGCTGTCCGGCCGCCACCTGGTTGTCTTCACCGGCCCGGTAGACGCCCAACACATGCTGCTGCGCTTCATCGCCGTATAGGTTGCTGGCCACCGTGCCGGCATGCTCAAGGATTTCGTCATCGGTGAAGCTGGGATAGGCCCGGTAGACCAGAAAACAGTTGCGGGTGCCCACAGCGGTGAGCATGCGGGCGACAAAATCGGTGTTGTCCCGGTTGTTGTAGTTGGCGTTGGTGAAGATGTAAACGAGCACATCGGCGGCCCGAAGCGACCGTTCGGCCATCTCCCGGTTCTGGTAGCTGCCGCCCGCGCCAGTATCGAAATCCGGGGTGTCCAACAGCGCCAATCCCACCGGCAGGCCCGAACCATAATGCAGCAGCGGATCGCCGGGTGTGGTGAGTGCCTGCATGTCCGTCATCTGCTGCGGCGGGCACCCGAAGGGCTCGAAAAGGGATTCGGCGATGCCGGGGGTGTCGCGGTGAGAGGCGTTGAGCGAAACCAGAATTCGACGGTTCATGCCCGCCCGGCCGCCGGTGGGGGAAACCGCTGCACCGACAAGGGTATTGAACAAGGTGGACTTGCCCGAAGAACCGCCGCCGCAGATGGCCGCCACCAAGGGAAATTCAGGCATCAAGCGCGGGAGCAGACGCGTGTCCACCGCCTGTTTCCAGGCATCGATGGCCACCTGTGAATCCGGTGCCATCAGGCCGGTCAACGCCTCGGCAGTCTCCTTGAGCCCGCGGACAGCGGCAATGGTGCCTTCATCGTAGAGCGGATCCACCTGAAAACAGTCTCCTTTCCCGAAATACCCCGATCACACGTTAAGATGGCGGTGAAGCGGTTGACAAGTCGCCGCCCGTTCCCATCTTTAGCACAACCCGATGGTTGAAATGAGAGGGCAACGATGGCTTGGGTCAAGTTCCCCGGCCTGGCCGGCAACGTCTACGTACCGGAAGATATCGGCCAGGCGCAGAAAAAATATCCGTGCAAGACGTGCTTCACCTGCCAATGGTGCGACGAGAACCGATGCCAGGTCTGCCGCAACGACCTTGCAGGAATGGATGCCCTTTCAACACGGAAACGTTGCAGGCAGCCTCCCTGCGAGCAATCGCCACCAACCGACGCTTACCGCAAATAGCACCTACCACGCACTGAATCTCAAATACATTCAAACCTCCCGATTGCACCTATTCTCCTTTCAGTCGATCCCAGAACGCTTTGCCGGCCGCTTGCCTGCGATCGCCGCCCATTGGCGGGAGTGGCGGCGCCGGCCCGACACCGCCGGCCCGCACGCCGCGAAGCCGGCTGATGCGCTCTTCCAGCGGCGGGTGTGTGGAAAACAGGCTCTGCAGGCGTTTGCCAGACAATGGGTTGACGATGAACATGTGGGCCGTCGACGGGTTGGCGTCCATGGGAATGCGCCGGGAGTAGGCCCCCAGCTTTTCCAGGGCCCTGGCCAACCCCTCTGGGCTGCCGGCGATGCCGGCACCGGTGGCGTCGGCCAGGTATTCCCGGGAGCGCGACACGGCCATCTGGATGATCATGGCCGCCATGGGGGCAATGATGGACATGGCGATCATGCCGATGACGCCCATGCCGCCCCCGTTGTTGTCGTCCCGATGCCCGCCGCCGAAAATGGCGGACCAGCGCGCCATGGATGCCAGCAGCATGATGGCGCCGGCCATGGTGGCGGCGATGGTGCCGATGAGAATGTCCCGATTCTTCACGTGGGCCAGTTCGTGGGCCAGCACGCCCATGATCTCCTGACGGTCCATGAGCGACAACAGCCCCTGGGTAACGGCGACCACGGCGTTCTCGGGGTTGCGGCCCGTAGCAAAGGCATTGGGCGCATCCTTGGGAATAATGTAAACCGTGGGCATGGGAAGGCCCGCCTGCCGGGACAGGGTCTGCACCATTTCGAAAAGTTCAGGGGCCTGCTGTGGCGTCGCCTCACGCGCCTGGTACATTTTCAGGACGATCTTGTCCGAGAACCAGTAGCTGAAAAAGTTCATCCCTGCAGCCAGCACCAGGGCTACCATCATCCCCTGGCGCCCCCCCAGCAGGTTGCCCACGATCATGATGAAGGCCGTCATAACGGCCAGCAGAAGGGTGGTTTTTAACTGATTGCCCATTTGCGTCTTTCCCTCTTGATCAGGTATTCACCAATTTGCCAAAAGCGATTCTTCGTTCTCATTTACGGGTCAATAATAACACCGATTCACGCAAAGGCAACAGGGGCGGGACAATCCGTCCGGGTCGCTTTACAACCACCTGTTTCGGTGCTAAGTTTACCCAGTCGTCGAAAGCGTGTAAACCGCAGCACACCCACTAACAGAAGACAGGTTCGGGGAAAAACCTATGGACTACATCAAAATTAAATTCGGAGGCAATTTTGATCCCGACGGACAAGGCCTGGGGAAAACCATTCAGGAAATGTTCAGGCCGCGGCCCGTCAACCCCATGTTTTCGTCACGGGAACACCATTGGACGCCGCAGATGGACATTTTTGAAACCCCGGAAGAGATCATGATCTGGGCTGAAATTTCCGGCGTGGAAAAAAACGACCTGGATCTGGAGATCAACTCCCGGGCGGTGAAGGTCTCCGGCATCCGCAGGGAGATGTCCCGGGTGTCAAACGGCACCTACCGGCTTGCCGAAATCCAGTACGGGCGGTTCGAGCGTATTCTCTACTTGCCATCCCCGGTGGACACGGAGGTGGTTTCCTCAACCTATACCAATGGACTGCTGAAAGTCAGGATTGCCAAACTCAGGCTGGATAAGGTGCACAAAATACCCATCAGCGAAGAGTGATGCGATTTCCCGGCAGGCCCGTTTAACAGTCAGCCATATCCGCGTAGGCGGGCGGCGGAGAGCCCCGCCCCGTTCACACCCTTTAAGGAGGGCGTCATGCAAGACAAAAAACCATCCATGGATTACAACACGGATAATATTCCCACCGTGCTTCCCATCCTGCCGCTGTTCGATGCGACCCTGTTCCCCAAAATGGTGCTGCCCCTGGTGGTGTTGAGAGGTGAATCGGTTCATCTGATCGACGAGGCCATGGCCAATGACCGCATGATCGGCCTGCTGGTGGCCAAAAAGCAGGAGAATGTCAAACCGGACCCCGAGAGCGGAGACCTGGCCACGGTGGGCACCGCCGCCATGATCCTGAAGATGGCCAAGACCGAGGACAACCACGTGCAGCTGCTGGTTCAGGGGCTGAGCCGGTTCCGGGTCAAGTCATTTCAAAAAGGCAAGCCCTACCTCGTTGCAGAGGTGGAGCACTTCAGCGACATCAACCACAAGGACAACGAGACCGAAGCACTGATGGCCAACGCCATCAAGCAGTTCAGCAGAGTCGTGCAGCTGTCGCCGGGCCTGCCCCATGAAATGGGATCCATGGCGGCCTCCATCAAGGAGCCCGGCACCCTGGCGGACATGATGGCCTCCACGATCAACTCCTCATCCGAGGAAAAACAGCAGATCCTGGAGACACAGGACTCAACCAAACGGCTCAAGGCCGTCACCAAGATGCTTCACCATCAGCTGGAAATTCTGGAGCTGGGCGACAAGATCCAGTCCCAGGTCAAGGGAGACATGGACAAGCGCCAGCGGGAGTACTACCTGCGTCAGCAGCTCAAAGCCATTAAAGAGGAGCTGGGGGAAACCGACGAAGCCACTGTGGAGCTTGAAGAATACCGAACCAAGATCGTAGAGAAAAAGCTGCCCGAGGAGGCGGTGAAGGAAGCGGAACGAGAATTGGACCGGCTCGCGCGCATGCACCCCTCTTCCGCCGAGTACACCGTGGCCATGACCTACCTGGACTGGCTCACCGATCTGCCCTGGAACGAAGCGACCGAAGACAACCTGGACATCCAGAAGGCGCGCAAAGTGCTGGACGATGACCACTTCGGCCTCGAAAAAGCCAAGCGCCGCATCATTGAGTACCTGGCCGTTAGAAAACTCAAGCCCGACTCCAAGGGCCCCATTCTCTGTTTTGCCGGCCCCCCGGGCACCGGCAAGACATCCTTGGGCAATTCCATCGCCCGGGCACTGGGCCGCAAGTTTCACCGTATCTCGCTGGGCGGCGTGCGCGACGAGGCGGAAATCCGGGGACACCGGCGGACCTATGTGGGCGCCCTGCCCGGCCGCATCATCCAGGGGTTGCGACGGGCCGGATCCAACAACCCCATTTTCATGCTCGACGAAATCGACAAGGTGGGCTCGGATTTCCGGGGCGATCCTTCGTCGGCCCTGCTGGAGGTGCTGGACCCGGAGCAGAATTTCTCCTTTTCCGACCACTACCTGGACGTACCCTTCGACCTGTCCAAGGTCATGTTCATCACCACGGCCAACGTACTGGACACCATCCCTTCGGCCCTGCTCGACCGCATGGAGGTGATCCAGCTGCTGGGCTATACGGAAGATGAAAAGGTCAAGATCGCCGCCCGCTATCTGATTCCGCGCCAGCGGGAGGCCCACGGTCTCAAGGCCAAACAGATTACCATCGCCGCCGGCGCGGTGCGCCGCATCATCTCCGGGTACACCCGCGAGGCCGGTCTGCGCAATCTGGAGCGGGAGATCGCCACCATCTGCCGGGGCGTGGCCGCCGGCATTGCGGAAGGCAAGATCAAGAAGGCCGCCATCAAGGTCGCCGACGTGGCCGAATACTTGGGACCGGTCAAACTTCAAGCGGAGGCCAAGGCCCGCCTGTCGACCCCCGGCGTGGCCATGGGCCTGGCCTGGACCCCCTTCGGCGGCGACCTGCTGTTCATCGAAGCCACGGCCATGAAGGGCAAAAAAGGGCTCACCCTCACCGGCCAACTGGGTGAGGTGATGAAGGAGTCGGCCACGGCGGCGCTGAGCTTCATCCGGGCCAACGCGAAAAAATTGGGCGTGGATGAGAATTTCTTCGAAACGCACGACATCCACATCCATGTGCCCGCCGGCGCCATCCCCAAGGACGGCCCGTCGGCCGGCGTCACCATGCTCACGGCCCTGGTCTCCCTGCTGAAAAACAAGGCCATCCAAAAGAACCTGGCCATGACCGGCGAGATCACCCTGCGGGGCCAGGTGCTTCCCGTGGGCGGCATCAAGGAAAAGATGCTGGCCGCCCACCGGGCCGGCATCAAGACCATCCTGTTGCCCAAGTGGAACGAAAAGGACCTGGTGGACCTCCCCCAGAAAGTTCGCGACGATATAAAGTTCCACTTCATGGATAAAATGATCGACGTCCTCAACATTGCCATCAAGGAATAAACCCTGACCGGATAAGCAAGGTGTGGCTGGAACCATGCACCACCAAAAATTTTAAATTCCCAAAAATCAAATGACAAATAAATTCCAAATCACAAGATCCAGTCCTCAAACAAAATCAATGCCCGAATCATAAAATTATAAGCAACAACGAGTTGGGATTTGAATTTTGGAAGTTGTGATTGGTTTGGAAATTGTTATTTGGCTATTGGAATTTATAAGGCCAGCGTAGACAAGGCTATAGATTATTTCTCGAAAAAAACATCTGTGAAAGAATGAGCACATGCGCCTTGGCGAGCATAATAAGCGATTGAGTAAAACTCACAGATACCCACTGATCCTGTTTTCAGTGATCTCATTTCTCATTCAAGCCTGTGCCACGCCCCCCCCGCCTGCGCCGCCCACACCCAAGGGCCACCCCAAGCCCTACCGGGTGGGCGGCACCTGGTACCAGCCCATGCCCCATGCCAGGGATTTTTCCCAGCAGGGCATCGCATCCTGGTATGGCCGGAAATTTCACGGTCGCAAAACCTCCAGCGGTGAAGTCTACAACATGTACGCCATGACCGCCGCCCACAAGACCCTGCCCCTGGGCACCTGGGTCCGGGTCAGGCGCCTGGACAGCGGCAAAGAGATAGTGGTCCGGATCAATGACCGGGGGCCCTTTGTACATGGTCGAATCATCGATCTCTCTTATACCGCGGCCAAGGAAATGAACATGGTGGGGCCCGGCACGGCCCGGGTTGAAATCGTGGCACTGGGTGAGCGACGCCAGACGGCCTCGGGCGACACCTTCGTCCCCATGGACTATTACAACGGTGCATTCACTTTCCAGGTGGGGGCCTTCTCAAGCCTGGACAATGCGGAGCGTCTGCGGGCCAAGCTGGACCAGACCTTCGCCAACGCTCACGTCACGCGCTATGATCGCGGTGACGCTGTCTTCTATCGGGTTCGCGTGGGCCGCTGCAACGATCTGGAAAGCGCCGAAACGTATGAACAGCATTTAGCCAGCAGCGGGTATCCCGATGCCTTTATTGTGGCCGAGTAAAAACAAGCGGAAAGCTCAAGGCTCAACGCCCGAGGCAAGATGGAAGCTTCTATCTACAACCGCGCACCTTGGCGCTTTAAGCGTTTACCTGTGAGCCATGAGCGATCGGCGATGAGCGACACCACCATTTTCCTCGACCGCGACGGGGTCATCAATGAAGACTCCCCCGATTACATCACATGTTGGGCCGAATTTCACTTCATCCCTGGCAGCCTGGATGCCCTCGCCCGTCTCACCCGCAGCGGATGTACCATCATCATCATCACCAACCAGTCGGCCATCAACCGTCGGTGGGTGACCTCGACACAGCTGGAAACGATGCACCGCCGGCTGCGTCAGGCCGTTCTCGACAGCGGTGGCCGAGTCACCGACATCTTCTATTGCCCCCACCGGCCGGATGAAGGCTGCGGCTGCCGCAAACCCAAACCGGGGCTGATCTTCGCCGCCCGGGACCGCTACGGCATCGACCTCTCCCGCGCCGTGATGGTGGGCGACAGCGCCAAGGATATCCGAGCGGGCCAGGCCGCGGGCTGCGGCCGAACCGTCCTGGTGCAGACCGGCAACGGGATGACCGCTATCCAGGCCCTCGAAGAATCCGGCCATCGTCCGGATCACGTGGCCGCCGACCTGGACCGGGCGGTGCAATGGATCCTCGATCGGCCCAATAAAAACCCATGACATCCCCCCCGGAAACCACCCTTGCCGGCCATATCGAGCGGGTCACTTATTACAACAGGGAGAATCACTTCACCATCGCCCGGCTGCGAACCGATGAAAACCACCGGGCCATTACCATCAAAGGCACCATGCCCGAGCCTCGTGTCGGGGAATCGATTGAGGTCCGGGGACGCTGGGAGACCCATGCCCGCTATGGCCAGCAGCTCACGTTCACGACATTTACCGTGCTTCTGCCGGCCACGGTGGACGGCATTCGCAGCTACCTGGAATCGGGTTTCATCAAGGGCGTGGGCCCCCGGCTGATCGGCCGGATCATCGACCATTTCAAGGCCGATACCCTGGCGGTGATCGAAGCCGATCCCGAACGCCTCACCGAGGTGACCGGCATCGGCAAAAAGACGGCCCGGCGTATCGCCGGGGCCTGGCAAAGCCATCACGCAGCCAGGCAGCTGGTGCGCTTTCTCGAGGAAGCCGGGGTGGACACCGCTTACGCCGGCCGTCTGCTGCGTGAGTATGGCAGCGACGTCATCGACATTCTGTGCAATGACCCGTACCGGGTGGCCGAGGACATTCCACGGATCGGTTTTCGCATTGCCGACGCCATCGTCCGGCACGCCGTCACCCCCGTCGATGAAATGGACCGGGCCAGGGCCTGCATGTTTCACCTGTTCGAGCAAGCCATAGACCAGGGGCATGCGTATATCGCCCGGGATCGGCTTTTCGACCAGTGCCGGGAAAATTTCGATGTCCAGCCGGAAACCGGTTCAGCCGCCCTGAGTCACCTGATCCAGGCCGGTGAGCTGGTGGTGGCGGATGATGTGCACGGCGCGGATTCACCCCTGGTCTTTCCCAGGCTGCTCCACCAGGCCGAAACTGTCATTGCCCGCCGCATCCAGGCCATGCAGTCCATCCCCCTAGCCGACACGCCGCCGGAGAGCCGGTTGATCACCGAGGAAGTGCTTAAGACACTGTCCATCACCCTCTCCACGCAGCAAGAAAAGATTCTCTCGCAAATGCTCTCCCACAAGGTGTCGATAATCACCGGCGGCCCAGGCACCGGAAAAACCACGTTGATTCGCTCGATCACCGCCGTGATGGAAGGCCTGGGACGGCGGGTGATGCTGGCGGCCCCGACGGGCCGGGCCGCCCGTCGCCTTACCGAAATGACCGGCCGGCCGGCGGCCACCCTGCACAAGGCCCTGGGGTACAACCTGGCCGACGGCGGTTTCGAGCGCACCGAAGACGATCCCCTGGCGGCCGATGTGATCATCGTGGACGAGACCTCCATGGTGGACACCCTGCTCATGGCCCACCTGATCCGGGCCGTACCGGTGACCGCCACCCTCATCCTGGTGGGGGATGTATTTCAGCTGCCGTCGGTGGGGCCGGGAAACGTGCTGTCAGACCTGATCCGCTCCGGAAAAATCATCACTTTCGAACTGACCGAGATTTTTCGCCAGGACGAAGAGAGCGCCATCGTCGTCAATGCCCATCGGGTCCGCCACGGCCATCCGCCGGTCATCGCCCCTCCCGACGACCCGGATGGGCTGTCGGCGTTCTATTTCGTGGAACAGGCCGACCCCGGACGGGTGGTCGAAACGGTAATCAAACTCTGCCGACGGGAGATTCCCCACCACTTTAGGCTGGATCCTGTCCGCGACATTCAGGTGCTCACCCCCATGCATCGTGGCGTGGTGGGCACGCTCAACCTGAACCGGGTGCTCCAGGAAGCGCTGAACCCCAGCGGGGATCAGGTCGACGTGGTGGGCCGCCGGTTCAAGGTGGGTGACAAGGTGATGCACCTGCGCAACAACTATCGCAAAGAAGTCTTCAACGGGGATATCGGCATTCTGGACAGCATCGATCTGGACGCTGAGCGCGCCGAGGTAGACTACGACGGCCGCAAGGTGCCCTATGACTTCGTCGAACTGGACGAGCTGAGCCTGGCCTATGCAATCTCGGTGCACAAATCCCAGGGATCGGAATACCCGGCGGTGGTAATCCCCCTGCTGACCCAGCACTACATCATGCTTCAGCGCAATCTGCTCTACACCGCCCTGAGCCGCGGCAAACAGCTGGTGGTCATGGTGGGCACCGCCAAGGCCCTGAACGTGGCCCTGAAAAACGACCGCCCCCGCCAGCGCCGTTCCATGCTTGCCCGGCGGTTGAATCCTGAGTTAAAGGAAGTCGCAGAAGAAGGCCAGATGGCGGATGACTGAAGGAGGGATTGATGGGTGGATCAGACAACAACCAATCGGAAAAGGACAATAGCCAAAAACCAAATGACAAATAAATCACAATGATCAAATTCGAAATCCCAAACCGAATGGCCTCGAGGATTGGATATTGTGATTTGGAATGTATTTGAGATTTGGAATTTGGCGTGTGTTATTTCAGATTATGTACTTACGAGTTACCGTTCCGGGTCTATCCGGGTTAGCGGAGCGATTGAGTGCGGAATCTGCCGGCTAAGAGGCATCCGGATCCGAGGGTTCGGAGAGGATGGGAACCTTGAAAAAGCGGATGCCTTCAGCTTTGAGGGTCGCTTCCTCCTTGGGCGTGCTGACGCCCCGGATGCTCCTGGGTTCGGTCACGCCATAATGCATCTTCAGCGCCTCTTCGGCAAAATCGGCGCCCACGTTGTCGAAATTATCCTGCACATAGTCGACGATTTTTTTGCCCAAGGCCGCAATCTCCGCAGTTTGGCCTGGATTGAGGGGCTCCGCGCCGGATGCGCCTTTGATGGCAAACGTGGAGGGCAATTTGAATACGCCGGTGTCCTCGCAAACCGGGCAGGCAATCATCCCCTGCTTTTTCTGCCGGTCGAAAGATCGGCTGTCCTCGAACCAGCCTTCAAACTGGTGACCGTTGCCGCATTGTAGGTCGTACGCGATCATAAAGCCTTCACCTGCCTGTTTCTGTTGCACTTTTTGAATTACCACAGGGCTTGGGTTTTGAAAAGAAATTATTGACAGATGATTGTTTTTCAACTCAAAATAGGCCCGTTTTTCCCTGTGGCTGAAACAACCCCAATAAAATGGAGTGTGAATCGGTTATGAAAAGCCTGAAAGTAGGGTTCTGGATGGTTCTAATTGGCCTTTTGATCCTGCCGGCCGCAAGTGTCGCGGAAACCGTTTACGTGTCCGAAGACTTTGAAATCACCATGCGCACCGGCCCCGCCTCAGACCGCAAAATTATTTCACTGGTGCAGAGCGGAAAAGCGCTCGAGCTCCTGGAAAAAGGGCCAGAGTGGTCCATGGTGCGCGACCACAACGGCAAGGAGGGCTGGGTGCTCAACCGCTATATCACCCCCAACCAGCCCTGTGCCATGGTACTGGGCCGTGTCCGGCAGGACCTTGACGTGCTGACTGCCAAGTACAACGACCTGAAGGACAATTTCGACAATCTCAGTGCGCAGAAAAAAGCGACCGATGCCGATCTTTCAAAGAACCAGAAAGATCGCGACGAACTCAGCACCGCCTATGAGACCCTGAAAAAAGAAGCCGCTGATTTCCTGAAGCTCAAGCAGCGCCACAAACAGGTGAGCGCCGATCTGGAAGCGGAGAAAACCCTGTCGGCCAAACTGGATGAAGAAAACATGCAGTTAAAGCGCAGCCGCATCATCCAGTGGGTGCTCACCGGCGGCGGTATCATGCTGGTGGGTTTTTTCATCGGCCTCTTCAGCTCCAGCCGGCGGAAGTCCCGCTCTTCCCTCTACTGATACATGGATATACAAACTGATTTTCTGATCATCGGCAGCGGCATCGCCGGGCTGATGGTCGCCCTCAAGGTGGCCGACAGCGGAACCGTGGCCATCGTCACCAAAAAGCAGGCGGTGGACAGCAACACCAACCTCGCCCAAGGGGGTATCGCCTCCGTCTTTGATCAACAGGATTCCTTTGACCTGCACATCCAGGATACCCTCGAGGCCGGCGACGGCTTGTGCAATCCCGACGTGGTCCGCCAGGTGGTGGTCGGCGGCCCCGAGCGGATCCGGGAATTGATGGAGATCGGCGTCGGCTTCAACACGGAAGTCGGCGGTCCGGGGGAAGACGGCCGCGCGCCGTTCGATCTGGGTCGGGAGGGCGGGCACTCGCGCAACCGCATCGTCCACGCCCACGACATGACCGGCCGTGAAGTGGAACAGGTGCTCCTCGATCGCGCCCGCCAAAAGCGCAATATCCGCTTTTACGAAAACCACATGGCCATCGACCTGATCACGTTCTCCACCCGCATCAAACGCGGCCTGGTCACCACCACCCACGAGGATTACTGCTGCGGCGCCTATGTGTTGGATCGCCAATCGAACCGGGTCCTGACCGTTGGCGCCGGCATCACCCTGCTGGCCACCGGCGGTGCCGGCAAGGTGTACCTGTACACCAGCAACCCGGACATCGCCACCGGCGACGGCATTGCCATGGGATACCGGGCCGGAGCCACCGTGGCCAACTTGGAGTTCGTCCAGTTCCATCCCACCTGCCTTTACCATCCGGCCGCCAAGAATTTTCTCATCTCGGAAGCTGTGCGCGGCGAAGGGGGGCGCCTCATGGATGCCGACGGCAACTCCTTCATGGAACGCTACGACCCCAAAAAAGACCTGGCCTGCCGCGACGTGGTCGCCCGTGCCATCGACACGGAGCTGAAACGCACCGGCCATGACAGCGTGTTTCTGGATATCTCCCACCGACCCGCCGCGTTCGTCAAGGGTCGCTTTCCCAACCTGGCTGAAAAATGCCTCGCTTTCGGTATCGACATGACCAAAGCGCCGATCCCCGTCGTTCCGGCCGCCCACTACATGTGCGGCGGTGTGGTCACGGACATGTTCGGCCGCACGGACATCAACCGCCTCTATGCCGTGGGCGAAACCGCCTGCACCGGCCTTCACGGCGCCAACCGGCTGGCCAGCAACTCCCTGCTGGAGGCCTTGATCTACGCCGATGCCGCCGCCAGACAGGCGGTCCGGGACCTTGCCGATGGTGACAGGGGGACCTTCCCGGACATCCCGGACTGGGATGACGTGGGCACCACCGACAGCGACGAGCAGATCATGGTCGCCCACAATTGGGACGAAATCCGTCGCCTGATGTGGAACTATGTGGGCATCGTGCGTTCGGACAAGCGCCTGGCCCGCGCCCAGCGCCGCATCGACACCATCCAGAACGAAATCAGCGAGTACTACTGGAATTTCAAGGTTTCCCCGGATCTCATCGAACTTCGCAACATCGCCACCGTGGCCGAACTGATCATCAAATGCGCCGCCCACCGCAAGGAGAGCCGCGGCCTGCACTACAACATCGCCTACCCCGAAAGGGACGACCACCGCTGGAAGAAAGACACGGTGATCCGCCGGCAGATCGTGGGATAGCGTTTATCCATGTTTTGAGTGGAAACAAACAAAATCATCCCCGTTTACAAGTCACTGGGAGCTACACGGCGGCGCTCGACCAGGATTATCAGGATGCAAAGGGTGTTCGGGGTCATATTTACGAGAAGCAACGGGAATTCTTCGCCTTTGTTGAGGGCGCCCACGACGCGGGCGTCCAACTCTCTTTTCACGCTATCGGGCCGAGAGCGATCCAACTTGTTTTGGATGCCTATGAGAGTGCCCTGCGAAAGTATCCGCGCTATGACCACCGACACAGGATCGAGCATTTTGAACTGGCCACCGATGTGCAGATCCATCGTGCTAGAGACTTAGGGGTTGTTGCCAGCATGCAGCCCAATTTCGAATATTTTTGGGGTGGCCCGGAAAAGATGTATCAAAAACGGCTTGGTGATGGGTGGACGTCCACCAACCGTTTTGCCGATATACTTAAGCATGGGCTGACCATTGCCGGAGGCTCGGACACAAATGTAACGCCTCCAGATCCGATTTTAGGCATCCACGCGGCAGTAAATCACCCCAATGAGGATCAAAAAATCTCCGTCGATGCCGCGCTGAGGATGATGACCATTAATGCAGCCTATGCCGGATTCAACGAAACAAAAATGGGCACCATTTCGCCGGGAAAAAACGCCGCATTCACCGTGCTCGACAAGGATCTTTTTACGGTGAACCCATCTGAAATCAAAAATATCAAAGTTGTGGAAACCTGGTTTTCAGGACGATGCGTGTATCGAAGTGACAGCAACCTCATTGAAGAAGTTCAAAACGGCAATTATTTGTAGTCAACTCCAGACACACACTGAAGTGGTCAAACTGCCACCGTGATTCGTATGTGGACACGCGATGATGCATTATTTGACCCTTGGGGTCCTGCTCGGATTATCCGCCGGATTTTCGCCCGGGCCGCTGCTGGCGCTCGTGATATCAGAAACGATTCGACATGGCATCGGGTCAGGGGTCAGGGTTGCCCTGGCACCCATGATCACCGACCTGCCCATCATCAGCCTGACATGTTTCCTCTTGTCCAAGCTATCCGGCTTTCATTCGATTTTGGGAATCCTTGCCTTGGTCGGAGGATGCGTTATCTTCTATATGGGCTGCGAATGCCTGCGCACAAGAGAAGTCGCACTGAATTGGGTTGGGATCAAACCAAGATCGTTAACCAAAGGAATCATGGCCAATGCGCTGAGCCCCCATCCCTACCTGTTCTGGTTCAGTGTCGGTGCGCCGACCATGACCCAAGCGATGCAGCTGCATATCGGTGCTGCTTCGGCGTTTATCGTCGGATTTTATGTTTTTCTGGTGGGGTCGAAAATCATGCTGGCGGTGTTGGTTGGCCGATCGAGATCCTTTTTAAACGGGCGCGGATACCGATACACGATGCGTTTCCTCGGCCTGGTCTTATGCGGGCTGTCTCTTGTTCTTTTTCATGACGGGCTGATATTGCTGGGAGTGATGGCAAAATAACCATCCGCGCGCTGCCGACCAGTGAATGCGCACCATTGCGCCACTGGGAAAAGTGGTTCGTTGAGGCCGGCAATCGGGAACATCGGGGTGTCGCTTCAGAATCATTCCAAGCCACCAATTCGCAAAACAAATAAGCCCCTTTGGGGCAAAACCAACCGGAGGTCAGGCCATGGTCAAGATCAAAACCTTCACCAACGAATTAAAAGCCATGCATACCATGAAGGCGTTGAACGATCTGGATGCACAGGTAAACGGCTTCATCCAAGACAACGACGTGAAAACGGTCCTTTCCGTATCGGACACGTGCACAACCGGAGACGGAGGCACCATCGGCATCATCCGGGTGCTGGCCTACGAATCGTGATGATGCCGTGTTGTCGCCGTTGCATGCCCTGAAACCTTATGATCGAACCACCGTCTTCGCCGGAATGCAGACAGCCTGCCGGGCCCGGTGACACTGAACAGCATCGGTCAAAAGAAACGCCTGAATGCAGCGTTAGGAAATCAACCATGGCTGACGCACGAGAAATTTCGGCAGACTTTCCTTTCAGATCCAACTATGTTGAGGTGCATGGTTCCAAGATGCACTATGTTGATGAAGGGTCGGGCGATCCAATTTTATTCCTGCACGGCAATCCGACCTCTTCCTATCTGTGGCGGAACATCATCCCGCATCTGACCCCTCTGGGCCGATGCATCGCCCCCGACCTGATATGTTAAAAAGAAAATGATCGATTTAAGTAGCAACGCGGCCGAACGATTCCGTATCAACGGGAGGGATCTTGAGGCGCGTTCAGGAGACTCCGGGAAGGTAGACGCGGTGATGACCGGCCGTGTGCCGATGCTGCATGTCGTTCACGAATAGACGCTGTCAAAAGAAGTCATTATAAATGCTGAACAATAGCCGGGTCGATAAAAAATGGTTCATTCCATTCATCTGGTTAAGTGCCGGCTTCGTGTCCTGGTTCCTATCGAAATTTCTGTTCTCGTATATCTTGTCTCCCCTTCTGATCGAGACCGTCAGAGCAGCCAACGCGAATACCCGATCCGTCATTTTACAGAATATGGTCAACATGGGCTTCGCGAACATGGCAGATTTTACGCTGTGTTTTTCCTTTGGGATGTTGCTGAGTTATTTTAGCAAATTCAATATGTTGAGAGTGCTGTTATTTGCTTCTGGCGCGGTTGCCATCAGCTTGTATGCCCGGATTGAGGCTTTGATCGGTTACATGGGCATGTATTCACAATTGCCCCCCTGGGCGGTGGCGTCGGAAATGCAGGGGTTTATTTCCCTGTTGTTGATCGTTCCCCTGTGTTCGATCGCGGGCGGTAAGGTTGGCACCTGGCTTAACCTGAAAAAAAAGCCCGTATAACCGTCGGAAATAGGCCAGCCCTTTTTCGCAACAGACAGTGATGGCAAAATAGAATATACACCTAAGCCGCCCGCCGGCCTCAATGATCGGGAGATAGGTACACAGCGAATCGACAACCGCTCAAACCAGGTACAAGCATGCCCAAAAACAAGCTTCGCAAGTACGAACGCGTCAAACGTCTGCCCAACGTGACATTTTCCACCGATGGGAAGTCACCGTCACCCGGCGCCTATCCCTGGTATGAAGATCGGTATCGGGGTATGGATATAGTCCTTGAACTGGGCTGTGGCAAAGGAGAGTACAGTCTGGCAATCGCCACCGCCAATTCGCGTAACCTGTGTGTGGGCGTCGACCGCAAGAGTCATCGCATATGTGTCGGCGCAGAAAAGGCCATTGCCCAGGGCCTTGACAATGTCTATTTTCTTCGTGCGCAGGTGGAGAGAATCGGAGAATTTTTTCTGACGCAATCGATACACGCGATCTGGCTGACTTTTCCCGACCCGCACCCAAAGAACCGGGCGATCAAGTCTCGGCTCACCGCCGCTCCCTTTCTTGACGCTTACGCAAATTTGCTCATACCCGGCGGCACCGTGTATATGAAGACCGACAGCAAGCTGCTCTATGACTTCACCCGCGAATCCGTCCGACAATGGGGGGGTCGCGAGATGGCAAAACCAGATGGTTCTCATCATTGCAGTAGCAGTGCATTCGGTGCCCGTGGGCCTGTTTCCGCTTACGAGCATGCTGCGCGGTCAAGGGAAGCGGCCATCCACTTCATGGCCTTCAAGCTGAACTGATGATTCGCTCGCCGGGTGTTCGCGTCATTGACTGTCGTCACAAGAACCTGAGTTGATATACCGTGAAATGAGGAGGCGACATGAACACATGTCTGATGGTGGTTGACATTCAGAACGATTATTTTCCCGGCGGAAACATGGAACTGGTCGGCATTGGCGCCGCCGCGGCCAATGCCCGCCTGCTTCTGGATGCATTCAGAAAAAGTGGCCGGCCGGTCATCCATATCCAACACATCGCCATTCACGAGGGAGCAACCTTTTTCCTGCCCGACACCAATGGGGCGGAAATCAATCCATTGGTCGCTCCCCAGGGGGATGAAATCGTCGTCGTCAAGAACTATCCCAACAGCTTTCGCGACACCCCGCTCCTAAAAATCCTGAAACGACGCAACATCAAAGAAATCATCACCAGCGGTGCGATGAGCCACATGTGCATCGATGCCACGGTTCGGGCGGCTTTCGATTTGGGTTTTACCTGCACCGTTGTCGACGATGCCTGCGCGACCAAAGAGTTGATGTTCAGGGGCAAAAGCATTCATGCGCCGGAAGTCCATGCCGCCTTCATGGCCGCACTGTCCGGCTCGTATGCCAATGTGCTTTCAACCAAAGCAATCATTGACAACAAGGTGTAATCGGTCTCTTGGGGGTGCTTCCATGCGGCGCGTCACACTGCTCACCATCGACGCAATAATCAATCTGCTGCTGGGGCTGCTGTTGATCGGCTTTTCCGACGGACTGGCCGCATGGCTGGGCGTGCCGCCGGCCGCCCATGGCTTTTACCCGACCATTCTCGGCGGCGTTCTGTTCGGTATCGGCATCGCCCTGATGATCGAAAGTCGCCGCAAGGCGGGAAGCGGTATCGGGTTGGGACTCGGCGGAGCGATCGCCATCAACCTGTGCGGCGGTCTGGTGCTTTTCGGTTGGCTCGTCTTTGGCGAGTTGTCGTTGCCGCTGCGTGGCCTGGTCTTTTTATGGTCTCTGGTCGTGCTTCTGCTGGGAATCAGTGTCCTGGAACTCATTTCTGGTTTTCCGGGCAGCCGGCCTGACCACTGAAATATACCGGATGAACGAATGTAAGATCAATGGGTGGATCAGGTGCAAAGGAGGCCGACAAGTATCGTACTTTTTTCTCACTCACTGCAACAAAAAAAGAAACCATGTGAGCTTTTGGTTGTCCATCAAAACAATCCCCTCGGCGAACACCGGTTGACAGCCCTGAAAGACAGCCTGGACACGATCTCCAGCATCCTGGGTTTCACCAGCGGGGTCAACAAGGTAAAATTTCTCAAAGTCGCCTGAGCTACCTCAATGTCTCTTCCAGGAACTCACCAAACCGCTTCCATGATTTCTCATCCGCATCTTTTCGGTACCGGTCGGAGCCGAAGACGGTGAAGGCGTGCGGTGCACCGCCGTAGGTAATCATCTCGTGGGGCACCCCCTTTTCCTCCAGGGCATTGGCCAGCCTGGCGAAGTGGTCCATGGTGATATTCGTGTCGGCCGTGCCGTGCAGGATCAGCAGTTTGCCCTTGGTCTTGGCGTAATCCTGGCCTTCCGGCGTACTCAATCCGCCGTGGAAGGTCACAAATCCTTTCATGTCCGCCCCCGCCCGGGCAAACTCGAGCACGGCGGCACCACCGAAGCAGTATCCCACTGCTACGGCATTGTTCACATTGGCGCCTCGCGCCCTGGCTGCATCCAGCGCACCGAAAATCAGGCTGCGCATGCGTTCCCGGTCCTTGTAAAGCTCGCCGGTATGCTGGCGCCGGTCTTTCACTTCAGTGGGCCTGATTCCGGCGCCGAATAGATCGGCAGCGAAGACCGCATACCCTTTTTCAGCCAGCATGTCGGCCCGTTTGACTTCATAATCGGTGAGGCCGTCCCAGTCATGGATCAGCAGCACGAATGGGGCATTGTCCGCCGGGGAAGTAAAATACCCCTCGAAGGCCTCCCCCTTGATGTCATAGGCAACCACCTGCCCGCCTGCCATGGCCGTGGCCGCAATTAACAACAGAAACAGCACGGTGTATATAGTTTTCATGGTATCCCTCAATGGTCTCTGGTTTTAATTTAATCCTTCGTTCTCAGCCCTCCGTCTTCCGTCTTCCGCCCTCAGTCCTCAGTCCTCAGTCCTCAGTTCGTCCTCAGTCCTCAGTCCTCAGTCCTCTGTCCTCTGTCCTCAGTCCTCAGTCCTCTGTCCTCTGTCCTCTGTCTTCAGTCCTCTGCCCTCTATCCTCTGTCCTCAATCCGGCAGGTACCCCCCGGCCATCTCCTTGAATTGGGATACCTGCTGTTGCTGCCATGGCGATCCCAAACCCATTTCTTTGGCCATCAGAAGGGCCGCCTCTCCAGCCGCGTCCATGCTGGCCGCAGCGTCAAGGATCAACGAGCGGGTGCGACGGGCCAGGACATCTTCCAGGGTCAAGGCCATTTCATGGCGAACGGCCCAGACGACCTCTGCTTTGACATAGGGCAGGCGGTCGTGCAGTTTTTCTCCCAGGGTGGGGTCCGCGTCGATGATCCGCCGGATGAAAATGGCATCTGAGCCATAGGCGCACAGGGGATCTTTTGGGTCCATGTGCTTCAGCCACCCGTGAATGCGCAGCTTGCGTGTCCGGCATTCGCTTTCCGGCAGCCCGGCGATCAGGGCGGCCTGGTTGACCGTGTCTTCGGCCATCTTGCGGTAGGTGGTCCATTTGCCGCCGGTAATGGTCACCAGCCCCGATTGCGACACCACCAGGTGATGATCCCTGGAGATGGCAGCGGTCTTTTTACCCTGCCCCTCCCCCACCAGCGGCCGCAAGCCGGCGAACACGCACAGGATGTCCTCCCGGGTGGGGTCCTCCACCATGTATTGGGCGGCATGTTTGAGGATGAACGCGATCTCTTCCTCGAGGGGACGGGGCTCGAGACTGGCTCGATCCACCGGCGTGTCGGTCGTGCCCACCAGCACCCGCTCGTGCCAGGGAACGGCGAACAGCACCCGACCGTCTTCGGTCTGGGGAACCATGATGGCCGTATTCCCCTTGAGGAACCGTTTGTCCAGCACCAGGTGAACGCCCTGGCTGTGGGTGATGAGCGGTGTCGCCGCGGGCTGATCCATGCGCAGGATGTCGTCGGTAAATATTCCCGTGGCGTTGACCACCACCCGGGCGTGGACGTGGCGTTCCCCGCCGTCGATGGTGTCCATGAGCTTGACGCCATCGATCATTTTCCCCGCGTAGGTCAGACCGGTCACCTGCATGTAATTGACGGGAACGCCGCCGGCATCCTCGATGGACTGGGCCAGGTTGACCGCCAGGCGGGCATCGTCGAACTGACCGTCATAATAGATCACTCCGCCGCGCAGCTGGTCCGGCTCCAGGGTTGGAATGCGTTTCAACGTTTCCGCTTTGGACAGCCACTTGGAAGGGCCCAGGCCCAGCCGGCCGGCCAACAGATCGTACACCTTCAGGCCCACGCCGTAAAAAGGGCCGTCCCACCACTCGTAGTTGGGCACGATAAAAGCCTGGTTCCGGACCAGATGCGGTGCGTTCTGCATCAGCAATCCCCGCTCGTGAAGGGCTTCGAGAACCAGTGAGACATTGCCCTGCTGCAGGTAGCGCACGCCGCCGTGAACCAGCTTGGTACTGCGGCTGGAGGTGCCCTTGGCAAAGTCGTGCTGCTCCACCAGCAGGGTCTTGTATCCCCTCGACGCCGCATCCAGCGCGCACCCCAATCCGGTGGCACCACCGCCGATGACCAGGACATCCCAATACCCGTCAAAGCTGTCGATGGTTGCTATGGCGTTTTTCCGATTCATGAGCACTCCTCGTTTTTCATGGAGCAGGCGGAAAGCACCTGATCCGGATGTGAGTGGTCGCGATAAACCGTGATGCCCTTGAGATTCATGTCGGCGGCATCCAGAAAGAGGGTGCGAATCTCATCCGCCGTGATGGATTCGGGCAGATTCACCGTTTTGGACACGGCATTGTCCGTATATTTTTGAAAAGCGGCCTGGATCTTCAGGTGCCAGCGCGGGGAGACATCCCAGGCGGTCTGAAAGATGCGCTTGTCCATCTCGCGTCCCTCCTTGCGGTATTGCGCATAGATGGGATGCACATCCGTATAGATCTGATCCACGATCCGGCGCTGAACTTCGAAGGCGAATACGGGCTCGACGCTGCTGCTCACCCCGGCCAGAATGCTGATGGTGCCGGTGGGCGCCACGGTGGTCAGGGTGGCATTGCGTCGCCGCTTCACCCCCCTGGCCGGAAACACGCTCTGTTGAAAAGCGGGGAAATTTCCCCGCCTGGCAGCCAGCTCGGCCGACGCCGCCTCGGCATACTGCTGGATCCGAGACATGACCTCACCGGCCAGCCGCAACGCCGGTTCACTCTGGTAGGAAACGCCGAGCAGGATCAGCATGTCGGCAAAACCCATGACCCCCAGCCCGATCTTGCGGTTCATCCGACTCCATTCACCGGTACGGGGTATCGGGTGGCGGTTCACCTCCACCACGTTGTCCAGAAAATGGACAGCCAGGTGCACCAGTGACTCCAGTCTGCCGTAGTCGATGTGGTTGCCGTCGATGATGCGGGTCAGATTGATGGAACCCAGCGTACAGGACTCGTAGGGCAGCAATGGCTGCTCACCGCATGGGTTGGTGGCCTCCAGGGTCCCCATTCGGGGGGTGGGGTTGGCCCGGTTGATGCGGTCAATGAACAGGATCCCGGGATCTCCGGTCTCCCAGGCGCTTTCCGCCATCAGGCCGAACAGGTCGGCCGCCGGCACCCGAGCCACCTCGGCGCCGGTTCGCGGGTGGATCAGCGGATAATCGTCTCTCCGTTTCACACAATCGATGAAGAAGTCATCCACGGCCACGGAAAGGTTGAAATTGCAAAGCTGGCTGCGGTCTCGCTTGGCCTTGACGAACGCCTCGATATCCGGGTGGCTCACATGCAGCACGCCCATGTTGGCACCGGGCCGGATGCGGTTGCGGTCGATGAGGTGGGTGGCCGCATCGAACAGCTGGATGAACGATACCGGACCACCGGTCACACCGGAGGCGGGGAAGATGGTGTCCCCGGCGGGACGCAGCCGGCTGAAGGAGAACCCGGTTCCGCCGCCGGTATGGTGGATCAGCGCGGCATCCTTGAGGCTCTGGAAGATCGATTCCAGGTGGTCCTCCACCGGCAGCACAAAACAGGCTGCCAATTGCCCCAGCGGTCGGCCGGCGTTCATCAGGCAAGGGGAATTGGGCAGAAAAGAGAGCGAGGTCATGGCCGTCTCGAATCGATCCGCCGTGTCCCGCAATGAGGCGCGGGCGTCGAAGAGCCGGTCCGCCTCGGCCACCACCCGGGCCACCCGCGAAAAGACGTCGGCCGGCGTCTCGATGGTCTCTCCCCGGTAGTTGCGGGCCAGATAACGTTTTTTGAATACTTCCCCGGCCAGCGGGGTGAGGCTAGCGATGCTCATGGATCCGCCTTTCGGCCTGTTTTTTTGCGCCCAAACAGGGGTTGATGTTGATATCATAATCACGGTTCAAGGCAGTTGCATCTGCGATCAACCGTTCGAACCCGACGGGATGCCGGGAAAAAAGATGGGAAACAGCAGGTAACCGAGGTAGATGAAATAAATCACCAGGGCCAGCACCCCCTCCCAGCGGTCCATGATACGCACCCGGCCGGTAAACATGAAGATGAACAGCAGGATGCTGGCGGCCATCATGACGCCCATGTCCACATTGGCCGCCGGGTTGAATGGCAGCGGCCGGATGACCGCACTGACCCCCAATATAAAAAACACATTGAAGATGTTGGAGCCGACCACGTTTCCCACGGCAATCTCGACGTCTCCCCGCCTGGCGGCCATGACCGAGGTGGCCAGCTCGGGCAGGGAGGTCCCCACCGCCACCACGGTCAGCCCCATGACGGCCCGGGGGATGGCCAGAAGTTCCCCCAGGACCACGACGGCGTCCACGATCCAGCGCCCCCCGAACAACAGGCCGCAAAAGCCGAGAATCATTTTCAGGGCAATCCGCACCGCCTTCTCGGTCGGTGCCGGGCGGATGTCCGGCAGACCGGCAACCGGTGTGGCGATAGATGCGGTGTAGGCGATGAAGACGCCGAAGAAACCCAGCAGCACCAAGCCGTCCGACCGGGAAATCGTCGAACTGGCGGCACCGTCGATATAGACGTCGCTGGCCAGAATCCACAGCATCAGCGCCGCCAGCAGGCTGAAAGGAATCTCCTTCCACACGGTCCCACTGGAAACGGTGAGCGGCCGGACCAGCGACGAGATCCCCAGAATTAAAAGGATATTGGCGATGTTGCTGCCCACCACGTTGCCCAGGGCGAGATCGGTGTTGCCGCTGATCCCGGCCGAGATGTTGACGAAGAGTTCGGGAGCAGACGTTCCGAAAGCCACCACGGTCAGGCCGACGGCCATCGGAGAGACACGCATGCCCCGGGCCAGGCGCGCGGCACCATCCACAAAAAGGTCGGCGCCTTTGATCAGAGCGACAAATCCGGCGATCATGATCAGCAACGGAATGATCATGATCGCGAACGGCCTTCACCCGTTCTTGCGACGCTCCCGGTGCCGCCATGCCTGTGGGCGAATTCCCAGCGCTTGTCCAGAAAATAAAGGATCGGCACCGTCATGCGTGAAAAGAGCAGCGAGGCCACCTCGCCGGCCATCAGGGAGATGGCCAGGCCCTGGAAAATGGGGTCGAAGAGGATCACCGAGGCCCCCACCACCACGGCGGCGGCCGTGAGCATCATCGGCCGGAAGCGCACCGCACCGGCATCGATGACGGCCTTGTCCAGCGGCGCCCCTTCGGAGAGCCGAAGCTCGATAAAATCCACCAGGATGATGGAATTTCTCACCACGATGCCCGCACCGGCGATAAAACCGATCATGGAGGTCGCCGTGAAAAAGGCGCCCATGGCCCAGTGGGCCGGCAGGATGCCGATCAGGGAAAAGGGGATGGCCGCCATGATCACCACCGGTGTGGAAAAGGATTGGAACCAGCCCACCACCAATACGAAGATCAGCACCAGCACCACGGCAAAGGCCATCCCCAGATCCCGGAACACCTCGTAGGTGATGTGCCACTCGCCGTCCCACTTCATGGCAAAGCGCTGGTCGCTCTCGGGCAGGGCCGCCGTGTGCTGGGCAATCCGGTACCCTTCGGGAAGGGTGATGGCGTCGATCTTCTTGCGCAGTTCAAGGATGGCATAAACGGGACTCTCTTTGGCACCGGCCACATCGGCGATCACATAGACGACCGGCATGAGGTTCTTGTGGTAGATGCTGCGGTCCACTTCGGTCTGCTCGACCGTTACCAGATCGGAAAGCGACACCACGCGGCCGTCCGCGGCACTGACGCTGACGGCCTTGAGCAGGTCGAGACCGGCCCGCAGGGCCAGGGGCGGCTGAAGTACGATGGGCACATCCTCTTTTTCCTGCGCCTGATGGAGCAGCCCGGCCCGTGAGCCGGACAGGACCATCTGCAACGTCTGGGTGATGTGGGCCACACTGATGCCGTTCAATGCGGCCTTCTCCTGATCAACCGTCAACTGGTAGCGGGTCTGCGCGTCTTCCATGTACCAGTCCACATCCACCACGCCGTCGGTCTGTTCGAATATATCGCGGATCTTCAGGGCCAGTTCCCGCTGACGCGCATAGTCGGGGCCGTAAACCTCGGCCACCAGGGTGGAGAGTACCGGCGGGCCTGGAGGGACCTCGGCAACCTGGATGCGGGCATGGTAGCGCTGGGCGATGGCTTGGAGCGGCGGCCGCACCCGCTTGGCTATGGCGTGGCTCTGCTCCCGGCGCTTTCCTTTAACCGCCAGGTTGACTTGGATGTCGGCCAGGTTGGGCGATTGGCGCAGGTAATAGTGGCGCACCAGTCCGTTGAAGTTAAACGGACCGGACGTACCCACATGGATCTGGTAATCGACCACCTCGTTGACCGTGGCCAGGTAATCCCCCATCTCGAAAGCCGCGGCGGCGGTATCTTCCAGGGTGGCGTGGTCAGGCATGTCCAGGATGACCTGGAACTCGCTCTTGTTGTCGAAGGGCAGCATTTTCACCTTGACCAGCCCCACCCCTACCATGGCACAGGCCCCCAGGAGCAAAACGGCGACACCGATCAAAAAGGACCACCGCCACACCGGGTTGTGCAACAAATGGTCCATGACATTGCGGTAGAGCCGGGTGGTCCAATCCTCGGAACCGTGAGACCCGCCGTGGCCGCCGGCGTGTCCATTGTTTTTCAACAGCCGGTAGGCGGCCCAGGGGGTGACGATGAAGGCCACGATCAGCGAAAAGACCATGGCCGCCGACGCACCGACCGGGATGGGGCGCATGTAGGGGCCCATGAGACCGCCGACGAAAGCCATGGGCAGAATGGCGGCGATGACGGTCAAGGTGGCCAGAATGGTCGGGTTGCCCACCTCGTCAACGGCTTCGACGGCCACCTGGACCCGTGAGCGGTCCTTGTTTTGTGGCAGTCGGAAATGGCGCACGATGTTCTCCACCACCACGATGGCATCGTCCACCAGGATGCCGATGGAGAAAATCAAGGCGAAAAGGGTGATGCGGTTGAGGGTGTACCCGTAGAGGTAAAAAACCGCCATGGTCAGGGCCAAGGTGACCGGAATGGCAAACGCCACCACACCGGACTCCCGATGGCCCAGGGTGAACCAGATGAGGATGGTCACCGACACCACCGCGATCAGCATGTGCCAGAGCAGTTCGTCGCTTTTCTCCTTGGCCGTTTCACCGTAATTGCGGGTGACCGTGACGTGGACGTTGTCGGGGATCACCGTCCCCTTGAGGCGCTCCACCCGCGCCAGCACCTTGTCGGCCACATTGATGGCGTTGGTGCCTTTGCGTTTGGCCAGCGTCAGGGTAACCGCAGGATAAGGGGTGTGCCCGCCGTCTCCCGTGGACAACCCCTTTTCACCGGCCGCCGGCCCGGTGCCGAAAAAGACATAGTTATCCGGCATTGGCGGACCGTCGGTGATGGTGGCCACATCCCCCAGGTAGACCGGACGCCCCTGGTGGGCTGCCACCACGACGTTACGCACATCGTCGGGGGTTTTCAGAAAATCGCCGATATGGACGATGATCTGACCTTCCGGCGAGGGGTAGCTGCCGGCATCGGCCGCCTGATTGGCGGCGAAGACGATCTGGGATACGGCCACCGGGTCCAGGCCGTAGCCGGCCATGCGCACCGGGTCCAACTGAACCTCCACCCGTCGGCTGTCCCCGCCGATCAGGGTGGTGAGCGAGGCATTGGGCTCCCGTTTGACCTGATCCTCCACCTCGGCCGCCACCCGCCGCAACAGATAAGGTCCGACATCATCGCTCCAGAAGGTCAGCGCAAGGATCGGCACGTCGTCGATGTAACGCGGCTTGATCAGCGGTGGTGTGATGCAGCAGGGAATCCGGTCCATGTTCGCCATCAATTTGGACTGCAGCCGGACGATGGATTCCTCTTCGTTCTGGCCGACGTAAAACCGCACGATCGCCATGGCCATGCCCGGCATGCTGGTGGAGTAGATGTACTCCACACCGGGAATCTCCCAGAGCAGCTTCTCCATGGGACGCGTCACCCGCTGCTCCACCTCGGCGGCGCTGGAACCGGGCATCTGCACGAAAATATCGATCATCGGCACAATGATCTGGGGCTCCTCCTCCCGCGGAAGGGCCACCACGGCCGCCAGGCCCAGCAGCATCGATGCGACGATGATCAGCGGGGTCAGCTTGGAATTGATGAAATAGTTGGCGATTTTTCCGGCAGGACCGTTTGATTGACTCATTTTTCAATCTCCACGGTTGATCCGTTGGTCAGTTGGGCGGGCGGATCGACCACTAGCCGAGCGCCGTCCTGGAGCCCCGAGATCACCTCCACCTGTTCGCCATAGCTTCGGCCGGTGCGGATCAGGCGGAACCGGGCGGTGCCTTTCTCATCCACGATGAACACACCGGTCAACTGCCCCTTGCGGACCACGGCCGATCGGAAAACGCGCATCGTTTTCTGTTCGCCGACGGTCAGGGGCACCCGGGCGAACATGCCCGACCGCAGGGATTCGGCGGTGGGGATGTTCACCTGGACGATAAAGGTCCGGCTGTTCTGATCGGCCGAAGGTACGATCACGCTCACCGTTCCGGTGATGGACGCCTCCCCGATGGCCGAAATGCGGACATCCACCGGTTCGCCCGTGCGGACGGACTGGATGACGGTTTCGGGAACCACCAGATCCACCCGATACCCCCCTGCCTGCTCCAGCGTCAGCAGTGGGGTGCCCGGCGCAGCCAGCGACCCCGCGTCGGCCAGCTTGGCGGTCACCTCGCCGTCGAAGGGAGCCATGATGCGGGCATCCTTCTGGGCAACGGTGGCGGCATCCACGGCGGCCTGGGCCTGTTCGATCCGGAAACGCGCCGCCTCCACCATGGCTTCGGCCTGAGCCAGGGCCGCCTGGGCCTGCTTGTGCCGGGCATCCACCGTTTCAAAGGTCTCCTGGGTGATGGCCCCGCCGGCCAGCATGGTCTGGTTGCGTGCATACGACAGCCGGGCCTGCTGGGCACCGGCCTCAGCTGCCGCGCGGGCGGATATGGCACCGGATTCGGCCTTCTTCGCCTCGGCCAGAGCCGCCTGGGCCTGATTCAGTTGGGCAGCCACCTGGCGCTCATCCAGCACCACGAGCAGGTCCCCCTGCTTTACCCGGTCACCCTCATTGACCTTGAAGGCCTGGATGACGCCCATCAGTTTGCTGGAGACCGTCGCCGACTTTCTGGCCTTCACCGTACCGACGGCCTCATACACAACCGGCTGGACGGCACTGCGTGCTTCGCTCACCCGCACCGCGACGGGCGGCCCTTCAACCGGTGGGGTGCTGCCCGGTTCGATCTTTTCCGAACAGCTGAAGAGCGCCAAACCGGCAGTCAAAAGCGTGACTGTCATCAAATCAAGGGTTCGCATGGTTTCTTTCCTTTTGCTGTAAACATCGGTGCCATCGACAAAGCGACATTCCGTGAGCGCATGGGACAGGCAGCAGAATAGAACCAGAAACCTCTGGAAGGTTTCGTTTGACGCGCCGATTTTATCACTTTTCCGGGTTTCCGCCGATACCGGCGTATTGAACCCTCCCCGCGGATTGCCGCGGTAAGGGTTCACCGCAGGGACAACCGTCTATTTTCAGTTCGCGCGCATTCCCCGCCGACATCAGCCGAATGTCCACG
This sequence comes from uncultured delta proteobacterium, assembly GCA_963705475.1. Taxonomy (GTDB): domain Bacteria; phylum Desulfobacterota; class Desulfobacteria; order Desulfobacterales; family Desulfosarcinaceae; genus Desulfosarcina. The sequence goes on along the minus strand of CAVPJS010000007.1, from coordinate 74,419 downwards.
GCCGAGCGCCAGGTGAGCAGCTCTTTAAGAATGACCACGGAATTGAACCCTCCCCGCGGCAAGCCGCGGGGAATGTTCTGCCTTTACCGGCAGTGCTGCGCAGCACCGTAAGGATGAACGTCTATTTTCAGTTCGCTCGCTAACCCCGCCGCAAGCGGCGGGGAATGCGCTCGCTATCGCGGTTCAATCAGACGCCTTTGGCGGTCTTCCCGCCAAACCCCTTTGGTTGCGGGGGGGTCATCCACCGCCCGGATACCGGGGTGTCTATTTTTTCTTGTCGGTGGCCCGCCACCCGCCGAGGGGAGTATATAACGGTTTGAGTACTCTGCTCATGTCCCTCGCCTGCTCGATGACATAGAAGAGCCGCGGATCCAGACGCTGCACCTCGGGCAGGATCCATTTCAGGTCCTTGCGCCGGCAGGCGATATAAAGCTCGTTGACCGGCCCCCGCATGCCCTCCCCATGAAAAATGGTGACCGGCTGGCCTTTTCCTCTCAGGTGGGCGGCGATTTCGGGCCCCGCGCTGCGGGTGATAATTCTCAGGATCATCGTTCCGAAAGCCAGCTTGCGCTCAACCATGATCCCAACCACGTTGCCGGTGGCGTAGCCGAACGCATAAAAGACCACCAGCAGCGGCTGGTCCTTGATCTGGTTGATCACCGTGCTGACGACGGTCAACCAGATGGAAATTTCGAAAATCGCCAGGCTAAAAGCGATGGCGGTCCGCCCCTGAACCGTGACGATGGTTCGGATGGTGCCGATGGAGACATCACAGATGCGCGCCGCAAAGATGATGACGCCAGTCAGGAGAATATGTGTATCGAACATGATGGATTGTATGTTCCCTTCAACACGCAGGCTTACGATGGGCATGAAGCCCCGAATGGTGTACTGTAAATCCGAGCGCCATGGTCTCGGAACCCTCCCCGCGGCAAGCCGTGGGGAATGTTCTGCCTGTACCGGCAGTGCTGCGCAGCACCGTAAGGATAAACGTCTATTTTCAGTTCGCTCGCTATGGCGGTTCAATTGGCTTTTAAACCATGCAATCGGGACAATGGCAAGAACAACCCAACGAACCGCCGCGATGGACAGCCTCTTCACGACCAGGTGCATCTGCTCGGTTGGCCGGGCATTCAGGCACCGGCATGGTTGGCGGCCCCGTCCGTGCAGGTCAACCGCCGGTGATACACCTTGAGCCACCGGCTGTAGATTGCGCACAGGTTCAAGGCCAGAACCGGGAGTTGCAGCAGTATCTGCTGAAATTCACCGCATGCAATGGCCAGAAGCAGCACCTTGGTTTCACACCGCACGGTCTCCATCTGCGCAGCGCCGTCCATGCAGGCGAGCTCACCAACGATATCGCCGGCGGACCACTCTCCGGATCGGTGGCTGTCATCGGCAGACAGGCTGCCTTGACAGACGATATAGACCCGGTCCCCGACACTGCCGTTGTGTATCAGAATTTCGCCTCGATCGACGGTTATCAATTGCGCCCGGCTCACGATCCGGGCGATTTCGAGGATCTTTAAGCCCTGGCAGAGGGGCATGGCACGCAGGTGACGAATCCGTTGGCCCAGACTGCATGAAACCGCGGTTCGCCCGGCCGGCGGAGGAACGGGTAATACCGTTGCCGCCTGTGACACGGCCCGGACGTTTTCCGTTGTAATTCCCGGAGCGAGGCCGACGGGGTGGATGACCCCGGCCATGATTTCAGGGTTTTCCTGCGCCACTTCGCGGCACAGGGCATTCAACACCGAATCGGGTTCACCGAGAAGGAATGACAAGGCCTCGCCTGGAGAATAAAGCGTTCCTGGCCAGGATGTTACGGGCCTCCGGCCGCTGATCAGGAATCCCTGAACGGATTGCTCGTCGAGCAACGGCATGAGCCCACGGTGGATATCACCGTGCAGGGCATTATCGAGCGCCTCCATGGCATCCTCCCGCTCGCGTCTATTTCCTGAACCCAGGGCGCGCACGATCACCCGCATGCGTTCTCCGAAAACGAGCGTCCCCAAAACATGCAGTATGATGTCAACCGTATCGGCTTGTTTTGCAAAGGACCGACCGCGCCGGGTTGTTCAGGACGGTCTTGAGGACCTCGGTGGTAAACTTGGCATAGACACCGGCCAGGATATCGAAGCGCAGCAGGATGCCGGAAAAGGCCAGCACATAGTTGGCCGGGTGGAAGCGCATGCTGGTGGGGATGCCCCACGCGGTGATCAGACGGCTCGAGACCAGCAGACAGAGAAAAATGAAGGTGTTGGAGATACCGCGGTAAATCCCGAAAAAGTGCAGGGTCGTCGCCTCGGAGACGAAGTGGTGGTCCACCAGCACGTTGAACTGGTAGTCCATGATGGGCAGCAGCATGTTGGGAATGGCCAGCAGGATGACCATGTACCTGAGCAACGGGTATTGTTTGGTGCAGGCAATGAAATCCCTGACCATCTGCCCGTAGGTTCCTTTTTCTTTCGTGGAGGCGACAGGGGAATGGGGCTGGACAGAGGTTCCGGCCACCCGGTCCATCAATGTGTTGAGCAGGGCTGCCAGGGCCATACCGGCCGTGAACAGCAGCAGGATGTTCTCCGTTCCGATCCACCCGGCAACGCTGCGGGTCATCAAGCTGCCCGCGGCGGTACCCACCACGCCACCGGCGGTGACCAGCGTGTAAAGCCGCTTGGACTGCTGGGTCGTGAACAGGTCGCCCAGGATGTCCCAATAGAGGATCGGCAGGATGCTGACCGCCTGGGTCTTGAGGATGTACAGCACCGGGTATACCCAGCGGGCATCGGTTCCGATCAGCGTCCGCAGCAAGCCTGCAGACACCCCATAAAAAATCAGCAGACCGGTAAACACGCGCAGGGACCGGTAGCGCTCCATGAGCATACTGACCAGACCGGCAACGAAAAAGGTGATCAGGGCCTCGCCCAGAAAAACCGCCGGCAGCGCATGGACGCCGAAGCGTTTGAGGAAGGTCGCCTGGGCGACATTGTTGATCATGATGCTGCTGGCACTCATGACCAGCTGGATGGCGGTCACCCAGGCCAGCAGTTTCCATTCTCCGGGGTGTACCCGCAGTGCCCGGGTCAGGAAGGCCAGCGGCAGAACCTGCTGGAACAGGGTGTGCCGCAACGTCGACGATTCAAAAAATGGGCTTTTCATGCGTGAACGGGTGGGTCCGTCAAAGGTTTTAACGCCGGGTTGTCTGATGCTGGATGCCCACCAGCCAACCGGTCAGACAACCGATGGCAAATGTCAGGATCAGAACCGCAGCCCGCGAGCCGGTGATCTGCCAGAAAAGAAACCAGACCTTGACCGTTTCGTGGTTCTGAATCACAAGAACGACGACCAGGAGCACCAACCCAAGTGCGATTATGCTTTTGCCCTTCATCCATCCTCCTTCAAGGCATCTCATTTCAGTCGATTACGATCCGAGGTGACCCCCCCTCGGCATCGAACCGAACTTAAGGGATTCTGCCTGTGCGGGTCAACCGCTTTCACGCAGTGCCCGGGCCGGAAGACCATCGGCGCCGCCGGAAGCATTCGCCGGCGAACAGGTGGGTGTGGGAACCAGCCGGAGCAGGCCGGCCGAATAGGCGGACCGGGTGAACACATCTGTAGGCGGCGAAGTCAGCCACAAGAGGCCATCCTTGAATCCCTGGCAGCGGATTACCGGTTTATCGCCGAAGCGCAAAACATCCGAATGGCGCTTCACCTGCAAGCCTTGAGCGACATCGCGGGTGATGCAAAAACATTGACCCGTGCATTTTCCAATCTTCTGGACAACGCAATCAAGTACAACGTCGTGGGTGGTAAAATAACTGTTGAGGCAAAACAAGGGCCTGACACGATGACGATAACGGTGGCCAATACCGGGCCTGGCATCGAAGACGCCGAAATTGACAAGGTGTTCGAGCAGTTTTTCCGGGTCGAGAAATCCAGATCGATCGAGCATGGTGGGTCGGGACTGGGGCTGGCCATCGCCAAACGAATCGTCGAGCTTCACAACGGTACCATCCAGTTGGAAAGCCAGCCGGGGAAGTGGACGCAGGTTACGGTCCGTTTGCCGCTTGATCGCAAGGCGACCTCATCCTGATGCGGGGACCTGCTCACCGTCTGAGAAATTTTCAGTACCATTCAGTTCGCGGTTCATGATTTTATCTGTTTCTTCCATCCAGTAATCCATGCCCATTTTCTTGAACAACGCGCCAGCCGCTTTTAAGTGGGTTGTCGCCGCTTCTTCCTCTTTCCTTTGGGCAAACTGTTCCCCCAAGAAAAGGCGTCCAATGGCGATGTCCGGCGTTGCACCCAGTTCAGCCAGAATTTCAAGCCCTTCTTCGATTCGCTGTGCCGCTTCCGGAGTCGCGGTAGTTGACACCTTCCCCAGTATCCGTCCTTCCCAAATCAATGCGATTCCTTGGTGATACGATTCATCATTTTCGATCGCGGACGCCAGCGATTGATTCATAAACCAATGGGCATCTTCAAAATTAGCGGATGCAAAACAACACATCCCCACGTAACCTTGAAGGGCCGATACCTGTCCTTTTATGTCGGCATCCGCAAACGCCTTCAAACCCGCTTCAGCCATCGCCCTTGCAGGCATCGGATCGCCGATATGCGCCTCTGCAACGCCTAATCCACCCTTGGCAAGGGCTTCGATCTGAATAAAATCGACCCGTTCCAGACCGTCGAGGCAACGCATAAAATAACTCCTGGCTTCATTCCAGGCACCTTTCAATAAGAGCGCCATGCCGGTATAGTAACGGCACAGGCTTATCGTGAAGACGTTCGCCGATGCCATGGCCGCTTCGAGCCCGTAGCGGCAGTTCGCCATGCCTTCATCGACCCGCCCCAATTGGGCCTGACTCAACCCGGATAAAGATAAAAATGCCGGATAGATGATCGCCGGGCCCCCGAAGGTATCTTGTTCTCTTTCCGCCTTGTGGATCGCACGGATCATTGTTGATGTCACCTCAATGACCTTTTGGAAACGCCCGGTCGAGAAATTAGCGAGACAAAGATCAGGTGCGGCCTGTGCCATCGCGGTCAGGTCATTGATTGCCGTGGCCTCCTCAAAGGCCTTGCCTGAGAATCTGATCCCTTCCTGATGCCTCCCTTTGAACGAGTGAAAAAAACCAATGTTGCTGTAAAAGCGGATTAAACTCTTTTGGTCGTCGAGTTCCCTTGAGAGGGTTGCGCCCGCTTCGAGCAAGTCCAGACTCCCTTCAGGGAAATTGAGGATGATGATCGGGCTCAGCATGGCATGCAGGATTGTCAATCTATTTTTCTCTTGTTCACCATCATCCGGAAGATGGTCAAAAACGGCCAAGGCTTTTTTATAGAACGCGAAGGCTTCCCAGGCCGAATGGCTGCGGATCGCTTTGTCCCCCGAAAGCGTTAAGTACTTGATTGCACGCGCATGATGATCGCTCTTGGAAAAATGGTGGGCGATCACCTCATAAAACTCCTCCAACCGATTCGAATACATCTCCTCCATGGCCATGCCGATATCACCGTGAAGGGCCTTCCTTCGGTTGAAAAGAAGGCTGTTGTAGGCAACTTCCTGGGTAATGACATTTTTAAAGATGTATTCCAGTTCCGGAAAAACCCGCTTTTCACGGATCAGTTCCAAGCTTTGGAGCCGCAGCAGATAGGTTTTAAGATCATCACTCGATTCCGAAAGGGCCTGCAGGATCCTGAAAAGAAAACGTCGGCCAATCACCGAGGCCACCTGCAGGGTTGTCTTGATGTTGTCTTCGAGACGGTCCATTCTAGCGGCGATGATCCCCTGAATGGTATCGGGTACCTGGTGCGGGGACACCGTCTCATCCAATCGATAACTGCCATTCATTTCCACGATTGTTCGATTTTCAAGAATGGTGTGGGAAAACTCCTCAATAAAAAGCGGATTCCCCGATGTCCGTCCGATGATGAATCGTTCGATTGGCTGGGATAACTCACCGTCGTTCAAGAGACAGCGGATAAACTGCCTGCTTTCATCTTCGGACAGCGGATATATCCCGATCTGCTTGTAAAAGGATTTGCTTGCCCAGGGATGATGATATTCCGGTCGGTAGAGCAACAACAAGAGGATGCGTGCATTCGCCAGCCACTCGACAAAATAGCTGATAAATTCTTCCGACGTCTTATCGAGCCACTGAAGATCGTCGATGACGATGATCAGCGGGGTGTCTTGGCTCAAGCGGATGAGAAAAATCCTGATGGCTTCAAATATTTTTGTCTGTCTTTCTTTCGGTTCGAAGCGCTCCCATTGTGGGTCTCTGGCGGGAAGCGAAAAAAAATGCCTGAAGGCGGGAAGCGACTGGATCAATTCCTTATCCAGACCCGTCAGCCTGCCGCTCAGCTTTCCATCGACCCCCTCCTCGGACTCCCCTTCCCCAATATCAAAATAGGTTCTGAACATCTCCAGCATCGGTAGAAACGGAATGCGACTGCTATACTGAAGGCATCTGCTTTCAATATACCGGCAAGGCGCATCCGCCGTGCGCTGCATCTCGAAAACGAAGCGTGATTTTCCAATACCCGCCTCGCCAACCACGCCCACCACCTGACCGTGTCCTGACTGGGCCTTTTGAAAAGCGTTTCGAAGGTCATGCATCTCATCTTTGCGACCGATGTATTCGGTGAGCCCCCGGGCTTTGGACGCATCCATGCGGCTCCGTATCTCACTGACACGAATGAGTTTGTAGGCCTGCTGCAGTGCCTGTTTGCCTTTAACGGCGACCTCACCCAGGCTTTCACACTCAAAGTAGTTTTTAACCAGCCGATAGGTGCTGTTCGAAACAAGAATGCCGCCGGGCGCCGCCAGGCTCTCCATTCGCGCGGCAAGGTTCGTCGTATCCCCCACGGCGGTGTAATCCATCCGAAGGTCATTGCCGATGGCACCCACAACCACGGGTCCGGAATTCAGACCGATTCGCATTTTAAAATCCACCCCGAACGCCGCCTTGACCTTCCGCGCGTATCCAATCAGCGATTGTTGAATGGAAAGGGCGGCATGGCACGCCCTTTGGGCATGGTCCTCATGGGCCAGCGGCGCACCAAACAGTGCCATCACGCCGTCACCCGTAAACTGATTGATGGTTCCTTCATATTGATGAATTTCCTGCATCAAGATCTTAAAGCACCCATCCATGATCTGATGAACCGCTTCCGGGTCCTGGTTTTCAGAAAGGGAGGTAAATCCGGTGACATCGGAAAAAAATACCGTGACCAGTTTTCTTTCACCCTCGAGGCTGCTCCGGGTGGTCAAAATCTTTTCGGCCATAAATTTTGGGGTATAGGAGTTCGGCCTGTCGTAATCGATTACCGGGGCCGGTTGAATGACCGCATCCCGGCCGAGTCTCTGCCCACATTCACCGCAAAATTTTTTACCCACGGGAATCCGTTGGTCGCAGCGAGGGCATACAACGGCAATCTCGGTGCCGCATGCTTCACAGAACTTGACCCCCTCACGATTATCGGACTGGCACACATAACATTTCATCAATCGACGCTCCGAATTCAGGGCGTTGCAATCAAGTTTCACCGGTTTTGTGGTCGGCTTTCACCGACCGCCGGAATAACGATGCAAAATGGATCATGACTATTTGATTTTATAAAAATATGGGAAGCAGACGATTTGCCTGATGTCTGGAGATCGTGAGCAGATTGAGCGTCGCCTGGGCGGGCAAATGCTGCTAAACGCGGGGATAGATTGTCTGCCGGCCAGGTGCTGGATGGCTTTATATTCCGCTTGACTATAGCCGGACATGAACTAAGTCGGGGTTGCCTTCCATGTTAGGCGTCATCCATTGTTCCCAAAAAGACAGTATACATGGCAATCGACTGTTTAAATTGGACCCTGCCTGCGGCACGCCGCGGGGAATGCGCTCGCTATCGCCGTCCAGATCATTTCGGGTGACGATTACCATTCTTCCCCTTACCCGATATTATAGAAAGGATTGACATGACCATGCTGGTCTGCCGGTATCCTTACATTAAAAACTACTTCTTTAACGCCTTGGATTTGCATGACGATTGACTTAATCCGATCTTGTTCTTTGCTCCCGGTGTCGAAAGCGATGTTGTTGATAGAAATCTTGCCATCATGGGCCACGACGTTGATTTTTGGTGCAATTGTGGCCAAATCTGACTTAACTTTTGATGCCAGCGTAAGATTTTCCACCAGTTTCTGGGATTCAGGTGTCGTTCTGAATTTTGGTTTTTGGACCGTATCAAAAAGGATGTCCACCGCATCGTCAACAGTCAATCTGTCGATATGCAAAACAATATCGTAAAGTCTGCTATCCCATGTATCCGTACCGTATACCTGAATCGCCCATTTGCGGCGTTCTTCATCGTCTTTCCTTAACACATAAAGGGCTTTTTCAGCTGAAATATTTTCGCGACGCATCTCTTCCTTCACCCGCGCTTGCATATCGGCGATGACCCTGACTTTCAGAACGTGCGGAATGTCGCGCAGAACATACTACCCCGCCAGTCCGTGGTAGACAATATTATCTCTGCAAACATGTTGAAGAAGTGCGGTACAAATATAGCTGACGTATTTTTCTTTGCCGTGTAAAAAACGCTCGAGGACCGATGCTGGATCATGAAGGGCTCTGATGAGTTTAATTTCCGGGATATTGAATTCTTCGGAAGCTTCCAGCAGAATATCTCGTGAAATGCATTCATATCCCAATTTCAGTGCCAGCTTTTCGGCTACCTGTTTGCCTCGACTGTAAGACCCTCTGTTGATGGTAATGATGGACATCGGTGGACTCCGTTTTTTAATTTCTGCCTATATCGCTTGCGCCCGCCCCGCCTCAAGCGGCGTGGAGGATGCTCGCTGTCACGCTTCACGCGGTTTCCCACACTTTCTCAATTGGGTTTGTTTCCTCCCGTAGGATAGGCACTAAAAAAAAGTCTGCAATCCAAGAGGGGCTCAGAGATCATGCTTTCTTTCTTATTGACCGAAATATGGATGCGTACTAATCAGTGACCATCTGTTTGTCCGTATCCGCCGACGACAAACACTCCCGGCAGCCCCATTGTCATTGAACATGCCTTTGCGTGACCGATGATCCCTAAAAAATACCGCCGTTGGATCATTTACCTGATATCTTGCCTGCTGTTTATCTTTTCTCAGTTTTACCGCTCTTCAATAGCGGTAATCGCACCGAACCTGGTTGAAGAACTTGACCTTGATACGGAAGCCCTGGGCCTCATCTCGGCCGCCTTTTTTTATGCGTTTGCCGCCATGCAGATCCCGGTCGGACTTTATTTGGACCGCGTGGGGCCGCGGGCCCTGATGACGGCCCTCTCTCTGATAGCCGTCGCGGGCGCCGCCCTGTTTGCCTATGGCGAATCATCAGCTGCGCTCATCGTCGGGCGCTTGCTCCTTGGCGTGGGCATGGCATGCAATCTGATGGGGCCGTTGAAACTGATCGCCACCTGGTTCTCTCCACTGTATTTCGCGACCCTTTCCGCCATATTCGTATCCGTCGGGACCGCAGGAAATATTGCGGCGGCGACGCCGCTGGTATGGCTGACCGGATGGTTCGGATGGCGAACGACCTTTCTTCTCTTCGCCATGGGCAACCTGGTCATTGCCCTGCTGTTTTATCTGGTCGCGAGAGATCACCCCGAGGATCCGCCGGTGCGTCGCTCCCCCGCAGCCGCGACGGTCAGTTTATCCGTTGCGCGGAGCGGTCTGCTGCCACTCTTCAGGCGACGGGACTACTGGCTGATTTCGATGGGGACTTTTTTCCGCTACGGCATCTATGCGTCGGTTCAGGCCCTTTGGGCAGGCCCATTTCTGATGGTTACCATGGGCCTCTCCCAGGTTATGACCGGCAACCTGCTTCTGGCGATGAGCATCGGCCTGATCGTCGGCAGTCCCGTTTGCGGGTGGGTATCCGATTCGATTCTCCGTTCGAGGAAAACGGTGATTATTGCCGGATTGGCCTCGATGGCGGGCATTCTGGTCACGCTCGCCGTGTTGCCCGGCGCTGCCGGTCTGCTGATTCTGTTTGCCTTGTTTGTTGGTTTAGGATTCTCCAGCGGTTCCGGTCAGATCATGTACGCGCACATTAAAGAGCGCATGCCCCTTGAAAATGCCGGGACCGCCATGACAGGCATCAACTTTTTTACCATGACGGGGGTCGCGTTTTTCTTGCACGGTCTCGGGTGGGCGATCAACGCGTTCTATCCGGAAGGATCGCTGCCACCAAACGTCTTCCGTATGGCATTTGTTCTATTTGGCGGCTGCCTGGGCATAACGGGATTGCTCTATGGTCTGACCGTCGACGACAAACGCATCTCGAGAAAACGCACGGACAACCCCACCCGATATTTCCATTGAGCGCCGCGATCGCCGTCGAATCGCCTTCGGTGACGCATACCCGATGTTCCTGTCGGGGTTGTCGCCTGGTCACGCTTCAACCGGCAACCCACCGCGCTGTTCCCACCCCCCCTTGAGGTATGCGCCTTTCAGCCGCAGAATCCGCTCGACGGAGCACGCTCCCATCCGCCTGAGATGGGCGTCGTCAACGAGCGAACGGCGAATGTTCTCACAGGCCGCCTCGATATCGGGGCCTTTGTGGCAGATCAGGGCGATGTCCACATCGGCCATCAGGATCTGGCCGACGGCGGTGTCGATATCGTGGCTGGGCTTGATGGCCCCCATGTCCAGGTCATCGGTCATTACAACACCGTCGTAGGCCATCTTCCGGCGCAGCAGGTCCGCCGTAATGGCCGGACTCAGGCTGGCCGGCCAGACCGGATCGATGCCGGTGTAGCGGATATGCGAGAGCATGATGCCGGCCACGTTTCCCTGGATGGCGGATTGGAAGGGGATCAGGTCGAAGCCGGTCAACGCCTTTGCATCGACGTCCAGGTCGGGCAGGGCCAGATGGCTGTCCAGGACGGTTCGGCCGATACCGGGGAAATGCTTGGCAACCGCCATGATTCCGCGCTGTTGCAGATGATCGATCACCGTCATGCCCATCATGGCGACCCATCCCGGATCACTGCCGAAGACGCGGCCGGCCATGATGCTGTCCACCCCGTCTGGAGCGACGTCCAGCACCGGCGCCATGTTCATGTTGATACCCAGATGCTTCAGTTCCATGGCCGTTACCCTGGCGAATTCGACGGCGTCTTCGGGATGCTTCATGGCCGGATTCCCCGCAAACTGGGTAAAGGGCGGTTTCAGCCGGGCCACCTGCCCGCCCTCCTGATCGATGGCGATGAATAGCGGCGGCAAACCGAATCTGTCGGCGCAGGCCTGGCAGTCGCGGCACAACTGGCGAATCTCCTCCGGCGACGCCAGATTGCGTGAGAAGAGGATCAATCCCCCCACCTGCAACGTGCCGATGAGAAAGTTCAGGTCGTCGTTAAAGGCGGTGCCGTCGAAGCCCACCATCAGGCGCTGACCGGCCATAAATTCATTATCGAATGGATGCATGGCGCTCTCTTTCAGGTAGTATTAGTAGACCAAGGGTTTCTCTATTGAGCCACATAGGCGTCGAGGGGTCAAGGATTCCAGGGTTCACGTGTAAATTCCAAGGGGATTGTTTTTTATGGTACCAGGCAACCCATTTTGCCGACCGGTCAGCCGTCAGGTGGGCATTCCATCCCTCGACGCCTTGAACCCTCGACGCCTTGAACCCTCGAATCCTCGGACCCTTTAAAAAAGCCAGTAATAAATCACACCCACAGCCATCAGGCTGATGACCCGGAGTCCCTGGCCGAGAAGCAGCAGTTGAAGGCCCATGACGGGTGAGAAAATGCCCATGTACCGGGGCAGCTGGTGGCGCAGCGCCCGGATGGGGAAAGCCACGATGTTTCCCGCCAGCAGGGCAATCACGGTCTGCTTGATGGTCAATACGCCGGCCTGCATCAAGGCCCCTGCAGCAGCAAACCCGGAGGTGAATTCAGCGGCAAAGCTCAATATGACGACCGACAGAGATTCCATCGGCAGCACACTGATGACCACGAAACGGGCCAGCCACTGCCGCGCCGCATCAAACCCGCCCATGGCGTTGACCATGAAAACCAGGGTGTAAATCGGCACCACATATACGGCGATGCGAACGATCCGGCCGGGCAGGCGTTGCTTAATGGTTTCCATCACAGCCGTTTTTTTCCGCCCGGGTATCAATGGGTTCTGCATCCGGTAGGCCGCGTCCGGCGAGCCCCTGTCCGCCAGGCAGAACCAGCGGCCAAAGAGCATCACCATCCATGTTCGGACCACCAGGGCCACAAAGGTAAGGAAAAAGTACAGCGCCCCGGCTCGGCCGGTAAGGGGGATCACAATGAAAAAAGTGGTCGGCAGGTGGAGGAAATAGGCCGGAACCTGGTTCATGAGGTTACTCAGGAACAATTGCCGGCGGGTAATCTTCTCATCCTTGAAGAATTCCCACAGCATGGCGTTGGCGGCCACACCGGAAAAGAAGGAGGTCGTGAAAGCAGCCGAGCAGCGATCCCCCAAGTGGCTAAAACGGAAGAGGGGAGCGGCCACCACGGCCAACCGCCGGGTCCAACCGGTGGCTTCGATGATCTGCCCCACCACCAGCCCCAGGGCAATGAAAACCAGCAGGCGCACCAGCGGCCAGAACAGGTGCACGGCCAGGTGCTCGACGGTATGCGCCTCCAGCTTCAGCCATCCCCAGCCGACCACAATAAGGGATAATGCCACGGAAACCGACAGGGCTTTGTAGGGCAGCCGGGAGTCAGTGGGCCTCATGGTTGTGGTTTTTCTTGGCAAGAATCAGGGTCCAGTACCCCGGTTTGCGCTGCTTTAAGGTTTGAATGTCTTCAATCACCTCTTCGTTTGCCAGGCAGCAGTTGGCCACCGCCACACTGTTTTCGAGCATGTGCTTTTCTTCCAGGGCATCCGTGATATCCCCGGCGTTGCGATAGGCCTTCATGAAGACCACGTTGTCCACTATTTCCGAGAGTTGGCGCAGGCGGTGCCCCCCTTCCACACCGGACAACACCAGCAGCGACTCCTCCCCTTCCACCAATGGGCGGTTCACCCGGGCGGCGGCGGCCTGATAGGCGGCAATGCCGGGAACGGTGACCACCGGTGCGCCGGGTGCCAGGGCAAGCACGTACTTGAGCACATATCCATAGGTGGCGTAGGTCAGCGAGTCCCCCAGGGTGAGAAACGCCACATCATGGCCCTTTTCCAGTTCGGCGATGATGGTGCGCGCATGGGCTTGCCAGCAAGCCTCTTTTTCGGCCTGGTCCTTGGTCATGGGGAAGGGCAGCAAACGCACGTCGCTGTTTTCGGGGATGTGCGGAGCGGCAATCGTTACCGCCTGGCTGTGGGCATTTTTGGTGGAGGATGCCGCGAAGACCACGTCGACCCGTTTGATGATCTTGACCGATTTCAAGGGGATCAGATCCGGATCACCGGGCCCCACGCCGATGCCGTATAGGGTTCCATAATTCAACATGTTCATGGTGTCGCCTGTTGGTAATAGGTTGAAAGGCTGACGTCGTTCAGCACTGACAATCGGTTCGGTTGCTTGTGTACCCGTCGAAAGCGATCCGGGCTCACCTGTCTTCCCCGGCCTTGATGATCAATGCGTTGACCACGGCCGCGGCCACATTCGAGCCGCCTTTGCGGCCCACGTTGGTGATATACGGGACATCGCATTCCAGCAGCAGGGCTTTGGATTCGGCGGCATTGACAAACCCCACCGGCAGACCCACCACCAGGGCCGGATGAACGGTGCCCTGGTCAATGCGTTCAATCAGCCGCAGCAGGGCGGTGGGGGCGTTGCCCACCACGTAAATGCCGCCGGAAAGCCCCGGCGCGGCCACGTCCACGGCCGCTTTGGCCCGTGTGATGCCCTTGCGTGCGGCGGTCTCGGCCACGCGCTCATCCGTCATGTAACAATTCACCGTGCCGCCGAAGCGGGCCAGATCCCGCTGGCGGATGCCCGCACGCGCCATGTTGGTGTCGGTGACAATCGGACACCCTTGGCGAATCGCCGACACACCGGATAAAATGGCCCTTGGATGAAAGCGGATCATCCGCAGCCACTCAAAATCGGCACTGGTGTGAATCACCCGGCGCACCACCGGCCACTGATCCGTTGAAAAGCCGTGGTCGCCGGCCTCGCTGTCGATCATCTGAAAACTCAACTGCTCGATCTCATGGGGTTTCATGAACGGTTCCTTTGGTGTCACTTTTTTTCGGCAGCCCAGCGCTCGCAGGCGGTGACGAAATGCATGGCCGCCTGCGGGCAGCTTCCGAAATGCAGGTGGGTATAACTGCCCAGGGTCTGGTTGACCACAAAACCGTCGCCAGCCTTGGCCATGCCGGCGCGGTCGGTCATCCGATAGACCCCGGGCAGGCCGACAGCTTCACCGGTGATGGTGGAATAATGAAATTCATGCCCGCGCATGACCTGTCCGGCCGGTCCCAGCAGCGTCGCCGTGGACTGGGTGACCTCCCGGTATCCCAATGCCTTGAGCCGTCCCAGCATGTGCGTGGAAAAGGGCAGGCAGCCGGTCATGGAAAAGGCGTTGCCATCGGTGTCGCTCATCTCCCGGCACAGGTACATGAATCCGCCGCATTCTCCGTAAATGGGCATCTTCACGCGGCTCATTTGCCGGATCTCCTGTCGCAGCAGGCGGTTGCCGGCCAACGCAGCGGCGTGCAGCTCTGGATAGCCGCCGCCGAAATAAAGGCCGTCCAACCCTTGCGGCAGCCGGTTGTCCGTCAGGGGTGAGAAAAAAACCAGTTGGGCGCCGGCTGCCGCCAACATCTCCAGGTTGTCCGGGTAGTAAAAGCAAAAGGCGGCATCCCGGGCCACGCCGATGCGCACGCCGGTGGCCCGCGTCTCGATTCGTGGGGCAGGCACATGCCCATGAAGATCAAGATCCGGCAGCCCCTGAAGCAAGGACTCAAGATCGACCTGCTTTTCAATCAGGGCCGCCAGACGTCCGCGACGATCTGCGGACAGGTCGTGCTCTTCCCGGGTCACCAGCCCCAGATGCCGCTCGGGAATGGCGATGGCCTCATCACGCATCAGCCCGCCCAGCACCGGCATGCGCACGTGCCCCGCCATGGCATCTCTCAGAAAGGCCAGATGGCGGTCGCTGCCCAGGTGGTTAAACAGCACCCCGGCAAATTCCACACCGGGATCAAACCGCTCGAAACCCTGCACCAGGGCGGCGGCGCTGCGAGCCATGGCGCGTGCCCCCACCACAAGCACCACCGGCAGACCCAGCCACTTTGCCATCTGGGCGGTGGATCCGGCCTCGCTGCGGCCATCGTAGCCGTCGAACAGGCCCATCACCCCCTCAACCACAGCGACGTCGGCATCCGCGGTGTGGCCGGCAAAGGCCGTCAGGTTATACTCCCGCGAAAGCATCCACCCGTCCAGGTTGCGGCTGGCCCGGCCGGTGACCCGGCTGTGGTGGCCGGGATCGATGAAATCCGGCCCTACCTTGAAGGGCGCGACAGCATACCCCCGGGCGGTGAGCGCGGCCATCAGACCGAGCGTGACGGTGGTTTTACCGGCCCCGCTGTGGGTGCCGGCGATGACGATGCCTTTAATCGCAGCCTCCTATACCGGAAAGTCGGTGCCATTGAAAACGGCGCAGGCCGTAGATAGCAAATTACAAGCAATGCACTTCAAATACATTCTAGATCCCAACCTTCAACTCTCAAAGAAGATACAAATCAACGGTTGATTGTCATTTTGATTTCTCCACGATTGATGATTGAAATGTCCTCTCTTCACAATCGTATGGTTTGAAATCTTGAATTTTGGTCATTTCTTTTTGGCTTTTGTGATTGTTTCGCTGTTTTTTATCACTCACCGTCTAAGCCGGCAGACGCCAGGATGTTCCTGCCCGCCGCACAGTATACGTCGGGATAGAGCAGACAGCCGATCCGGTATATTCCTTTGAGCAGCCCCAGGGTCGGGCGCGAGACGACGGTCTCGTCTACCAGGAACACCTGCCCCGTCTTGACCGCCTTGATGGCCCCGAATCCCGGTTCAGCCATGATCGCCGAGACGGAAGTCTGGTTCATGGCACCTTGTTGGGAGAGAAACACATCGATCCCGGCGGCATGGGAGAGCAGCCGTTCCTTTCCGTAAACCGCGATGTTGTTGTCTTCGCGCACCGGTGCATCGCTGGCCACATTGGTGCCGCCGGCGGTTTCCAGGGCAAATATCGCCATGGCCTGGGGCGTGAAGGTTTTCATTTTGCGGTGGATGGCCTCGAAGTAGACCCGCTGACGTTTGCCCACCTGCGCGGACAGACGCTTGAAGTCACCTACCGCCACCTGAAAGGCGCGATGCATGCCATCGGCGTGAACCTCATTGCCGCTGAGCTGTCCCAACAGTCGCCAGTAATCCGCCAGTTGGTCCACGGTGGTGGGCTGCACCGACACCACCTGGATGCCGCTTTGTCTCAGACGCTGCACCAGCCGGGGGTAGCCGCGGTCGATCATGGGCCGGATCAGCACCAGGTCCGGACGGGCGGCCAGAAACCGCTCAGGGTCGTCGTGATAGGAAAAGACCTGCTTTCCGGTGGCTCCGGGCAGATGGGCCGATTGGCCATCGATGCCGATGAGCCGGTCAGCCGCACCCATGGCCAGCAAGTTCTCCGTATGGGCGCTGTAAAGCGAGATGATCCGACCATAGGGGGCGTTGTCCCGGACGCTTTCACCCACCTTGAAATCAGCGGCAGGAGTTGCACTCGCCAGGAACAGCCATGGGGTCAGAAGACTGATTATAATCCGATTTTTCTTCAATCCCTCAATCCCTCAATCCCTCAATCAGGATCTTTTATACCTGACCTGCAGCCGTCCGGTAAAATCGTCGACCCCCACCCGGGCCTGAACGTCGAATACCCGTTTCAGGTTCTGAGGGGTGAACACCGCTGCCGTGGGACCGGCAGCCACCACCCGGCCCGCTTTGACCATGACGATGTCCTGGCTGTATGCCGATGCCAGATTCAGGTCCTGAAACACCGCAATCACGGTCCGCCGTTCAGTCTGAACCAGACCGGCCACCCGATCCAGCAGCGTCAGGGTATGGCAGACGTCGAGATTGGCCGTGGCCTCGTCCAGAATCAGCACCGGTGTATCCTGGGCCAGGGCCCTTGCAAAAATCACCCGCTGGCGCTCACCGCCGCTCAGCGAGGTGATGGAGCGGTCCTTGAATGCCAGTACGCCGCAATCGGCCATGGTCTGGGTCACCCGATCCACGTCTTCGGTCGATGGCGCGCCGAATCGGGGCGTATGGGGGTATCGCCCCATGAAGACCACCTCTTCGACGGTAAAGGGAAAGTTGATTCCGTAATCCTGGGGAACCAGCGCGATCTGTCTGGCCAGTGCCCGCTTGCCGTATTCACCCAGGGGCCTGCCGGCGTAATGGATTTGACCCTGTTGGGGCGTGAGATGGCGGCAGATCAGGTCGAGCAGGGTGGTCTTGCCGCAGCCGTTGGGGCCGACGATGCCGGTGAAACGACCGGCAGGCAGGTCCAGGTCCAGGCCGTCGAAAATGGTTTTGCCCGGATGGGCGAAACCGATGCCGCAAAGCGCAAAGCCCACGTTTAGAACCCCCTCCCCCCGGTCTGGCGTTTGCGAAACAGGTAGCAGAAAAAGGGACCACCGATCAGCGCCGTGAGCACCCCGATGGGAATTTCATGGGGCAGAACGGCACGGGTTACCGTATCGGCGCACAGGAGCAGGATCGCCCCGCTGAAAAGGGACAAGGGCAGCAAACGACGGTTGTCCGGACCGACCAGGGCACGCATCATGTGTGGCACCAGCAGTCCGACGAAACCGATGATGCCCGAGACAGACACGCAAGCCGCCGCCACCAGGGACGCCGTAACCAGCAGGATCCATGGCACCCGACGGGCATCCACGCCCAGGGATGCGGCTGCACGCCGTCCCAGACACAACAGGTTCAGATCGCGGGCGTAAAAGACGAAGACCAACAGCCCGATCATGAGAAAACTGCCGGAGAGGCCGACATCGATCCAGGTTTTCGACGCGAAACTGCCCATGAGCCAAAAAATGATCACCGACACCTGCTCATCGGCCACGAATTTCAGAAAACTGATGCCGGCGGAGAGAATGGCCGCGACGATGATCCCCGAAAGGATCAGGTTGTTGGCATTGGCGCCCCCGGCTGACGAGGAGAGGTAGACGACCAGCATCAACGTCGCGGTGGCACCGATGAATGCGCAGACCGGCACACTGTAAATCCCCGCCACGGAAAGGTTCAGCAGCAGGGCCAGGGCGGCGCCGAAGGCGGCGCCGGCAGAGACACCCAAGGTGTACGGATCGGCCAGGGGGTTGAGCAGGATGCCCTGGAAAACCACGCCGCACAGGGCCAGTCCGCCGCCCACGGCGGCAGCGGTGAGAATGCGCGGCAGGCGGACGTCCATGACAATGACCCGGGTCAACTCGTCCACGTCGCCGACGATCCCCGCATTTCCCGTCAGACTGCCACCCATCACCCGCAGCACATCCATCCAGTCAATCCGCACATACCCCATGCCGGCCGACAGACTGATCGTCGTCACCAGAGCCAGGGCCAGCAGGCATACCAAGCGAAGACTGTGGTTCTGAAAAGGATGGCGGGGGGTGTCGGACGAGGCATTCATCATGGTCGTTTTTTGTTTTTTTGCGGTTCGTGCCCCAGGCGCCCGATTTCCAGACCGCAACGAAATGGTCGTTGACTGTCGATGGTATGGCCTCTACGCAGTGCCGGCGTCGTGGGCCGCAGCCTTGATGCGGGAAACGAAGATGTCCGCCGCCTCCAGGCCTTCGAACGCCGCCATCAGCGGTGTTCTGCAGCCCGGTGTCTTCCATGACCGGTCTGCGGGCAACCGGGCGGTGATATCGAACCAAAAAAAACCCTTCAAACCTGTCCACTGGTTTGAAGGGTTGCACCCATTTTACTTGGCCCTTGATTATGAATGGCCGCAAGCACTTTTCCAAGAAGGGCTTTCCGGCGCACGTGCAAGGCAGGTCTTCTGGCTTCCCTCGATCCGTTGAGCGCCTTCCCACACCGGTGTCCCGGAACAGTGGCATATGGTTCAGCGGATTCCTTCCATTCAGATGAAAGGAACGAGAGTTACAGCGGCGGGACCGCTCCCGGATTTCACGGGATTCCCTATTAAGCGAAACGCACCTTTGTCTTCGCTTGTAGGTTAAATCTACGGCCCTGTCAATGCTTATCGAAAAAGGTCATCCGGTGGTTGATAACAACAGGATACTAGTGGTATGTCATACGGTTAGAAATTCCTTACATGGAAGGCAACCCTCGATGGGGATCTTAAAAAAATATCATGTGGCCTCCGGGTCCTTCGAGGTCGGTAATACGCAACCCCGCATGCTTCAAGCATGTTTGGGCACCTGCGTGGGTGTGGCCGTATTCGATGCGACAGCCGGTGTCGGGGGGATCATCCACCTGTTGCTGCCGGAGCCGGTCAGTTCCTGGAGCGTGGACCAGCCCGAAAAATATGCCGTCACAGGGGTGCCACTATTTTTAAAACATCTGTTTGACCGGGGAGGAAACTGCGAGCGTATGCAAGCGGTCGTGGCCGGCGGCGCTTTGGTGGGCCCGTTGACATCCCAGGACATAAGCCTGGACATCGGCGGCAGAACCGC
This sequence comes from uncultured delta proteobacterium, assembly GCA_963705475.1. Classification (GTDB taxonomy): domain Bacteria; phylum Desulfobacterota; class Desulfobacteria; order Desulfobacterales; family Desulfosarcinaceae; genus Desulfosarcina. Next base: position 54,759 of record CAVPJS010000007.1, on the reverse strand, counting down.
TGAAAAAGCGTATATCGCGCTCCACTCCGCGGGTATTGCCGTCAAGCGCGCAGAAACCGGGGGGTTTTTCACTTGCTGCCTCGAATTGGACATGCAACGCTGGACATGCGACATCACGCCATCCGGTTTCGATATCTCATCGCATGAACCGGGTTCAGTCATACCCGTCACCGAGGACCTCCAGCAGGCCATCGAAACCATTCGGCCAATCCCCCAGGTGGCCCTGAAAGTGCTGCGCATCATCGAAGACGGCACGTACGACATCGATAAAATTTCCGAAGAGGTGAAAAAAGACCAAGTCATCAGCGCCAGAACCATCCAGCTGTGCAATTCGGCCATGTTCACCAAACATCGCGACGTGGTATCCTTGGATCATGCACTGGTGTTCCTTGGCCAGGACCTGTTTATCAAACTGGTAATCTCGGCGGCCGTGCAAAGCTATTACAGCCAGTGCGCCAATGGCTACAGTCTGTGCAAGGGCGGCCTTTACCACCATGCGGTCGGAACGGCCATGATCGCCGAAAAAATCGCCGGCATGACCGCAAAAGCCTTGTCCGGCGTTGCCTACACGGCCGGGCTGCTGCACGATATCGGCAAAGTGGTGCTGGATCAATATATCACCGGCGCCTATCCGACGCTCTATCGCGAATTTCAGGACCGTCAGTCGGAAATTATCGATGTGGAAACCCGTGTCCTCGGCATGGATCACACCCGCGTGGGCGAAAAACTGGCAGACAAATGGTCCCTGCCCGCACCCCTGGCCAAAGCCATTCGATTTCACCATCGGCCGGAGGAGGATGGAAACAACGATTCCCTGACCACCATCGTTTACTTGGCGGACCTCCTCATGTCCCGATTCCACACCGGTCTCGAACTGGAGCGCATGGGCACGGACTACCTCATCGAGCATTTGTCGCAGCTCGACCTGTCCACCGGGCAGTTATACGACCTCGTGGACCTGATTCCGGGAAAAGTCTTCGGAACGGCCATGGAAACGACGGAAAGCCTCTGATCGCAACGCCTTATTGAAAGCACCGCCCATGGATCAAAACAGACAGGCCCAGTTGAAACAGCTTCCCGGTGTAGACCGCATCCTGGAGTATGGTGCAGACGAAGGGCACTTTGACCACATTCCCAAATCGGTGTTGATTCCAGCCATCCGGGCTGCCATCGATGCCCTGCGGGCCCAGATTATGGAAACGGACGTCCCGCTGGACAGCAGATTGCTTCTCCCGCATCGCCCTCGTCGCGGAGGTAAAAAAGCAGGCCGGACAAACCATGGCCTTGAAACTGAGACGCACCGTCAACGCCACCGGTGTCGTGGTGCACACCAATTTAGGCCGCTCACTGCTCTCACCGATGGTTATGGACAACCTGATCAGCCATCTCCAGCCGCTATTCCAATTTGGAGTTCGATCTTAAAGCCGGCCGGCGCGGGTCCCGCTACAGCGCCGTGGAAGGAATCCTGTGCGAATTGAGCGGGGCTCAGGCCGCCATGGTCGTGAACAACAATGCCGCGGCCACCCTGCTCTGCCTGGACACCCTGGCCACGGGCCGGGAGGTGATTGTGTCACGCGGCGAACTGGTTGAAATCGGCGGGGCCTATCGGATTCCGGATGTGATGGCCAAAAGCGGCGCGATTTTAAAAGAAGTGGGGACCACCAACCGAACCCACCCCCGCGACTATGAAAGTGCCATCGGTGAGCGGACCGGGCTGCTGCTCAAGGTCCACACGAGCAACTACAGCATCGTCGGCTTCACGGCCGCGGTTTCCCTGCCCGATTTGGTGTCGATCGGTCGGCGCCACGGCCTGCCTGTCATGGAAGACCTGGGCAGCGGGACCCTCGTTGATTTCTCCAGATACGGCCTGATCAAGGAACCCACCGTCCAGGAATCCCTGGCTGCCGGAGTGGATGTGGTCACCTTCAGCGGCGACAAGCTGCTGGGCGGCCCCCAGGCCGGCATTATCTTGGGCGGCAAGCGGCACATCGACCGGATCAAAGCCAATTCACTGACCCGGGCCCTGCGCATCGACAAAATGACCCTGGCCGCCCTCGAAGCCACCTTGCAGCTCTATCGCGACGAGCCCCAGGCGATGCAACAGATTCCCACCCTGAGAATGCTCACACTGCCGCTGACCGTCATCCACGGACGGGCTGCAGAATTGAAATCGCGTCTCGAACGGTTGTCCGGCGACCGGCTGATGGTGGAGCTGCTGGATATTTCCTCAAAGGCCGGCGGGGGTTCACTGCCGATGCTGGATCTGCCCAGTCGCTGCCTGGGTGTTACGGTAGACGGAACGTCTGTCAATGCCGTCGAACGGTGGATGCGCAACAACAATCCACCCATTATCGGCAGAATCGAAAACGACCGGTTCATTTTGGATCCCCGGACCCTGCAGGAAGAAGAGCTGGATATTATTGAAAAGGCCTTTGCAGACATGCTGGCCGTCGGTACCCATGGAAGGTGAATGGATGGCAGGAAACGCTTCAAAACTGTTTAAACATCGCAGCACGACACAAGAATTCCTCTTTTCCCATTCCGATGACATCTTTGATGGCGGCAATGCACAGGCGACGTCGACCCACCGGAACAGCGCCGCGGCCGCCTCCCCCGGCCCCCTTTTTCCCGACATGCAGGACCGGCAGGGGCTGATCCATGCCATCGACAGCCACATGGCCTCCGCCTCCGCGCTGTGTGCGATCGCGGTCAGCGTCGAAGGATCTGAAGAAACAGGCATTCCGGGAGGAGATGCGGTTGCCGCCATTGCCACGCTCTGCCGGACGCATCAGGGAAACTGGGGGCGGATCGGTCCTGATCGATTTGCCTGTGTGTTTCCGCATCTTGCCGCTGCCGACGGACATGTGCTGGCCCAGCATCTTCTGAACGCTTTCCCGGATGTGGAGTATCAGCCGTTTACCGTTGGCCTCGCCGCCTACCCGACCATCGACTACATCCCCACGCAACTTATTGAGAATGCTGAAAAAGCACTCGAGCATGCCTCTTTTTTCGGCCTCGGCACGATCACCGGCTTCGATGCGGTGAGCCTGAACATCAGCGGGGACCGTTACTACCAGGCAGGCGATATCGTCGGTGCCATCGGTGAATATAAGAAGGGATTGCTGCTCGATCCTGCGGACGCGAATCTGCATAACAGCCTGGGGGTGTGCCATGGGGTGTTGAAGGATTTCGACAGCGCCCTGAGCGCCTTTGAGAATGCGATCAGGTTGTCCCCGAAAGAGGTGATGGCCATCTATAACAAGGGCTATCTCCTTCTGCTCAAAGGGGACCTGGAACAGGCGCTGGAATGCTTCCTGAAGGCCGATGCCTGCGAAGCAAACGTTTTTGAGGTGATTTTTCACATCGGCCAGGTACTCGTTGAGATGGGCGCGGACGAAAAAGCCCGGCCCTACCTGGAAGCCGCCACCCGCGCCAACAACCGATCCGGCTCCGCATTTAAGCGCCTGGGTGCCTGTCTGGACAAACTGGGGTTAACCAAGGAGGCCATCCAGGCCTACAAGAGCGCTGTGAAGATCAACCCCGGGGATGCGGAGTCGCTATCCCTTCTGGGCCGGCTCTACACCGAGCGTGGCGAAAGCCTGGATGTGGCGTCGGTGTTGTGCGAGCAAAGTGTTCGGCTGGCCCCGGACAACGGCCTCTTTAGGCACCGCCTGGGCCATGTTTTTCTGAATCAGGGTAAGTTGAACCATGCACTGGCCGAGTTTGAGCTGGCCGCTGCCATGGGCCATGACAGCCAGCCGCAGATCGAAGAGACGCAGGACCGCATGACGGCATCCAAGGCCTCCTGAATGAACCCGCGAAACACCGCACAGGCGGGATGCCCGATGGTTTGACCAGACTTTGCCGCTGAAGGTTGTTTAGCCCACTTTCGTGCTTAGTTTATCGACTCAACCAATCATGAACAAGGAGTAGATGATCCATGCCCATCTATGAGTACCACTGCAAGGGATGCGGTCAAGATTTCGAATATCTGGTGCTGGGCGGCAGCGAACCGGGTCAGTGCCCGGCTTGCAATGCCGAAACGGTCTGCCGACTGATGTCCACCTGTGGGTTTGTCAGCAAAGGCAGCGGCGGCCAGACCGTGAGTTCATCCGCCTCATCATCGTCATGCACCGGTTGCAGCGCATCCAGCTGTTCCGGTTGTGGCCACTGATGGATAGCGGCACCATCACCATCGGTACCCGGGGCAGCCAATTGGCCCTGTGGCAGGCCAACTGGGTAAAGGAGGCCCTCAACCGTCACCATCCGGATCTCACCGTCGAACTGGTCATCATCAAAACCAAGGGAGACAAAATCCTCGATGTTCCACTGGCCAAAGTGGGTGGCAAAGGATTGTTCGTCAAGGAAATTGAAGAAGCCCTGCTGGATGAGCGCATCGACCTGGCGGTGCACAGCATGAAGGACATGCCCGCCGATATACCCGTCGGTCTGTGCATCGGTGCAATCCCTGAGCGGGAAGAACCCCGTGACGTTCTGATCACCCGGAGCGGCTTGCCCCTGGCCCGGTTGGATCAAGGGGCGCGCATCGGGACCAGCAGCCTTCGCCGTTCCGCCCAACTGCTTCGCTTTCGGCCAGATATCCGCATTGTTCCCTTGAGGGGCAATCTGGACACCCGCCTGAAGAAACTGGAGGGCGAGGCCTTGGATGCGATCGTACTGGCGGCCGCCGGCGTCCGCCGCCTGGGATTGGCCGACCGTATCACCCAGATTCTGGATGAAGCGGTCATGCTGCCCGCCGTGGGTCAGGGGGCCCTGTGCATTGAAATCAGAGAAAATGACTCGCGCGTTGCACCCGTTGTCGCTGCTCTGGACGATCTGCCCACCCGGCAGGTGGTCATGGGCGAACGGATGTTTTTAAAGCGGTTGGAAGGCGGCTGCCAGGTGCCCATTGCCGGCCACGGACATATCGGTAAAAATGGATACACCCTCACCGGGCTGGTCTGCGACGTGGACGGATCACATCAAGTCAAACACTCACAAACCGGTCCCGGAGCCCAAAGCGAGCAAATCGGCCTGCAACTGGCCGAAACGCTGCTGGCCAAGGGGGCCGGAGAAATTCTGGAAAGACTGAACGCGAATGCACAGTAACGACCAATCAGGCAAAGTGTTCCTGGTCGGGGCCGGCCCCGGCGACCCCGGTTTGATCACCGTCAAGGGCGCCGATTGCATTGCCAGGGCCGATGTGGTGGTCTACGACTATCTGGCATCACCGATCCTGTTGGCGCATGCCAACCCGGATGCCGAAATGATCTACGTGGGCAAAAAGGGAGGCGACCACACCCTTCCCCAGGACGGCATCAACGCCCTGATCGTGGAAAAAGCCAAACAGGGGAACGTGGTGGCACGGCTGAAGGGGGGTGACCCTTTTATTTTTGGCCGTGGCGGTGAGGAGGCGGAGGTTCTCGTCGCCGCTGGCATTCCGTTCGAGGTTGTCCCGGGCGTGACCGCGGCCATCGGCGCATCGGCCTATGCAGGCATTCCGCTGACCCACCGGGACTATACATCGGACGTGGCCTTTGTCACCGGCCACGAGGATCCCACCAAGGCCGAATCCAGTGTCGACTGGCATGCTCTGGCAACCGGCATCGGCACGCTGGTCTTCTTCATGGGGGTCAAAAACCTGCCGACCATCGTCACCCATCTGGTGGCCAACGGCCGATCGTCGGAAACCCCAACGGCGGTTATCCGCTGGGGGACCACACCCAAACAGCGGACCGTGACCGCGACCTTGGGCACGATCGTCGACGAAACCCAAAAAGCCGGTATCAAAGCACCGGCCATCATCATCGTCGGGAGGGTGGTCAACCTGCGAAAGACCATGCAGTGGTTTGAAAACCGGCCGCTGATGGGCCGCCGGATCGTTGTCACCCGAGCCCGGGAGCAGGCCAGCGACCTGGTTCAACAATTGACCGAGTATGGTGCTGAATGTATCCAGTGCCCCACCATTCAGGTGGGACCGCCGCCGGATTGGGCAGGACTGGACGGCGCGATCGCCACGTTGGACCAGTATCGCTGGATCGTCTTCACCAGCGTCAACGGGGTGGATTATTTCTTCCGGCGCCTGTTTGAAAACGGGCTGGACGTGCGCGCCCTGGGACACATCCATACCGCCGCCATCGGCCCCGCCACAGCGGACCGCCTCGGAACCTGGGGATTGAAGAGCGACATCATCCCAAAGACCTACCGCGCCGAATCCGTGGTGGAGGCGTTTACCGCCAAGCCGATAAAGGGCAGCAGGGTGCTTCTGCCGCGTGCCATGGAGGCCCGCAGCGTCCTTCCCGTGGAGTTGACCCGTATGGGCGCGACAGTCGATGAAGTGACGGCCTACGCAACCCGGCAAGCGGAAAACAGCGCCGCGGATCTGATCACCCGCCTGACCGACGGCGCCATCGATATGATCACCTTCACCAGTTCGTCCACAGTAAAGAACTTTCACCGATTGCTGCCTCCGGACCGCATTGACCGCCTGATGGACGGCGTGAGCCTGGCCAGCATCGGTCCCATCACCTCCCAGACGGCCCGGGATTTAGGCCTTTCAATAACCATCGAGGCGGATACATACACGATTCCCGGCCTGGTTCAGGCAATTTTGAACCATCGGGCGTAATTACCGCTTAGGCCGCCGCAGGGCAGAGGCAGATCGTGTCGGACATGGCAATGAGAACGAACATGGATTGCGGGCTGAGAGAAGTCGGCGCGTTGGTGGATCAGGAGAAACGCCATCTGAACTACCTTCGCATTTCCATCACCGACCGCTGCAACCTCAGGTGCCTTTATTGCGTACCCGATGGCCGCATTCCCAAACTCGACCACGCGGACATCCTCAGCTACGAAGAGATCCTGCGCCTGGTGAGAATCGGCATCCGGCTCGGTATCCGCAAGGTGCGCATCACCGGCGGCGAACCCCTGGTCAGGAAAGGGGCGGTTGATTTGCTGGGTAGCCTGACCCGCATCACGGAACTGGAAGATATTTCATTGACCACCAACGGGGTTCTGCTTGCCCCGAATGCCCAGCGAATTTTCGATGCCGGCATTCGCCGCATCAATATCAGCCTGGATACCCTGGATCCCCGCAAGTATACCCAGATCACCGGTTACGACCGGTTCGAGCAGGTGTGGTCGGGCATTCAGCGGGCCCGGGAAATCGGCTTCACCCCCATCAAGATCAATGTCGTGGCCATGCGGGGTATCAACGATGATGAAATCACGGCTTTCGGCAGGCTTGCATTGGACTACCCCTTCCACGTCCGGTTTATCGAATACATGCCCATCGGCAGCAGCCGGGCCAGTTCACGGGATCAGATTCTGACACCGGAAATCCAAGAGAGGATTGCCACCATCGGGGCGTTGACCCCGGTGGATAGCGGCCAGAATGACGGTCCGGCCCGGCGCTATCGAATAGCAGGGGCACAGGGAGAAGTCGGATTCATCAGCGCCATGAGCCATCATTTCTGCAGCCGCTGCAACCGCCTCCGACTGACGGCGGACGGCAGGCTCCGCGCTTGTCTGCTGTCCGATCGCCACGAACCGCTTAAAGCACTGATGAGAAACGGTGGAACGGATGAGCAACTGGCAGAAATTTTCCGAATCGCCGTGCGACATAAAGCGGCCAAGCACCAGCTTTGCCCCGATGGTGTACCCACAGTTAAAGACCAGATGCAGGGTATCGGCGGCTGACCGGCCGCAACCCCTTGAGGTAGCTATCTCAGGACCGCAAGGTCGCCGTGAGCCGCAACGGATGCTTCAGCAACTCGAGGGCGGAAACAATATCCGTGCAGACGATGTCAGCCGCATTCAAGCTAACCGTAGAAACCCCCTCACCCAAAATGACGGCGATTCCCAGAGCCGAAGCCGCCAGCATCAGCGCATCGTTGCGTCCGTTGCCGATGCTGGCCGTCCGGTCCGCGCCCAGCCGGTTGACGAAGTCGGCCTTGGCCCGGTCCTGGCGGCCTGCTTTAAGAACGGTCAGCCGGCAGTCGACCCCTTCGAGACCGCCGGCCGCCCTGCCAAAGGTATCGGCCGTAACCACATGAATCGCCAACTCGGCGGCAAGTGCATTCAAGGCGCCTTTGACACCGGGAAGCAGCGTGCCGTCCACGGCCAGGGTGCCGTTATAGTCCAGCACCAGATGCTCGAGGGTCAGTACACCGAAACCGGGAATCTGTGTGGATATCATGTTTTGCTCCTTTCGAAATCGAACCCTCTCCGCGGCTTGCCGTGGGGAATCGTCACCGTAAGGATGAACGTCTATTTTCAGTTCGCTCGCAATCGCGTTTCAGACCCGCACCTTTGATCTGAAGGCGCGCAACCCGGAATCGGCAAGGTGGTTCACGGTGACACCGGTGATCACCAGGGTGCCGCCCACCAGAAGCGAGATGGTTACGGGCTCATCGAGGATAATGTGGGCCAGCCCAATAGCGCTGATGGGCACGAAATTGATGAACAGACTGGCCCGTGACGGTCCGATCACCCGAATCCCCTCGTAGTACCAGACAAACCCCAGCACCGTGCCAAACAGTCCGAGATAGGCCAGATTGCCCCAATCCGACAGTGAATACCCCGGAACAGCCGCCGGCATGCCCTCCATGCAGGCAGGAATCAGCAGTGCCAACACCCCGATGGCCGCAGAATGCGATACCGCCGCCAAAGGGGAAAGGTCACGCATCACCCGTTTTCCGATCAGCGTATAAGCCGCCCAACTCAACACGCATCCGAAGATATACAGATCTCCGATTCCGATACCGCCTGCAAACAAGGCCAAGGGATCTCCGCCGGAAATGGCGGTCACGGCCCCGGCAACGGATATCAGAATGCCGGCGGCCTTTGTCGGAGAGAGGGGTTCTTTGAAAAACAGTGCCGACAGCAACGTGATGACAATCGGGTTGTTGGCTATAATGATTGAGGCCCGACCGGCGGTGATTAGTTTCAACCCATTGAAAAAAAATACATTGTAGGCCAACACACCGGTCAATCCCAGCAGCGCCACGGGCAAAATCTGGTGCCTTCCCAGCCTTGGAAATTTACCTTCCCGGCGTACAACAAGAACATAGAGACACGCCGCAGCAAACAGAAAACGAAAAAAAGCGGCTGAAAATGGGGGGACAGAATCCACCAGCATTCTGCCGGAAATAAAGGTTCCACCCCAGAAAATGGCGGTCATCAGCAATTTTAAATAGGTAATCAGCATGTCGCGATGGCCTACATTTTCAAGATTTGACATTCAGTTGGAAAAAGACTTTTCAATTCTTGGACTCAAGTCCCCATTTTCGGGTGCCGATAGAGACATTAACCGGACACCGTTGTAGCTGTTTTCAAATCAAACCGCCAGAATTTTGTACCCTCACGGCAGATGGTTTAGGCCAGGTCGGGAAAAACACCGCAAGAGCGACTGGAAAAGGGATATGCAACCCAACCAATTGGAGCCGCACGGACCGAAGCTAAACGAGGACCTGGTTGATTTTATCATTAACCTGCCGCTGTTTGAGTTTCTGGAGAGAGACGAGCTGATTGACGTGGCCGCACGAATGGATTTTATTGACTTGGACCCCGGTGAAGTGCTGTTCAATGAGTGGGACAAAGCGGATTTCGTCTGTTTCGTTGAAAGCGGGGAACTGGATGTGACCAAAAAGACCGGCCCCCACAGCAGCGACGTCATGGCCACGCTGAGACGCGGCCGATCCATCGGCGAGATGTCCATCATCAACAATTTTCCGCGATCCTCGACCGTTATCGCCCGGTCAAAGGCCCGGCTGGCGGTTTTTCAACGCATGGCCTTCGAGGATATTCTGTCGGAAAAGGTGAACCTCGGCGTCAACATTCTGAAGGGGCTGGCAAATCTGCTCAGCATCAATCTAATGAAGACCTCCAGCCGTCTGGCTGACAACATGCTTCCCATGGGATGAACGGCGATCTTCTCACTGATAATCGTATGCCGCGCAGGCTGAAAGAAAAGGACATCGCGGGGGTTAGTTGCCCGAGGCCATCTCCGCCTTGTCTTCCAGCACGCGTATCTGGCTCTCGGGAACGATCCCCTTTTCCACCATGATATCGCCGATACCGGCCCAGCGCAGTTCATCCACCTTTAAAATCGTTTCCGGTCGTTTGTTGCCCAGGTCGTAAAAGGTGTATTTGAGGGTCAGTTCCTCCTTAGGCAGCACGGAAATAGACCGCTCGTAATAGATGAAGTGATGACCCAGCACATAATACCCGCCGGCGGCGATAAGACCGATGATGATGTACTTTTTTATCTGCCCCCACATACACAGCCCTCCTGGGAAAAGCGTTGGTGATCTTTCTGATGTCGTCAGCCTCCAATATATTGATTTTATGTTGGAATCAAGATCTTTTTTTTGCCTCGTGGGTGAACGGTTGATTTCCATTGCGCTTGACGGGAACACGTTAGGCACAAACGGGCACAGTCGACGCTGTGCACTCTCTTCTGTGTATGTTGACCATCCCACCGTCCCCAATTGTTCCACACCTATTCTGATTTGCTGAAAACAGTTTCATCGGAACGGGGAGGTAGGTTTGGTTCCATAAAAAGACAAGGCCTTGGTCAAAGGCCTTGTCTAAAGAGAGGAGGAAGGAGCGTTTTACCTTCAGCAATAAAATTTAGCACAATTCATGCCACTTTTTAATTAAATTAATATTAACTGTATTCTTAATGGGTTATTAATAAACCAGGATCTAGGCATGATCGGATTGTGTCAATTTCATCACGCCCGATTGATCCGGGTGTGTCAAAAAAGGAAACCGCTGAACCCGCGGTCAGGAGATTCAACATCCACGTGGCGGGGGCGCTGATGATCGATCCACTGTAGCGGAAGGAAAATTTACGGATACCGGGCCAGGTCAATATGCCAATTTTTCCATAAAAAAAGGGAGTCGGCGTTTTAGGCCAACTCCCTGTTTTTATTTTGGTACCGGAGGCCGGAATTGAACCGGCACGACCTTGCGGTCGGTGGATTTTGAGTCCACTGCGTCTACCAATTTCACCACTCCGGCATGGGTCTGTTTATATAGGAAAAACCGTGCAGATTGTCAATCAAATTACACTACCCCTTTTTCAATACGTCGTCGATGGTCTGGCTAGACACCACCCCTTCGCGGAGGACCCTGACAGGCCAGCAGGTCACGTCAACGATGGTAGAACCGGGACCACCGGCAAGGGTGCCGGCATCTAAAACCATGTCCACCTGACGGCGGATTTCAGGGTCAAGCGCCATGACGCTGGCGATTGCCGGAAAGCCCGACAGGTTGGCGCTGGTTCCGGTGATGGGGCCGCCGAATTGCTCGACCAGCGCCTTTGCCACCGGATGAGACGGCAGGCGCACGCCAATCTTGCCAGTTCCGCCGGTAAGACTCGCCGGCACCGACTCGCCGGCCTTAAAAATAACCGTTATCCCGCCTGGCCACAGTCCCAACAACGGCTCGGCATAATCGGGGACCGTTCGCACCACCCGGTCCATATCGTGAATACCGGACAGCATCACCAACAATGGCTGATGGACCGGCCGTCGCTTGATGGCGAACACCCGGCAGATGGATTCGGTACAGAACGCATCGGCCCCGAGGCCATATAGCCCGTAAGTGGGAAATACCAGTACCCCTTCTTCTCCGAGGATCTGGGCCGCAGCCCGGATATCATTCGGATCGGGGCCCGACGAATCGATCCGGACGACCTTAGCGGTATTCCCTGAGTTTCTCAGCCTTTTTTTCAACCTGAGCAGCCATCTCCTTTTTTAATGTCTCCAATTGGGCGCTTAGTCCATCGTCGGATGTGGCCATGATCTGAACGGCCAGAATGGCTGCGTTCTTCGCACCCGGTTTTCCGATGGACATGGTGGCCACAGGAATGCCCGGTGGCATCTGCACCGTGGAAAGCAGCGCATCGAGCCCTTGGAGGCAGGAGGAGTCGATGGGAACGCCGATGACCGGGAGTGTGGTGTGGGCCGCCAGAACGCCGGCCAGGTGGGCGGCATGACCGGCGCCGGCGATGATGGCCTTTAGTCCCCGCTGCCTGGCGGAAACGGCGTAGGCGGCGGCCCGTTCCGGGCTGCGGTGGGCAGAGGCAACGGTCATTTCGATGGGGATCGCGAACTGTTTAAATATCCCCAGGGCCGCTTCCATGACCTTGAGGTCGGAATCGCTGCCCATGACGATGCCCACACGGGGCACCGCCTGCATCCGTACCAACGCTTTTTTGCCGATGTCGCTGCGGTAGTGGACATCCTTCCAGTCGATCTTGGCCACCGCTTGATAGGCTTTCTTGATGGCCAGTTCCACCGTATCGCCCAGGGCCGTTACGCCCAGCACCCGGCCGCCATCCGAAAGGATCTGCTTGCCTTCCAAACGGGTCCCTGCATGAAAGACCACTACGTCCTTCATGCGATTGGCGGCATCGATGCCCGTGATCGCCAGTCCTTTATTGTACTTTCCCGGATACCCCCCGGAAGCCATGACCACGCAGACCGATGCCCGGGGATCGATCTCCAGGCGGCAGGTGTCCAGCCGTTCGTCGATGATGGCCTCGATCACCGGGATGATGTCGTTTTGCAGACGAATCAGCAGCGGCTGGGCCTCCGGGTCACCGAACCGGCCATTGAACTCAAGCACCTTGATCGCGTCCCGGTCGATCATCAGGCCGGCGTACAAAACACCTTTGTATGGGCAACCCTCGGCAGCCATGCCCTTGACCATGGGGATCATGACTTCACTCATGATTCGCTGATGAAGATACCCGTCCACCACCGGTGCGGGTGAATAGGCACCCATACCACCGGTATTCAGTCCTTTGTCGTCATCGAAGACGGGCTTGTGGTCCTGTGAAGACGGCAGGGGCAGTACGGTTTTTCCGTCGGTGAATGCCAGGAAAGAGGCCTCTTCCCCAACCAGGCACTCTTCCACCACCACCCGGTCGCCCGCTGCACCGAATTCACGGTCCACCATAATCTGTTTCAGTGCATCCAGGGCCATTTTTTCGGTGCTGCAGACGATCACCCCTTTTCCGGCGGCCAGGCCGTCCGCTTTGACCACCAGCGGCGCCCCCATCTTTTTCACATAGGCCTGCGCCTGGGCAAGGCGGGTAAAGGTTCGCCCTGTGGCGGTCGGAATGCCGTACTTTTCCATGATCGCCTTGGCAAAGGACTTACTGGATTCAATCCGGGCCGCTTTCTGGCTTGCACCGAAAACCCGCATGCCCGCCGCTTCGAACTGGTCGACGATCCCTTTGGACAGGGGATCTTCCGGGCCGACAACGGTAAGATCAATCTTCTCATCCCGGGCAAAGGCCAGAAGTTTGTCGATTTCGGCGGCACCGATGGGGACGCAATTGGCCAGTTTAGCAATACCTGCGTTTCCGGGCGCGCAGAAAATTTTTTTCACACGCGGACTTTGGGCGATTTTCCAAACCAGGGCGTGCTCTCTTCCACCGCCGCCGACAACCAACACTTTCATAAGATTCCTCCCTCATGTTATGGGCCCGCGGGTTTACCACGGGCGTTTGTGGTGACATATGGTTAACCCCGTGTGGTTTGCCGACGCCGGGCCTCCATACCCAGTTCGATGAGCCGATCCATCAACTGACCGAAAGAGATCCCGGCGGCCTTCGCCGACTGCGGGAATAGGCTGGTGCCCGTCATGCCGGGGATGGTATTGGTTTCCAACACGAAACATTCATCGTCTTTCAAAATCATGTCCGTCCGGCTGTAACCCTGACAGTACAAGGCGGTGTGGGCCGCCTTGGCGCAGTCCTGCGCCTTTTGGGTCAGTCGCGCATCAATGCGCGCCGGGCATATCTCCTGGGTGGCACCAGGCTGGTATTTGGCTTCGTAGTCGAAAAACTCGTAACCTTCCCCCGGGATGATCTCGATGAGGGGCAGCGCGTCGAGATCCTGGTTGCCCAGCACGCCGCAAGTGATCTCCGTGCCGGCGATATAGGCTTCGACCATGGCCGTCACACCGAATGCCAAGGCCTTTTCCACCGCAGAGGCCAGCGATGATGCGTCGCGGACGATGGACATGCCCACGCTGGATCCGGTTTCCACCGGTTTGACCACCAGCGGAAGGCCGAGCCTGGTGACGATGCCGTTCACGTCGACCGACTCCCCCCGCCGCACCGCAACATAAGGCGGCACGGCCAAGCCGGCCCTCTCGTACAGATGTTTGGACAACAGTTTGTTCATGGCAACTGCGCTGCCCAGCACGCCGGCTCCCTGATAGGGAATGTCCAGCAGATCCAGCAGTCCCTGAATCGTGCCGTCTTCACCGTAAGGCCCGTGCAGGATGATCAGCGCACAGTCGATTTTGCCGGCATCGGTCACCAGCCGGGGAATGTCCGTCTTGGGATCGTATGTCAGGATGTCGTACCTCTCCTTGTCCAAGGCGTCATAAACCTGTTTGCCGCTGTTGAGGGACACTTCTCTTTCCGACGAGATGCCACCTGAGATCAAGGCGATGGTTTTCCTTTTCATGATAAAAATCCCCCTTTCGCGATTTAGCGCTGCAGACCGGTATGCAGCGGATGCGGTTGTCACGCGAAGCCACGACGCCTACGATCGCTTGAAAGATGCCTCGCAGCAAGCTGCGAGGCATCTTCGACCGTAAGAAATTCTGTCTATTTTTTTGATTCGCTCGCTGCCCCTGCCGCAAGCGACGGGGTATGCGCTCGCTGATGCGGTTCAGGTCATTGACAAACGGGCGTCGACGAAAAAAACAAGACGGTCTTCGGCCGCTGGGTGGTCACCCGTTTAGGCAGGCAAACTTAACCATTCAGCAGATGTTGCTTGGCCTTGTTGAACTCGTCGACGGTGATGAGGTCTTTTTCAAGCAAGCGAGCCAGTTCAGCGAGCTCCGAAATGTCCCGGCTAAGGGATGCATCCAGGTCTTCAAGACGGGGCATGTCCGTGGCCGCATCGTGTCCGATAGCCGGTGGCCGGGCCGACTGGCCCAGTTTGACGGTGGCCATTCCACCCAGAAGGCTCACTTCCACGGATCGCCCGTTGAACATGGGATTTCTCAACATCTCTTTAAGGGATCTGCCTTCGGCCCGCATCCGTCGGACAAAATAGAGTGCCGATAAACCGATCAGCGCGATTCCGCCGAGGAAAATCCAGAGCATATAGCTGACCAGGCCTCGGAAAAAGAGCACCAGGATCGCCACGCCGGCGATGAGCAGCACATGAAGTGCCAAGATAAAGTAGGCGAGCAGCACACTCCTGACCAGGCCGTCGTCCGCTTTCTTTTTTCCAAACATGGTTGCACCGGATTATGCTTTATCGGCCCCGAGCCGATCGACCACCTCGCTGTAGTAGCGCTGGGGGAAATCATGGGCCGCGTTGGTGTCTCTCAGGGCATTCAGTTTCATGATCAGGAAGTTGATTTTTTTTATGGTGCGATACTGTTGCGCCGTGTCGGTCATTCCGGCCAGCAGGTCTTCGGTTGTGCGGATCTCTTTGAGCAATTGCACCTCCGGCGGCAGGCAGTCGGCATTTTTCAGAACCTTGTGCGCCATGCGCAGGTCCTCGGGAATATGCCGATCATCCTCCAGGTGAAGGGGTCGCCCGCTGCCGGGAAGATTCTCGAAAGCACCTTCGTCCTGGGCTTTTTTAATTCTCGATTCGATGAGTTTTTCAAAGCCGGGAAACATCCGATCGATTCCACATGGCGCCGGGGCCAGGTTAACCATCCATTAATGATGTCGGTGGCATTGACTATATTATATTGGCGCGTTTGATTTCAAGGACTAATGTATCCGCCGGCGGGAGCTTGCGGATTAACGGGACCCACCGATCACGCCTGCGGTGTTTTTTTTTGAAAAGATTTCCATCATCACCCTGAGGGAAAGCCGCCGGGGTCAAGGCGAAGACACCTGCCCGGTCATGGTTTCCACGTACTGACGCGCCTTTTCCACCGCAGCGTCAATGGTATCCCCATCCACGGTCACCAGGGACCGGCTGCTTTCATCCAGTTCATGGCAGAAGGCCGTGCCGGCTACCCCTACGCCCGCCTGGACGGTAAAATAGTCCGCCAGATGAACGATATGGGACAATTCATGGTCGCCTGCCGAAGAAGGCTGGTGGTGGTGCCGAATGCCAAAGGATATGGATCGCGGCAGATTCCAGTTTTCACATAGGATGGCCGCTATGACGGCATGATCGAATCCTAAGATGTCGCGCTCCGCATCCTGGATGGTTTTTTCCGGGTGGTTGGCGATGTAGTTGTCGAACAACACCTTCCGCTCGCGAACGTAGGGGTCAAGGATGATTTTTCCCACATCGTGAAACAGTCCGGCCATATAGGCCTTATCTGGCGCATCGAACCCCACCGCAGCGGCGATTTCGCCGGCCATGCAGGCCACGGCAATAGAATGGCACCACATATCGCCGGCCTTGAGTCCGTATCCATCCAAGGATTTTCCCAATACCCCGCCTGCGCTGATGGCCGTGATCAGCTCAGCCAGCCGCCGAGTCCCGAACAGGGCTGAGGCGTGCTGAATGGTGGCGACCCTTCCCCGAAACCCGTAATAAGCGGAATTGGCCACCCCGAGAATGCCGGCTACCATTGCGGAGTCCATCTCGATGATGGTTGCCAGTTGGGCGGGACTGGTTGCCGGGCTTTTGATCAACTGCTGGACCTTGATCATCATCTCCGGCATGGCCGGCAGTGACGCCGGCGTGGAGATGATCCTGCGGATCAGCTCCCGGCCTGAATCATACAACAGTTCATGCGAATCGGTGATCGACTTAGCGGCGTGTCTTCCCACGAATTTCAGTGGTTCCGGGGAACCTGCATGCAAAGCGGCATTGAGCCGGGACATTTCTTTGTTCGCCGCGTCCAGCCGAGCCACCATCTTCTCGATGATCTTGTCCTTGAACTTCTCGCGGATTGGCGGGGGGAGCTGTTCGAAAAGCACCCGGTCCAGCTTCAGCGCAATCACCGATTCCCTGGCGACGACATTGGCGGTTCGCCGGGTGTTGGTTAAAAAGGCCATTTCACCTAAGATATCGCCGGCCTTTAGAACGGCTAAAAAGGTTCCGCCGGCACCCTCCGTGATGTTGACCGTTCCGGTGAGAATGATAAACAGGCTCTGGTCGCTGTGGCCCTGACGGATGAGCATCTCTCCGGGATTGTATACTCTGAAGTGAGCATCGTCCGACACCACCTGCCGTTTCTCTTCCGCAGTGAACGAATTAAAAAAACCAAGCCGATTGATTATCGGCAATATCTCTAAATGCGTGCTCACGATGGATAACCTTTGCCCCAAAGAGCAGTCGGCGGTTTCTGTTTTCATTAATTCACCGCAACCGCGTTCGTTTCGGCACCGGGGTATTGATCCGATGCCGTCCCTATGATGATATTATCGGCCGGATACCGCTTTTCATGAATCCAGCCTGAAAAACCGGTGCCCTCAGCTGACGGTTCTTTCCATCGATGATCGTCATCGGCACCCAATGATACATAAACTGAAGATGGGGATTTCACCACGCACCCCAGCGCCATGGTGCATGTGACGCTATGGGGGAAGACCGCTTGATCGGACCCAAGAAATGTGTCATTGAACATCATCCTTATGGATTGACCGCCAACACGGTCGGCCAACATCAAGGACAACAGGAGGGGGGACATGGGTCAGGGTTTGGGAAAAAGAAAGAAAAACCGATTTGCCGTTAAGGATCTGACCATATCCATCAACGGGAAAACCTACCGCATCTTCAATATTAACGAGTTCGGCGTAGGGTTTTTAATCGACTCACCGGAAGAGATTGAAATCGGCGCCGAAATCAAACCGATGATCGTTAACGCCAAGATACCGGTGCGGGTGGCCGGTGTCCCCCGGCACATCTCTCAATTCCACCCCTCTTCCAGTCGCCTCTTTTTCAAAACAGGCTGGGTCTGCGGCGCGGAATTCACCCTCCGCCAATATGGTGGTGGAGAGAAACTGCTCCGGGAATTCATTGCCGAAAATATCGACAACGATGTCGAAGAGACCGAAAAATAGTCCAGCGAAACAGTGGCCGAGGGTCAGATGCCAAACGGCGCAGGGAGGCAGGTTTGCATGAAGGCCGTCTGCCCGAATGGCTTGCATGGGATGGTGGGCAGGGTATGCTTTAACATTTCTTGGAAGGCGATTCGCCGCCATACTTGTGCCACATGGCCAGAATCTTGATCCGATCCAGTAGCTGATTCTTTCCCTCCACGACATTTGCCAGTGCCGCTTCTGGACCCAATCTGTCGATCTTGTCGGAAATCATTCTCCTGACCGTGCGGTAGACATGGCTTCCCGGTCTCAACAGGTCATCCTCATTTAGCAGCAGCATGATCCGCGCCATGGCTTGGAATTTATTCATCCGGTCTCTTCACTAGGCTGTCAATGGGATTCCTATTGAACCGCGGTAGCGAGCGAACGATAAATCGATTTTCATCATTACGGTGAACCCTCCCCGCGGCTTGCCGCAGGGAGGGTTGATTGGCGTTTGATCACGATTCGCAAGCGATGTCAATGCATGGCCGGTTCGGATGGCAGCGGCGATGGTTGCAGGTTGTGCCAGGCTTGTTGACTCGCCGGCGCTAGAATTCGTTTCACAATCAGAAATAAATTACCTACCCGCTTGCTTCAACATTAAATGCAATTAAAGTTTAACCCACTGTTATTGCATTTAATTCTTTAAATATGCGTCCATCTTTAAATAGGCACGGTAATTGCATAACCATCAGGAGGGTCCCAATCTTTGCACAATCACCGATAAATCGGACCGGTCATGACGCAGGTTTGATCTAGCAGGGTTGGGAAGGGAAATCGTTGCTATTATCGCGTCCGAAACCATCGACATTTCATCCATAGAGATCGAACCAGAAGCCTTTTATTGGCCCTAAAAGGTTGCGCCCGTGGCAGACGTTACCCCCTATATGTTGGTGAACAACCAGCGAATTCCACCCATTGGATCGTCTCAACGGTCGGATTCGGCAACCGCTGAACGAAAAGGGCATGAAAGGCTGCCCTTCGGTGTTGTTGACCGGGTCACCATTTCAACCGAGGCCCGAGAAGCATCCAGATGGTACGCCGCCCATGCCGGGGCGGTATCACCGGCCCCCAATACCCTGCCAAATAAATCATCGGTCGGCACCATTCCGCTGTTGACCTTTTCACCTGAAGAAACTGATAATCACCGGTCGGGTGATGTCTGGGTTGACCACAACAGATAGAACCCTGCCCGGTTTAATGCCCGCGCTAGTTGACGGCAGGTCACACGATTCGGTCGGGTTGGCTGCCATATGATCGCCTTAACTTACTTGCAATAGCTTATTGCCAAAGGAGTTGCAGGCTCAGGGAATACTGTCATTTTCTTTATCGTTACCTGCTCGAGCGAAACAGGGTATTAAAAATGATACCAACGACAGAAAAATGGATAATATTTGACGACAGTTAGATCAAAACGCACCCGCGTTCCAGGTCTCAGTCGGTCGCATGCCTGACCTATCGTAAGCCCAGTT
This sequence comes from uncultured delta proteobacterium, assembly GCA_963705475.1. GTDB lineage: Bacteria > Desulfobacterota > Desulfobacteria > Desulfobacterales > Desulfosarcinaceae > Desulfosarcina. The sequence goes on along the minus strand of CAVPJS010000007.1, from coordinate 35,247 downwards.
CCCCCATACGTTGTCGATGATCCGCATCAGCAATGGGGTCACGATTTCATCGGCCAGTTTTCCATAGAGCAGGTCTAAATGGTTGGCGCCTTCGATGACAAAGTCGATCAACTGGCTGCGCTCCGCGGTGATGTCGATCTTGGCCAGATCGCTGGCCGTGTTGAGACGATAGATCTTTTTGATTTTGTGGGGATAAAATTTGCGATAGCGCAGGTTTTCCAGAGGCACGAGGTTGTCCCGGGTGCCCCAGAAATGAAACACGGGGATGTGGTCCGGAAACCAGGGCAGGCAATCGGAGTAGTTCAGCCGGCTGCCGTCCATGCGCTTGAATCCCTTGCCGTTGTAAATGGCCTTCAGGCACTGAAATCCGAGGCCTAAAGGAATGGACTCGGTGGCCGTCTTCAGGTAGCGCTCGACGAAGTACTTGTCGTCCCTGTGGTTTTCCGGTGAGATTAAAAAATTCAACTCCCCCACGTTGTGATTGGCGACCACGCGCGTGATCTGCTTGAGAACGGGAAGCTCGGTCAGGACCCTTGAAATCTCTTTGACCGGAACCTGCTGGAAGCGAAAGGTCCGGGACAGGTGATTCAGCCACAGCGAGGTCGGGAAAAAGACGTGGGATTGTTTGTGAAAAAATTTGGGCGATCCCAACGAGACAATGCCGCGCACCATCTTCAGATACTTGTCTGCCGCTGTTGCCGAGGGCAGCACCTGGCCCAGCAAGTCTTTCTGCTGCGGATCGAGGTGATCGATCTCGGGCAAGCGGCGGGCAAGCGCCCAGTTGAGCACCATGTTCTCGGCGACCAGTCCGCCCATGCTGTGGCCGATCAGAACCGATGGTTTGCCGCAGCTGCGTTTATGGATGAAGCGCACGAGGGTGGACAGGTCGTAATCGATCATGGTGTCCACGGTGTAGAGGGGGTCGAAACGGCCCTGGTTGACCCCCACGCCCCGCGGGTCGAACAGGTAGACCCACTGGTCGTTGTCGGCCATGTCTTTGGCCAGGGAGTAGCGGTCGCTGATGTTAAAGCAGTTGCTGTTGTTGGCGAAACCAGGGATCAGCACCACTGCGGGCCGGTTGTCGCCGGCGGTGACCCCTTCGATGCTGACCATGCGGCGGAATCCGATCTCCTTGCCTTCGTCCGTGTAGTTCCGGTAGTAAACGGTTTCGTAATCACCGCGTCCGTTCTGCTCTTTTTCTTCGATCTCGCTCTCGAAGTAGATCGGTCCCGGGTCGGTGCGCAGCCACTCACTCAGGATGCGCCGCCGACGGGCAATCTCCAGAATCTTGCCCATGTCCTGCTCGGGGATGCCGAATCGCTTCAGCGACAGGTCGGTCAATTGCGCTTCGGTCAGAAAAATGGCATTTTCGGTCAGCCGAAGATGGCCTTTTTTTAGTGCTTCGGCGATGACGCGCTTGATGCGTGCCCTCGGGATGGGCAGGCGGGTTGCGGAAAGGTAGATATGGAAGAGGACCAGGGCGAGTTTTTGAATCGCACCGGTCTTGATCTCCTCCTGGCTGACGATCAGTGCTTTGGAAACCGGCAGCCCCAGGCTGAGCTGTCCGCGATAAATCATGCTGTAGGCGTTGTAGCAACCGTTGATCACCCGGCCCGGACCGTCGTTTACAAAAAACCGCACCACGTTACTGCTCAGATTCCGCCACTTCTTGAAGATCATGCTCGATCGCGCTCCTGTTCAGAATAGGCCACGTCTTGGAAATCATGCTCGATGGCGCGCCTTGATCGCCAGCGCCTTGACCCTGGCGATCTCCTCTTCGGAATAGATGCCGTCAACACCGGAAATGGCCGCCAGCTGCATGCCGTGCTTGAGACCCAGGCGATAGATTTCGCGGACCTTGTCCCATTGGGGCGAAGTGCCGACCGTAAACACCTCGAACCGTCCTTCCAGGGCAAGGGTGATCGTTTCGGCGAGTCCGGCGTAGACGACGCCGGGCGGGAGGCCGATATCCCGCATCTCCACATGATCGCCGGGCAGCCGGATCTCTCCACCGCGAATCACCAGCACATCCGGTCTTTTGTCAACGCCTTCCCTGTTGAACACACTCGGCAGATTGATATCGACAACCACGCAGCCGGGTTTGACCTGCATGATGTCCAGCACGTCCCGGGCGCCGGAACTGGCGGCCACGACCATATCCATGCCGCTCAAATTCTTGTCGGCCCGCGTGGAGACATGCAGCTTGATCGAGGGGACCTCTTTTTGAATGGACTCTTGCAGGGCCAGTAGTTTGGCGATATTGCGGCCGACCAGGTGAACCTCTTCGAAGGCCTTGGCCAATAAATGCGAACAAATCACCCCCACCGCCCCGGTGGCACCGATGACCATGGTTTTGGCGCGCAGCAGTTTCCCGTTTTTTAGCCGGGTCATTTCCAGCTTACGAACGGCCTCAGCCCCCGCCCACAGCGCCGAGGAGGCAAAATAGCTGTTGCCCGTGGTGATCGGCAGCACGGCGTGCTTGGCCACTTCCAGGCTGGTGTCTTTCATCGCTTTCGGAAGCAGACCGATCCCCATGATCTGGGCGCCTTTTTTTTTGGCGATCTTGGCCGCCTCCAGGATCCGTTTGGTCGTAAAATCGGGCCCGTGGGCCTGCATCTGCTCAGGCGTTACGCCAAGGGCGATCAGCCAGCCTTCCGCCTCCACACCGGTTTCCGAACGGATGCCGCTCACCGTAGAGTAGACAAACGGCGGCGAGTAGGCCATGACCTTTTCAACCGCATTCATCACGCCCGGAGCGAGGTCCGACAACACCTCGATGGGTTTGAGCTTTTTCAGGTATTCCTGGCTTGGCGGATGGATCACGTAGGCGAACCGGTTGACCCGTTTGGGTGTTCCCGAAGGATAGATGATGCGCGGTTCCATCTGCATGTTGCTGATGATCTCGAGCAATTCGTCGTCGCTTCCCTCACCCTTGGGGATATCGAATGCAACCCGCAGCATCGCTTCCAGAACGCTCACACCCACGACATTGCTCAACAGCATCGGCGTGGTGTCGATGATCACATCCACGCCCTTGTCTTTCAGGTAATCGATGCGGTCGTCATAAACCGTGGCGGTGATGACCGTTTTGGCATGGAGGTCCTCGACGGTGTAAGGGTCCAGGTATTTGAAAAAACCGTGGTGGGGAACCACCAGAACATGAGATTTCTGCACCGCCTGTCGCACCACATGGTCGATTATCGCGCGCACCGGTTCGCTGTCCGTGAGCACGCTTTTTCCCGGCACCCAGTCCAGCACATCTCGAAGGCGGCCGCTGTAGCGTTCCAGCTCCTTCAGCCCGTCGATTAACCTGGGGATCCCGTTTTCGAGCGAGGCGTCGGCAAAGGTCAGGTTGTCGCTGTATTCCGCCATGACCGCGGCAATGGTGCGACTCGATCGCCCGGAGAAAAAAAATACGCGCGCGTTGTTGAAATAGTTGTTGCCGAACTTGAATTGGATGTGGCGCAACGACCATTCGTGGCCCACCAGCCGAAGCATGTCGCCGGATGTAACCGGGGTATCCAATTTGGATCCGAGCGCCAAGAGCCTGGCCAGCCCGCGGTTGAACGCGCCCTTGGCAGCCAGCGATCGGGCGGATCGAATGCCGCCCAAGGCGATGGCATCGGCCTTTTTGTTCCACTTCAGGAGCAGGTCGGAGGCTTTCTCCAGATCCCCGTCGGTCCCCATGCGCCGGACGTGAAACGGTTGTTTTAAGAATTCCGTTTCAAATTCGTTGTCGTCTAAACTGGGTCCTAAACTGATTTGGATGATGTGCTTCACATGAACCTCCGCTAACTGGCGATGGGTTGATTTCTGGCTTCCAGGGCAAGCTTTTTCACACGGGCGATATCATCATCCGAAAACACACCGTTGACGCCGGACACGGCGGCCAGTTTCATGCCGTGCTTCAGACCGAGTTTATATATCTCCTTGACCTTTTCCCACTCGATGTCCCGGCCGATGGTAAAAATCTCAAAGCGACCCTCCAGGGCCAGAACGATCGTTTCTGCCAGGCAGGCATAGGCCACTTTGTCGGGCAGGCCGATATTTCCCATCTCCGGGTTGCCGGGCAGTTCAATTTCTCCCGATTCGATCACCAGCACGTCCGGGCGCTTGGCCACATCCTCCGGGGAGAGGTCTAACGGACGGGCCACATCCGTGATGACGCAGCCCGGCTTGACCTTGGTGATATCCAGAACCTTCTTGCCGGCACCCGACGTGGCGGTGACGATCACATCCATGTCGGCCAGATATTTATCGGGTCGGGTGGTCACGATCAGTTGCACATCCGGGTCCTCCCGGTGGATCGATTCTTTCATCGCCAACAGTTTGGCGGTGTTGCGGCCAACCAGATAGACTTCGCCAAAGGCCTTCGCCAGCAGCCGGCAGCAGACCGATCCAATGGCCCCGGTCGCCCCCAACACCATGGTTTTGGCATCGATGCGCCGGCCTTTTTCAATCTTGATCAGCCCCATGCGACGGACCGCGTCCGCAGCCGCCCAGAGCGCACCGGACGCGCTGTAGCTGTTGCCCGTGGTAATGGGGATATTGGCTTTCTTGGCCACCGTGACGCCGGCATCGCCGACCACCTTGGTGAATGCGCCCAGCCCCATGATCTGAGCCCCCATGCGCCTGGCCATGCGGGCAGCCTGCAGCAATCTCGAATAGGTGAATTCCGGGTCGTGGGCCAGCATCTGTTTGGGCGTGCCGCCAACGGTCAGCAGCCACCCCTCGGCTTCAACGCCGGTCGGCGACTTGATGCCGGTCACGCGGGAATAGACCCATGGGGGTGCGTAGGCGATCACTTTTTCAACCGCATCCAGAAACGCGGGAGGGGCGAAGTTGGCCAACATGGCAACGGACTTGTCCTTCTTGAGGAACTCCTTGGAGAGTGGATGGATCACAAATGCAAACCGGTTGACGCGTTTGGGGCTGCCCGACGGATAGACCACCCGTGGATCCATTTTCTGGGCGCTGATGATTTCCAGCAGGTCATCCGCATCCACCTGATCACGATTGCGCCCCAGGGCGGCAAGAATCAGGGCCTCCAACACGTTCGGCGCCACCACGCGCTCGAGAATTTTGGGTGTCGTGTCGATGATGACATCCACCCCGCGCTCTTTCAGGAAAGCCACCCGATCATCTTCCACGGTTGAGGAGATGATCGTCTTGCCACCCAATTCCTCGAGGGTGGTCTTCGCCAGATAATCGTCAAACCCGTAGTTGGGCACGACGATGATCGAAGCCTTCTGCATGGCTTTGCGAAGAATATGGTCGTTCCACGCCTTGATCGGCATAACGGAATGGGTCAGCCGCCGACTGGGGACCCATTGCAGCGCCTCATGGGCTGAATGGGCATATGCCTTCAGGTCGTCGAGGGAATTGATAAACTTGGGGATGCCGTTTTCCAGGATCGGGTCGGCAAAGGTCAGGTTGTCCGTAAACTCGGACATCACCTTGGCAATTCGGTAACTGTACATGCCGGAAAAAAACAACACCCGGGCATTGCTGAAATAGTTGCCGAATTTATATTCGATGTAGCGCAATGCCCACTCGAAGGAGACATCCCGCAGAGCGCCGCCGAGGGTGACCGGTGTTTGCACCTGCGCGCCGAGATCTTTGATTTTATGCTGTTTGTACTTGTTCAGGTAGCGCGGGCCGATCCCATAGGGATACTTGATTTGGCCGAGCCCGATGGCGTCCGCCTCCTTGTCCATCCGCAGCAGCAGTTCGGCCGCTTTTTCCAGATCGCCATCGGTCCCCAGGCGTCGGATGGTAAATTCCTGCCCCAAAAATTCGGTGTTGAACGCATAGTCCTTGTCGCTGGATCCCAAACTGATGCTGACCACCTGTTTCACGGCGTCCTCCTGACGTGCCATATCGGTTTTCGATCGCGGTTTTTCGGACCGCGATACCTTTAGGCGTGCTTATCGATGGCATTGACCGGACAGATGTCCATGGCCTCGGCACACAATCGTTCCTCCTCGGGACCATCTGGCTGTTTGTACACATAGTCCAACCCGCGTTCATGATTGGACCGAAAATTGCTGGGAGAGATGGCCGAACAGATACAACAACCGATGCACCGGTGGTTGACATGATAGCTGGATGGACGGTTGTTTGCTAAAACACCCATATTGATCGGCCGAAATAACGATGCTGCATGGTAATGGATTCCAATCGCTCCCCCGAGGCACACCCGATTCGGTATCGGGCGGCACCGCGCGAACCGGGCCGGTCGGCAATGGCGAGACGGGTTCGCGTGGGTTATAAAACGGCAGCGGAAAACAAGACGACGGTCAATCCCCGGCCTCGCGGCCTGCCGATGCATGCCGTAAAGGCCGGGTGATGAGAAACGACGCAAGACCGATTTTTTATCGAAATCGCTGCTCCCGGTCTCCTTTTACCATATCCGATAAGACGAAAAAAGCAAAGCGCATTAGGCCTGCTCGCTAAGCGTCTCCGCCAGTTCCGGTTGACGTGGTTCAACGGGCTTCTTCGATTTGACCAGGCGATCCTGCAGCCCTTCGACCTGTTGGGTGAGTTTTTCGATATCGGCCGCCAGACGCTTTATCTGGCCTCTGGTGGGCAGGTTGATCAATTCGATGGCTTTTTCAAGTCGCCGGTCAACCTGATCGGACACCCATTTCCTGAGGTTGTCGATGTTAAGCATGGGCTCTTTTTTGGGCTTCGCCACCGCGGCCATTTTCTTCAACACCGACTGGGTCACGTCGCTGCCGGTGTTGTGCATAATAATCTTGATCGCTTGCTTTTTATTCACCAGGGCCGCCAGTTGATCCTTGCTCATGTACCTTTTGTTGAGGGTGTCGTAGAATCGACCGTTGGCGTATGTTTTGATGGTTCGCATAATCTGCTCCTTGTTTTACTTGCAGCGTTGGGTGTTGTTTTCAAGCGGCGACAGCGCGATGGAGCGCATCGACCTTTTTGTTGAGAACGCCGACCCGACGGGCCAGCCCGTCGACATCCTTCTTGCTGGGCAGGTTGAACTGGGCCGGAAGCCTCCGGATCCGGACGCGCACCTCTTTTTCGATCCTCCGCTTGACCGGAACCCTGTCCAATGCCTGCCGGCCGCCGGTCACCACCTCGTCCACCACCAGGCGTGCATCCTTTTCGATCCCCTTGATCAACGTCCGGGCCTCCGCCTTCAAATCCGCCATGCGGCTGCGGGCCTCGTCGCGCAGATCGTCGATCAGGGACTTGCCGTCATCCAACATGCCGTCAAGGGTTCGGCGGGGGGCTTTGCCGGCTTTGGTCAAAAACGCCTTGCCATCTTTGATCAGGCCGCCCACCGTCGAACGGGTCTCCCGGTTCAAGTCCGTGATCATCTCCTTGCCGTCATCCAGCAACCCTTCGAGCGTCTGACGCGGCGCCTTTTTCAAATCCGCCACCCAGGACCTGCCGCTGTTGATCGGGCGGGTGATATAGGTGTCGTTGTAGTCTTCCAGTTTGTCGCTCACCCGGCGGCGGGTGCGCTGGACGGTGTCAACCACGTAAAACCGGGTCTTGGCCGGGGTGCTCTTTTTCCGCTTGCCGCCATTGGTTGTCTTTGCCTGTGCCATGGGAAATCTCCTTTTTCTTTTCGCGCCGTTGATGGTTCTGTCGCCGACGGCCACCGGCCGCCAGTGATAACGCATTGCGTTATACCCGGCAATATGATGCAGCGCGTTATCTTTGTCAAGCCTTTTTTTAACGATTCTGAAATTGACAAAACCGAGAAAGATTGGAAAGATGGCCCATCACCTCAACCAATGGCGCCCGTTAAACGACCAACCCAGGGGGACATGAGCATGCATGTGATAAAAAAGTACGCCAACCGCAAAATGTACGATACGGATGACAAGCGCTACATCTCGATGGTCCAGCTCTCGGAACTGATTAAACAAGGTGAGGAGGTAATGGTGATCGACAACCGCACCGGCGAAGATATCACAGCGGCCATCGTTTCCCAACTAATCGGTAGAGACAACAAGGAAAAAGACAAGGCGGTATCCTCCCAACTGCTGATGCAGCTGCTGCGCAAGGGCGGCGGCACCTTGACCGACTATGCAAAGAAATACGTGTCGCTGTGGCAGGGCGCCTTTAACATGGCCGAAGATGAAGTCAGCCAATTCGTCAACCGGCTGGTGAAAAACAAGGAGCTTTCCATCGCCGAGGCCGGCAAGTTGAAAAAGGAAATCATCGGGTATACCAACTCCCTGAAAAGCTGGATCAGCGACAGCATCGACAAACGGGTCGGGGAAGTGATGCAATCCATGAACCTGGCCACGAAGGATCACCTGACCGCGCTTTCCGCCAGGGTGGATGACCTCTCCAAAAAAGTGCGGCAACTTGAAAAGGCGAAGAGCGCGGCCAAAAAAAAGCCCCGCCCGAAACAGGCCGCCCCCCGCAAAAAATCGACTTGACGGCCGTTTGCCGCCAATCGTTCGATTTTTCTCTGCCTGAAAACAAATCCGCTTGACATCCATGCGTATTGCTGCAAAAAAACAACGCAACGCGTTATATACGGCCGCCATCCGGGTCGAACGGATGCGGTCGATTCAAGGGGGCAAAGGTTGACGAGAAAATGGAGCAAGGAAACCGTCGCATGACCAGAGAGACCGATCATGAAGCATTCGTCCGCTTGAAACGGGCACTGCAAGCGTTTCAATCCGCGCGTCTGGGTCAAACCTACAAGGACCTGATGGATGATCCGCAATATGAAAAAATTGGCCACTTCTTCTTCGAAAAGCTTTACGCCCCGGAAGATTTCTCTTTTCGCGACACGAGCATCAAAAAACTGCACAAATTGCTGAGGGGCAAAGTTTATTCAGGCATCATTTCGGCCGTCAGCAAGGTCATCGAACTGCACGAGCTGTCGGACCGTCTCGATGATCGCATGGTCGAACAGATGATGGCCATGGGCGTCGGTGAAGATATGAACATGGACCAGTATCAAGCGGTGTATCGCAGCCTGGACAACTTCAACCAGCGGCTCTACCAGATTGGCTTGGGTGCGGAAGTGACCCAGGTCTTTTTTAAATTGAGCAAGAAATGGATCGTGGCGGTCTCACTCAACACCGTGCGGACAGCCGCCCACCTCATCGGCATGGGCAAGATAATCGACTTTATCTATGAAGGCTACGAAGGATTCCGCGCAATCGAGAATATCGACTATTTCATCGACACCGTCGACACCCGCGAACACGCCTGGCATGAGGCGCTCTGGTCCAAGAGCAGCCCGCTGAACGGATCGGCGATGAAGTCAGCCCAATGAAACGAGCATTGATTCTCTCCGGGGGCGGTGCACGGGGTGCATTTCAGGTCGGGGTGTGGAAATACCTGCGGGAAATCGACTGGACCCCCGACCTGATTTGCGGAACCTCCATCGGCGCCATCAACGCCGCGGCCATCGGGTCAGGCATGTCTGTCGAGCGCCTCGCCGACCTGTGGAGAACCCGCAACCGCGCTGAGATCTACCGTTTCAAAGCAGGCCGATTTTTAAGGTCGGCGCTGGGTAGGAAACCCTTGAAATCGCTGCTGGACGGGGCCCCCCTGCGTGCCATGCTGACCCGCAACCTGGATATAGAGGCCCTGCGACAAAGCCCGATGGAAGTCATCATCAGCGCCGTTCATCTGGCGACCGGGCGACTCCATCTATACAATCAAGCCGTCATCGAGATCGATCATTTGATGGCTTCCAGTGCGATGCCCATTTTGTTTCCCTGGCAGCCCATCCGCGGAGAGCTCCACTGGGACGGGGGTGTCATGGCCAATTCGCCCCTCTTCATTGCCCTGGAAAGAAAGGTGGAGGAGATTATCGTGGTCCTGCTGTCGCCGGTCGGGCACCGGCCCCTGCCGCCGCCCGCAACTTTGCGCGAAGGCTTGGAACTGGTTTTCGAACACTTTTTGATTGGTTCTTACCAGACCGCCATGCCGGTTTTCAATGGGCAAGACGGCGCACCACGCAACCGGCGACCGCGTATTTCCGTGGTCGCACCGTCCCAGATGCTCGGTTTTGCATCCCTGCTCAATTTCTCAACCCGGCAGGTCAACCGGCTGATCAATGCCGGCTATCACAACGCCCGTCGTCAACTGTCCCAAAAGGGTCAGGTCATCACCAGGTGACGCAATCCCTTATCCGCTAAAAATTTCGGATAGAGCGCATAGCTCGGTCTAAGGATTGGAAGCAGCTTGATGGTCTTGGGGACGTTGCCCTTGGCCTTCACCTGCCTGCGGGTCAGTGCGCTCACCAGGTTGGCCTTACCGTGCCAGAAGGCATGGGCAAAATCGGCATCCATGCTCAAAACGACCTCCGGCTGCCCGTCAAAATCACCTTGGACGATCTTCAATTCGTCACCGGTGGCATCGATGGTGATCACCGCAGATGGATGTTTATACCTGAATTGGACACACAGGTTGCTCTGAACCAGTTTGGGCCCGATCTCGGGGTTGTTTTTCAGCACTTCATAAAATTCCACCAAAATCTCATAGAGCATCTTGGCGTCCTTGAACACGTGGGAGACCGGTTTGCCTGATCGTGCGGCAACCAGTGGCCGCAGGTCCGCTTTCGACACCGGCAGCGGCGTCAGTTTGGCGTGGTAGGCCCGCTTGACAATGTCGATGACGGCATCGCGTTCCGGTTCGACGGGGTTGTAGAGCATGGCGCCGTCCTCCATGGCGATCGTGGCAACCTGTTCAAGCCTGGCCAACTTATCGGATATGCCGGCATCTTTCAAATTCAAGGGCATTTTGGTCAAATAGGCCAACTGCTGATTGAGGCATCGAATCTTCTCTACGGCCGCCTGGGCGGCCTGCCCGCGGACCCATGTATCGATGAACCGGAAATTGCCGATCGCCGAGGCGAGTTTGTGACGGGCCTGGTGAGAGGTTGTCGTAACGAGCTCCTTGAGCGAATCGACAGCCGACAGGTTGGCGAGTTTGGCGAATACATCCAGTCGGGACGATCGCAACAGGCTTCGGCTCTGACCCACCACCTGCGGGAAGGATATGCCCATGGCGACGGCGATGTCCGCGTAGCGGTCGACCCTGGCTTCAAGGTTGTAAGCCATGACCTCAGGCAGAATGAGGGCGTTGGCCAGACCGTGGGGAATGTGGTAGACGCCGCCGAGGGCATGGGCAATGCCGTGCACCATCCCCACCATGGAGTGGGAAAAGGCGACGCCCGCCAAAAAACTGCCCACCTGCATGGCCCCCCGCGCTTGCAGGTCGTCGGGTTTGGCACAGGCTTGCAGGATGTTTCCCGAGATGAGGGTGATCGCGTGAAGCGCTAATGCATCCGAGGCCGGCGACCACTCCTTGTCGACGTAGGCCTCGATGGCATGGGTAAGGGCGTCCATACCGGTCATGGCGGTCAGTTTACCCGGCATGGAGACCGTCATGGTGGGATCCAAAATGGCGATGTCCGGCAGAAACTGCGCTTCCGCAAAGGGCAGCTTGACGTCGTTCTCCGGATCCGCGATCACGGCCACCTTGGTGACCTCAGATCCGGTTCCGGCGGTTGTCGGGATGACGATGGCCGGAAGGAGGGTGTCACGGCCGTCGAGAAGATAGGCGCCCATGTGATCCTGAAGCCTGCCCCCTTTCACGGCAAGGAGATTGGCCACCTTGGCGGTATCGATCACGCTGCCCCCACCGACGGCGATAAACATATCGCAACCCTTCTGCGTCGACAAGGCGGCGCATTTTTCAACCGCATCGATGGTGGAATTGGGCGGCACCTGATCAAACGTCGCCACGATCTTGATCGGCGTGCCTTTGAACCCGCTTTTGACTTTATCCACAAGACCGGTGTTGACCAGAATTTCATCGGTCACCAGGATCGCTTTGCGTTTTCCAAGCGAATGGACCGTCTCGCCGAGACCGGCTAAGATATCGATGCCGTATACCAATTTTGTCGGAAGCGAAAATTCGAAATAGTCTGGTAGCATGTCGGTTCCTTTCCTGCCAACGGCTGCCGAAGCCGGCCTCGAAACCGCTGACGATGGTTAACGCGTCAACTCTCGCATGATCTTGGCCACATCCTGGAGGTGGGTCTCTTCCGCCTCTCGTTGACGGTGGATGCTGCAGTAATCCGAATCGGCGAGAGCCCGTTTTTTGCACCGCCGGCCGTTTTTGGTGAGGGCTTGACAGGAAGGCGGGGTCTTGCGCGCCCCGTTTTCGGCCATCGCTTCCGCTTCAACAGCGGAGCGGGCCTCCTTGTAGCGATCATGCAACACCAGGGGTTCATCGTAAACCTTGCCTGACTGGACCAGCGTTAAGAGGGTGTTGAACTCCTCTTCGAACCCTTCCAGCAGGATCTCGGGATCGGGCATCAGGCCTTCGTCCGAAGCCACGCCAACGGTGACTTTCCCATCATAGCTGAAAATGCTGATCCCGAGTCCAATCTTTCCTGAGCGGGGCACCCAGAACATAAAATTGTCGATCTTCTGGCCGGCAAGATAGAGCGGCTGGCGCGGCCCCGGAACGTTGGTCAAGACGCCCGAGGCCTTGTTGATAAAAAAGGCCGCGGCCCGCTTGGCCAAATCCGGCGGCAGATAACCCATGACGCTGAGCAGCGCAAAATTGATCAAGGGGTCCGGTGAGGTTTTGAGTCGATCCATGCGTCTTTTCACCTCTTTGAGGCGCAGGATCGGATCTTTTAAATGCACCGGCAGGGGCAGAAAAACGAGGCTGAATTTGTTGCCCAGTTCGAACTCGGTACCCGGTTTGCGGATATTGACGGGTACGGTAACCCTCAAATCAAGTTCGTTGACCCGCGTGTTGCGGCTTTTCAAGTATCGGCGCATGGCGCCGGTTACCGTGGCGATGAGCACATCATTGAGCGTGGCCGTGCTGATGGCGCGTCCCACCGTTTTGATTTTATCCAGCGACATGGGCTCCGTCCAGGCAACCCGCTTGCGCACGCCCAGATTGCCTTTAAACGCGCTGTTGGGATCGGTACTCATGATCATGTATTTTGAAAGCACGGAAGCGAAATCGGTGGGTATACAACTGTACTGCTTGCCCAGATGCTTTAGATGGGCCGGATCGGAAAACGCTTTTTCCACTTCTTTGATCGCCTTCCGGCCTGCATTCTCGGCAGCGTTGAAGGCCCTCGTGGCCGTGTCGATGATCGATTCGATGGGCAGCAGCCGGCCCAGAGAGAAGGGTTTTGGTTTTTTTTCGGGCCGGCTTTTCGGCCAGGGTGCGTCGGGGTCTTGATCGGCCATCGAGAGCAGCAGGTATATTCCGGCGATGCCGTCCGTGATGCAGTGGTGAATTCTGAATAAAAGGACGCATCCGTCGGCATAATTTTCGATCAAATGAACCTGCCACAGCGGTTTATGCGGATCCAGGGGGGCAACCGCCAAATTGGCAATCATCGCCTGCAATTCAGTTTTATCGCCCGGCGCCGGAAGGGCGATGCGCTGCAGATGGGATCTGAGGTCAAAGTGTCGATCCGCTTCCCAATTCGGCACCCCGATGCCTGATTTTGGCTGAACGATTCTGCGTTGAAATCGCGGAAATGAAGCCAGGCGGCTGTCGATGGTGGCGTACAGCCGATTGAAATCGAGCGGCTTTTTAAACGCCATGAATCCGGTGATCACCATCAGGTTGGTGGGTTCATCCATGCTGAGCCAAAAATTGTCGGCATTGGACATGCGTTCGGCCATTGCGATTCTCCTCGTTGATGCTGCCAAAATACCTGTAACAGGCTATGTTTCCGGCTAATCGTGGCGCATTCGGATCGGGTGGCTGCCGCCATGGGAAAAGTGAAGGTACCCGGTACGCTGGCTGACCCCGCCGCAAGCACGGAAAATGCGCTCACTATCGCGGTTCAGGGACAAAGGGTGAACAACCTTATGGATTAGAATATATGATGTTCCAAAATATGCAAGCCCAATTGATTGACGCCTTGCCGGGATCGACCACAAAAAGGCGTCGCCCGGTGGACGCGATCCAACGTCCTCCAGTCGCGGGGCCGGCCGCAGGCAGCAGTGAACGCACCGGGTTGACGCCTCCGTAAATGGGTTCGAAACGATCGGCGGATGATGAGTGAGACCGCCGGACCCGACCCCCACGCCGGGCCAGATACCCCCGGCGTGGGGGTTCGGCTGACGCTCGACCCGTTTCGGAAACCCTTGGCGCCGATCGACCGGCAAATGGGGTACCGTTTTCAGGCAGCGACAGCGCGATGGAGCGCATCGACCTTTTTGTTGAGAACGCCGACCCGACGGGCCAGCCCGTCGACATCCTTCTTGCTGGGCAGGTTGAACTGGGCCGGAAGCCTCCGGATCCGGACGCGCACCTCTTTTTCGATCCTCCGCTTGACCGGAACCCTGTCCAATGCCTGCCGGCCGCCGGTCACCACCTCGTCCACCACCAGGCGTGCATCCTTTTCGATCCCCTTGATCAACGTCCGGGCCTCCGCCTTCAAATCCGCCATGCGGCTGCGGGCCTCGTCGCGCAGATCGTCGATCAGGGACTTGCCGTCATCCAACATGCCGTCAAGGGTTCGGCGGGGGGCTTTGCCGGCTTTGGTCAAAAACGCCTTGCCATCTTTGATCAGGCCGCCCACCGTCGAACGGGTCTCCCGGTTCAAGTCCGTGATCATCTCCTTGCCGTCATCCAGCAACCCTTCGAGCGTCTGACGCGGCGCCTTTTTCAAATCCGCCACCCAGGACCTGCCGCTGTTGATCGGGCGGGTGATATAGGTGTCGTTGTAGTCTTCCAGTTTGTCGCTCACCCGGCGGCGGGTGCGCTGGACGGTGTCAACCACGTAAAACCGGGTCTTGGCCGGGGTGCTCTTTTTCCGCTTGCCGCCATTGGTTGTCTTTGCCTGTGCCATGGGAAATCTCCTTTTTCTTTTCGCGCCGTTGATGGTTCTGTCGCCGACGGCCACCGGCCGCCAGTGATAACGCATTGCGTTATACCCGGCAATATGATGCAGCGCGTTATCTTTGTCAAGCAAATATTTCGTTTTTATAAAATGAACCCTCCCCGCGTCCCCGATGAGCGCGATCGCTGCGTCGCTCCGACAAACCGCGGGGAATCTTCTACCTGTCAAGGCAGCGCTGCGACGCACCGCGAGGAGAGTCGATTGTTGGTTGCCCTGGCCAACCCCGCCGCAAGCGGCCGAAAATGCGCTCGCTGCCGCGGATCAGCCGCCGGTTAAAGCCGGCCCTTCTTGACGATGGCGACCAGCAGCCAGATGCCCATGACGGCGGCGGCCAGAAAACCGATGATGCCGATCAGGGATATGCCGTATAACAGCGGCGGGGTCTTGGAGATGACGATGAGGGCGGAGCCGATAATCAGTGCGGCGATGATGATCGAAAAAGAGATGCGGTTGCTGATCTGATCGTGGGTGGATAGCATGTTTTCCATGCTTTTCAGATCCAGCATGAAGGTAAACTTCTTCTGGCGGATGGTACGGGTGATCTCCAGCAGGTCCTTGGGGAACTCCTGGATGAAATCCATGTACTGGGCAAAGATACTCACCGCATCGCTGCCCAGGCGCTCGGCGGAAAAACGCGAAAGCTTGACCTGACGGATAAAGGGCTCGGCGTGGGCAATCATATCGAAATCGGGGTCCAGGACGAGGCCAACCCCCTCGACAGTGCTGATGGCCTTCATCATCAAAAAGATCTCCGGCGGGACGCGCAGCCGGTGATGGGCGGCCAGCTCCAGCAAGTGGTGAAGCAGTTTGCCGACCTGAATGTCCTTGAGCGGCTTGTAGAGGTGCTCTCCCAGGAAGTCGGCCACGTCCTTGCCCAGCAGGCGCAGGTCCGGCTCTTCGTCCCAGAGGGTCAGCTTGAGCAGCACCTGGGTGGTTCGCGGCTCGTCGCGGCGAACCACGGCATCCACCAGTTCCACGAAAGCCTCTCGGGTGTTACGGTCCACGGTGCCCATCATGCCGAAATCAAGCAGGCAGATCACGTTGTTCGGAAGGACGAAAAGATTGCCAGGGTGAGGGTCGGCATGGAAAAAGCCATGATCGAAAATCTGGGTGAGCAGGATGTCGGCACCGCGGCGGGTAATCAGGCGGCGATCGTAGCCATTCTCGTCGAGCCGGTCCAGCAGGGAGACCTTGATACCGTCGACGAATTCGGTGGTCAGCACGCGTTCGGTGGTCTTCGCCCGGTATACCTTGGGGATGTACACCGTCTCGTCGTGCAGAAAGGAACGGGCCACCCGCTCCATGCTGGTGGCTTCCAGGGTATAGTCCATCTCTTTTTCGATGGATCGGGCGAACTCTTCGACAATCTTGACCGGCCGGTGGTGGGCGAGCTCTTCGATGTGGCGCTCGGCCAAAGTGGCCAGGTGAAGCATGATCTCCAGATCCACCTCCACCAGTTTGCGGATCCCCGGCCGCTGAACCTTGACGGCCACCTCCTCACCGTCTTTGAGCCGGGCGCGGTGAACCTGCCCGATGGAGGCTGAGGCCAGGGGTTCCGGATCCAGCTGATCGAACAGGTCGTCGGCCGGCCGGCCCGTCTCTTCGTGGATGATTCGGCGGACGTCAGCGAATGGGAAGGCGGGGACCTTGTCTTGCAGTCGGGCCAGTTCGCGGATGAAATCCACGGGGACTAAATCCGGGCGGGTCGATAGGATCTGGCCCATCTTGATGAAGGTGGGCCCCAACTCTTCAATGGCCATTCGAACGCGCACCGCCCGCGACAGGCGCTCCACGCGTTCACCCCGGTTGCGCGAGATCACCTGCAGCCCGATTTCGATGTACTGATCGATCCTGAGCAGTTCGACAATATCATCGAAACCGTATTTGAAGAGCACCGCCAGGATCTGCCGGTAGCGGTTCAGGTTTCGATAGGTGCGACCGATCACACCGATTTTGCGTATGCTTATCATTCGGACCGCGTCAAGACGTTTCCGCTTCGCCCTGGCTGCTGATCAGCTTTTTCAGGTCACGAATCTCTTTTTTCAACCCCTTGAGCTCGTCCTGGGTCACCACGTCGGCTTTCTTTAGCAGATCCTTGACGCTCTTTTCCACGCGTTCTTCCAACTTCTTCTGGGCCTCTTCGTATCGGTTTTGAATCTCGTCGATAAACTTTCGGCCCTCGGTTTCGGTCATTTTGCTCTGCTCGGCCACCTCCTTGGCCAGGTCCTCCACCTCGTCCCAGGCCTTGAGGGCTAAACCAACGCCGGCAAGCATGCTCTTTCTGACCAGATCAAACATCGGTGTCTCCTTCGCTGATAATAAGAATGCGTCGCAGTTAAACCGGCAGCCGAGGGCAAGGTGTCCGCCGGCTGCTAAAGGTTAAACGCCATGTCATGACGGGTATGGGCCAATCGGCAAGCCAACCCGGTTGACCCCTCCGCTGATCGGGGGAACGATAAGCGAATTTAACACAAGGCCCCTGTCTTAGCAAGGTGTTTGCTTTACACCAGATTCCGACAATCCGCCTTACGGACGACCCAACCGGTCGACGCGGGTGATGGCGTCAGGTCGACACCCGAAGCGGCCGGTCGACAAGAAAAAACACATGGGACAATCTCCTTGACTGTTTTCCCCAACTGGCTTAATGATTTGTGGGTCGTCCAGCGCTGATTGGCCGCCCGGAGGCATATTTCAACCGATATACAAGGAGTGCACAATCATGCCCGTATCCATTGCCATGGCCGGAAAAGGGGGGACCGGAAAAACCACCGTCTCCGGCATGTTGATCAAATATCTGGTCAGCCGGGGCAAAACCCCGGTGCTGGCTGTCGATGCCGATGCCAATGCCAACCTGAACGAGATCCTGGGCCTGGAAGTGACCGACACCCTGGGCAACGCCCGAGAGGAGATGAAAAAGGGCATCGTGCCCAGCGGCATGACCAAAGATGTCTTCATGTCCATGCGGCTCGAGCAGGCCATCATGGAGCAGCAGGGCTTTGACCTGGTGGTCATGGGCCAGCCCGAGGGTGCCGGCTGCTACTGCGCCGCCAACACCCTACTGACCGGTTTTCTGGAGCGCCTGTCCGGCAACTACCCTTACGTGGTCATGGACAACGAGGCCGGCATGGAGCACTTGAGCCGGCTCACCACCAACAACGTGGATCTCCTTCTTATCGTCACCGACACCTCCCGCCGTGGCCTGCAGGCGGGGCTGCGTATCCACAAACTGGCCAACGACCTGAACATCGGGGTGGAAAAAAGTTACATCATCATCAACCAGGCCAAAAGTGATCCGGCCGACGTGGTCAAAGCGATGATCGACAGCAACGGCCTGGAACTGGCCGGCGTCATCCCGGATGATGAGCAGGTATACGAATTCGATAAGGACGGCCGCCCCACCATCGACATCGATGAAGAAAACCCGGCCTTGAATGCGGCCTACGCCATCTTTGATAAAATTATCCCCTGAACCCGGATCCACCGGAAGAGGAAGCCTATGAAGAGAACCGGCTATTTGCATGACAACAGATATCTGCTTCATGACACGGGACCCTATCACCCGGAAATGGCCGACCGGCTCATCGCGGTCTACAACGGCATCAAGGAAGCCGGCCTGCTGGACCAGTTGACCCTCGTTCCGGCGGTTCGAGCAGACCCCAAGTGGATTGAAGCCGTCCACGATCCTAAATACATCCGTCGCTTCGAGGAGATCTGTCTGTCCGGCAACCGGACGTTCGACTATCCCGACAATCAGATGTGCGTGGACACTTACGAAACCGCCTACCTGGCGGTGGGCGGGATCCTGGATACCGCCAGGCGGATCATGGAGGGCGAGCTCGACAACGCCTTCTGCGCCGTCCGTCCTCCCGGTCACCATGCCGAGCGGGATCAGGCCATGGGATTTTGCTACTTCAACAATGTCGCCATTGCCGCCCGCTACCTGCAGATGGCGCACGGCATCCAGCGGGTGGGCATCATCGACGCCGACGTCCACCACGGCAATGGCACCCAGCACATTTTCGAACAGGACCCCACGGTATTCTACTACTCGATTCACCAGCACCCCTCCTTCGCCTTTCCGGGAACCGGCCGCGAATTTGAAGAGGGCACGGGGGACGGTCAAGGGTTTACGAAGAATTCATTGGTGTTGCCCGGCCAGGGGGACGATATCTACGAACAGCTGATCACTAACGATCTGCTGCCGGCATTTGAGCGGTTCAAACCGGAAGTGATTCTCGTCTCCACCGGCTTCGACGGTCACCGCGATGACGACATGTCTGACGTCAACCTCTCCACGGAGGGGTATTCCTGGATTATGGAGACCATCATGAAATTGGGCAACCAATATGCCGCCGGCCGGGTGATTTCGGTGCTGGAAGGAGGCTATTGTCTGGATCGGCTGGGGGAACTGGCCGCCAACCACGTCAGGATTCTGCTCAATGGATGAACATCAACTACTGATTGCTTGGAGGAAATAACATGTTTGTCAGCCGATCCATGGTTTCACAGGTCATCACCATCGATAAGGATGCGTCCGTTTTTGAAGCCCAGGAAAAAATGGCGGCCAACGGCATTCGCCACCTGCCCATCGTGGACGCCGACAACCGCCTCATCGGCATTGTCACCGACCGGGATCTCCGCAGTGTCATGCCCTACCGCCTGATCAAGGAAAAAGGCATCGCCCAGGAGCGGGAAAAACTGGCCCACCTGAAGGTGGAAGATATCATGACCCGCAATCCCAAAACCATCTCACCCATGTACACCATCCAGGACGCCTTGCTGATGATCCAAAAGGAAAAAGTGGGTGCCTTTCCCGTGGTGGACGACGAGGGCAAGCTTCAGGGGATTTTGTCCGTGAGGGATTTGCTGCGGGCGTTCATCAACGTCCTGGGCATCGGCCAGCCCGGAACCCTGGTGGGCATCGAAGTCGAAGAAAAAATCGGACAGATGAAAAAAATCGTGGATGCCATCACCGAAGAGAACATCTCATTCGGCAGCATTCTGGTGGCCCGGACCTGGGATGAGGGCAAACGGGCCGTATTTCCTTACCTGCTCACCAACAACGTGTCCAAGGTCAAGAAAAAGCTGTCCGGCATGGGATACAAGCTCATCAATCCCATGAACTGGTACATCGACAAGCTGCCCAAAAAACCATAGGCGATCAGCGGAAATGCAGCCCGCACCCATTGCGGCCAATCCCTACCAGGAGCTATACATCTACTACCTGTCTGGGCGGTTCCGTCCGGGCCGGAGGTTCAATCCGGAACACTATATTGGTTGCTGGGAAGAGGGAGAATTCTCTTTTCTCTTTTTCACCCGACCGAACATGGCCCTGGTGGAAGCGACCATCAACCGTCTGGCAGACCTGGAACTGGTCGACCACTTCCACATGACCTATGAGCAGTGGCAGGGCGGCGACATCGTGCCCTGCCGCATCGGCCGATTTGCCATCTCCCCCCCGTGGTTCGAGGTGGACCAGAGGAACGCCGACACCACGATCGTCCTCGACCCCGGCGTCGTTTTCGGCACCGGCACCCACCCCACCACCCGGGACTGCCTGGAAGCCCTCCAACTGGCATTCGAAGACACCCCCATCCGCAGTGCCCTGGACCTGGGTACGGGCACCGGCCTGCTGGCTCTGGCGGCGGCCCGGATGGGCTGCCCGAAAGTCCTGGCCGCGGACCTCACCCTGCTGGCCGCCCGCACCGCGCAAAAGAACGTGAGGCTCAATGGCCTGTCGTCGCAGATACTCGTGGCCCAGGGGGATGCCGAGAAATTTATGGACTTTACGAGCGATCTTGTGGTAACCAACATCCATTACGACGTCATGAAAAACCTGATAAACACCTCGGGTTTTTTGAAGAAAAAGCGCTTCATTCTGTCCGGGCTGATGCGCAGTGAGGCCGCACGTATCGAATCGACACTGGCCGACCTTCCGGTGGAGATGATTCGCCGATGGGATCAAGACGGCATCTGGCACACCTTCTACGGTGCATCGGATTGACATGCGGAGTTAAAAAGGACTGACCATGGTCATTACGTGCTGGGGCTCCAGAGGGTCCATACCCGTCTCCGGAAAAGCCTACATCAAGTATGGCGGCGACACCACCTGCATAGACATCCACACGGACAGCGATGACATCATTATCGTGGATGCCGGCACCGGCATCCGCCGGCTGGGAAATCATCTCATCGATCAGGGCCGTTACCGCTACAATTTTTTGCTCACCCACGGCCACTGGGACCACCTCATGGGGTTCCCTTTCTTCAAGCCCCTGTTTCTCAGCCGCACCGAAATCCACATGCACCGGGCGCCGTTTCACAAAAAATTCATGGAGAGCATGTTTTCCAAGGTAATGGCGCCGCCCAATTTCCCGGTCCGATATTCGGACCTCAAAGCCAAGATCGTCTGGGAGGAAGGCCATCCGGCGGAGTTTCAGATCGGGTCGGCAATCGTGGTGCCCATCCCCATCAGTCATCCCAATACCGGCAAGGGCTACAAGTTCATTGAGAACGGGAAGACATTCGTATTCCTCACCGACAATGAATTGGGATTCGTTCATCACGGTGGGCTGCCATTTCAAAAATATGTGGAATTCTGTACAGGAGCGGATCTGCTGATCCACGACGGAGAGTACACCGAAAGCGAGTATCGCAAGCTCATCGAATGGGGGCACTCTTCCTATACCGACGCCCTGCGGCTGGCGTTTGCGGCAGGGGTCAAGCGCCTGGGCCTGTTTCACCTGAACCAGGAACGCACCGACGACCAGATGGATAATATCGTCAAAAAATGCCGCCAGATCATCACCGAAAAGGGCAAGGCCCTGGAATGCTTCGCCGTGGGCACGGACATGACCTTTACCGTATAGACCGCCCACCGCCCTGAGATCTGATGGCAGGCATGCCTCGTCTTGAACCAGTCATATCACCAAGCCATGTCTGACCTGATTGAACGCACCGCAGACGTTCTGAGCACCGCCAAACGGGCCGTGGCGCTGACCGGCGCCGGCATCTCCGTGGAGAGCGGTATTCCGCCCTTTCGCGGCAAAGGGGGCTTGTGGGAAAAAATCGACCCCATGAAAGTCGCCCATATCGATGCATTTCTGGACGATCCGGAAACCGTTTGGAACGTGCTGATCAAAGACATGAAGACCCTGCTGGACACGGCCCGACCCAACCCCGGACATGCCGGGCTGGTCGAGCTGGAACGACTCGGCATCCTGAAGACCGTCATCACCCAGAATGTCGACGGCCTGCATCAGATGGCGGGCAGCAGCGACGTGATCGAGTTTCACGGCAATTTCGCCTGGCATTCCTGTCTGGACTGCAACCAGAGCATCAACACGTCTCAGGTGGATCTGGCGCAGATACCCCCGCGATGCAGCTGCGGCGGCATCCTTCGACCCGACTGTATCTTTTTCGGCGAAATGATTCCCCACGACGCGCTGGTCAGGTCCCAGCAGGTGTCGGCGGCCTGCGACGCAATGCTGGTGATCGGCACCTCGGCCACGGTACAGCCGGCAGCCACCATGCCATACATTGCCAAGGACAGCGGCGCCGTCATTATCGAGATCAACCCCGAACCCACGCCGCTCACCTCGCGCATCAGCGACCTGCCCCTGCTGGGCGAATCCGGCTGTATCATGCCCCGGTTGATCGAGGCGATCCGCCGGCGGCGGGCATCCCCTTGACAACCCATCGTGCTTCCCGCAGGCGTCAGCAAAAAGGGCAACAACCTACAGTTGATTGCAGTTTTGAACGCGCCACCTGTTGATCGTGGGAATGTCCTTTTTTCAAGCTTATAGGTTTGAGCTTTTGAATTTGGCGATTGTGATTGGTTTGTCATTTGGTATTTGGTTATTGTGATTGGTTTGCTATTTGTCCTTTGTTTTCTAACCTGAAAAAGACGAATTTTGATTGAGCGACGCAACGCCGAGCCCTCGAACACGCCATGACGCAAGAGACCCGTTGGGTAAAAAAAGTCAGCCTGCCCCCACCCTCTTTAGGGGACAACACCGCCGACGCCGATCGGCTGACGGCTGCATTGAACCCCTCACTGGGGACCCGGAGGGTCTGCATGGATCTGGACTTGTTGAAACTGCTGCCCGCCCGGCTGCGGGAGTGGAATTTTCAGGCCACCGCCGTGTTGTTCAAAGATGGCGTCGGTAACGGTATCCTGGTCCACCTGGCGGCACCGGACGCCGCCGACACCTTTTGCGGCTTGGCCGTTGATCTGGGCACCACCCGCGTGGTGCTGCGCGTCATCGATCTTTCCACCGGCGCACACATTGGCGAATCGGTGTTCGACAACCCCCAGATCGCCGTCGGTCCAGATGTGCTGGCCCGCATCCACCACGTGGAAAAACCCGACGGCCTGAATGAACTCAACCGCCTCATCGTCGACGGCATCAACGATGCGCTGCGGGCCCTGTGCGACCAATGCGGCCTATCTCGCGCACACATTTACCTGATGTCAATTGCTGGCAACACGGCCATGACGCACCTGCTGATGGGCCTCAACCCCCGGTGGATGATCCGGGAGCCGTATATCCCGGTGGTCAACCGACCCGGCGTAATCCGTTCGGCCGAACTGGGCATCCACCTTCACCCCAGCGCGAGGGCGCTGGTCTTTCCCAATGTGGGCAGCTACTTCGGCGGCGACCTGATTGCAGGCATCCTTTACTGTGACCTGGACCAGCGGGAGGAGACGGCCATCCTGGTGGATGTGGGCACCAATGCGGAAGTGGTCCTGGGCAACCGCAACTGGATGATCGCCTGCGCCGGTGCAGCCGGGCCGGCGTTGGAGGGGGGCGTCACACGCATGGGCACCACGGCCGGCCCAGGCGTCATCGACCGCATCGCCATCGATCCGGCGTCAATGGCTGTTGACATCCACACCATTGACGATCAGCCGCCCCGGGGCATCTGCGGTTCCGGTGTCATCGACCTGGCCGCAGCCCTCTTCCGGTCGGGAATGATCGACATCCGCGGAAAACTGTTGCCCGATCGCTGCGGGGATCGTTATCGGTTGAAGGATGGGCTGGGGCAGTTGACCCTCGTGCCCGCCAGCCAGTCGGCCACGGGCCGGGATCTTGGCATCACCCAGGCGGACCTGGACAGTCTGGTGCGCTCCAAGGCTGCCATGTACACCATCCTGGAAACCATCACCGGCAGCGTGGGCATGCAGCAGCAGGATCTGGAAACCTTTTTCGTGGCCGGCACCTTTGGCGCCTACATCGATCCCGCCTCCGCCATCACCATCGGCATGATCCCGGACCTGCCCCTTGCGCGCTACCGCAGTCTGGGCAACAGCTCGCTGGGCGGCGCCGCACGGGTGCTGGAACATCCAGCTTGCTTCGACCGCGTCAATCAAATCCGCGACGGCATCACCTATATGGAGTTGAACGTGAACCAGGATTTTATGAACCGCTTCTCTGCAGCCAAGTTTCTGCCTCACACGGACACCTCCCGATTCCCTTCAGTGCGATGGCCCGCTGCACGACCGCCAAGGGCCTAAACCGGCCATTTTCTCACCGCTCAAAACGACTCATTCCGTATTCTTTTCAACAGGTTGGTTCATGCTAAATAAAGCCTTGAAAGGTTTTGTGCATTATGATAGTCGATGGGTTGATTTTTTCTACCCACGTGTGCTTTACAACCCAACTCCAAAAAGGATCGAGACCACATGACGTCGAAGAAACAGTTGCTGTTTGCTTACGGTCTGGCAATCCACCTGTTGCTTGTCGGCATTATCTGTTATGCCGCCTTTCCGGTCACCGCGCCCGATGAACCCATTCGGATCATGTACCAGACCAACGCCGGAAAAGTCCTTTTTGATCACTACACCCACGCCGCCGCATCCGGCTACGGGGCGAGCTGCTTTGACTGCCATCATCATCCCAGCGACGACGACAGCGCACTGATTGCCTGCGGGGAGTGCCATCAAGCGCCGGCCGAAGACGGATCCAAGCCGGAACGATGTCTGGATTGCCACGATGAGAGTGAAATCGAGAATTCGGAAGTGCCGGCACGGGCGGATGCATTTCACCAGCAGTGCATCGAATGCCATGAGCAGTTTGAGGCAGGCCCCCAGTCCGGCTCGGAAAACTGCTCCCAATGTCACGTCCTGTGATCGAGGCACTCAGCGTTCATGAATCTGTTTCGATGGTTTCATTTTTCACCGCAGCCCTAAAAAAAGGTTAAGCTATGCGAAAGCGATCATTCTTCGGTCTGACCAAACCGTCCTTCCACTATGAACTGGCCACCGGCGTGGGTCCCGATCCGGTGGCCATCCCGACACCGGAAACGGTGACCCTTTATATCAAGCGGGAGTTGAAGCGAACCAGCAGCATCCTGAAAGTGGGCACACCGGTAAAAACCGGTCAACGGCTGGTCGTCAACGAAGGCGACGACCGCTGTGCCATCTCGTCGGCGACCGGCACCATCTGTGCCATCGCCCCTTTTCTGGCCGATTACGGACAGGCATGGACCGCCGTGACCATTAAAACCGAAGAAAACGACACACGGGATACCGAATTTATCCAAGCCAGCCAAGCGCCGTCTTTAGAGACCCTCAACCGCTATCTGTCCGCCTGCCCCGGCGAGCCGGATATCGGGCCGCTGATGGACGCGCGCAACCCCGTGCACACTATCGTCATCTACGGCGGCAATGCCGACCTTCTCATCGACACCAGCCTGTATCTGTTCAAACGAAACGCCGAGGCGATCAATGCAGGCATCGAAATCCTGAGAAAAGCCGCGGGCATCGAGAACATCGTCATCGTGATTCCGGAAGAGAGCGTACAGAACTACTCCGGCCACCTGGATGCCCGCATGCAGCCGGTTTCATCGCAGTACCCCTATGCCCAGCCGCTTATGATTCTGCACCAACTGACCGGGCGTCTGCCCGATGAAAAGGGCATGGCATCCATGGGTGTCCATTTCATCCGCGCGGAAGCGGTGGCCGCCATCGGCCAGGCTTTTTCGTCCGGCAACCTGCCCGTAGAAAAGACGGTCGCCGTCTTCGACAAACGGGGAACCAAGCACCTGGCCCGGGCGCGGGTGGGTACACCGGTGGGCGTCCTGCTCAACACCTTCGACGTACAGGTCAACGATCAGGACAAGATTATTTTCGGCGGACCGATGACCGGCAACGCCATTTACAACGAAAACCTGCCCATCCGGCCGGATACCGACGCCATCCTGGTCCAGGACAAAAGCGTCGTTCCCCTGTACAGCGACTATCCATGCATCAACTGTGGTGATTGCGTGCGCATTTGTCCGGCCAACGTGCCGGTGAACCTGCTCGTTCGCTTCCTGGAAGCCGGGCAGTATACCGAAGGCGCCGACCTGTACGACCTTTACTCGTGCATCGAGTGCGGCCTGTGCAGCTACGTCTGCGTGTCGCGCATTCCCATCTTTCAGTATATCAAACTGGCAAAATTCGAAATCGGCCGGATCACAGCTGCGGAGGAGATGAATGAACAGTAAGAAGACGCTAATCGTATCCCACGCACCGTTCTGGCATGACGGCAGCGGGATTCCCGAGCGAAGCTACCATACCATCATCGCCGCCCTGCCCGCCGCTTGCGTGGGAATCGCCTATTATGGCGCCCCGGCGCTGGGCGTCATCAGCCTGGCCATTGCCTCGGCGATCCTCTGGGAACTGCTGCTCAACTACGCCAGCAAACGGCCGTTTACCGTCGGCAACGGCAATGCCGCCCTGATCGGATTGCTGATCGCCATGGTGCTTCCCGCATCGGCCCCCTGGTGGCTCGTCCTCATCGGCACCTTTTTGGCCATCGTCATCGGCATGCAGATATTTGGCGGCATCGGTGCCAACCCGTTCAATCCGGTAGCCCTGGCGATCGCCATTTTAATGGTGTCCTACAAAAATCATCTCGATTTCGATGCCGGACTGGTCAATTTTACGTTGAGCTTCCCCTCGTCGACGGATCCGCTGGCCGCCCTGAAAGCCTTCGGCCCGGCGGCGGTTGAGACCCTTAACCCGATTGACCTGCTTATGGGACGGCAGGTAGGCGGCCTGGGCAGTTCCTGTGGCCTGGCCATTGTGCTGGGTGGGCTCTATCTGATCCTGCGCGGGATCATCCGCTGGGAAATCAGTGTTTCTTTTTTGGCCGGTGTCTTCGTCACGGCGATGCTGTTCAACATGGTCGATCCAGCCCGCTACGCCCCGCCGGCATTTCACCTGCTCACCGGATACACCCTGATCGGGGCCTTTTTCCTGGCCACCGAGTCCTCATCTTCACCGGTCAACTTCATCCCTATGCTTGTCTACGGTGCGATCGGCGGTGTGATGACCGTCTTGATCCGCAACATCGGCGCCTATGTGGATGGCGTGATCTTCGCAATTCTCCTGATCAATCTGATTAATCCGCTGGTCGACAAGATCAGACCCAAGGCAATTGGAAAGGTGGCGTGACATGGGTGAAATGATCAAAATGGTTGTGGTTTTGACCATTCTGAGTGTCATTTCAGGCGGCGGCTTGAAAGGGCTGGAGGAATGGGCCAAGCCCAAGATTGAAAACAATGTGATGAACCTGGTCAAAGGGCCCGCCATTCGGCAGATGCTGAAAGCAGCCGAAAACGACCCCGTTGCAGACCGATTCAAGATCGCTGACGGTGACCAGGAACGCAATATCTTCGTCGGTGTATTCGGCGGTAAGGCCGATACCGTCGTGGTCGAAGCCAGCGCCAGCGGATATGGGGACCAGGTCGGTATGGTGGTCGCCATCAACATGGCGGAGGATACCCTGCGCGGCATGGCCGTAACCACCCATAAAGAGACCCCCGGCCTGGGTGCCAGGGCCAAAGACGATCCCAGCTTTGCCGCCCAATTCCAAGGCAAACCCATCACCAGCCCCTTCGGCGTCACCACCGACGGCGGCCAGATTAGCGCCCTGAGCGGGGCCACAATCACTTCACGGGCCGTGTGCACCGGGGTAAACAATGCCATCGAGACTTACACGAGGCTGAAACCGAAGCTGGAAGAACAAATCAAAGGCATGGGCAAGTAAAGGAGTTTACTCAATGGCCAAATCGTTCGCTTCTGAATTTACCAAGGGCCTATGGAAAGAGGTCCCGCCATTCCGTTTGGTTCTCGGTCTCTGTCCGGTATTGGGAGTGACCACTTCCTTGAAAAACGGCATCGGCATGGGACTGGCCACCACCTTCGTCCTGCTCTGTTCAAACATCCTGGTCAGCCTGCTGAGGAAGGTCATCCCCGCCAAGGTGCGCATCGCCTGCTTCATCATCATCATCGCCACTTTCGTCATCGTGGTCGAACAGATGATGCAGGCCTTTGCCTACACCCTTTTCCAAGACCTGGGCGTGTTTATTCCTCTGATCGTGGTCAACTGTATCGTCCTGGGCCGCGCCGAGGCGTTTGCCTCGAAAAACGGCGTCCTCAAGTCGACCGCCGACGGGTTGGGGATCGGCCTCGGATTCACCTGGGCGTTGGGGTTGTTGGGTACTGTACGTGAACTGATCGGAACCGGTTCCTTGAAGGGGGACGTTTTCGGACTGATTCATTGGGATATACCCAACATCTTCGGGGCCTCATTCGAACCGTTCGGTTTTGCCGTCCAGGCCCCTGGGGCGTTTGTGATCCTGGGATTATTGCTCTGCGCGATGAACCTGATCCCCAGCAAATAGCATCGAGGAGTTGAGCTACCATGGAATATATTGAAATCATCATCGCCACCATTTTCGTCAACAACATTCTGCTGGCGCAGTTTCTGGGCAACTGCCCGTTTTTGGGAACCTCCAAGAAGATGGAAACCGCCATGGGCATGGCCATGGCCGTGATCTTCGTGTTGGTTATGGCCGGTGTGATGACCTGGCTGATCTTCAATTACCTGCTGGTGCCCAACAAACTGGTGTTCCTCCGAACCATTGCATTTATTCTGGTAATCGCGTCCCTGGTGCAGTTTGTCGAAATGTTCCTGAAAAAAAGCATACCCGCCCTTTATGCCGGATTAGGTATTTTTCTGCCGTTGATCACAACCAACTGCGCCGTGTTCGGTGTGTGCGTACTCAACATTGACAAGGAGCTTGGGTTTTTACCGGCATTGGTCACCTCCTTCGGATATGCCGCCGGTTTCGGCCTGGCCCTGATCATTTTCGCCGGATTGCGCGAACGCATCCTGCTGGCCCGAGTACCCAAACCCTTGCAGGACACCTCCATCGCGCTGATCACCGCCGGCGTTATTTCGCTGAGCTTCTATGCCTTCCGGGGCATGGTGTAGATTGAACCAAGGAGGTTTTCGTGACCATCGCTATCCTCGTCATGCTGGGCATTGGCGCAACCTGCGGCATCATCCTCAGTGTCGCCTCCAAAGTCTTTTACGTCTATGAAGATCCGCGCATCGCCGAAGTGGAGTATTTCATGGCCGGCGCCAACTGCGGCGGCTGCGGCTTTGCCGGGTGCAGCGCGGCGGCCGTGGGCGTCGTTGAAGGCAAGGCGGGCCCCGCCGTCTGCGTGGTTGCCGACGCTGAAGCGGCCATCAATATCGCCGCGGTCATGGGCGTGGATCCGGGTACGGCCGAGCCGTTGAAATCCCTCAATTCATGCTCCGGCGGCAACCGCGCCGATGACAAGTTCATCTACAACGGCGCCATGACCTGCGCGGCCATGACCGCCCTTTACGGGGGCAAACGGGTCTGCTCCATCGGCTGCATGGGCATGGGGGATTGCGTCCAATCCTGTCAATTCGATGCCATCCACATGGGCCCAAAGGGGTTTCCGGTGATCGACGAATTCAAGTGCGTGGGCTGCGGCGCCTGTCAAACGGCCTGCCCCAAGGGTCTGATATCCGTCAAGACCATGTCCCAGCGCCTGCTGGTCTTCAACCAGGAAGACCATGCCCTGGCGCCCTGCCAGCAAACCTGCCCGGCGGAGATCGACATTCCCAAATACATCCGCCTGATCAAGGAAGGCGACTACGAGGGCGCCGTCAACACCATCCGTGAGCGCAACCCCCTGCTGCTGTCGTGCGGCCGGGTGTGCCCCCATCCCTGCGAGAATTACTGCCGCCGCGAAATCGAGGATGAGGCGGTTTCCATCAACCAGCTCAAACGCTTCGTGGCCGACTACGAAATGAACAGCGGCCGGCGCTTCCCCATCCCCTGCGCGCCGGATACCGGCAAGCGCGTGGCCATCATCGGCGGCGGGCCGGCCGGCGTCAGCTGCGCCTACTTTTTAAGGCGCCTGGGCCACCATCCCACGATCTACGAGGCCATGTCCAAGCTGGGCGGCATCACGCGTTACGGCATTCCCGAGTACCGGCTGCCCGACGAGGTGCTGGACTGGGAGATCGAAGGCATCTTGAACCTGGGCATCGAGGTGCACACCAACACCACACTGGGCAAGGATTTTACCATCCAGAGTCTGCGTGACGAAGGCTATGATGCGATCTTCATGGGCATCGGTGCCTGGAAGGACTATACCCTCGGTATCCAGGGTGAAGATCTAAAGGGGGTCTCGCAGGGCATCAACTTCCTCTCCGCAGTGGCCAATTCACCGGACAAAAAGGTTCCCATCGGCAGAAGGGCGGCGGTTGTCGGCGGCGGCAACTCGGCCATCGACTGCGTGCGTACACTCCTGCGCCTGGGTTGCGAAGAAGTCTATATCGTCTATCGACGGACACGCAAAGAGATGCCCGCCAACGAAGTGGAAATCGTGGCCGCCGAACACGAAGGCATCAAATTCCAGTTCCTGGCCGCGCCCACACGGGTGATCGACGACGGCAACGGCAATGTCAAGGGGTTGGAATACCTGCAGATGAAACTGGGTGAGCCCGATGCCAGCGGCCGGCGTCGGCCGGTGCCCATTGAGGGGTCGGAAACGATTCTCGACGTGGACATGGTCATTTCCGCCATCAGCCAGCAGCCCGACATCAGTTTCATGGAAAAGGAAACGGACAAGGAGAACATCGCCATCACCCGCTGGAACACCTTTGACAACGATCCGGAAACCCTGCAGTGCAGCGTGCCCTACCTGTTTACCGGCGGCGACGTGGCCACCGGCCCGTCTTTGGTGGTAGATGCCATCGGCGGCGGCCGACGGGCGGCCAGATCGATCCATCAGTACATCACCGGCGAGGAGGTCAAAGGAACCCCGCGCTCCCTGCGCAAGCGGCACATCCCCGAATCCCTGTTCGAAACGGTTCCAGGCGTGGTCAAGTCGCCCCGAACGCCCATGCCGGAGCTGCCGGTGGCCGAACGCATCGACTCGATGATCGAGGTGGATCAGGTCATCTCAGAGGCCGACGCCAAGCACGAATCCAGCCGCTGCCTCGACTGCTGCAGGATCTGTTACAACCCGGACATTTTCGATCGAACAGACCAGAACGCCGCCTGACAGTCCCCTTTCCAAAGCCAATCAGCGGTGCTGCCAATCCGGCGGCACCGTTTTTCTTTCCTGCACCGATACAATGCCTTCCGCGACGGCGGCCCGCGCGGCGTTCAATGCATCTTCCACCCGCGCCTGCTTCTCCTTCATCTCGGCTGCCGCGGTGGTGCCGTCACCGGCACCGGTGGTGTCGCTGGTTTTGCTGGCCACCGCCTTTACCATTTGCACCCCCATATGCTTGAACTTGAAGGCGGAAAGTGATCAATGGGCGGGCGTTGGGGGGAACACCACCCATGGATGCCAAAAGGGCCTGAATATCATCTTGCGGGTATCGGTCCTGGTCAGTGGGGGGACGAAAAGGAGTGCTCAGGCGCTCGATCGAATCGGACACCTCCGGCCCCAAGCGATCCCTAATGTCACGGGGGCTGCGAGGCGTCGCCACACGATTGGCGCTGACAGGGCGCTGGCGATGGTGATCGCATCTGCGCCCTGCCTTAAAAGCAGATCAGCGGCTTGGCAGCCGATTGCGTCCGATCCGCATGCCCTCTAAAAAGAAAAAGAGCGGGCTCGCATCTTCAGCTCGGCATCGGCCGCCTGGACCAAGTGCATCATTTTCTCAATAAACAGGCTGTCATCAGCCAATCCCAGCGTATCTCGTTCCATTTTACCGAAATGTCCGGAATCAACATGGTGTCGTCAACCGATCTATGGGGTGCGGGCTGCTCAAGCCCCCTTCAACGTTCGTCCGGCAGCAGCAGCCTTCCCCGTTCGATCATCCGATCACAGTAAATCTCGATTTGTCTCAAGGCTGTTTTGGAAGGCAGGAACCGCCGGTTCTCCCACCGGTTGACCGTGGCGAAGCTGACCCTGATCTCTCTTGCCAAATCCCCTTGGCTGCGGTCGAGTTGACCGCGCACATCCTTGATTGGGATCACGATAATGTACTGCTATTATATTTTTTAACCAAGCAAGGTTAGCATGGGCCTGCAAAAATGGATGCCGTGAAATGGGTTCAAGAAGGAAGAGGAGAAAAAAACGTCTATCGCATGGGGCGCAGCGGCGGCACGTTTCAAGGTGTGCTGTCGCTACCCGATGATGCCGACCAGGAGGGCGTGGTGGCGACCTCCAAAAATGGCGTATTGAGAACCCCTTTTTCGAAGGAGGGATGTAAAATGACTGAATCAAAAGCACTTCAAGTAAAGGAAAAACAAGAGATGGCCGCCGATAACCAGCCGCGTGAAGATCGATCCGGCTTGGGATCTCAAGCCCGTTGAAACTGAAAATTACCGTCACCCCTGATTGTTGACGATATGTCCCTGAAGTGGTCGATCAACCCAGTCATGTCCGCAGGCGGCGGCGCTTCCATGGTCAACCGCGCGCCGGTTGCCGGGTGGATGATGGAAATTCGCCAGGCATGCAGCATCTGACGGTCAAGCGGTGCGATGGCCCGATCCATCTCGGACGAAATCGAGGCCAGCCGTTTTTTGTCTCCACGATTGCCATACACCGGATCGCCGATGACCGGGTGCCCCATGGCTTTGCAGTGCACCCGGATCTGATGGGTCCGGCCCGTGCGGATATCCAGCTCCAGCAGACAAGCCCCATTAAACTGCTCGCGCACCCGCCAGAGGGTCAGCGCCGAGCGGGGCGCGCGGGTGACGACGGACATCTTCTTCCGATCGACCGGATGACGGCCGATGGGTTCCGCCACGCTTCCCGAATCCTGGCGAGGATTCCCATAGACGAGTGCCAGATATTTTTTACGAACGTCCCGGGACTTGAACTGGGCAGCCAGATGATGCATGGCGCGGCTGTTCTTGGCCACCACCAGGACGCCGGAGGTATCTTTGTCCAAGCGGTGGACGATACCCGGCCGAAGGCTTCCGGAAATCCCCGCCAAGTCGGGACAATGGTGCATCAAAGCATTCACCAGGGTCCCTGAGCGGTGTCCCGGAGACGGGTGCACGACCATGCCTGGCGACTTGTTCACCACCAGCAGTTCAGCGTCTTCATACAGGATTTGAAGGGGAACCTTCTCAGGAAGGAAACTCGACGTTTCCGGTGGGGCAATCCTTCCGCATACGACCTCTCCCGCCTTTACCACATAGCCGGGTTTTTTGGCCGCGCCGTCGACCGTCACGCATCCCTGCCGGATCAGCGCGGCGGCATATGAACGTGAGCAGTGTTCAACTTCGCTGGCGACCAGTGCGTCCAGACGTCCCCCTGCGTGCGCCTGACCGACGCGGAAGGTAAAGGCGGACGGAGGGTTGGACATGGGTGAAAAACTCAGGCCTCATCAGTTTTGAACAGTGCTTCGATCTCTTCGATAATTGCCTTTTCGTTTTTGTTCTTGGCGGTGGAGAGCTCTTTAACAAGCAGGTTCTGGGCGGTGTCGTAAAGTTTACGCTCCCCAAAAGAGAGGTCTTTGGTGGTCTTCAACAGGGACAGATCCCGGTAAACCTCGGCGACCTCGAACAGTGAACCGGTTTTAATCTTTTCCATGTAATCTCGGTAGCGCCGGTTCCAGGTCTGGTTGTCCATGGGTTGTTCCTGCCGGGAACGCATCACATCAAAAATCTTCGGAATCTCTTTTTTCTGGATCACGTCCCGCAGACCGACCGATTCCACATTCCATGTGGGGATCATGATCACCATGGCGTTCTCGATGACCTTCATGATGTAAAAGTCGTGCTTTTCACCGTTAACGACCTTGGTTTCGATGGATTCGATGCGACCGACGCCATGAGCCGGGTACACGGCGAGATCTCCGACCTTGAAACGTTTAGGGGATGCTGCGCTTTTTGGGCTATCCTTGACCGATTTGTCTGCCATGTGGGTACCAGTGATCAGGGGTTATAACCACCTTGAGCGGGGATGCTCTCCCGGGGCGAAAACCGGGTGTTCCAGGCGATCAGTTTAACAATGAATTCCGTAAGGAGAGGCCCTCCGCTGATGCTGGGGGGGGACAAATAATAACCATATGGAATAGCAGAATATACCACTGCACCGGTAAATAATCAATAAAAAAAGGATTGGCGCCGGTCGGCGCCAATCCTTATGGAACGAACATCAGTTGCGGATCTGGCCCGCAGTTGGGGCTACATCAGGAACGGAACCATCAGCAGGGCCACCACGTTGAGGATCTTGATCATCGGGTTTACGGCCGGGCCGGCGGTATCCTTGTAGGGGTCACCGACAGTGTCACCGGTGACGGCAGCTTTATGGGCATCGGAGCCCTTGCCGCCCAGGTGGCCGTCTTCGATGTATTTCTTGGCATTGTCCCAGGCAGCGCCACCGGTGGTCATGGACAGGGCCACAAACACACCCGTAACGATGGAACCGATGAGCAGGCCGCCGAGAGCGACTTTGCCCAGCAGAAAGCCCACCAGCAGGGGAGCGATCACGGGCAGCAACGCCGGAACCAGCATCTCTTTGAGGGCGAACTTGGTGACGATGTCCACGCATGCGCCGTAATCCGGCTTGGCGGTACCTTCCATGATGCCCGGAATTTCACGGAACTGACGGCGAACTTCCTCGACAACCGCGCCACCGGCATTGCCGACGGCCTTCATGGCGATGGAAGCGAACAGGTAGGGCAGCAGGCCGCCGATAAACAGACCGATGATTACGTTGACGTCGGAGAGATCGAATTTGATCGCTTTTTCAGCACCCTGCATCTGGAATTCCATGACGTAGGCGGCAAACAGCACCAGGGCGGCCAGACCGGCGGAGCCGATGGCGTAACCCTTGGTAACGGCCTTGGTGGTGTTGCCAACGGCATCCAGCGGATCGGTGACGGCGCGCACGCTGTCATCCATGCCGGCCATCTCGGCGATGCCGCCGGCGTTGTCGGTAATGGGGCCGTAAGCATCGATGGCAATGACCATGCCGGTCATGGAGAGCATGGACATGGCCGACATGGCGATTCCGTATAGCCCACCGAATTTATAAGCCATGAAAATGGCCAGACAGATGC
>CAVPJS010000006.1:0-52169 GCA_963705475.1 uncultured delta proteobacterium | reverse complement strand
TTAAGACCCGACAAGTGCTTCGTCAAGTGAGGCGGCGCGGACATCGATGGTGCGGCACCCGTTGCTTTCGGCATCGTCTTGTGGCATCATCGCCCAACTGGTAAGAACCAACCAAAATAAATGGTGGCGCAGAGCGACATCCTGTTTCGATGTTCAACGTTGGACGTTCGATGTTCATCTTTTAAAACAACCTGGCGTTTGTGGTGATAGACCGGTCAAGGATCCGTACCGTCCGTTACCGCTTTGGGGCTGTAGTGCAGGCAATCCTGCCCCGAGCTCTGTCGGACGACCAGACTGGGGGGACGCCGGCTCTTGAAGCCCATGGCCCGACAGCCGTGGGGCCGGTGGGTGTCCCAGGTGATGTAATAAAATCTGCATTTGCGGCAGACGATGGGTTTGCGTGGGTTCATGGCAATCGGACACCATTTGTGTTTACCGGTTCATCGTTCAGGGTTTGCTTTCCCTCTTAGCCCATGGGCCGGGATCATGGCAAGCGCCTTTTACCCAGTGAACGCGTGTCAATGAAAGGTGCGGTTAAAATGAAAAAAATCAGTCATGCGCTGGTGACAGGTGGCGCCGGGTTCATTGGGTCTCACCTGGTTGATGAACTGGCGGCCAATGGATGCTGGGTGACGGTGCTGGACAACCTCTCCACCGGCCACCGACACAACATCGATCATTTAGGCGATCGGATCGATTTCGTCGAGGGGGACATTCGGGACGCCGGTTTGTTGAATCAGCTGGTCAAGGGGTGTGACGTGGTGTTTCACCAGGCGGCGGTGGTATCGGTCTCACAATCCGTCCTGGATCCTTCCCACTCCTGCGAGGTCAACGACCTGGGAACGGTCCGGGTGCTGGATGCCTCCCGGCGAAACCAGGTGCGGCGGGTGGTCATGGCCAGTTCCAGCGCGGTCTACGGCGACGACCCCCGTATGCCCAAGACCGAAGACATGGCACCTAAACCCTTGAGTCCTTATGCGGTGCAAAAACTCACCGGAGAGTTTTACGCCTCGGTTTTCGGGGGGCTTTATGGTCTGGAAACGGTATGCCTGAGATACTTCAATGTGTTCGGCCCCCGACAGGATCCATCGTCTCCCTATTCCGGGGTGATCTCAATTTTCATGAACAAGGCGACTGCCGGTGACGTGCCTACCATTTACGGTGACGGCGGCCAGTCCCGGGATTTTGTTTACGTCAAGGATGTGGTGCGTGCCAATCTTTTGGCCGCCACCGAAGCGGCGGCAGCCGGTCGGGTGTTTAACGTGGGTACCGGTGAGATGATCCGCATCCTCGACCTGTGGAAATTGATTGAAGGGCTTTCCAACGCCAAGATCGATCCGGTTTTCGATCCGCCTCGAGCAGGGGATATCCGCGAGTCTGTTTCCGATATCCGTCGGATTCGACAAGCACTGGGATTCAGGCCCCAGATGGCGCTTCGCCAGGGATTGATCGATACCCTGGCCTGGTATCGGAACCCTTCATAACCGGTGCGCCGTCGTTCAGAAGTGGAGCCGATTGGATGCCGTCCGTGGCCGAGCGGGTGTGATGCGCACAGACGGGGTTCAGGATCAGGTGGCTTCGGTCTGGGCTTCCCAGAACTTTTTTACGGCCGGCCCGCGCCATTTCCCTTTGCCTGACACGGTAGAGATGTCCCGCTCGTCCATTTGGCGGGCGATTTTCTCCCAGCTGTCGCCGTCGACCCGCATGGCAGTGATGATGCTCAGCAGTCTGGGTTTGTCATTCTCGCTGATCTTCCGGTTGCCTGTTCCAATGCCGGCAAACCGATCCGCGACCTCACCTGGGAGGACGCTGTCCCCCCCATCCCCCTTCGATTCCGGTTCGGCTTCCGTGGGCTCACCGACGCGTGGCAGATCTTTCTCAAACCCCCAACGGCGGCCCAGCATGGCTGCGATGGTTTCCAGGGCGTCGGCGATGCGAGCGTCGGTTTTTTTTCCGGCCACCATGGCATCGGCCATGCGTTTCTGGTGGTCTGCCAGTGCGTCCAGGCTGTCCTTGACCAGTGCAAAATTCTCACCGGTCACTTTGGCATAGTAATCCGGTTTGCGGCGCTCGCTTCCCGCGCGGCGCTGGGGGCCCTTATAGTCGGTGTAATCACGCCTTCCACGGTCCGGTTGCTTCAGTTTTCCACTTCTCAGATTGTGCAAAAAATCATCCATGGGATCTCCTTTGTTATGCTTTCAGATATAAACCAGCCCTGGAATAAATAGTCAACGATGTTTTGGCTGAACGGTAAAGTCAGGATCAAGTTTGCAAGTAGATATGATGGTACGTGCCTATCGGGATAGCCCTCCGACCGGTTGCCGAAAAGGGATGACAACAGGCCTTATCATTTGGTGACCGTATACGGAAAAATCGGTGAAGTAAAGATCGGGCGCGTTTCTGTCCAGGACTATCGGTCGGACCAGTGAGCGACTTTAGCCAGATTCTTAAATTTCCGATGCATGCCGCTGGTGTGGCCTTGCTGCTTTCAGATCAGCCCATGGGTCTTAAAAAAAACCCAAAGCACCGCATGTCCCGGGGCAGCAGCAATGCCCGGCAGGTGACATGACCGCCGTCAGTTGGCCAGCCGGCAGGTTGCCGACCGCGACGTTGCCGGCAGCGCGTCAGGGGTGAACGATAGGGTTGCGAAATAGTCGTCCAAGCGCTCCTCCCGGCGGATCAACTCGACCGTGCCGTCTAATTTGAGCAGCAGTTCTTTGGGCCGGAGTTTTCCGTTATAGTTGAAGCCCATGGCGTGGCCGTGGGCCCCGGTGTCGTGAATCACCACAACGTCGCCTTCAGCGATGGGGGGAAGGGGCCGTTGGATGGCGAACTTGTCGTTATTTTCACATAAGGAGCCCACAACATCGACGACTTGCGCTGTATCCGCGGCCTTGCCGGGTACCGTGACGTGGTGGTAGGCATTGTACATGCCCGGACGCATGAGGGCGGACATGCAGGCGTCCAGCCCGACGTAGGTGCGGTAGATCTCCTTGCGGTTGATGGCGGTGGCTACCAGTGCACCGTGCGGACCGGTCATGAACCGGCCGCTTTCCATGTAAAGCGTGGGCATGTAGCCGTTTCGTCGGGAAAAGGCGTTGAACCTTGCGGTGGTGGCCCGGGCCATGGCCTCCAGATCCAGCGGGGTGTCGGCCGGCCGGTAGGGGATTCCCAGGCCGCCGCCGATGTTGACGAACGCGAATCGAATGTCCAGCGCCGCACTGATTCGTTCCGCCTGCTCCGTCAGCATGTCGACGGTCTGTACCATGTAGGTGTGGTCCCGCTCATTCGAAGCCAGCATGGTATGCAACCCGAATCGCCTGGCTCCGCGGTCTCGGGCCGTCTGATAAGCATCGATCAGCTGTTCGTGGCTCACCCCGTATTTGGCTTCCTCCGGCGCACCGATGATGGCATTCCCCGATCGCCGTCGGCCGGGGTTGTAACGGAAACTGATCAGATCGGGCATGGCGGGAAGCTTGTCGACCAGCGAGATGTCGTCCAGATTCAAGATACTGCCCCCGTGGGCCATGGCCATGGCAAACTCCTCACGGGTCGTGTTGTTGGAGGTGAACATCAGGTCTTCGCCGCTGCCGCCCACCCGGCGGCTCAATACCAGTTCGGCCACTGAACTGCAGTCGAAGCCGAAACCCATGTCGGCCATCATGGCAAGTATGGCGGGGTTGGGCAGGGCCTTTACCGCATAGTACTCCTTAAAGCCGGGAATGCCAGCAAAACAACGCTTAAGCCGGTGTCCGGTTTCCCGGATGCCGGCCTCATCGTAGATGTGAAATGGTGTGCCGAAGTGCGCAACGATCGCTTTCAACCGGGGGTACAGCCGATTCTCAAATGCGATGGACATGGGCATGGGGCAGTTCCTCAGGATCCCAGAGCACGGCGGATACGGGTCATGGCCAGGTTTACATGTTCATGGCTGTTGAACGCACTGATTCGTATGTAACCTTCACCGCAGGTGCCGAAACCGGCACCCGGCGTGCAAACCACGCCGGCTTTTTCCAGCAGCATGTCGAAAAAGGCCCAGGAATCTTTTCCCGTCGACACCCAGATGTACGGTGAGTTCTCACCGCCGATGCATGGGTAGCCGAGCGCTTGCATCTCCTTGCGGATCATGCGGGCATTGGCCATGTAGTAGTCGATGAGTTCGGCCACCTGGCGCTTGCCGGCATCGCTGTAAACCGCTTCCGCTGCCCGCTGCACCGGGTATGCAACCCCGTTGAATTTGGTGCTGTGGCGTCGACTCCACAGGCTGTGAACCGAATGGGCGTCGCCGGTCGCGGAATAGGCCATCAAGGTGGTGGGCACGACCGTATAGGCGCACCGGGTGCCCGTGAAACCGGCTGTTTTCGAAAAGCTTCTGAATTCGATGGCCACCTGCCGGGCCCCCTCAATTTCGTAAATGGAGTGGGGCAGGGCGTCGTCCCGGATAAAGGCTTCGTATGCGGCATCGTAGAGAATGACGGCCTGGTTGGCCGCCGCATAGTCAACCCAGCGCTTGAGTTGATCGGCCGTGATGGCGGCGCCGGTGGGGTTGTTGGGAAAACATAAATAGATCAGGTCCACCGGTTCGCTGGGCAGGTCGGGAATGAAACTGTTTTCCGCGTGCCCGTCCAGATAGACGATACCGTCATAGCGCCCGCTGCGATATGGGCCCGTGCGGCCGGCCATGACATTGGTGTCCAGGTAAACGGGGTAGACCGGGTCGGGAATGGCGATGCGGGTGCCGGCGTCAAAAATTTCCTGGATATTGCCGGTGTCGCATTTGGCGCCGTCGCTGACGAAGATCTCATCGGCACGAATATCCGCCCCACGGGCGTTATAATCGTTTTCGGCGATGGCGTTCCGCAAGAAATCATAACCCTGTTCCGGGCCGTATCCGCGGAATGTGCGGTCGTCGGCCATTTCATCAACGGCCTTGTGAAAGGCGGAGATACAGGCTTCGGGCAGTGCGCGCGTCACGTCGCCGATCCCCAGTCGGACCACGGCCGGGTCGGGATGGCGCTGCTGGTGGGCGGCGACCCGCTTGGCGATATCGGAGAACAGGTAGGAGGTCTTCAGTTTCAGGTAACTGTCATTGATGCGAATCATAACATACCTCGCTGGCGGGTGGCGAAATGGGTTGATGGATCACCGTATCAAATCCTGATCGTCGATGGGGATCCTGGCTGTTTCCTTGAAGGTGTTCATGACAATGGTGGTGCGGGTGGAGACCACGCCTTTAAGCGGCGCAATCCGCTCTCTCACCAGGCGCCCCAGCGCCCGGGTGTCGGTTTCACGCACTTTGAGCAGATAACTGTCCCGGCCGGCCACGTAATGGATTTCCTGAACCTGGGCAATGGCGGCCAGGGTTTCCACCAAACCATCCGCCTCACCCTTGCCATTGGTGCGGACATTGATGAAGGCCACCTGGCTTTTTCCGAAGCGTTCGGGGTTGAGCCGGACTTCATAACCATCGATTAGGCCCATCTTCTCCAGTTTACGGATGCGCTCCAGAACCGCCGAGGGCGCCATGCCCACCTGGCGGGCGACCTCCACGTTGGGAATGCGCGCTTTTTTCTGCAGAATCTTCAGGATTTTTAGACTAATATCGTCAATCATTCTATATTTCCCCATTAAATGCAAAAATATTCTTAAAATATGATTGTGTCAAGAATAATAGTCTTAAAAAAACTTATCGATCAGAATTTATGCAATCTGGGCGGCCGGATAAAAAAGATTGAAGTCTTGATGCTTATTCTCTATTCATGAATGAAGGTCCACCACCGGCTGTTTGAACGAATCCATGGCATGAAAAGCTTCCATTCCAATTGAGCCGCAGGAGTCTGTGATGTTGAAATTCGTCATTATCGGCCTGGGCGGGTGCGTCGGCGCGATCCTCCGCTACCTCGTGGCCGGGGGGGTGCACACGCTGGCCAAAACTGAATCCTTTCCGGTCGGAACCATGACGGTCAACGTCGCCGGTTGCCTGCTGATCGGTATCGGCGGCGGTCTCATCGAGAACCGTCAGCTTTTTTCTCCGGAGTGGCGGGCGTTTCTTTTCGTGGGCATCCTGGGAAGTTTCACCACCTTTTCCACATTTGGCCTGGAAACCTTCAACCTGGCCAAAGAGGGACAATGGCTGGCCTCCTTTGGCAATGTGGGAATCAGTCTGATTCTTGGATTAGCGGCGGTTTTGGCCGGTCACATGCTATCCCGGATGCTTTGATCGAAAAACAGCTGGACATGAACAGGGGGAGGGGATGAGCGTATTCAAGGAAGCCGGGCAGCTGCTGCGGATATTCATCGGGGAAGCAAACAAGCACAAGCGGATGCCGCTTTACGAATGGATCGTTCAGCAGGCCCGGTCCCAGGGAATGGCCGGCGCCACGGTGCTGCGCGGGATCCAGGGTTTTGGCGCCAACAGCCTGATTCATACCACCAAGATTTTGCGGCTATCCGAAGACCTGCCCGTGGTCGTGGAGATCATTGACACCAAAGAGAAGATCGAATCCTTTCTTCAGACCATCGATCACGCCATTACCGAAGGCATTGTCACGGTGGAAAAGGCCCAGGTGCGCATGTACCGGGCCGGAGGGAAAAAAGGCGACTGATGATCGGCATCAGTCCGATGCGTCGTCCTCCTTACGACCCTTCACGGAACGGCCGATCAGCGCCACCCGCCTCATGCGAAGCACCAACCCGATGACCATCACGCTGCTAATCAAAATGATCAGGCTGGCGGCAAAAAAGGTCATGATGAAGGAAAACGGGTCCCCGAGCCTGTAGGACGCAGCCAGCAGGGAAATTCCGAAAAAGACGAAAAAACAGGCCACGCCGGTGAGCATCCATTGACCGAGCCACCACCAACGGGCATGCGGCCGGACGATATAATTGCTTTGCGGGTATCGACCGGTATCTTGGGACATGGAATCAGAACCTCAGTGACAGGCAGGTCAGGCCACCGTCCATTTTCCTGAATTCGCTGACGTCCAGTTCGATGATCGGTTTGCCCAGGGCCTGGAGCTTTTGGCGCGTGTCGGGGAACCCGGCAGGCATGATCAGGCGGCCGTTGACCAGCAGGGTGTTTCCCGCATAGGCTTCCTGCGGGGAAATCACGATTCGGTGGAAGCCGGTCAGGGCCGGATGATCGGCAAAGTCGCGGGTGAGCAGCAAGGTGTCCTCGCTTACCGCATTGACACTGGATTTGAAATGCAAGCCGGCGGCAACGGGCACCGG
Organism: uncultured delta proteobacterium; assembly: GCA_963705475.1. Lineage (GTDB taxonomy): Bacteria > Desulfobacterota > Desulfobacteria > Desulfobacterales > Desulfosarcinaceae > Desulfosarcina. The sequence goes on along the minus strand of CAVPJS010000006.1, from coordinate 44,939 downwards.
CGTCCAGGTGCAGCCAAATCCGGCCACGGCTTCACCCAGCTGCCGGGCGCCCTGCTGGTTGGTCCTGTCGGACAGCCCGATAAAAAAATGGCGTCCAACCATCAGCACATCGCCGCCGTCAAGGGTTCCGGGTGGCTGGATCCAGACGGTTTTCCGAAAATGCTGCAGGGCCGCCGCAATTGACGGCACTTCCCCCTTGCGCGAATCGGCGCCCGGATTGGTGATCACCGCAACGTCCGGGGTCACCACGGCCGCATCCTCCACAAAATGGGCGTCGGGATATCCCTCCAGCGGATCGAGTACGGTCACCGATACCCCACAACGGTTCAAGGCATCGACATAGGCATCAAATTGGTCCAGGGCGGTGAGGTAGTCCGGTGGGCCCAGCGTCGACGTGGTGATGCCGGAGGCCATATCTTTGCCTGGTCGCCTGGTGATGGCATGGATACATGTCATGATCGTTCCGTTCTCAATGGTGTTAACGTTCAGATAGGCCCGTCGCCTGTCAATTTGCCCCTATGGGGCGCATAAGAACACCCATAGCAGTGTTGTTCGTTAAAATAAACCGCTTTCCGCTGTCCCGACGAACAGCGATTCCCGCAATGGTTCGATCCGTCTAATCCAATCATCAGCTGGCCTCAAAAAGGTCGTGCGACGCTAAAGTTTATAGAAAATCAGTCGATGTGCTAGTTGACGATTGAAATCTAAGGAGCCAGGCATATTCCCATCTGACAAGGTAGAGCCGCGCCGCTGAAGGCGTCATTAATTTGTTAATCCAGTGAGGAGGCAGATTCCATGTTTCAACAATTCAGAAATCTAAAACTCAGAACAAAAATGGCGATTTCCATTTGTTCGGCGGCCTGGCTCGCCTTTGCGGTGGCCATCACCTACATCGGTTACAATGCCAGAACCATGGCTGAAGCCGAAGCCCTGGACAAGGCGCGCGAGTCTGCCTACCGATATGCCAACGTGGTTAAGGCGGAGTTGGGAAGGTCGATGGACGTTGCCCGAACCGTGGCCTATTCCTTTCAGGGGATGAAACAGCAGGGCGTTCCGCCCCGCGACATGATGGACGGTATTCTGAAGCAGGTTCTGGAAGATAACCCAGGCTTCCTCGCCGTCTGGACCTGCTGGGAACCCAACGCTCTGGACGGAAAGGATTCCGACTTTGCCGATGCCTTCGGCCACGATGAAACCGGCCGTTTTCTGCCTTATTGGAACCGCCTGACCGGGGACATCGATGTGAAACCGTTGGCCGATTACACCGATCCTGAAAAAGGAGCCTATTATCTGCAAACCTTGAACTCCGGAGAGGAGATGATTTCCGATCCGGTACCCTTTACCGTTGGCGAACAAACCCAGCTGAAAACCGTGCTCTCGGTTCCTGTCCGGTTTGATGGAAAAATTATTGCCGTGGTGGGAATCGACATCCCGGTAAACGCATTCACGCCATTGGTGCAGCAGATCAAGCTCTTTAACACCGGTTATGGATTTCTCATCGCCAACGACGGCGTATTTGTGGCTCACCCCACCAAGCAGTCCAATGTGGGCAAGCACATGGACTTTTTTGCGTTCGATAAAAAGGTGATCCAAGACGTCGCCGACGGACGGGAAACCAGCCAGTACAAGGTATCCAAGACGACCGGCAACAAGACCTACTACATCCTGGCACCCATTGCCATCGGGTCGGCCAAAAAGAAATGGAGCCTTGCCGTCAATCTTCCCATCGATGAGGTGCTCAAGCAGCCGCGCAAGCTCTTTTATACCACCTTGGTCCTGGGAAACGCTGCCGTGCTCATCCTGCTGGGCGTCGTCTACCTGATCTCCGGTGGAATATCCCGACCGGTCGTCGAGATTGCCGGCGTGGTCAACAAGGTGGCCACCGATAGAGACCTGACGCTTCAAGCACCGGTCAAGACCGGTGACGAGGTCGGGTTGATGGCCAAGGCGTTCAACAACATGACCGGCGCCCTCAGAGAGTCACTAAAGGTCGCCGACACCGCGGCTACCCAGGTGGACGCATTTTCCGTCGAGGTGTCCAAACGGGCAACGGCCAACAAGGAGCGTGCCAGCGAGGAAGCGCGACAGATGGGCGTCATCCAGGAGACAGTGAACCAGATGGGTGCCACCGCCGGTGAAGTGGCTCAATTCTCCCACTCTCAGCGTGACGCAGCCAACTTGTCCTATCGGCGGGTGGAAGCCCTCATCGAGAACATGCGCCAGATGGGTCAGGCTTCCATTGAACAGATCCAGGAGGCCAATATCGCCGGGGAGCGTGTGACGGTGATGGGTGAAACCGGTGCGATGGTGGTGGATAGCGCCGGCAAGCAGGGCGAGCAGGTGAGCAGGGTCACCGATGCCGTTAAGCAGATCGATAACATTGTCACCGAGATGACGCGCGCTTCCGGTCGGGCTACCGAACACGGGCAGGAGGTGTTGACAGCGGCCCAGGAAGGTGCGCGATCGGTTAAGGAAACCGTTTTGGGTATGCAGGCCATTGCCGAGTCTTCCGAGAAAATAACCGATATCATCTCCGTGATCACAGATATTGCCGAACAGACCAACCTGCTGGCGCTCAATGCCGCCATCGAGGCCGCCCGCGCCGGTGTTCATGGAAAGGGATTTGCCGTGGTTGCCGATGAAGTGGGTAAACTGGCCCAACGATCATCGGAGGCAGCCAAAGAGATCGGCCAACTCATCAAAGAGTCGACCAACCGTGTTCAGGAGGGAACCCGTCTGACCCAGCGATCGGAACAGTCCCTGGAAAAAATCGCCAAAGGCGGTGAGATCAACCGCGAGGCCATCGACAACATCTCTGAGATGACCCAAACCTTGAACCAGCAGACGCGAGAGGTGACTGCCCTCATCGAGGGCCTCAACGCCCTTGCCGTGGAAATCGGTGGGATGGCCGGCCGGCAGGGTAAGCGCCGCGAGGCGGCCCAGGCGGCTCTGGAAGCGCTGACCGACAAATCAAAGGCGATTTCGGACCTGGTGAAGAAGGCTGAAAAGAGCGCAGACGATGTTGGCACGGAAATGCGCAGCGTGGTGGAACGTAGTGAGCAAATGAGGGGGCTTACCGACCTTCAGTCCCAGCGGTCCAAGAGCCTTATCGAAATTGCGACGGCATCGGCAGCCCGCGCCACCCAGACGGTGGCCGGTGCCACCGAGGTCGTGGGCATCACCGAAGAGTTAAGGCAGCTGTCATCAAGCTTGAGCCGGCAGATCGCATTGTTCCGGATCGACGAGGAAAAGGTCTAATCAAGAGATGATCATATTCTGTGAAGAGTGCGGCGCCAGGAACGATCTAAGCTCGGACAAGCTTGGCGACCATCTGCATACGTTCGAATGCACCGAGTGCTGCGAACGTCTGATGATTTCGAAACCCGCCATGGGAGCGGGCGGACTCAATGCGTTTGCCAAAATGGCGCCCGAATGCGGGTCGCATGAACAGCCGGTAAAACCGGTTTCTGTCCTGATCGTGGACGATTCCACGCTGCTTCGCAAGATTCTCAAGGAGATGTTTGCTGCCGACGACCAACTGCAGGTGGTGGGTGAAGCGGAAAACGGTCTGAAGGCACTGGAAATGATTCCCGAACGCAAACCCGATGTCGTGACGCTTGATGTGAACATGCCGGTCATGGATGGCCTGACCACCATCAAGCACATCATGATCAAATGCCCAACGCCGGTGGTCATGTTCAGTTCGCTCACCGGCCAGGGGGCAATGGAAACCTTTGAATCCCTGCGCTACGGTGCCGTCGATTTTCTGCAAAAACCATCCAGTCTGCTTAAAGAAGATTTGAAAAGCCAGCACGAACTGATTGTCAGCCGGGTGAAAAATGCCGCCCGCGCCGGGATGGACACCGTCCGCTACCTGCGTCCGGCCAAGGTTGCCCGTGAGAAGAAAACAACCGGTACGCAGGAGTGTCGCCGCGTTTTTGCCATTGGAAGTTCATACGGGGGATACGGATCACTGCTGGGATTGATACCCGAAATCAAACCGCAGCTGCCGGCGGCTTTTATATCTGTGCTCTATGCGGCGGCACCGCATGTCGACGCCTTTGTCAGCTACCTGGACCAGCACAGTCAGATGCCCGTATGTCGCGCCGCCGATGGAGCGCCGCTGCAATCGGGGACCTGCTACCTGGCGTCGGCGTTCGAGCAGGTAAAGGTAAACAATGGATCGGGAAAACTGTCGATTCACTTGCGGCCGAAACGTACCGGAAGCGCCGAGCAATCTAGTGACACCCTGATGGCGTCCCTTTCCGATGCCCTGAAGGACCGCGCGGCTGGAATTTTGCTCTCCGGCATTGGAGAAGACGGTCTGGCGGGTATTGGCGCAATTCTCAAAGGGGGCGGAACTGCCATCATCCAGGATCCGAGAACCTGTCTGTGCAACGACACCACCGCCATGACCGCCGCGCAATATGGCCTGTCGGCGGTGCTTCCCGGGGCCACGATGGCCGAAGCCATCCAAAGGCACTGTTTGGACACCCGCCACTAAAAGGAGAGCGTGCTGATGAATGAACCGTTTGCGCAAACGCGTCGAGAATCAACCGAAGCAATAGCAACCAAGCAGCTTGTGGGCTTTTTTATCGGTGAAGAGATGTTTGGGGTGGATATTCTCACCGTACAGGAGATTATCCGGGATGCACCCATCACCCCCATTCCGGATGCGCCCGACTTCCTTGAAGGTGTGATCAACCTGAGAGGCAGCATCATTCCGGTGATCGATCTTCGAAAACGACTCAAGCTCGTCCAGCCGGCCCATCTCGACCCGGACGTCTGGATTATTATCCTCACCGTTGAAGGCCGTGTCACCGGGTTTGTCGTGGATCGGGTCACCAAGGTGCTGAACGTCCCGGAAAACAGCATCAAACCGCCCCCCGACATCGTGGTGGCCGGCTTGAAAAGCCAATACATCCAGGGTGTGTGCAAGTTGGATCAGCGGCTTCTCATTCTTCTCGAATTCAGCCGCATTCTCATGGTTGATGAAATCAAAAAATTAAAATCCATGAAGCGATCAAGGGTGCCGGTAAGCGCTTAATCCGGTTCCGGCGCATGGACTCGTTTCATTCCATATTATTTAAAAAGGAAAATGGTGGATGGGAAAGACGATTCTGGTGGTGGACGATTCGTCCATTATGCGAAAAATGATCAAGCAGACCCTGATCGGAGCCGGCCATACCGTGGTCGGTGAAGCTAGGAGCGGCGATGATGCAGTCCTCCTGTACCAGCGGCTGAATCCGGAACTCGTCACCATGGATATCACCATGCGCGGCATGGATGGAATTGCAGCTGCCAAAGCGATCCTGGGATTCGACACCGGTGCCAGCATCATCATGCTTTCCAACCTGGATGAAGATAAGTTTAGCAAAGAGGCGGCTCAAATAGGAGCAAAAGGCTACATCAACAAGCATAAAACGGCCCAGATCCTCGAGTTGATCGATCGCTTGTAAGCCGCTTTGTGCCGTCATGTAAATCATGCACCCCGATCCACCGATGCAAAGAAGGAGCGTTCCATGACCGACCACTCTCTGCTTGAGGATTTTACGGATGAAGCCCGGGAGCATCTGGAGGCGTTGGAAAGCAGCCTGCTGCGCCTGGAGACGGATCCGGCAGACCGCGAGCTGCTGAATGCGATCTTCCGGTCGATGCATACGATCAAAGGGGCGTCCGAGTACCTTGGGTTCGATCGGATCGCCCGATTGAGCCATCGTCTGGAGAACCTTCTGGATCTGTTTCGTGAGGGCAGTCTGCATGCCGACAAAGTGGCCGTGGACCTGCTGATCGATGCCCGGGATCGGATCGGCGATCTGATCTCACAAGTCGAGGAATCGGGCCAGGAGTCGACGGACATTGACGATCTGCTGGCCCGGGCGGATACGATTGCCTCCGGCACCGTGCCTGCCGACGACGGGGTGGCGGCAGCTGTTTATGACGGCGAAGCCGATACGGAATTGTTCGACATCTTCATGGAACAGCTGACTACAGGGATCAACCAGTTGATGGAGGCGGCCGGACAGATGGCCCGCGGCGAGTCTGTCGCCCAAGCGGCCGATCGCATGGTCGACCAGGTGGGCCGGTTGGCGGCCACGGCCAACTATATGGGATACGATGCCTTGTGTGCGATGTATGACGACATGCTGTCGGCGCTGGCGGCGTTTTCTTCCCGGTCGGAAACAGCCGGTGCGGAGGAGATTGACGCATTGCTGCAAACGGTCGTCGTCTCCGGCGTCGGTCACATTCGGGATCTTTTCCCCCATGCCGAATCGATAACATCGATCGATACCCGGATTTCCGTTCGGGTGCCGGACGCTGAATCGGCGTTTTCCGGAAATAATGACCCTTGGGTTGATGATGGAAAGCAACCGGGCAGCGCGTTGACCGGGGATATTGAAGGAAACCCGCCCCTCTCGCTGGAGATGGATGACGACCTGGACCTGGAAGTGGAAAACGCCTCGCCGAAACGGCCGCACCCGCAGGAGACCGACCACTCTCTGCTTGAGGATTTTACGGATGAAGCCCGGGAGCATCTGGAGGCGTTGGAAAGCAGCCTGCTGCGCCTGGAGACGGATCCGGCAGACCGCGAGCTGCTGAATGCGATCTTCCGGTCGATGCATACGATCAAAGGGGCGTCCGAGTACCTTGGGTTCGATCGGATCGCCCGATTGAGCCATCGTCTGGAGAACCTTCTGGATCTGTTTCGTGAGGGCAGTCTGCATGCCGACAAAGTGGCCGTGGACCTGCTGATCGATGCCCGGGATCGGATCGGCGATCTGATCTCACAAGTCGAGGAATCGGGCCAGGAGTCGACGGACATTGACGATCTGCTGGCCCGGGCGGATACGATTGCCTCCGGCACCGTGCCTGCCGACGACGGGGTGGCGGCAGCTGTTTATGACGGCGAAGCCGATACGGAATTGTTCGACATCTTCATGGAACAGCTGACTACAGGGATCAACCAGTTGATGGAGGCGGCCGGACAGATGGCCCGCGGCGAGTCTGTCGCCCAAGCGGCCGATCGCATGGTCGACCAGGTGGGCCGGTTGGCGGCCACGGCCAACTATATGGGATACGATGCCTTGTGTGCGATGTATGACGACATGCTGTCGGCGCTGGCGGCGTTTTCTTCCCGGTCGGAAACAGCCGGTGCGGAGGAGATTGACGCATTGCTGCAAACGGTCGTCGTCTCCGGCGTCGGTCACATTCAGGATCTTTTCCCCCATGCCGAATCGCTGGCGGCCATCGACGCGACGGTCGTGACTGCGGCCCCCACTGGCAGTGCGCCATCGGACCAGCCCCTTGAACCGGACGCCCAACCCTCAGCGGACATTGCCCACCTGTTGGCCGGCCTGCCTGTGATTGACGATGAGGACCGAAAATCCCTTCTTTCAAGAACACTGGATGAAACCTTTTCGTCCATGCTGAACCGCGATGACGACGACTCCGTTGATGGGCAAACAGACCGGGATCCTATTGCCATGCAGTTTTTTTCGGATACGGATGGGGCTGATTTCAGGCCTTTTTCATCCGAGACGCCGGGCGATCGGGACATGGCTCTGGCCATCCTCGACGACTTTGGCGCGGATCGAATCGATCCCGCGAAAACCGCGACCGGTGCAAACGGTGATAATGAACCGAACTGGCCTTCAGCCGGCAGTGACGAAGACGGTGATCTGTGGCCCGAAGCCGCGGCGGTGTCCGTCCCGGCAGCGGATATGCCTGAAATACAAAGCGAAACAACCGCACGGCGCCTCGATCTGTCAACGCCAAGCCCATTGGCGACGACAACTGCCGGCGCGTCATCGCCGGATTCATTCAGCGCGCGAGGCACGGTCAGAAAGCGTATCCGTGTCGATGCGGATAAGGTTGACGACTTGATGAACCAGGTGGGCGAACTGGTGGTCAACCGCTCTTCATTTGCCCAATTGTATGCTGAAATGCGGGAAATGACACACTATCTCAGCCATCGGTTTCCCCTGGACAAAGCCGATCAGCGCCTGATTTCAGGCTTCAGCGCACGGCTTAACGACGCCACAACGGTGTTGGGACGGGTATCCAGCGAACTCCAGGAACAAGTCATGAAGGTGAGGATGCTGCCGATATCGAGACTTTTCAACCGTTACCCGCGACTCATTCATGACCTGCTCAGGGACACGAATAAAAAAATCCAGCTCCAATTCCGCGGTGAGGAAACCGAGTTGGATCGAATGGTCATTGAACAACTTGCCGACCCCATGATCCATATCATTCGCAACGCCGTGGATCACGGCATCGAATCCCGCGGCGACCGGAAACGAAAAGGAAAACCGGAAAGCGGCGTGTTGCTGCTGGAGGCATACCATGAAGGAAGCAACGTCATCATCGAGGTGACCGATGACGGAAAAGGAATCGATCTTTCCCGCATTCGCCAAAAGGCGGTGGAGAAGCAGCTGGCTGACCGGAAGGCGTTGGAGCGGATGGACCAAAAGGCGCTGATCGACATGATCACGCTGCCCGGTTTTTCAACAGCGGACCAGGTGACGCACACCTCCGGGCGGGGCGTCGGCATGGATGTCGTCAAGCGCAACATCGAAAAAATAAATGGGTCGCTGATCGTGGATACCCGGCAGGATGTGGGGACCCGCATCAGGATTAAAATCCCGCTGACCCTGGCCATCCTTCCAGCCCTGATGATTCGGTGTGCCGGCAGTCACATCACGGTGCCCATGAGCGCTGTGCAAGAGACCTTTCGCCTCGACCGGGGAGAGATTTTCACCATCGACGGCAGCGAGATGATGCACCTGCATGACGAACCCCTGTCGCTGGTCAGGCTGAGCGACCTGCTGAACATGCCTGACCCGGGCCCGGCCAAATCGGATGGTCGTTTTTTCGTTGTGGTGGTCAACGCCGCAAATGGTCGAATCGGTTTCATTGTGGATCAGTTGCTGGGGCGGCAGGAAGTGGTGATCAAACCCTTGGAAGACTACCTGCAGGAAAACAGTGGATTTTCCGGGGCGACCATTTTGGGTGACGGCAGTATTTCATTGATCCTCAATGTGGACGACCTGGTGGTCATGGCCAAGGAGCGGGAGGCGGATAAAAAACTGGCCGCCGCCCTGCTGTGACCGTTCAAAAACGAGGAATACCATTTTGCTTCTTATCGCATACCGGGGGGGAAGGCGGACCAATGGCCTTTTGTGAACCGGATTCCAGTTTGCTTGCAAACTGGAATAGAAATGGATTGACACGCGGAATATGGGAACGAAATACGCTTCTCCCTTAGCGCACCCGCCAGAGGCGGACAGTGGGTTTGCCGGTACGCTGAAGAACATTCAGCTCAACGACCTGATCCAGATGTGCTGTCTGTCAACCGCCAGTGTTTGCATGCGGGTGACCAAAGATGACCGGATCGGTACGGTCTTTATCGTTGACGGCGAGATCGTTCATGCCGCTTGCGAGGACTTCATTGGAGAAGAGGCGTTCTACCGGATTTTGGGTTGGCAGACCGGCAGCTTCGAGTCCATCGAAGTATTGACGACGCCGCAACGTACCATTCACAACAACTACCATTATCTGATCATGGAAGCGGCCCGTCGTGTCGATGAAAAAGCCGGACGCGAATCGGAGCCGTCTTCAACGGCGCATGGGTCACGCGAAGAAACAGCCGATGACCGACTGCGGGTGCTCATCGTGGATGACTCACCCATGATGCGTAAAATACTGTCCAGCATGCTGACTGCCAGCAACCGGATCAAGGTGGTGGGCATGGCCAGCAATGGTGAGGAGGCGATCGCACTGATCGACGAGTTGTCTCCAGATCTGGTGACGCTGGATGTGAACATGCCGGTGATGGACGGAACCAGCACCATCAAGCACATCATGATCAAGAAGCCATGCCCCGTGGTGATTACGTCCAACCCTGGAGACGGATCGTCGAAGGCGATATTCAATTTCCTCGAACTGGGCGCCGTGGATTTCATGAGCAAGCCCACCAAAAATCAGGATATCCTGGTTCAGCAACAGAAAATTCTTGAACGGATAAGGGTTGCCGCCACGGCAATGGTTGGCAATTTCAGGATTTCGCGGATCCCCAGGGCAAAAACAGGCCGTCCGGCCAGCCAACCGATCGAGCGTGCATGCCGCCGCCTGGTGATTGTGATCTCCGGCCCCGGTGGACACCCGGAGCAGATGCGCCTGCTGTCCGGCCTGGTGCCGGCCGTGGCCGAAAAAGACGGCGCAGTCGTGGCGCTTCAGAGTCTGCCATCATCCTTTAGCGAGCCCTTTGCCCGCTATCTGAATGAACGCTGCGGATGCCGGGCGTCATCCATCGACCATGAAACCTCACTTTCTGCAGGGCATTGTTATGTGGGCAATCATGGTTGGCCCCTCACCGTGAAATTGAATGGTCAGCGACCGGTCATCTTACCCGGCGCGCCTGAACAAGGGTCTATCCAGGTGGACCGGCTGCTGTTGACCGCCGCATCCGTTTTCAAGCAACACCTGGCGGTTGTGCTGCTGTCCGGTGCCAACACCGGTGAACAATCGGGGTTAAGGGTCGTGCATGAAAACGGGGGGCGGATCATTCTTCGCAGGCGGGCTTCCGGCATGGTTGCCGAACCGCTCGACCCGGTGGTTGAGGCCGGTTTGGCCGATGCAGAGGTGAACCCTGCCGACCTGACGGCGACGGTTTTAAACGGGTTCGACCTGAACCGCTGACCCGGTGCACTGCCTATAGTCTGTTTGTCGCCAGAGGAAAATTAACCATGATCATTGTATGTCAGAAATGCAGAACCCGGTTTCATCTCGATGATGATGCGACCGACAAATCATCCTTCGTGGTACGCTGCACGGTTTGCAACCATCTTTTTTCCGCATACAAGCCGAACCGTGTTCAGGAGATCACCTTCCTCGATCTTGATCACGCCCGCCAGGATCAGGCCAACGACCACGTGATGACCATCAGCAACCGCAAAGGGGGGGTCGCCAAAACCACCACCTGCCTGAACCTCGGCGCATCCCTGGCCCTGCACAACAAGAACGTGCTGCTCGTGGATTTCGATGCCCAGGCCAACCTGACGCTTTCGCTGGGGCAAAAGCAGCCGCCCACGTTTTATGATGCCCAGAAAGCGTTCCACAAGCCGCTGGACGATTTTATCATCGAGACAACCTATCCCCATCTCTGGTTATTGCCCTCCGGGCGGAACATGGTTCTGCTCAACAAATTGTACTTCGGGGCCCACCATTTTGAATACATGCTCAAGGACCGGCTCAACGCAGTCAAAGATCAATTTGATTTCATTTTGATCGATACCCCGCCCGCCATCGAGTTTTATACCTTAAACGCCCTTACCGCCTCCAACCGGGTGCTGATTCCCTGCCAATGCGATTATCTGTCCACCCATGGCGTGGACCAGGTGATGCAGCTGATCCGGTTGATCCGGAAAAAAGCCAATCCCCTGATTCAGTCCCGCATCCTGTTTACCATGCTGGACCAGGCCAGCCATTCATCCCGGTTGATTCTTTCCAAAATCAAGGGTCTATACCAGGGGCAGACCTTTAATACGGTCATCGAGATGGATGGCGCCCTCAAAGAGGCCCAGATCCTGAGCATGCCGGCCATCCACTACAGTCAGAAGAGTGTGGCCGGTACCCAGTATATTGAACTGGCCAAGGAGATCATCGCAAGTCAGGATGATTCGCTTCAGCCCGCGCCATGACAACCCGCAACGGCGATTCATCTCAAGGATGGTGGCCTGGCTTGCCGATCAAGTTTCGAAAAAAAGGGGAAAAGAAACCCCACGCCCACCTGATGCCGTTTTTGGGCTTTTTCGCCCTGCTGCTGGTTTGGGATGTATTGGCCCGTTTCAGCGGCTGGAGTCGTGAGGTATTCCCGGGACCGGTGGTGGTGATGGTGAGCATGGGAGAACTGCTGGCCGACGGCACCCTGGTCAGGCATACGGTGGCCAGCCTGTTCAGGGTGACCGTGGGATTTTACCTTGCCGCCGGGCTGGGTATTCCCATGGGCATCGCCCTGGGCATGATGACGACCGCCAGATCCCTGATCAATCCGCTGATCCAATTTTTGCGGCCCATATCGCCGCTGGCCTGGATACCCCTGGCCATGCTGTGGTTCGGCATCGGTGATCCACCGGCCATCTTCCTGATTTTTTTATCCAGTTTTTTTCCGCTGGTGGTTTCCACCACCATTGCCGTAGATGGTGTCAATCCCACCTATTTCCATGTGGCGGCCAACTTCAATTTTTCCCGGACTGAAATCATTACCCGGGTGGTGATTCCCGCCATTATCCCGGAGGTCGTGACGGCGCTGAGGATGACGGTGACCATCTCCTGGCTGGTCGTCGTGGCGGCAGAGATGATCGCGGTGCAATCCGGCCTGGGGTTTCTGATTTTGGATTCGAGAAACGCCCTTCGCATGGACTATGTCATGGATGGCATGATCGCCATTGGCCTGGTGGGACTGACGCTGGATTATCTGATGCGTCAGTTGGGCGACCTGGAAGCCGCCAGTTGGCGTAAGATGACCCATTAAGGAGCAGGGCGGTGGGCTGCATCAGCATCGAAAAGCTTAACAAAACCTATGCCAATCGCCGCAGAGATCCCCGCCGTGATGACGACCCGTTGCTGCGTCAAGGGGACCGGGTGGTCGTTCTTTCAGATATCGACCTGAATATCCTGGACGGTGAAATGGTGTGCTTATTGGGGCCGTCGGGCTGCGGCAAGTCGACGCTGCTCAGAATCATTGCCGGGTTTGAGTCACCTTCCGCAGGCCGGGTGCAGATTAACGGCCAGCCGGTCAAGGGGCCTTCCGCCGACCACATATTTGTGTTTCAGCACAGCGGCCTGTTCCCATGGATGACCGTTGCCGAGAATGTCGGCCTGGGCCTCCGTCATCTGAGAAACCGACGGGACCGTCATGAACGGGTGGCGGAATATATCGAGATGGTGGAACTCGATGGCTTTGAGCAGTACTACCCCCGGCAGCTGTCCGGTGGCATGCAGCGCCGGGCGGAACTGGCCCGCGCCCTTGCCGTGAACCCGGATATCATGATCATGGATGAGCCTTTCAGCGGGCTCGACTTCCTCACGCATATGAAAATGCGCGAAGAAGTGGTCAACATGCATGCGTTCATTCGAAAGACAATCCTGCTGGTGACCCACAACATCGATGACGCACTGATCATGGGTGACCGGGTCGTTATTTTTGGCGACAGCCCAACCCGGGTGATCATGGATCGAACCCTGGACTTCCCCCGGCCGCGCGATTTTGAAAAATCTTCTGAACTAAGCCTATTGAGAAGTGAGCTGTTTCTCATGATGGGGGTCAACTATGCCGTGTAAGCCAAAACCACCGGCCGGTTCCCATCGATTGACGCTGCCAGAAAAATTGGGGATTTTTTTCCTCGCCTGGCTGATTTTCATCGCATGGCTTCATTTTCAGTTGAACCGTCAGCCGGTAAACCGGACGATTGTCCGCATGGGGTATATGCCCGTGGTGACGAACCTGGCGGCACCGCTTTTGGACTATGTTTCCCGTCACGGTGACGGTGTCTATTTCGAAGCCGCGAAGTTTTCCTCATTTGCCGAAATGGCCGAAGCCTTGAGAAATGACAGCATCCAGGCGGCGTTCATCATTGCACCACTGGCGGTGGTGCTTCATCAGCAAGGGGTCGACGTGAAGGTGATACTGATCGGCAATCGGCATGAAAGCACCCTGGTGGCGAGAAAAGAACTGAACGCGCGCCGGCTGGAAGATTTGTCCGGACGCACGATTGCCGTGCCGCTGCGATATTCCGGCCACAACCTGTGTCTGCAACGGATGATCGAGGAGAAAAAGCTTGGTGGAAAAATTCGTGTGGTCGAAATGAATCCGCCGGACATGGCGTCGGCACTGACGACCGGTGCGTTAGATGCCTATTTTGTCGGTGAACCGTTTGCCGCCCAGACCGTGATCAGCGGTGACGCCGCCGTCGTTGATTATGTGGAGTCCCTGTGGCCGGGCTTTATCTGCAATCTTGTGCTGGTGAAAAGCAGCTGGATGGACGCCAACCCGTCCCTGGTCCAAAAACTGGTGGCGGCGGCCGCAAGATCGGGGCTATGGGCCGACCGCCACCCCGATGAAGCCGCCCGCATCGCATCCGGCTACTGGAACCAGTCCGTTGAGCTGGTGCACCGGGCCTTGACCACACCCCGTGGCCGCGTGGTCTATGATCGATATGTTCCCCAAAAAGCGGAAATCCAGACCATGGCCGATCTCATGGTTCGTTATGAACTGGCTCGGCAAGCCGACATCACTGGCCTGGTGGAGGACCGTTTTGCCTTGGCTGCGTTCATCGACGGCATCGACGACTTGGGCAGCATCCTGTTGGATCGCGGCCATTCGCCTTAAGCGTAAAGCAACCGTTACAGTTACTGTTGGCGCAGCTGCCCAAGCGCTTCCCGAATGGCACCCAGTTCTTTCGCCATCATCGACTTCAATTCATCGATCGCCCTGATAACGGCATCCATGCCGGGCATTTCTCCTGAAATTCCTGGTTGTTGCGGGACGCTGGCCACATCGCGGGTATTGGATGCGACGATCATTGCCTTCAGCCGCTGGAATTGTCTGACCTCCTCCAGCAGCCTTTTTTCTTTCTCGCTCCGGCGCATGCCTTCGTCGGTGACTGAATCCTCCAGCGCAGAGTAGACGGCCATGATTCGCTTGATGGTGTCCGGATGGGCTTTGGACTTGTGCGCACGGACATATTTACCCAGTGATTTTAAAAGTTTGAGCAGCGTGTGGATCACCTTGTCGCCTTCAAACTGCGCGAAGAGCCCGTCTACCTGATCGATGAACATGTCGAGGACATCATCGGTGATTTCCCAGTCGATGGCCAGAATCGTGGACTTTAATTCTTTTAACGGAAGATCGGTCTTGGTCGCCGGTGGCCCATCAACTGGGGGTTCTTCTTGGGGAGGCAATTCATCACTGAAAAAATCATCGAGACGGTTTTCCAAATCAAAGGCGAACGTATCATTCGCTTTTTTATCCACGGCGGTTCCTCCTTATAGAAGCTTTTCCCGGATCGCCACCATCGTTGTAGAGATGGCCTTTTTGACAGTGGGGATCACATTGTCCCCTTTTAGCGCACTGGCCGTGAAACTAGGCGCCTTGAGTTGGGCGTTGAGATCCTTTTCCATGGTTTCAACGTCGAGAATGGGAATTCCCTCCGTTGCCAAGTCTCGCTTGTTGTATTGGAACACTAGAGGGAGGTCGGCGATGTCTATATCGTAGAAGTTGAGGTTCTCCGCGAGATTGTTCAGGGCGCTGATATTGTTCTCCCTTCGGTCGACCATGGAGTCGGCGACAAAGACAATGCCATCCACACCTTTGAGCACCAGCTTGCGGGTGGCGTTGTACTTGACCTGGCCGGGAACCGTGTAAAGTTGGGTCTTGACATTGTACCCTTTGATCGCCCCCAGTTCAAAGGGTAGAAAATCGAAGAACAAGGTCCGATCGCCCTGGGTCTTGATACTGACCATGTCCGATTCGATTCGATGCCGGATCCGGCTGAAAATGTATTCCAGATTTGTGGTTTTCCCGCCTCTGCCGGGGCCGACAAAAACGAGTTTGACCTGAACTTCTTTAGTTTTGGTATTGATAAACGCCATGCTTCCGTCCCGCTTGTTGATAAGTTCGGGTGGACCAAGCCGTTACCGCGCAGGCCAACACGCTAAGTCGATCGGGTCTTTTCAATCAGTGCTTTGACTTTTTTTATCACTTCATCGATCTTGAGTCTGAGGTAGCCCAACGACACATCGTTTCCGAAAATGGACACCAGCAGAAAGTCATCCATGATTTTGGTGAAATTGATGTTCTCGCTCTTGCCTTTGTGAAACAGCAGCGAGAACTCCTCTTCACCGATGATGGAAGCCATCGCACTCACCGCTCCGAAATTCCCGGCGGCCAATGCTGCCAGCGAGTAGACATCGTGGCGAACTTTACCGTCATCGAGGTTGACGATGACATTGCCGGCCATGTCGATAAGGATCACGGATTGTATGCCCAGCGTCATCAGATCGGTGGTCAACGCCTCTTCCAAGCCGTCCAGTTGTTCTTGATCCAGGATATAAGACAATGTCCCTTCCTCCTTGATAGATCAGCGCTTGCCCGGAACGCCAGCCCGCGTGGCAACCTCCGAACCGGCAGGGTGCGGGTGCTTGCGTGCTGGTTCACCGGTGCGGTGGCGATTCTGCTGCCTCTTGAGCGAATAGCGTGCAATTCCGCCCGGGTGGCAACTGCGGGTTCAATCATTCGGAAACGATTTTACCGGTTCACGTGCGTTTCATACCCTTTTTTGCTTTAGGTTTTCAAGTTTTTTCTATGATTTTAAGTACTTTTTTTTATATGGGGTGGCTCAGATGAAATGCCGCCACCACCGGTCGGCCATAGGGCCGCTTTTTTCCGGACGGGTGCGCCTGGACTGCCGGTTCGTCTAAAAAATTGCTAATTTACTGTAACTGTTAGTTATTCACCATTTTTTCCTTGAATCGAGACTTGATTTTTAGATTGGAAAAGGGATACAGTGCCGATGACGAATGTCGCCATGTGTCACTTCAGGGTACGGCTTTACCCATCGTGGCTCCATTCAGCCAAATCCTGGGTAAAAGTGGGTGCACCCGGGCGTGCATACGGACAACCCCGACGGCAACCTTTTCAACGCCTGTCGCAATCCGGGGCAATCGATGGTCGACAGATGCAGGAGACAACACCGATGCATGATCCCATCTGGCTGGCGGAAAAAAAGAAAATCCTGACCCGCCTTTCAATCGCTATTTACAAGATGACCGACGAACAGTTGATCTCCCTGCTGCATCTGTTCAAGGACCTGAACCTCAAGGACAATGAAAAACTTCTGGAAACGCCGAAGTCCCACTCGGACGGCGTTGTTGCGGCCAGGGACCGGCAACTGCTCATCGCGCGTTTTTTTCTTCTGATCAATCAATTGTCCGAAGCGGATCTGCTTAAGTTCATGAACCGATACGAGCAGAAGCGGTTTGCCATGCTTCGGGAATTTCCGCGGGTCCCTTGCAATATCACCCTGGACCTGGCCGCCGATGGGCGCGCCATCAACTGTTCCGCCACGGACATCAGTGCCGGCGGGATGTTTGTGGAAAGCTGTGAGTCGTTTACCATGAATCAGCCGGTCTCCATCTGTTTTTCGGTGACCGAAAACCAACTGGCCCTTAAACTCAGAGGCCGGGTGGTCCGCTTGGAGCAGGGGGGAATCGGGATAAAATACGAATCGCTGACCAACTACCAGATCGAAATCATGAAAAATATGATTAATCGCCTCCAGCGGCAGGCCAGTTCGCAATACCGCATTGAATGAAACGGCCGTCTCTGTGGGTCTTTTCGGCCCCATCACCGACGGTCAGACGATGCCGGTGAATGCAGCCGCCCGCATCCGGAGCTGCTGGTAGATGAACCATTGAAATTGGCACGCACCGTGCTAATTTATTGACGAAAGCCACGATTGCGTGAGTCGATAAGGGAGTTTGACTGGACATGATTGACGTTCGAAGCCAGCATATTGAAGTCAGCAGTGAGCGGCGGCAATTCCCCAGGTTGGAATTTCGCTGCACGGCACTTTTCGGCCATCTCAAGGATGTGCTCAAGGTGACCGACTTGAGCCTGAACGGTTTGTTTGTGGAAGTGAGGGATAAATCCGGCCTTGATCCGGGGCGCTTGGTCAGCCTTGCGATCAAGTTCCCCACCGAAGAAAAAGCGGTACTCTTAAAGGCCAAAATCGCCAATGTCAACAAAAGGGGTGTGGGGTGCTGTTTTGTAGATCTGGCCCCCAAAACTTCCGAGGCCATAAAAAACTGTTTCGAAACCTTCAGGGACACCCTGCCCGTTCGCTGACCCATTGCCCCGAGAGATGTGTTACGTGCACCTGTCGGATCCAAAGGGGCCGCGCTTACCCCCTTTCGGTGTTTTCCAGATGCGCCACGATGGCCAGCGCGGATTGGATGGCATCGCTGTCTCGGTCTACCCGTGTGAGTGGCTCCATGGCCGAAACCATCGCATTGATCTGGGGGTCGTAGTAGACGCCGCCCCCGTTTTCCGCTTGAATCATCAGATGTTTTTGCGAAACCATCTGGATGATCCGCCCGGCATTTTTATCCCGCGGCTCCCTGACCATATTGGTGATCAGGGTGGGCCGAATTTGCTTCAGGTGCGTTGCCATCTCAGCCGCATCCGTCGGATCTCCGTTTTCGGCTACCCGGTCCAACAGGGTGCTCACCGTTCTCACCTGAATGTCGTTTTTCGGGTCCATGGCCGCTTTTACCAGCCCTCCCAGTGACGGCCGGCGGCTCGTCAGCCTGCTCAAGGTCCGATAAACGGCGTTTCTGACGAAAGCGTACGCGTTTTGAATGGCAACGGGCTGAGGGGTCATCACCACAATCTGGCGGTCGGCAGACAGAAAAAAATCAAGGGTGTTGAATCCGGTGCCGGCCCCCAGGTCCAGGATCACATGGTCGGCTTCGATTTTTAAGATCGCCTGGAGGATTTTTACCTTCTGGGTATATTGGAGATTGGCCAGGGTCAGCACCTCGCTTGCACCGCAGATGATTCGCAGGCCCTTCTGCTCCGTACCCATGCAGACCTCGTCCAAGGTTGCGTACTGGCGGCTGATAAAATCATTCAGGGTTCTGCTGGGGGTGCGGATGCCCATGAACGTGTGAAGGTTGGCCCCGCCCAGATCTCCGTCGATGACCACCGTGTCCTGGCCTTTTTCGGCCAGCGCCATGGAAATCAAAATGCTGAGAACGCTCTTTCCAATGCCGCCTTTACCGCCGCCGACCGCCCAGATTTTCGGTGATTGGGTCCGCTCTTTTTCAGTGCGCTGGTTTTGCATCTGTTTTATCCCTTCGAAGTCAGTGTCGAACCAGATGATTCCACAGATTCCAGATCATGTCCTGCTCGTCGTTGGATATGGTGCAGAAGGCATTCAGGGCGATTGCTGTTTCTTCGGCCATCGAATCGAACGTGATACCCACAAGATGGGTCGGACGGGTCGTCCGTCCGACCGTTTTCCGCCAGGCCACATTGCCGGTCAGCCCATCGATTACCGTTCGATTCCCTTCAAGGATCGTCAGGGTCGGTTTTTGCTTGAGCAATGCGTCGATATCGGCCCGGGCGGTATCATTTTTCAGGGCCACGCAAATGCCGCCGGTTGAAAGGTCTCGGGTGGTGCCGTGTACGACCCGCTTACTTCCGGTGTCCTCCGACGTAAATTCGACGCTGATATCCGCAGGCAGGCAGTACCGGCAGGACCTGCGAACGGTCTGCCAGGCCCGCTTGCCCTGCGGCGTCCGGATCCGGCTCAATCGTTCGAGAAGTTCGCGGATTCGCGGGAAGCGGTAACAGGTGGCCTTGAGCACCGGCTTTGAAATTTTTACCAGCTCCACGGCACTGGTGGACGCAACGCGTGCGAGGCAGAGCGATTCCTCCTCCAGTGGAAAGATGTCCCCGAAGATGTCGTTTTCCGCCAGTGTAAGGACGGTGGCGGGCTGAGCACCCGCTTTCTGAGGCAGTGTTTCCGTCAATTCACCGGATACGATGAAGTATATGTCCGTGGATTCATTACCGGCCTCGTAAACCACCTCGTCGGGAGACAGGCGCAGACGGGTCAGGCGAAGCATCAGGGCCACCATCTCCTCATAATTCAATTGGGAAAAAAGCACCTGTGCGGGCATGTCACCGCCACCCTTGCGCCGGACCATCGCATGGAAATCGTGTCCTTCGCGATGGGAGGGCTTGACGATGCTCCATGCTAGTATCTTGGCCACGATGGACTGGAGCACCATGCCGGCGTCCAGGTAGAGGGCGGCCGCTTTGTGGTAAGCCAACAGCGCCGCATCCTTACGCTGTTTGCCGGCCAGCAGGTCGGCAAACTTGCGATACAACGCCGGATTGCCGGGAAAGACGTCAAGAAGCGTTTCAAACTCCGCCACCGAATGAATATCGATCTGGTCGTTGAGGATCTGTTCGATGATGCTTTCCTGGTCCGGATTCACGTATGCTTCGGTTCCATTCATATTCAGATCATTCTTCCTTTTTTTAGGGCTGCAATCACAGTGTCCAGGCGTTGGTTCAACAATTCACTTTTCTGGTGCGACAGGCGCATGACTTCCGCCATGGCCGCCATCTGACGGTCGGTCGCCAACACCCATTCGCTTAGATCGGCCAGTCTGTGGATGAGACGGTCCACCTGGGCCTGGAGCGGTTCCCGGGCCTCCCCGGAGGCATCCTGCAGGCGGTTATGGCGAAATTCGCCGATCATTTTTTCAAGATCACCCTTTTCGGCTTCCGACAGGTCTGCCGGGAGGGCATCTATTTTCTGATGGGACATGAAGACACCTGATATGCTTTCTATCGATGGACATGGTTTTTCAGATGCTCACCGATCACCGAGTCAATCCGTTTGATGTCTCGATCCCTGGTTGGCGGCAGATCGTGCATCCAGGACGGCGCCGGGAGGGGGTTCCGGCCAGCACCCATCCATAACAGAAAAATGAGCATAACGACAATGATTGATGTGACTACGATCAGGGCGGCGATCAATCGCTGCTGAAACCGGTTTCGGTGCCCATCATCGGCCATCCCGCTAACCGAAGGATCGGAGCCGTTGGGCTCGATCGACCCCTCATCGATGGCGGTCGACCCTGAATCCGGTTGGGGGGGGACCGGTTCGCCGGCTGGTTCCGGCAAGGAGACCGTTTCTTCGACCAATCCCATCTGCCGTGATTCTCGGCCGGGCGGCGCGGCGGTGGCCGGAGAGAAGGGCCGGTAAGCATCGATGATGAAACGGGGAGGATCGTTAAGTGAGAAGGTTTTTACATCGGCGGGGTCGAAGGAAAAAACGGCATCGATGCGCGTGGCGTCAGGCGATCGGGAAACGTCGAGGCTGATGATGTCCGCGAGGACTTTACCGGCATGGCGGTCAGGCGTGTCGGTGGTGGTTCCGTTCAGCGTGACCTGCAGGGTGTCGCGGTGGATCGAAACGGAGGGGGGCGCATGCAACGACCGGTCAAATTCAAGCACCAGGCGCACGTACGCGTCATTGCCGCCTAACCGCAAGTCCCTGATGACCGTTGCTCCTGCCCGCAGGCTTGGCGCAAGCAGCATGGCAAGAAACACGATCAGCAGCGGTGTCGCTTTCGAGGCAACCCCTTTTTTACACTTAGCCATCGCTATGTCGCTGGGTGGTCGGGATCGGATGCTCGTCCGATCAATTACAGGCGATTGATTCGCCGGGTGGACGTTTGGGTCAAAAAATATTAAAAAAAGGGTCTCATGTCAAGACCCGTTGTGGACCTTTGTTGAGGTAACCGCAAAATATTGTGGTCGGTGGTGAGGTTTCGCCTGGACGCAGGATCAAGCGCCAATCCAAATTGGGCTGCCGGCGATTGGCATCCCGACGCACCCGGGACTGATCTTCACAAGGATGGCGATGCCTTTTCCGGCTGAAATGCACATAGGGGCTCTTCAGCCATGTAATTGCCGCTGGCCTCAAAGGCCCTGGCCCGGCATCCGCCGCAGACCGCCCGGTATTCGCAGGCACCGCATTTTCCTTCCAGCTGTTTGAAGTCGCGAAGTTTAAGAAATACCGGCGAGTGATTCCAGACCTCGCCAAAGGTGGTTTGGGTGACGTCGCCGCATTTAACATCGGTGTAGCCGCACGGCTGCACGACACCGGTGTGGGAGATGAAACAAAATCCAGTACCGGCCAGGCAGCCCCGGGTCACGGCATCGAGCCCGTGGGTTTGAAAGGAGATCGTTTTTCCTTCCGTTTTTGCCCGCTGGCGCAATATCCGGTAGTAGTGGGGCGCGCAGGTGGCCTTGAGTTGCAGCGGTGTTTTTTCACGTTGGTCATAAAACCAGTTCAGGGTGGTTTCATACTCTTTGGCATCGATGGCCTGGTCTACGATATATTTTCCCCGGCCGGTGGGGACCAGTAGAAAAATGTGGTGGGCCACAGCGCCCAGGCGTTCGGCCAGTTCAAGAATCCTGGGAATTTGGTCCAGGTTGCTTTTGGTGATGGTGGTGTTGATCTGAAACTCGATTCCCGCGGCTCTCACATATTCGATGCCGCGGATGGCGGCATCGAACGCACCTTCAACGCCGCGGAATTTGTCGTGGAACGCCTTGGTGGCCCCGTCAATGCTGGCACTGATCCGCCGAATGCCGGAAGCCGCCATTTTCTCTGCCACCTGTGGGGTGATCAGGGTTCCGTTGGGGGCCATCACCATTCTCAGCCCCAGGCTGTCACCATGCTTGGCAAGGTCGAAGATGTCATCCCGGAGCAGAGGCTCCCCGCCGGTGAGAATGATGATGGGCTTGCCCACTTCGGCGATCTCACCCAGCAGTTTGAGCCCCTGGTCGGCATCCAGTTCTCCCTCGTAGGGACCGTTGGTGGCTGCGGCCCGGCAGTGAACACAGGAGAGGTTGCAGTTTCGGGTCGTCTCCCAGGCCACCAGGCGAAGGGCGTTGCCCGGGCCGTGGCCGTGGGCGGGCTTCTTATTTTCGGTGTGGGGATGGGGGGTCATGGGTCGTATCTTTCATTGCTTGCCGTCAGCCATTGATCAGGGCGGCGGCATCCATGGCGAAGTAGGTCAGGATCATGTCAGCCCCGGCCCGTTTGATGGCGGTAAGGGTTTCCATCATCACCTGTTGGCCGTCGAGCCAGCCCATTTTTTCAGCCGCCTTGATCATGGAATATTCGCCGCTGACATTGTATGCCGCCACGGGCAGGTCCACTTCGTCCCGGATCCGGCAAATGATATCCAGGTAAGCCAGCGCCGGTTTCACCATGATGATGTCGGCTCCCTCCTCCACGTCCATGGTGGCTTCGCGGATGGCCTCTCTGGCATTGGCCGGGTCCATCTGGTAGGTGCGACGGTCGCCGAACTGGGGGGCGCTGTGGGCCGCCTGCCGAAACGGTCCGTAATATGACGAACAGTATTTGGCGGCGTAGGACATGATGGGGATTTGGGAATAGTCATTCTCGTCCAGCAGGTTTCGGATTTCGGCGACCCGGCCGTCCATCATGTCGGACGGGGCCACCATGTCGGCACCGGCCTTGGCGTGGGACAGGGCCGTCTTTGCCAGCAGGTCCAGAGAGGCGTCATTGTCCACCGTATGGCCGTCCACAAAACCGCAGTGGCCGTGGTCGGTATACTGGCACAGGCACACATCGGTGATCACCGCCAATTCCGGGACCTTGTTCTTGACCGCACGGATCGCCCGCTGGACGATACCCTCCTTGGCGTAAGCCTGGGTGCCCAACGGGTCTTTTTTCGGCGGGATGCCGAAAAGAATAATAGCCGGAACCCCCAGGTCGAAGGCCTGTCTGGCCACCTTGACCAGGTTGTCGACGGACAGGTGGTATTGGCCGGGCATGGCATCGATGGGCGCTTTTACCCCTTTCCCGTCGACGGCAAACAGCGGCAGGATGAAATCGTTGACCGACAGGGCTGTCTCGCGGATCATTTTGCGAAACGCGTCACTCTGGCGCATCCTTCTGGGGCGATAATCGGGAAACAGCATGTCAACTCCTGGCAATGATCGTGAAACCGCCAATCATATGGTTTGAGCGATCTCCTCATCGGTGAGATAGCAGGCCGGGTCCGGCGCCCACACATCATCAAAGACTGCCTCGGCACGCACCCGAAAGTTGCCGCCGCAGACATCCAGCCACTTGCAGGTGGCGCAGCGGCCTTTCACGTGGATCTTTTTTTCCTTGAGCTTTAACAGCAGATCGTCTTCCGGTTGGGTCCAGATCTGGGAAAATGGGCGCTGACGGACGTTGCCGAAGCTGTGGTGGCGCCAGAACTGATCGGCATACACCTCGCCGTCCCAGCTGACGCAGCCGATGCCGCGGCCTGAGTTGTTGCCCTCGTTCATTTTCAGCAGCTCAAGCACTTCTGCGGCCCGTTCGGGATCTTCCTTGAGCAGTCGCAGGTAGAGGTAGGGTCCGTCGGCGTGGTTGTCCACCGTGAGCACCTCCTTGGCGATGCCCCTGGCGTGAAGGGCCTTGGTCCGGTCGATGATCAGGTCGACTGCCTTGCGGGTGCCTTCCAGGCTGAGGTCCTCTTCCACCATCTTGGATCCACGGCCGGCATAGACCAGGTGGTAGAAGCAGACCCGTGGGATATTCATCTCCTCCAGCAGATCGAAGATGGCCGGGATGTCACCCACATTGAACTTGTTGACGGTGAACCGCAATCCCACTTTGATCCCCGCGTCCTGGCAGTTTCGGATACCTTCCAGGGCCTTGTCGTAGGCACCGGGCACGCCCCTGAATTTGTCGTTGATCCCCTGCGTGCCGTCCAGGCTGATGCCTACGTAGGAAAGACCGATGGCTTTGAGTGTTTTGGCCAGACCGGCGGTGATCAGGGTGCCGTTGGTGGAGATCACCGCTCGCATCCCCTTTTCGACGGCATAGGCGGCCAGTTCCGGAAGATCTTTCCTGACCAGGGGCTCACCCCCTGAGAACAGCATTACCGGGGCCCCGAACTGGGCCAGATCGTCGATCAGCGTTTTCCCTTCGTCTGTGGAGAGCTCATTGGCGAAAGATTCTTCCGTGGCCTGGGCATAGCAGTGAACACACTTGAGATTGCATTTCCGGGTGACATTCCATACGACCACCGGCCGTTTGTCCTTGGAAAACTGCAGCAGGTGGGAGGGCAGGGTGGATGAATGGCGGCCATATCGCAGGGCGTCAGAGGGCTCGACAGTTCCGCAATACAGCTTGGATATTCCGATCATATGGTGTCAGCCTTTCAGCAGATCGTCGGGTGTCGGGGAGAGATGGAGACGGTCGTCGCCGGTCTGCTTGAGAAGGCCAGCAATATAGCTATCCGGTTTTTCCAGCGCCTCCCGGGTGATAAAAAAGCGAGTCCGGCCTGTTTTTTCGCGAACCAGCTTCAGGCCATGTTCGAAATCGGCGGTCAGCCTGCGGTAATAGTCTTCCGGCTTGCCCCGGTCTTTGAAGCACTGACCGAGGATGTGATCGATGGCCTCTTCTTCCAGGACAATGTTAATACCATGATTTTTGATAAAGTAAAGCTCTATGGTCTTGGTCTCTTCATAGTACCTTTTTATCTTTTTGATCACTTTTTCGATGTCGGTGACCAGGCTGCCGTAAGCCCTGGCAGCCAGCTCGATGCGTGACGCCGTCAGTTGGATGCCGTATTTTTCGCCAAAGGTTTTCCGGTTTGCCGTTACATATTCCACAATGCGTTGGCATTCTTCTTCCGCCAGTCGGTTAAACGCCTGTTTGAATGTCTCGTCTGCGGGCCGTTCAAGCAGTTCGTTGAGGCTCTCGAGCGGTCGATCAATCGCCTGGCGGGTGGCGGCAAACCGCTTGATGGTGGTGGAGGGGAGGGTTTTTTCAAAAGGCAACAGGGCGCTCTCCACGGCGCTGACCAGTCCGCGTGCCCCGGTGTTTTCATCATAGGCCCGCCGGGCCAATTCCGCCAATGCGTCAGCCTGAAACTTAATATCGATGCCGTAGGCCGCAAAATCGAGTTTTTTGCCCAAAATGATGGGGTTGTTGGGGTTTTCAAGGATATCGCGCAAATCCGACTCCGTCAGCCGTTCGAATATCGTCCGCACGGGGAGCCGACCGACAAACTCGGATTCAAACCCGTACGCGACGAGATCCTCCGATTTGAGCTTGGACAGGATCGCCTCGTCCTGGGACGGGTCGGAAAGCGTAGCCCCGAAACCGATTTTCTGGTCCGCGATGCGCCGGGATATAATTTTTTCAATACCGGAAAAGGCGCCGCTCATGATAAACAGAATGTGTTTGGTGTTGATGCTGCTTTTTTCTTTTTTGCCGGTTTTTCTGAATCGGTCGATCTCCTGCAGCATGGATACCGGATCATGGGGGACTTTCAGATCGACGTCGGTCTCTTCCATGGGCTTGAGAAGCGCCCGCTGGACGCCGGTGCGGGAAACGTCGGCGCCGATCAAATTGTGGCTCGAGGCGATCTTGTCGATTTCATCAATATAGATGATTCCATACTGGGCCAACTGGATATCCCCGTCGGCCTCTTTAACCAGGTCTCGAACCAGATCTTCCACATCTCCGCCCACATAACCCGTTTCGCTGAATTTGGTGGCGTCACCTTTGACAAACGGCACGCCTATTTTCTTGGCGATGAGCCGCACCATGTAGGTCTTGCCCACACCGGTGGGGCCAAGCATCAGCACGTTGTTCTTGATGATCCCGACCATGTCGGCAAAGTCGTCCGGGGCGCTTTGAAGATGCTTGATCCGGTTGAAGTGGGTGCACACCTTGGTGGCCAAGGTGTCTTTTGCCGCCGTCTGCTTGACGATGTACTGATCCAGATAGGACACGAGATCCTTGGGCTTGAGATCAAAATTAATCGTTTTGCCAGATTTCGGTGGCGGATCACCTTCATCGCTGCTGGCTGCCTGGGGCATGACGATGGGCGTCGCCAGTTTTACGCTGCCGCCGAATTTTTTGGCCAGGAAATCACCCAGCTCTTTTTCCAATTCTTTGGGGTCGGGAATTTTTTCGTTGTATTCGTTCATGATCAACTCGTAATCGGTTTAAATTCGTGTGTCTTTTCGACAACGCAAAAACGAGGTTGGCCGCCTTCCAGCCAAAAAGAGAGCCCGCGACCCTTGCCGGGCAAGGGCCAGTCAATCCCCCAATCAGCCGGTCGCTAACGATGCCGCGCTTGGACATGGGTGAGTATAAGCACCTGGCCCGATAAATTCAAGGTTTTCCCAGGGGAAGGATCTACGGCGGCAACGATGAATCGAAAGCGCGTTGTCCAACGAAGAATTAGGCTTTAGAATCCTGATCAGCGGCCGATAAAGGTATCTGGTTGGTCAGCCAACCGGTGCCGGGTCAAAGGGCTGTATAAACGCGATGATGAAAATAAATGTTGACACAGGATTCAGGTAGATTAATTTTAGCGATTGGATCCTACACCTAAAGCAGACATTGCTTGTCGAACAGGATATATGGAAAATTGCAACCGAATTCAATTTGAGGCCCCCGATCTGACTGCCTTGTCGAGTTCCAGCACCGTGGTCGATCTTCATTTCCACTCGCACTTTTCAGATGGCGCCGATACCGTGGATGAGATTGCCCAGCGGGCCAGGCAATTGGGCATTGGTGTTGCCATTACCGACCATAACGCCATTGACGGTGCTGTGGAATTAGACGGTCATGACGACGTGTTCAGCATACCCGGCATCGAAGTCACCTCCCTGGAGGGGACCCACGTACTGGTATATTTTTACCGTATCGAGGACCTCAAGGTTTTCTATGCCGCCGATATCGAGCCGCATATGGGGCCAACGGTCATGTCATCGATCGATCTGGACGTGGCGTCCATCATTCGGCGTGCCAGGAAGTACAAGAGCGTCGTCATTTTTCCGCACCCCTACTCAGCCGCCTTCACCGGCATCTGCAACCACAGTTTTTCGGAAGCACAGCTGGACCGCCTCCTGCTGATGGCCGATGGGGTGGAAGTGATCAATTCAGAGAACCTGAAGCGCTGGAATCTCAAGAGTGCCCTGCTTGGATTCAATCTGAACCGTGCGATTACCGGCGGCAGCGACGGCCACAGCCTCCAGGAAATGGGTCGTGTGGTTACCTATTCAGCCTGTGCCCGCAGCCGAAAAGCCTTTTTGGATGCCGTCAATCGCAAAGAGGCCAAGGTGATGGGAACCGAGTCGAGACTGTTGAAAAAAATCCAGTCCAACGGCGCCAAACTGAAAAACAGCTTCACCAACTATCCGGACATGGTGGAGAAGAACATTCGTTTCGGCAAGAGCGTGTTGCGCTTCTGCACCCGCAAGGCGTCTGAACAAATCTGGCAGCGAATCAACGACAAACACTTGAAAAAAGCGTTTTATGTCGTCGCCGGGTTGACTTTTATAAAGATCAACTACAATGCGCTGCCGTTGATCATTTTTTCCCTGATTACCTGATTTTACTGGTTCCCCAACCCCTTCAGCAGGCCTTTCACACCATCCTGCATCATCTTATTGGCGTCTTCTTTGGAAGGCACCATCTTTTTCAAGGCATCCCTGTCTGGCAGGGGCTGGCCAAGCTGCTGTCCCAGGATGGCGTTGAGATCCGGCGTGAATCTGGGCGATGCAAAGCTTCCCGACACCATCACCGGCACCTGAATCCCCGCGCGCTGGACCGTGTCACCCTGGCCCTGGATAGTAGCGACAAATTTAGGTTCAACGCGAAAATCCAGGGTCTCCTTGGCCAGATCGGCGCTGCCCGACGCCAGCACCCGCAACAGGGGGGAGGCCAGCCTGGTCGCATCGGTTTTAAACAGCCCGTTGGTGATCGTATAGGGCAACTCCAGTTCCGCGAAGTCGGTGCGTGGTTTTTCCGTGGGTTGTTGTTGGGCCAGACCGAAGGCGGTCTGCACGTTGCGCACCATCGACGCCAGGTCGATGCCGATAATCGCGCCGTCGGTGAACCGCAGGTCGCCTTTTCCACCTAGCGTCTGACGGATGCTATCGGGCGCATCACCGGTAAAATTCAAACCGATGTCGGCGGCCATCGCGCCTTCGATCAGTTCTTTGGCCATCACATCCTTGACCAACGGACCGGCCTGAATTCCCTTTAGGGCCAGTTCAATGGCCGTTGTGGGGTTGTCCTTCTGAACATTGAGCGTGCCGGTGCCGGCAAGACTGCCCTGGTAAAGGTTGAGTTTAAGCGGATCCAACTGAATGATACCATTGCGTGCACTGACCCTGACCTCGAGGTTTTGCATGCGGGCCTTTTTGACTTTCAGTTGACCGACCTTGATGCGCGCATCCATGACCAGGCGGCGCAGGGGGGTGTAGTCGGTTTTTTTCACCGCCGTATTCGCCGATGGCTTTACTGAAGAATCCGTGACGGCCGTGTCGCTGGTCGGCGGCGGCAGGTAGCGATCGAGATCGATGTCGTCAAGATTCACATCAGCCTTGAGATTGGGCTTGTCGAACTCCCCGGCCTGGGCGGAAAAGGTGGCCTGGGAGTCGTCCAGTTTCAATTTGCCGTCGGAAACGACGACGTTTTCAGGGGTTCCTTTGAGCGTGAGCGACACGGCAACGGCGTTGAGCGCATTGGCGTCGGCCGTTTCAAGAGGTAGTTTCTGCCCCAGCTGATCCAATACCTTGCGGGGCGAAAATTCGGCCACGTTCACGGCAACATCAAATTGGGGCGGTGCCGCGGACGGGTCGATTCGGCCCCTCAGTGTGAGATCCAGTTGGTTGAGCAGGGTTATGGCCAATTCCATCGGCAAGGGGCTCTTGCCGGGTTTGTCCCCCACCGGGCCGATGGTGCCTTCCAGTTTGATCGGCCTCTGGTCGGCCACTGCCGCGAAAGCCACCCCGATGGGTTTGTCGAAGGAGACGTCCGTCAGCACCAGGTCGATGTCCTTGATCTCCTTGCGCACGCCGGCGGCCTGATCCAGCCAAACGATCATGCCGTCGGTGATGGCAAATTCTCCCACCAGCAGTCCCTTGATGGGCAGCTCACCGGTCGACGATGGTGCCGGCTTTTCTTCGGCCGATGCTGCCGGTTTTTGCGCGGGTTGACCCAGCCCTTCCCAGCCGCCTTTGCCGTCTTTGCGTTTTTCGAGCACGATTACCGGCTTATCGACCACGAACCGTTTGACTTCGATGTTGCGCGACAGCAGCGGCAGGAGCTTGACATGCACCTCAAAGGACGCCACCGATATGAAATCTTTCTCTTCGAAACCGGGAGGATTGCCCAGGTGCAGGTCCGACAGCCGCACACCGATCCAGGGGAATAGTGACGGTTTCAGGTCGCCGCCCAGCTTGAAGCTGCGGCCGGTGGCCTTGGCGACCTGCTGCTCAATCTGCGGCTTGTATTTTTCGACATTGATTACCATTGGCAGGACGATCACGGCAATGGCGATCAACGCCACCAGTGAACCGGCAATGATAAGAATCCATTTTACGGCTTTGTTCATGGTCAGCCTCCTTCTTTTTGGCCAGGGTCGGGTTGGGGTGATTGCCTGCCTTTACCGTGAGTGCAATTTAAGACCGCCTGAATGGATGTAAAGCCCTGCAGCGGCGGTTCTTCCGGCGGAGCGGGTGCAAGTAAATGATATTATATAAACATGTTGCTTTCCTATCCGTCTTGACAAACCAGCGGCCTTTTGAGATATTCCCCCATCTGAAATTTGATTCTCCAACAATCACCATCATCCCTTACAGGAGGAGAATATAGTTAATGTCGATCCGCCGCCAAAGCTAAAAAGCGTTGATCGGCGATGCGGTCGAAGCCGGAATCCTTGGGTTTTACTCCTGGGTAAGCGAGTCGCTCCTCTCTCAAGCAGCCTGAAAAATGGGTCCAGCTCTTTTTCAGGCTTTTTGTTTGGTTGGAGCACGGGATTGTCCACCAACTGAAGAGAAAGACCTGAAGCCCTCCGCCGAACAACAGGATTTGAGCCGCGATGGCGAGCGCATTTCCCGCCGCTTGCGGCGGGGTTGGCGGGCGAACTGAAAATAGACGGTCATCCTTACGGTGCTGCGCAGCACTTTCGGTACAGGCAGCACATGCCCCGCGGCTTGCCGCGGGGAGGGTTCAATACGTCCGCTAATCCCTCACACCCCATGGCTGCGCGAATAGGCTGACGGTGAGGGAGGCGCCCAGGCGCCCAGCGCTTTGGGATCCGGGCGATGAACCTCAATGCGAAGCGGGTAACAGGCCGCTGTGTCGCTGGAATGCGCCGTGCTGCAATCACCGCCGGGGCAAGCCGACAGCGCACCCAACAGGTCGATTTCGGAGAAAAACTCGATATAATCGCCGGGGCGCACCGGGCTGGCCTTCATGAAATACTGATGGGTGTCCCGGGTGAAGCCCGTGCACATGAAGACGTTGAGGACATCATGCACATGAACCTCGGCCTGATGCAGCGGCAGTCCGGTCTCGGCGGCCAGGGCCCGGGTCAGGTTCGAATGGCAGCAATGGTGATAGTCTTGTCCGCTCAGCAGCCGGTTGGTGTAAGGATCGCAGCGCGTGCCGATTACGTCATGCACACTGCCGCCATCTGCATCGAAGCCGTACCAATCGAGTGTGTCATGGGTAATCGTCGCCATCGGCCGCATGTGCGGGAAACCGCTCCACATCCGGTCGCCGGTGCTCAGGTGGGTGCCATGCAAGGCGCGGGTCTTGCCACTGTAAAACCGTTCCGTCAGATCCTCCGCCGCCCAGAGATTCAGATCGCCTACCTGCGGGCCATCCACGCTGACAATCCTGTAGAAATATCCTGCCGGAACGCGGAAAGTACGGGCATCGCGCGGCGGCACAACCACGATATCCGTCACGTCCATCGCTTCGCGTGCGGCGGCATAGGCGGCCATGTCCGGCGGGGGCAGCGTGTCGACCGGGTAGCAGATCACGGGCTTGATCGCCCTGCGGGCATCGGCGTCAGCCGGCGCTTGACTGTGGAGAGCGTGCTTCATCGGTAACCTTTCCGCGAAGGGGCGGTTTAACGCCTGTTTTGCTAAACTACCGTAGCAGTTTTTTTAAGGACATCCAACGGCAATGTCGGTCGGTTTCGCGCAAGCGGTGCCGTAAAGGATCCGCTGCACCCAATCTATTCCCCCGGCAACTCCTTGAAAGGATCGCCTGTCAGCAGCGGAGGCGGGGACAGCATCGTCGGTGAAAAACCGGCCGATGTTTGCCCAAATGCCGGCATCATGGTAAACGCCTTGGTGTGGTGGCACTGATTCGCTGTTGAACGAGGAGTCCGCATGCTGGTAAATCGCTCCCGACCCTTCATCCTGGCTGCCAGCGCCTGCGCCATTTTCTGGCCGGGCGCATTTATTTTCGGACTCCCCGGGGTCCTGCGCCAGCACTGGCAGCAAGCATTCGACGCCGACGGTGGGGCGATCGGCGGGACGGTGTTTTTCATTCTCACCGGCGCCACCTGCTTCATGTACCTGTGCGGGCGTCTGCAGGAGAAATACAGTCCGGGTCGGCTGGCCGCTGTCGGGGCGGTGATGGGCGGCGGCAGCGTCATCTGGCTGAGCCAGGCCGGAAACATGACCGACGTCAACCTTTGGGCGTTTGCCGTCGGTGCTTCGTCGGCCTTTGTCTACCTCCCGGGCCTGACGGTGGTCCAGCGCTGGTATCCCGAAAGAAGAGGCCTGGTTGCCGGTTTTTTCAACATGGCCTTTGGATTGTCGGCGGCGGTGATGTCGCCGATTTTCTCCTTCCTATTGTCGACATGGGGATACGCTGCATTGACCCTGGCCGCCGGCTGCGCATCGCTGAGCATCGGTTTGGCCGCTTCCGCCCTGATTCGGTTTCCGGAGAAGGATCCCTCGACACCGGCATCCGATGCGCCGTCCACACCCGACGGGCGCTCGGTCGGGGATGCCCTGAAAAGCCGGGAATTCTGGTGCCTCTGGCTGACCTGGGTGTTTGCCGGCGCTGCCGGGGCCAGTATGATCGTCCTGGCCACCGGTTTCGGTCTGCACCGCGGCCTGAACCTGACCCGGGCCGTTGTATTGCTTACGGCGTTCAACCTGACCAATGGCTGCGGCCGGTTGATCAGCGGTTATTTTTCGGACCGGATCGGGCGATCACGCATCATGGCGGTGAGCTTTACCGGCGCTGGCGTTGCCTATCTGATCATGCCCCATGTGGTCGGCTTGTGGCCGTGGGCGGCCCTGGCGGCGATCATCGGTTTTGCCTTCGGGACCCTGTTTGCGGTCTCCGGTCCGTTGGCCGGCGACTGTTTCGGCATGGCGCACTTCGGGGCTATCTTCGGGCTGGTGTTCACCGCCTACGGCTTTGTGTCCGGGCCGCTCGGTCCGTGGCTGAGCGGCCATATCCTGGATGTCACCCGGGGCAACTACACCTTGGTGTTTTCCTACCTGGGTCTGATGTATCTGGCGGCGGCCGGGCTGATTCTGCTGGTTCAGCCCTGGCGGGAATGTCGACTGTAACGGCTTGCCCCTAAGGAAATCATCGACGTCGATCCTCGACCATTCACCATCAACGGGCAAATGGATAAAGGAGAATAATGCAACCCGATGCAATGGATGTCAATTCGATGCTCGAATCGACGCAACCGTCTCGCTTGATCGTAGAAATGCGCAAACGGGCTGACATCGTTGTCGGTGTGCCCCACCATGCCCCGGCCGGCACACCTTACCTGCCTTGTGCGGAGCATCGCGATTCAGACGAAAATACCGGATTTGTGGGCCGATATCTTGCCGACCGACTCGACTGCTGCAGCATCATCGTCTGCAACGCCACCATCGATGCCAACAAACACCGGCACAGCGACTACACGATGCACATCGCCAAATGGCGACCCCGGGTCCTGGTCGAAATCCACGGACACGGAAAGGTCCGATCTAAATTCGATGTCGAGATTTCCTGCGGATCGGCGGCGTTCACCACCTGTTCCGAGGCGTTGGCCTCGGCCATCGATCGCAGGCGCATGGCGGATGCAGACCTTGCGGGCATAACGGTTTGCGGCCGTTTTGACAAGATTTATTTCAAGGCGACCAAGACGCTGACGATCACCGACCCACGCTGGTTGGCCTACCACATTGAGCTGTCACCCAGACTGAGAAAACCGGATGCCGGACAGACCGGCAAGCCGACCGCGCTGGCTTACCGGTTTTGCGATCATCTGGCGGCCGCGTTGAAAGCGAAACACGGAAGGGAAAAAAATGAAAGTAGGGATCGGATATGAAAATAACAGGGATGCCTATTCTGCAGGTCGGAATATTGCAAGGATGGCAGTTGAAAAAGGGCGAATGAATGATCCCGGTATCGTCCTCGCGTTTTGCCACGGCACCATGAACCATTCCGACTATTTCCATGGTTTGCGTTCAGCTGTTGGAATGAACGTCCCCATCATTGGCGGTTCGGCCGTTGGCATTATTACCAACGATCAATTGTGCTATGAGGGCAGTCCGGCAGGAGCGGCCATTTTATCGTCACCCTCCCTCTCATACCGCTGGGCACATGCCGGGGGGATGGACGAGGATGAAAAAGCCGCCGGGGAAGCCCTCGGCCGAAAAATTCCACCAGATCCGGAAGCTTTGCTATTTTTCCTCTTGTACGATTCGATAAAGTTGCCGCCGTCAGAAGGTGCACCACCGGTCATGAATGCATCGCCACCGTTGATCGAAGGTCTCGAAAAGACGTTGTCTACCAAAGCCCCCATCATCGGCGCCGGCGTGATGGGCCACGTTGATTTTCGACCGACGCAGCAATTTTGCGGGAATCGCGTAGGAAGCCAGCAGGCTGTCGGTGTAATGCTCTGCGGTGATTATTCGGTTTATCATTGTGTGATGCATGGGTGTACCCTTCAGGACGGAATTGATCACACCATTACCCGCATTCAAGGTGCAAAGATATATGAATTGGACGGGCAACCCATTGTGTCGATCATCGATGAATTATACGGCAATCAGGAATGGCAACATCAGATACCGTTGAAAAGATTGGCCATCGGGATCAATCATGGAAAGCGCTTCGAAGCCTTCAAGGAAGAGAATTATGTGAATCGACTCATCACCGGCGTACTCCCGGAAAAAGATGGGATTCTGATCTTCGAACCTGACCTGGAGGTTGGCTCCACGATTCAGTTTATGCTAAGAGATTCGCAAGAAATGATTCTTTCCGCCCGCAATAACACGGAAAGGCTCATGTCACGGATCGTGACAGATCAGAAGCGACCTCTCTTTGGATTGTACATCGATTGTGCCGGCCGGGCCGCCGCTTTATCCGACACCATGACTGAAGAGGCCTCAGAGGTCGTTGACACATTGAATCGATACCGAACCCCGCTGCTGGGTTTTTATTCGGGTGTTGAAGTCGCCCCGATGTGTGGAAGGAGTATCGGCCTCGATTGGACGGGTGTTTTAACGGTTATTGCACGGTGAGGTCAACATGGCGCCATCAGCGAAGGATTCCTTGATCCAGCAATTGGACGAAGCCAGACAACAGGCAAGCTACTGGAAAACGATCGCTCACCAGACAGGAAAACGTCGTCTTAGAGAAGCCGAGAATCTATCTGCACTGATACAGTCCCTCAAGTATACCAAAGCATGCCTATTACAGGAGATTCGTGATCGCAGGCAGGCCGAGGAGGCATTGCGGAAAAACCAGGATGACTTGAAGGCAATTTTGGACGCCACTCTTGAGACCATCGTCCTTATCGACCGGCAGGGCAAGGTCATTGCGTCCAATAAAACGGCCTGCGATCGTTTGAAAACCGAACGAAAGAAATTCATCGGGCAGTGTATTTACGATTTTTTCCCGCTTGATGTGGCCGAAAAACGAAGAAGAAAGTACGATGCCGTCTTCGCCACCGGCAAACCCGTCAGCTTTGAAGATAATCGGGAAGGCATGGTATTTGAACAATCGGTTTATCCGGTGTTCGGTGACGGAAATACGGTAGAGAAAGTTGCTATTTTCGCCCGCGACACGTCAGAGCGACTGAGATTGGAACGAATGTTTCAGCAGTCACAGAAATTTAAAGCGATAGGGACGCTTGCAGGTGGTGTCGCACACGACTTCAATAATCTGTTAATGGGCATCCAAGGGCGGGCATCGCTCATCGCGGTTGACCTTGAGCCTTCCCACCCCCATGCGGAGCATATTCATGCCATTGAACACTGTATTCGAAATGCGGCGCATCTGACGAAACAGCTGTTGGGTTTTTCACGCGGAGGCCAATATGAGCTACGACCGGCAGATATCAATGAATTGCTGCTTGAAAGTGCAACGATGTTTGGTAGAACCAAAAAAGAAATCAATATCCACACAAAATTGCAAAGCCCGCCACTCGTGGTGGAGGCAGACCGCAGACAAATCGAGCAAGTTTTTTTGAACCTGTATATCAATGCGTGGCAGGCCATGCCCGATGGCGGAGAGCTCTTTTTGGAAACCAAGACCGTCGCCCTGGATGATGACCAGGGCGAATTGTACCAGATCAAGCCGGGCCTCTATGCGAAGGTGTCGATCACGGATACGGGCATTGGCATGGATGCGTTCATTCGTCAGCAAATTTTCGACCCGTTTTTCACCACCAAGGAAAAGAGCCGTGGGACAGGGTTGGGGCTGGCTTCGGCATTTGGAATCATCAAAAACCATGGCGGCACCATCACGGTGAACAGTGAAGTCGGTCAAGGAACGCAGTTCGACATCTATTTGCCGATATCGAAAAAAATGGCCAAACGGGAGGTCCCAGCAGGAGCATGGCTTGTCAAGGGGTCGGAGACCATCCTTCTGGTCGAAGATGAAGCGATGGTTGTCAAGGCAGGCCAGGCAATGCTGGAGAAATTGGGTTACCGCGTAATTGTCGCCAGAGATGGAAGGCAGGCCGTTGATGCGGTTGTCAATCAGGGGGACGACATTGATCTGGTCATCCTCGACCTGATCATGCCCGTTATGGGCGGCGACAGGGCGTTTGACCTTATCCGCGACATTCAACCGTCGATGCCGGTGATGTTATCCAGTGGATACTCCCTCGATGGACAGGCAAATGCCATTATGCAGAGGGGGTGCAACGAATTTATCCAAAAACCGTTCACCATTGCTGCGCTGTCCCAAAAAATCCGAAACCTGTTGAACCGCGATAGCTATCGCATTCCCCGCCGCTTGCAGCGGGGTTAGCGAGCGAACTGAAAATAGACGTTCATCCTTACGGTGAAGATTCCCCGGGGCTTGCCGCGGGGAGGGTTCAATGACACCACCGATTCCACTAGACCAGAAGCAAAACGGGTTTGAGCATCGAAGGCAGAAGGACTCACGTTGAGTTGTAAGCCCTTGTTTTTTTTGGCGCGCCCGGTTGGTATCGAACCAACGACCCCCAGCTCCGGAGGCTGGTGCTCTATCCACTGAGCTACGGGCGCGAATGTGACGGCAAAAATAGAGTATCGGCCTGAACAAGTCAAGGCCGTTTTAGACTTGGAATAACTCCCCACCCGATTTCTCCAACGCCGCCTTGGCTTCACCCACCACATACAGCGAGCCGGCGACGCAGACCGCATCCTCGGGACCGGAGCTGGCGATGGCGTGACGGACGGCGTCGCCCACATCCGGGATGATCTGAATGTCTGAAATCAGAGGCTTTGCCGCCGCTTCGAGTGTTTCGGGGGGCAGCGATCGATCGATCTTGGGCCGGGTGATGATCAGGCGGGCACAGGGGGCGACCAGATCCTTGATGATCGCCTCGTAGGGCTTGTCATCCAGGATGCCGGCCACCATGGTAATCCGTCGACCGCCAAGCGTGTCCTGTAAAAAACGCTTTAGACGCCTGGCGGCCATGAGGTTGTGCGCCCCGTCCAGAATTACGTAGGGTTTCTGGGAAACCAGCTCCAGGCGGCCCGGCCAGCGGTTCTGCGCCAGACCCGATTGAACGTGGTGCTTGGCGAGGCGGCCATGGTCGCGCATGATCAGTTCGCAGGCAGCCAGGGTCAACGATGCGTTGTCCAACTGATGGCTGCCCATGAGGCCGGTGCGCATGCCTGCCCAGCGGTGATCTAAGCCAAAATAGGAAAAGCGGTCGTCGCCGGTTCGCCGCACGTGGAAATCCCGACCCTTCATGTAAAGGGGGGCTGAACGATCGGCGGCGATCTTTACGATGACGGCCTTGGCGCTTTTCTGGGTCACGCCGGTGACCACCGGTATGCCAGGTTTGATGATGCCGGCCTTTTCTCCGGTAATCGCCGCAATGGTGCCGCCGAGATAGGTTTTGTGTTCCAGCGAGATGTTGGTGATGATGCTCACCGCCGGTGAGACGACGTTGGTGGCGTCCATCCGCCCGCCCATGCCGGTTTCGATAACGGCGCAGTCGACCTTTCGCCGGGCGAATTCATAAAAGGCCATGGCCGTTGAAAATTCGAAGAAGGTGGGTTCCCGATCGCCTCGGTGGACGGATTTGACCGCCTCCCAGGACGCCACCACCGCGTCGTCGGAAATGGGCGTGCCGTCGACGCAGATTCGTTCGTTGAAACGGATCAGGTGGGGTGAGGTGTATAGTCCGACCCGGTATCCGGCTATCCGAAGGATCGTTGCCAGGGCGGACGCGATCGATCCTTTGCCGTTGGTGCCGGCGATGTGGATGGTCGAAAAGGTGTGCTGGGGATTACCCAGGCCGTCGAGGATGTTCGTGATGGTCGACAGGCCGAGGATAATGCCGAATCGTCTCATGCGGTACATGGCATCGAGGCATTCGGTGTAGGCGGTGGTTGGCATGGCGGCGACCCCTTACCAAACAAAAACCCGGCGGGGCGCTGCTCCCTGCCGGGTCATGTCGTCAAACGGATGTCGCTAACGGTATCTCCTGCTTCTAGCAGCAGCGATGCGCTGTCTGCGCAGGGCCTCACGTTCTTTGCGACGACGGAACTCGCTTGGTTTTTCGTAGCTTTTTTTCAGCTTCAAGCGTTTGAACAGACCATCGTTCTGAATTTTTTTCTTCAGAATCCGCATGGCTTTTTCGAGATCGTTGTCGAAGACTTTGACTTCAATTGCTTTCAAACTGGCTCAACCCCCCTTTTTTCCATCGCGTAGACAAGTTGGTGTGGCACCCTCAACCGAGATGGTTATTTCAAAAATGCTAAAACGAACCTAATATCAGTTAGAAATGTTTTTTTCAATAAAAATATTATTGTAAAATAAAGCGTACCGCCGGATACTCGCTGATCGCATCGATGGACCGTCGGCGTGGACACCGGAACCCAAACGAAGCAGCGGTGAGACCACCGCCGTTTCCCCGAGTGTTCGCTTAATCCAGTTTGGAGACCAACTCGGCGGTAACCTCCTTCACGCTGGGGGCGCCGTCCAGGGTGATATACTTCATCGATCCGCCCTTGGCGGCCAGATCCCTGAAATAGTATGCCGACGCCAGGGTCCCGACGGTTGTGTCATAGTAAATGTTATGGCGTTTGTTGATGGCCGCTTCGTCCTGATCGTCGTCCCGGGTCTTCAGGCCGCCGCCGCAAACCCGGCATTTGTCGCCGTCGGGCTTGATGGCGTCGATGTAGATGTTGTTGGGGTGGTTGTTGTCATTGACGCAAAGGCGGCGGCCCATGATGCGGTTTTTGGCGATTTCACGGTCCAGCAGGATTTCGACGACGATATCCAGGCCCATGCCGGCTTTTTTGAGGGCTTGATCCAGTTTGATGGCCTGATTTTTGTTGCGGGGGAATCCGTCCAGCAGCCAGCCTTTTTTGCAGTCGGCCTGCTGCAAGCGGTCGAGGATCATGGGGATGGTGATCTCGTCCGGGACCAGGTCACCTTTGTCGATGTAGGCTTTTGCCTTGGCACCCAGTTCGGTCCCTTTGCCGATGTTTTCCCGAAAGATCGCCCCGGATTCGATGTGCGGGGTGTTGTACTTGTCCTTAAGGATCGCGCCTTGCGTACCTTTACCGCTGCCGTTGGGCCCAAAAAACAAGATGTTCATTAAACTTCTCCTTTCTGTTTCCCGTTCAACTAAACAGGATCATTATAAATACCCATTGCTCCACGATGCCGGCGGCCACGCATCCTGACCAGGGCTGGGGTTTCCCGGCAATCGGTGGATGCCGTTTTTTTCGTTCTGCGCGGTCTTGGGCCGCATCAACTGTCAATGATTGTTTTCAGGCGGGCTGGCACCGAAGTGTGGTATCTCCAGCTATCCGCGTTAGTACAGAAATGATGCGGGCTTGTCAAGCACGGGCATGGGGGTAGGTGGTTCCGGGTTCAAGGTTCAAGGTTCAAGGTTCAAGGTTCAAGGTTCAAGGTTCCGGGCTCAGGGTTCAGACCGCTGTCCTCCGGATTCCGATGACAGGTAGGCGCCAACCCATCTCAGGGCCTGATCCCGGGTGTCCATCTCACCGGATAGCCGGCCTTCATCCAGTCGCTTCAATATGTGCTTGAATCGGGGGGAAGGGGAGAGGCCGAAAACCGAAATGAGGTCATTTCCGCTGATCAGCGGCGGCACGACGGCCTGGCGGTTGTTGTAGTCGATGTAGTCGTCTAGCAGCCGATGGCAAAAATTGATGAAGCCGCTGTCCCTGTCCTGCATGGCCCCGCCCTTGGCCATGATATCGGCCATGGTATGCACGATGATCGGCAGGGCCAGGTCACCGCACCGGTTGAAAAAACGGACTGTGCCCGTGCGGCCGAGGCTGCCCTTTTCTGAGGCCAGATACAAGAACAGCGGCCGGATATGGTGGCGGATGATGGCGTCGGATACGTGGCGCTGGCGGCTGGACAGTTTCAGGCGGCGGCCGATTGCCGTTGCGATGGCAGCACCTCTTGCCGCGTGACCGTGAAAGCGGACCTGTCCATCCCCGCCGACCTGCCGGGTGGCCGGCTTGCCCACATCATGCAAGAGGGCCGCATACTTCAACATGGCCGCATGTCGGGACAGCTGTGCATCTCCGGCGGTGCCCGCCAGGCGAGGAAATCGGGCGCCGAATTCCGGTAACAGAGCCTCCAGTGCGTCTACCACCCGGAGGCTGTGATCGAACACATCGAAGGGGTGATGGCGGTTCTGGGTGCAGCCGACGGCGGGCTGCAGTTCCGGGAATATCGCCGTGAGCAGGCCGCTGGCGGCCATGCGCATGATGACGGGTGAGGCGTCGGCGGTGCCGAATATCTTGACCAGTTCCGCCCAGATCCGTTCTCCGGCGACGCTGCCGATCAGGTGGCGATGCCTGTTGATGGACGCCTCGGTCCCATCGTCGATGGAATAGTGCATCACCGCCGCCATGCGATAGGCCCGGACCAGCCGGGCAGGGTCGTTCTCAAAGGCCGCCGGCGACACCATGCGGATCTTTTTTTGTCGCATGTCCGCCCGTCCCCCGGTGCAGTCCACCAGGCGACGCGCCTTGACGTCGTAAGCCATGGCGTTGATCGTGAAATCCCGATGCTGCAGATCGGATTCGATGGACGGGTGGTCAAGGGGCGTGATGTCGACGGTCATCTCCGGCGATGCGACCCGCACCATGTCAAAACCCGTTTTGCCCAGATCGATGACGCGACCGCCGGTCTTTTCCGCGATCTGTCCGGCGCTGCGGACGATATCCCCGGCCACCACGAGGTCGATGTCCGCCGGGGGATGACCGGCCAGGAGGTCGCGTACGATTCCGCCAACCAGGAAGATGCCGTCAGGATCGTCAGGCAGGAAATTGAGGTTGACGCCGGTTAACTCATCCATATGTCACCCAATGACGACGCCTGCAGGTGCCGTTTCGGCCCTACGGTCGGCCAGTGCCGCCAACGCGCGCACCAGCGGGTTCAAATTCCCTTGACACCAGCGGATTCATGGTATAAAAATTTTACTTAACCCCACGGATAGACCCGTCTGGTGGGGTAAATTCGAATAACTTCTATCACAAAAACACGCATATTCCTCCAAAAAAACCAACAGTCCAACCCAATTCACCCGAAAGGCACCGTCGCAAAGTGAAATCCGAAATGCTGGCTTAGGGTGTAAAACCTTGTCGCCACGGGTGGCAACCGGAAACCGGGGCGCTGTGGGTTGCCTATTCAAGTGAATTGCTTTTGCCGGGCGGTCTTTGCAGGTGATGTGCGCCAATCAATCCTAAAGTGGGGTGTGTTGATGAACATCGTAGAACTGAAGAACAAAAAAATCAACGAACTGACTAAACTGGCCAAAGATCTCAATATTGACGGCGCTGCCGGCATGCGCAAGCAGGAGTTGATCTTTTCCCTCCTTCAGGCCCAAATTGAGAAAGACGGGCTCATTTTCGGAGAGGGAACGCTGGAGATCCTGCCAGACGGATTCGGCTTTCTGCGAGCACCCAACTACAACTACCTGCCCGGCCCTGACGACATCTATGTTTCACCGTCGCAGATCAGGCGGTTCAACCTGAGAACCGGCGACACCGTCTCCGGACAGATCCGTCAGCCCAAGGAGTCCGAACGCTATTTTGCCCTGCTCAAGGTGGAGGCCGTCAACTATGAAGATCCGGAAGTGGCCCGGGAAAAGATCCTCTTCGACAACCTCACGCCCCTGTATCCGGAAGACAAGGTCAACCTTGAGAACGAGCCGGAAAACTATTCCGCCCGGATCATGGACCTGTTGACACCCATCGGATTCGGCCAGCGCGGTCTGATCGTGTCACCGCCCCGCTCCGGCAAAACCATGCTGCTCCAATGCATTGCCAACTGCATCGTAAAGAACCACAAGGATATCGTGCTCTTTGTCCTGCTCATCGACGAGCGCCCGGAAGAGGTCACGGACATGCAGCGATCGGTGAAAGGGGAGGTGATCAGCTCCACCTTTGACGAACCCGCCGAACGCCATGTTCAGGTGGCCGAGATGGTCATCGAAAAGGCCAAGCGGCTGGTGGAGCACAAAAAGAACGTGGTGATCCTGCTGGACAGCATCACCCGTCTGGCCCGTGCATACAACTCGGTCATGCCTCCCAGCGGTAAGATTCTTTCCGGCGGTGTGGACTCCAATGCCCTGCAGCGGCCCAAACGGTTTTTCGGTGCCGCCCGAAACATCGAGGAAGGGGGCAGCTTGACCATCATCGCCACCGCCCTGGTGGATACCGGTTCACGCATGGACGAGGTCATCTTCGAGGAGTTCAAAGGCACCGGTAATATGGAAATTCAGCTGGATCGCCGCCTGGCTGACAAACGCATCTTCCCGGCCATCGACATCAAGAAATCCGGTACCCGAAAGGAGGAGCTGCTCCTCGACGAGAAAACCTTGAACCGTGTCTGGATCCTCAGGAAACTGTTTGCCTCCTTGAATCCGTCGGACAGCCTCGAATTTTTACTTGAAAAAATGAACGGAACAAAGGATAATGCCGATTTCTTAGATTCAATGAACGCCTAACATATTTACAGGGGGTTGAAATACCAATGAAAGCCAACATTCATCCGGAATATTACGAAACGACCATTCAGTGCGCCTGCGGCAACACCGTCGAGGTCGGTTCTACGAAACAGGATATACGCGTTGAAATTTGCTCCAACTGTCACCCGTTTTTTACCGGTAAACAGAAGCTGATCGATACGGC
The DNA here is from genome assembly GCA_963705475.1 of uncultured delta proteobacterium. Classification (GTDB taxonomy): domain Bacteria; phylum Desulfobacterota; class Desulfobacteria; order Desulfobacterales; family Desulfosarcinaceae; genus Desulfosarcina. The sequence goes on along the minus strand of CAVPJS010000006.1, from coordinate 1,855 downwards.
CGGCCGCATCGAGCGGTTTAGAAAAAAATACGAAAAGTTCCAGAATCAGTAGCGTTCCAGCTTCGTCTTCCCACAGGCTTCGTCCGGTGCCCGGCCTATAGGGCCCGCACCGGGTCCTGCCGGCCCTGACCATTCCCAGTTCCTTTACGATACATCATCGAACGGAAACGCCGTCTTCACGGAAACCGTTGAAAATAGTTGACGGCATCCCGTCATGAATGGGTGGTGCGACATGTTTGATAAATTAAAAGGTGTTGAAGATCGATGCCAGGAACTGGAGCGGCTGTTGTCCGATCCGAAGGTGGTTCAGGACAGAGACGCCTATCAAAAGTATATTCGGGAGCATGCGGAGATTTCACCCGTCGTGGCCGCCTTCAGGGAATTCAAGCGGGTGGACCGGGAACTGGATGACAGCCTCGACCTGATGCATGATGACGACCCCGACATGAAGAAGATGGCCGGTGAGGAGGTTGACCGGCTGGAGCGGGAGAAGGAGAGGCTGCAGGAAGAACTCAAAATCCTATTAATTCCCAAGGACCCCCTGGACGACAAGAACGTGATCCTGGAGATCCGTGCCGGTACCGGCGGCGATGAAGCCGGGCTCTTTGCCGGTGATCTGTTCAAGATGTATCAACGATATGCCGATGCCCGCGGATGGAAGGTGGATGTGATTGACCATCATTCCACCGGTGTGGGGGGGCTCAAAGAGATTATCGCCAACGTCAACGGCAAAGGGGCCTACAGTCGTCTGAAGTTTGAAAGCGGCACCCATCGGGTGCAACGGGTGCCCACCACCGAGACCCAGGGTCGGATTCATACCTCTGCCGTGACCGTGGCCGTGCTGCCGGAAGCGGAGGAGATCGAAGTCAATATCGATGCCAACGAACTGAAAGTGGATGTTTTTCGATCCTCCGGACCCGGCGGCCAGTCGGTCAATACTACCGATTCGGCGGTTCGCATCACCCACCTGCCGTCCGGCCTGGTAGTGACCTGCCAGGACGAAAAATCTCAGCACAAGAACAAGGCCAAGGCCCTGAAAGTGCTGCGTTCCCGGCTCTTGGACCAGATGGTCAGGGAGCAGGACGAAGAGCGCTCCCAGAATCGCCGAAGCCAGGTGGGCAGCGGCGACCGCAGCGAGCGGATAAGGACCTATAATTTCCCCCAGGGCCGGGTCACCGATCACCGCATCGGGTTGACCCTGTATCGACTGGAATCCATTCTCCAGGGCGATGTGGACGAGGTCATCGACCCCCTGATCACCTACTACCAGAGTCAGGCACTCCAACATGCCGAACGCATCGACGGATAAACCGTCCCCCTGGACCACCCTGGACCTGATCAAATGGACGGCCGGGTATTTCAAGGATCACCAGGTTGAATGCGCGCGCAGCGAGGCGGAAATTTTGCTGGCCCATGTTTTGCGGACCCAGCGCATCGACCTCTACCTGAACCACGACCAGCCCCTGTGTGAAGATGAACTCAAACGATTCAAATCCTTGATCAAAAGACGGGTGGACGGTGAACCCGTGGCCTATATTACCGGCAGTCGGGAATTCTGGTCCATGGCGATGGCGGTCAATCCATCGGTGTTGATCCCCCGGCCGGAAACCGAATGCCTGGTGGAGGCCGTGCTGCCTTTTTTAGACGGTCACGCGGGTACGATGAAGCGGGTCCTGGAAATGGGGGCCGGATCCGGTGCCCTCGTTATTGCCCTGGCCCACGAGCATCCCGAGCACCGTTACGTGGCCATGGATCGATCCGCGGCCGCCGTGCAAACGGCCCGGCAAAATGCACGGACGCACAAGGTGGACCATCGTATCGATTGGTTCTGCGGAGACTGGGATGCGGCGATTTT
>CAVPJS010000005.1:0-192500 GCA_963705475.1 uncultured delta proteobacterium | reverse complement strand
AAGGGCACGTAGGCGGCCTGGTAAGTCAGATGTGAAAGCCCTGGGCTTAACCCGGGAAGTGCATTTGATACTGTCAGGCTTGAGTATGGGAGAGGGAAGTGGAATTCCTGGTGTAGAGGTGAAATTCGTAGATATCAGGAGGAACACCGGTGGCGAAGGCGACTTCCTGGACCAATACTGACGCTGAGGTGCGAAGGCGTGGGTAGCAAACAGGATTAGATACCCTGGTAGTCCACGCAGTAAACGTTGTTCACTAGGTGTAGCGGGTATTGACCCCTGCTGTGCCGCAGTTAACGCATTAAGTGAACCGCCTGGGGAGTACGGCCGCAAGGTTAAAACTCAAAGGAATTGACGGGGGCCCGCACAAGCGGTGGAGCATGTGGTTTAATTCGACGCAACGCGAAGAACCTTACCTGGATTTGACATCCCGGGAATCCTATCGAAAGACTGGAGTGCCCTTCGGGGAGCCCGGAGACAGGTGCTGCATGGCTGTCGTCAGCTCGTGTCGTGAGATGTTGGGTTAAGTCCCGCAACGAGCGCAACCCTTGTCTTTAGTTACCATCATTCAGTTGGGGACTCTAAAGATACTGCCCCGGTCAACGGGGAGGAAGGTGGGGATGACGTCAAGTCCTCATGGCCTTTATGTCCAGGGCTACACACGTGCTACAATGGGCTGTACAAAGGGTCGCGAACCCGCGAGGGTAAGCCAATCCCAAAAAGCAGTCCCAAGTTCGGATTGGAGTCTGCAACTCGACTCCATGAAGCTGGAATCGCTAGTAATCGCGGATCAGCATGCCGCGGTGAATACGTTCCCGGGCCTTGTACACACCGCCCGTCACACCATGAGAGTTGGTTGTACCAGAAGTCGTCGGGCTAACCCTTCGGGGATGCAGGCGCCTAAGGTATGGCTGATAATTAGGGTGAAGTCGTAACAAGGTAGCCGTTGGGGAACCAGCGGCTGGATCACCTCCTTTCTAAGGATGACCTAATCTTTTAGAAAGATACAACAAGGTCCAACTTTGCCGGTCACTATTTAGTTTTGAGAGATCAAGAAGTGCTCTTTAAATCTACCAGAATGCAGATAGGCTCGAAGGATTGTGCGAGGGCCTGTAGCTCAGCTTGGTTAGAGCGCACGCCTGATAAGCGTGAGGTCGATGGTTCAAATCCATCCAGGCCCACCATTTTGAGGGCCGTTTTTTCGGGGGTGTAGCTCAGCTGGGAGAGCGCCTGCCTTGCACGCAGGAGGTCATCGGTTCGAACCCGTTCACCTCCACCAGAAAAGCACTGCATGCGTGGGTTTTTTTGTTCTTTGACAATTTGGATGTCGAATTAAAATTAGGTTCTTAATATTTGTGTCAGATATTTTGTGGCCAAGCTATTAAGGGCAAACGGTGGATGCCTAGGCGTCAAGAGGCGATGAAAGACGTGGAAAGCTGCGATAAGCTTCGGGGAGCTGCTAAACAAGTTTTGATCCGGAGATTTCTGAATGGGGAAACCCGTCGGGGGTAGTGCCCTGACATCTTCAGCTGAATACATAGGCTGTTGAGGCGAACGGGGTGAACTGAAACATCTTAGTAACCCTAGGAAGAGAAAACAATAGTGATTTCCTAAGTAGCGGCGAGCGAACGGGAAACAGCCCAAACCACACACCTTTCGGGGCGTGTGGGGTTGTAGGACCGTCATCACGTGATCCATGATTAGATAGGAGAGCAGGTTGGAAAACCTGGCCATAGAGGGTGATAGCCCCGTATCCGAAATCGAAAATGGCACAGACGGCACCTGAGTACCACGGGACACGAGAAACCCTGTGGGAATCCGGGAGGACCATCTCCCAAGGCTAAATACTACTTGACGACCGATAGTGAACCAGTACCGTGAGGGAAAGGTGAAAAGTACCCCGGTGAGGGGAGTGAAATAGTACCTGAAACCGTTTGCCTACAAGCAGTGGGAGCACGATGAACGTGGCCTTGTGCCCTGTTCCGTGTGACTGCGTGCCTTTTGCATAATGAGTCAGCGAGTTACTTTACGTAGCAAGGTTAAGCCGATAGGTGTAGCCGTAGCGAAAGCGAGTCTTAACAGGGCGATTGAGTTGCGTGGAGTAGACCCGAAACCAAGTGATCTATCCATGGCCAGGGTGAAGCGAGAGTAAAATCTCGTGAAGGCCCGAACCGTTGTATGTTGAAAAATGCTCGGATGAGCTGTGGATAGGGGTGAAAGGCCAAACAAACTTGGAAATAGCTGGTTCTCCCCGAAATATATTTAGGTATAGCCTTGCGTCAATCAGTAACGGGGGTAGAGCACTGGATGGGCTAGGGGTCCTACCAGATTACCAAACCTAACCAAACTCCGAATACCGTTAACTGTTATCGCAGGAGTCAGACTACGGGAGCTAAGTTCCGTGGTCGAGAGGGAAACAGCCCAGATCGCCAGCTAAGGTCCCTAAATGTGTGCTAAGTGGGAAAGGATGTGGAAATGCACAGACAACCAGGAGGTTGGCTTAGAAGCAGCCATCCTTTAAAGAAAGCGTAATAGCTCACTGGTCGAGTGAGTCTGCGCCGAAAATGTAACGGGGCTTAAGCACATTACCGAAGCTGCGGGATGATTCTTTGAATCATCGGTAGGGGAGCATTGTGTACGGGTTGAAGGTCGACCGTAAGGACGGCTGGACTGTACACAAGAGACCATGCTGACATGAGTAACGATAAAGCGGGTGAAAAACCCGCTCGCCGAAAACCTAAGGTTTCCTGAGTAAAGCTAATCTGCTCAGGGTTAGTCGATCCCTAAGCCGAGGCCGAAAGGCGTAGGTAATGGAAAACAGGTTAATATTCCTGTACCACCAGTTTGTCGTTTGAGTGATGGGGGGACGCAGAAGGGTAGGTCATCCACCGATTGGAAGTGGTGGTTTAAGCCAGTAGGCTGAAAGGACAGGCAAATCCGTCCTTTTATTTAAATGCCGAGAGGTGATGACGAGAGGCTTTGCCTCATAAAGTGATTGATCCCATGCTGCCAAGAAAAGCCTCTAGCGAGACAAGCAGGTGATCGTACCGCAAACCGACACAGGTAGGTGGGGAGAAAATCCCAAGGCGCTTGAGAGAACCCTGGTTAAGGAACTCGGCAAAATAACACCGTAACTTCGGGAGAAGGTGTGCCCTCATTAGGTGAACCATTTTACATGTGGAGCCGACGGGGGCCGCAGAGAAATGGCGGTAGCGACTGTTTACTAAAAACATAGGACTCTGCTAAGTCGCAAGACGATGTATAGGGTCTGACGCCTGCCCGGTGCTGGAAGGTTAAGGGGATTTGTTAGGGGTAACCCGAAGCTTTGAACCGAAGCCCCAGTAAACGGCGGCCGTAACTATAACGGTCCTAAGGTAGCGAAATTCCTTGTCGGGTAAGTTCCGACCTGCACGAATGGCGTAACGACTTCCGCACTGTCTCAACCAGGGACTCAGTGAAATTGTATTGGCGGTGAAGATGCCGTCTACCCGCGAAAAGACGGAAAGACCCCGGCACCTTTACTACAGCTTGACATTGAATTTTGGAATAGTATGTGTAGGATAGGTGGGAGGCTTTGAAACCGGAACGCCAGTTTCGGTGGAGCCACCCTTGAAATACCACCCTTGCTATTTTAGAGTTCTAACCTCGACCCGTTATCCGGGCGAAGGACAGTGTCTGGTGGGTAGTTTGACTGGGGCGGTCGCCTCCCAAAGCGTAACGGAGGCGCGCGAAGGTTCCCTCAGGCTGATTGGAAACCAGCCGTGGAGTGTAAAGGCATAAGGGAGCTTGACTGCGAGAGAGACATTTCGAGCAGGTACGAAAGTAGGTCTTAGTGATCCGGCGGTCCCGAATGGAAGGGCCGTCGCTCAACGGATAAAAGGTACGCCGGGGATAACAGGCTTATCGCATCCAAGAGTTCACATCGACGATGCGGTTTGGCACCTCGATGTCGGCTCATCACATCCTGGGGCTGGAGCAGGTCCCAAGGGTTCGGCTGTTCGCCGATTAAAGTGGTACGTGAGCTGGGTTTAAAACGTCGTGAGACAGTTTGGTCCCTATCTTTCGTGGGCGCAGGATATTTGAGAGGATCTGTTCCTAGTACGAGAGGACCGGAATGGACGAACCAATGGTGTTCCAGTTGTCGCGCCAGCGGCATGGCTGGGTAGCTAAGTTCGGAAAGGATAACCGCTGAAAGCATCTAAGCGGGAAGCCCACCTCGAGATTAGATATCCCTTAAGTATGGAAACATGCTTAACTGAAGACTCCTCGAAGACGACGAGGTTGATAGGCCAGGTGTGTAAGCGCAGCAATGTGCTAAGCTTACTGGTACTAATCAGTCGTGAGGCTTGGCCACAAAATAACTGACATAAATATTTAAGAAACGATTCGACATTCCAAATTGCGCCGATAGTATCCGCTTTACGATAACGCTTTCAGATGGCGTCATCGTAAAGTCGGTTAAACCGCTTTTTCGGTGGCGATGGCGAAGAGGCAACACCCGTTCCCATCCCGAACACGGAAGTTAAGCTCTTCAGCGCCGATGGTACTGCACGGGAAGCTGTGTGGGAGAGTAGGACGCCGCCGAAAACCTTCATACCAGCCCGCTCCCAGAGCCAAACGGGGGCGGGCTGTGTCGTTTTTTCCCTGCCGACAATTTTCCGATCTTCCTCCTTTTTTCGATCTGTGATAAGGTCCCATCATCATTCACGGTAACACGCCTTTGTAAATGATCACCCTTTTTTGCACGCATCGGGCTAAGTATGGGTTTTCGAGGGATAAAAAACAGGGTCTTTATTCAATTCTGGATACTGTTCCTCTTGTCCATGCTTTTTATCGATGTTTTGGTGCTTTTTATTTTTCTTGAACGAACCGTTTCGCGGCATGTTGATCAAAAACGATCTGCGTTGGCGATTGCCTGCGAGAACCAGCGGCGCTTTCCCCTTGACGCGGTGCCTTTTAGCCTGGCGGTGGACCCAAACGTGTTGCCCAAAGGCGACCGATTTTTTTTTGCCAAGGCGTCCGCCTTAACACCGGCCGATGGGCATCAGATGGAGATGCCAACCGCGCTGGAACAAGCCGTCTACGAGACCCTGAAAACAGGCCTGGCGATCACACGAAAGGCGGGGAAAACGGTCGGCTTGCTTTTTTTGCAGCATAAATCGGTGATTCTTACCTGTCCCATCGTATCACATGGCACCACTGTCGCTGCCGGCGGCCTCGAGAGTTCAATGACAAATATCTATCAGGACTTTCGCCGGATACAAAAAATATCCTTGATTTTTGTGGTCATTAACAGCTTCTTTTTTGCGCTGTTCGGGAACCGTCAACTCAGTCGGGTCTATTTCAGGCCGCTGAAAAGGCTGGCAAAACGCGCGGAAAGCTATCACGATGAAGACACCCTTTTCTTCTCCGTCCGAAAAGAAGACAACGAGTTTTCGGTCCTCTCCTCTTCGCTGAACAAAATGCTGGATCGCATCGCCGAGGACAAGCGCGTGCTGAAGGAGACGATCGACTCCCTAAAGGCTGCCAACATCGAACTGAAGAAGGCGCAAAACGATGTCATCCGGGCCGAAAAATTGGCCACCGTGGGTCGGTTGACCTCAGGCATCGCCCACGAAATCGGCAACCCCATCGGAATTGTCCTAGGGTATCTGGATCTGCTGAAACAGACGGATCTGACGCCCGAGGAACGAAATGACTTTATCGCCAGGTCGGAGCAGGAGATCACGCGGATCAACCATATCATTCGGCAATTGCTCGACATGTCCAGGTCTTCCGTTGGCGAATCAAAGGCGATGTCCATTCACCAACTGCTCCAAGACCTGATGGTGGTGCTCGGCTACCAGCCGGCGGCCGACGCCATTGTTTTCGAATCGCACCTTGACGCCACCGACGATATCGTTTTTGCTGATCCCGATCTGCTCAGGCAGGTCTTTTTGAACATCCTGCTGAACGCCGTCGATGCCGTAAGCGGTGATACAGGCCGGGATGCGCGAATAAAGATGATCACCGACTGCACGACCGATCACAGCGATTTGTCCGGCGAATCGGATGGCGGTTTTATCAAGGTGACGATCCAGGACAGCGGGCCCGGCATCCTCCCCTCGCATTTACCCCAGGTGTTCGATCCCTTTTTTACCACCAAACCGCCCGGTAAAGGCACGGGGTTAGGACTCAGTGTTTCATACATGATCGTCGAAAAGCTGGGTGGCCGCATCACCGTTTCCGGCAGCCAAGAAAGGGGGGCCATCTTTCAGGTCGTCTTGCCGCTGGCCAAGGACGGTGACGTAAACGGTACCGATATTCAGGCGGGTGCTCATGGAAACCAATAAAAAACAAAAAAAGATTCTGATCATCGACGATGAAGAAAATATGCGCCACATGCTTCAAACGATGCTTACACGTTACGGTTATGCCATATACACGGCCAAAGATGGCGCTGACGGGCTTGAAAAAATAACCGACCAACAATTTGATTTTGTTCTTTGCGACGTGAAAATGCCGCGGATGACCGGCATGGAATTTCTAAAAGCAGGACGCGATCGTCTATTTTCAACCACGGTAATCATGATGTCTGCCTACGGCAGCATCGACATGGCCATTGAGGCCATGAAACTCGGTGCCTACGATTTTGTTTCAAAACCGTTTAAAAATGAAGAAATCCGCCTGACCATTAAAAAAGCGGAAGAACGGGAGCGACTCAAAAAAGAGAACATCGAACTCAAAGACCGAATCCGTCGCATCGGCGGCAGTCTGTCCTTTGGAAACATGGTGGGCCGGAGTCCCATCATTCAGACCGTTTTTTCCATGGCCTTGAAGGTGGCCCGGTTTGACAGCACGGTGCTGATCACCGGTGAGAGCGGAACCGGCAAGGAACTGGTGGCCCAGGGTATTCATCGGGAAAGTGACCGGCGGTCCAGTCCCATGGTTCCGGTAAATTGTGCCTCTATACCGGAGAGTCTCATGGAAAGTGAACTGTTCGGTCATCTCAAAGGTGCGTTTACCGGCGCCGATAAGGATAAAAAGGGCCTTTTCGAAATGGCTGAAGGGGGGACGCTCTTTCTGGATGAGATTGGCGACATCCCGCTTTCCCTGCAACCCAAACTGCTGCGGGTGCTTCAAGAAAACGAAATCCGGCCGGTGGGCGGGGGAAAATCCAGGGCCGTCGATGTGCGGGTGATTGCGGCGACGTCAAAGGAATTGGAAAAGGAAATGGCGTCGGGCCATTTCAGGGAAGATCTGTTCTACCGCCTCAACGTGGTTCCCATATCGTTGCCTCCGCTTCGGCATCGCCCGGAGGATATTCCCCTGCTGTGCAAATTTTTTATCAACCGCTTTAATAAGAGTCTTGGCAGCAGCATCACGAATATCTCATCTGCAGCCATGACTGCACTGATGCAGCATGACTGGCCGGGCAACATCAGGGAATTGGAAAATGCCATCGAGCGTGCCATCGTCCTTGCGGACGGCAGCACCCTGGAACTCGCTAATTTTGTCTTTGGAAAAGCAGCGACGTCCAATCCGAATCCAACGGGCAGTAGCTATGACGGGTTCTCATTGAAAGCCGCCAAAGCAGAACTGGAGGACCAGATGATCCGCAGGGCGTTGGCCGAAACGGGCGGGAATCGCACCCATGCGGCGAATATGCTTGAGATCAGTCACCCCTCCCTGCTGAGCAAAATGAAGCGGTACGGTATCGTATAGGCGTTCAGATGATTAATTTGGACGGCTTTATTCGTCGTCGCAGTCTATCCATACGGCTTTCTCCCCCCGGCCTTGCCAAAGCAATCATCTGAACGCCTATAACGCGGCGTTATAATTTGGCCTGCTGAAATAGCCGTTCGATATTCAGCCGGTTGATCATGTCCGTGAATATCTCGCCGATCACTTTTTCTGCGCCACCGCTGCCCATCACTTTCAGTCGTTCCGCACTTCCGGAAACCACCTCCCGTGCAACGGACTGCGCGTCCTGCGTCAGGCTGACTTCATAGCTGATGTCCGCCATCCATTTCTGTCCGACCAGGTTGATGTGGAATTGATTGATAGTGATCTGGAAGACCGGTACGCTCTGGGTGGGCGAGGCAGAGACCGCTACGCCCAGTTTTTGGAGCCGCTGGGTGAGCGCCGTTTCAAACAGCTTCGGCAGTGGATACGCACCTAATATTTTCGCCTGGTCGTCCGGCATGACCAGTGAAAGGGAGAACAGCCCGGTAAAATGCTCGAAATTCTCGCTTGCCCGTTTATTAAAAATCTCTGGGTCGCTTCTATGATCACGGGTTTCAACAAAAACGGTTTTCCCCGCCAATGTGTCTGCAGCGGAAGGCAGACGATAGTCAACGTCAATATAGGGTTTTTTGGCACATGAGCAACTTATCGTTGCTACCAGAAGTATAACCATCATTTTCAGAACCATCTTAACGTTTTTCAGATGCATATCTCCTCCTTTTTGACCGCTGTAGCGATCGCATTCCTCGCCGCTTGCGGCGGGGAGGGTTTTCAATACCGATAACCCGCCAAAGCAACGTTTTCTGTTGCCTACATGACGCCATGACCTTTGTCAATGCAGGTCATCGCCCAACACGGGTTGGCTTGAACCGCGATGGCCGGCGAACTGAAAATAGACGATCATCCATACGGTGTTGCGCCGTGTTGCTGTTGCAGGCAGCGCCCATACCGCGACCTGCCGTGGGGCTGGCTCACGCGAGGCTGCTTGGAGGTAAACACAACCGGCAAATACGCTTGCCAAGGCGACGGCTTCCATGCTATTTATAAACGCTTAGATTAACAATCCTTGTTCGACAAGCATGCAGTCCCCGCCGTCAATCCTAAATGAAACTTAAGTGTTTCAATGGACCCGATAGAGGTCCACCGTTATATTAACCGATTGCTTGATGGGAGGAGAATGTGATGAAACGATTTAGTTTTCTATTGGCCATGATTGCTGTGTTTGCGCTGATCGGTTCTGTCTCGGCCGGTACCCTGGATGATGTCAAGGCCAAGGGATTCATCCAGGCGGGGGTCAACGGAGATCTTTTCGGCTTCGGAAAGCCTGATGAAAAGGGTGTCTGGCAAGGCCTGGATGTGGATACGGCCCGGGCCGTTGCGGCCGCGGTTTTCGGTGATGCCGAGAAGGTAAAATATACGCCGTTGACGGCCAAAACCCGCTTCACCGCGCTGCAGTCCGGTGAAATCGATGTGTTGACCCGCAACTGCACCCAGACCTTGGGGCGCGACACCGATCTGGGACTCGATTTCGCCCAGGTCAACTATTACGACGGCCAGGGCTTTCTGGTGCCCAAGAAGCTGGGTTTAAAAAGCGCCAAAGAGCTTGACGGCGCATCGGTTTGCGTGCTGCCGGGAACCACCACCGAACTCAATGTGGCCGATTACTTTCGGGCCAATGGCATGAAAATGAAACCCGTGGTCATCGAAAATACGGCGGAATTGGCCAAGGCTTTTTTTGCCGGTCGATGCGACTGCCTGACCTCGGATGCTTCCCAACTGGCCGGTACGCGCGCAGTTGCGCCCAATCCTAAGGATTACATTATCCTGCCGGAAATCATCTCCAAGGAACCCCTGGCACCGGCCGTGAGGCACGGTGACAACCAATGGAAGGATATCGTCAATTACAGCGTGCTGGCCATGATCGAGGCCGAAGAACTCGGTATCACCTCGAAGAATGTCGATGACATGCTCAAAAGCGAAGATCCCAAGATCATGCGCTTTCTGGGTGTGACCGAAGGCAACGGCAAAGCCCTCGGCCTGGATGAAAAGTGGGCCTACAACATCGTCAAGCAGGTCGGTAATTACGGTGAGGTCTTTGAAAGAAATGTGGGCGTGAACACCCCGTTGGGCATCGAACGCGGCTTGAACGCGCTGTGGACCAATGGCGGGCTGATGTATTCGCCACCATTCAAGTAAGCGCGAATCCCACGCGCCGCCCGTTGCGTTGTTTTGACGCCGGCGGGCGGTGCGATTCAGTGTGGTATCTAATCAACAGTTTGTCGGGTCGTTTGAACTCCCGTTCGGTGGCCTGACCGACGACCTTCCTGTGCAAGAGTCCTATGCAGCCAAAACAAGGCAAGGATGAACGAGGTGTGCCGACGGCAACCGTTCCCTTTTACAACGATCCTAAAAAGCGGTCGCTCCTGTTTCAGATTGCGACGCTTATTATGGTCGGACTGCTGGCCTTTTATCTGATTTCCAATACGCTGGTCAATGTTGAAAAGCAGTCCATCGCCACCGGCTTCGGATTTCTGCAGAAAGAGGCCGCTTTTGAAATCGGTGAATCACCGATTCGCTATTCCGCGGCCGACACCTACGGCCGCGCCCTGGTGGTCGGCGTTCTGAATACCCTGATCATCTCATTGGTCGGCATCATTATCACCACTATTTTGGGTACCTTGATCGGGGTTGCCAGGCTCTCCTCCAACTGGCTGGTTTCAAAGATGGCTGCCATCTATATCGAATTGTTCCAAGATATTCCGGTGCTTTTACAACTCTTTTTCTGGTATGCGTTCTTCTACAATGTCCTGCCGTCCCCCCGCCAGGCCCTGAATCCGATTCTGGGCGTCTTCCTGAGCAATCGCGGCTTGGTGTTCGCCGTGCCGGAAGCACATCCGGTCCACAAATACATGGGTATCGCGGCAATTGTCGCCTGTGTCATCATCTATTTCCTGCGCCGTTGGGCAAGCCAGAGACAGGCACGCACCGGGCAGCCCTTTCCGATATTTCGTGTATCCCTGGCACTGGTGATCGGATTGCCCCTGGTGACCTGGGCCGTCGGCGGCGCCCCAACTGTCATGAACGTACCCGTTCTCAAAGGCTTCAATTTCATTGGGGGAACGAACATCAGCCCTGAGTTTACAGCCCTTTTGCTCGGTTTGATTCTCTATACGGCAGCGTTTGTGGCCGAAGTCGTCCGGGCCGGCATTCAGTCGGTCAGCAAGGGGCAGACCGAGGCCGCCATGTCGCTGGGCCTGAGGCCCAGTCGGGTGCTGAACCTGGTGATTTTGCCGCAGGCCCTGCGGGTCATCATACCGCCCATGACCAGCCAGATGTTGAACCTGACCAAGAACAGTTCGCTGGCGGTGGCGATCGGGTACCCCGACTTCGTGTCTGTGGCCGGCACCACCATCAATCAGACCGGCCAGGCCATCGAAGGCGTGGCCCTGATGATGATCGTCTATCTGGCGTTGAGTCTGCTGACCTCGGCCTTCATGAACTGGTACAACAAAAAGATGGCCCTGGTGGAAAGGTAGAGCCACTTTGCGATGGCATGCGAAACTAGTGCTTTGTATTGATTTGGACTGGCAATAGCCACCATCACTCACTTTATCAGCGAACCGCATCTCTAAACCCATGGCTGGAACGGAAAACAAGCAGGCAGAAGAAACGATCAAGCCCCCGGTGACAAGTGTGGGGGTCATCGGGTGGATGCGGGCCAATCTTTTCAATACTTGGTTCAACTCGGTCCTGACGCTCGTCACTTTGTACACCTTGGGAAAGGTCTTACCCCCTTTTATCCGTTGGGCCTTTGTCGACAGCCTGTGGCTTTCTACCGGTGAAGCCTGCAAAGGCGCTGAAGGGGCCTGCTGGTCGATCATCCCCGCCAACATTCGCTTCATTCTTTTTGGTTTTTTCCCCTACGAGTCGCAGTGGCGGCCGCTGGTGGCTATGGTTCTTCTGATCGGTTTGCTCTTTTACAGCCGCAACAGAGACCATTGGAAAAAGTCATTGGTCTATGCCTGGGGCGTCGGCCTTTTAAGCATGGGGCTCCTCATGAAGGGTGGTATATTGGGCTTGGCGCCCGTTGAAACCACCCAGTGGGGCGGCCTCCCCTTGACCCTGCTGTTGTCGTTCTTTGGACTGGCGGCCGCCTATCCACTGGGCGTTGTCCTGGCGCTGGGGCGACAGTCTCAGATGCCGGCCGTCAAAGTCCTGTGTATCGTTTACATCGAAATGATCCGGGGCGTGCCGCTGATCACGCTACTTTTCATGTCGTCCATCGTTTTCCCCCTGTTTTTACCGGAGGGCGTTACCGTGAACGTCATCTTACGCGCGCAGGTGGCCATCATTATGTTCACCGCCGCCTATATTGCCGAAGTCGTGCGCGGCGGGCTGCAGGGCATGGCCAAGGGCCAGTATGAGGCCGCCGAATCGCTGGGGCTGAACTATCCCCAGACCATGCGGCTGGTGATTCTGCCACAGGCCCTGAGAATCGTCATCCCCCCGACGGTCAGCCAGCTCATCTCGGCATTGAAAGACACCTCCCTGGTGGTGATCATCGCCTTGTACGATCTGCTCAAGACCACCCAGTCCGTCCTGTCGAATCCCACCTGGATGGGTTTTTCTTCAGAGGCTTATATTTTCGTGGCCTTGATCTATTTTGGCTGCTGTTATTTCATGTCCAGCTACAGCAGACGTTTGGAAAAGGAACTGGACAGGGGTTTTTAACCGGTAACCCGTTGGCGCTGAATCCAGCGCGGATCATGTCCCGATTGAACAACCGGCTAAAAAAATGCCCACAACTAAACATGAAGAGATCATCATGAACGACGGTAAACCCGACAACCAACTGCAGCCGACCGGCGAAGCCATCATCGAGATCAAAGCGATGCACAAATGGTTTGGCGAGTTCCACGTCCTGCAAGACATCAACCTGACCGTACAAAAGAAAGAGCGGATCGTTATCTGTGGCCCTTCCGGATCAGGAAAATCGACCCTCATCCGCTGCATCAACCGGTTGGAGGAACACCAGCGCGGCCGGATCATCGTCGACGGCATCGAACTGACCAACGACATCAAGAATGTCGAGAAGATCCGGGCCGAGGTGGGCATGGTATTTCAGCATTTCAACCTTTTCCCCCACCTCACCATCTTGGAAAACCTGACCCTGGGACCGATCTGGGTTCGCAAGAGCCCAAAAAAAGAGGCCGAAGAGACGGCGATGGCTTACCTGGAAAAAGTGCATATTGCCGAGCAGGCCAAGAAATATCCTGGTCAGCTTTCCGGTGGTCAGCAGCAGCGGGTTGCCATTGCGCGCAGTCTGTGCATGAAACCCAACGTCATGCTCTTCGATGAACCCACGTCGGCTCTGGATCCAGAGATGATCAAAGAGGTGCTGGACGTCATGATCGAACTGGCCCAGGAGGGGATGACCATGCTGGTTGTGACCCATGAGATGGGGTTTGCCAAGAGTGTGGCCCATCGGGTGCTGTTCATGGACTATGGCCGGATCGTCGAACAGAATACACCCTCGGAATTCTTCGACAACCCCCAACACGACCGCACCAAACTGTTTTTGAGCCAGATTCTGCACTGAACCCCGTTCACTGCCGACCTGCTTTTGGGAAAAACAGCCATGCGCCCTCGTACCAGTGCCCGGATCTATTTGGATCACCTGCGGTTCAACTTCGGTGAAATCGCAAAGCGGATCGCTCCGGCCCGCCTGATTCCTGTCGTCAAGGCCGACGCATATGGCCACGGCGCCATTCCCGTGTCCCGATGTTTGGTCGATGAAGGGGCGGATTTCCTTGCCGTTGCCCAGTACCAGGAAGCCCGGGAACTTCGCGATAGTGGCATCGATGTTCCCATTCTCATTTTCGGCCGGCTGTTCCCGGACGAGCTTCCCGGTGCCATACGGGCGGGCTTTCGAATCAGCCTGTTCGGTGTTGAAGACATCCGCTGGATCGAACGGGTGCCTGGCAGCCAGGCAGCCCGCGTGCATGTCAACGTAGAAACCGGCATGGGGCGGGTGGGTGTGCTTATCGACCAGGAACCGGAATTCTTCCACCAGCTGACACGTTCGCGGCGTTGCGTCTGGGAGGGGTTGTACAGTCATTTCGCCACTTCGGACGAGGCAGATAAGAGCTATGCCCGCGAACAACTGAATCGTTTCAATACGCTGATGAAACGGCTGAAGGCCACATGCCCGCTCCCACCCATGGTTCACATGGCCAACAGCGGTGCAATACTGGACATGCCGGACAGCTACTTTAATGCCTGCCGATCAGGGATCATGCTTTACGGTCATTACCCGTCAATGGAAACCTCGCGATCGATCCCCTTGAAGCAGGTCATGACCCTCAAGACGTTCGTCGCCCATCTGCGGCGGCTGCCTGCCGGCCATAATGTGAGCTACGGAAGGCGATGGAAAACTGAACGTGAAACCACCATTGCCGTGCTTCCCATCGGTTATGCCGACGGCGTTCGGCGCCACTTGACCGGTCGGCTCCAGGTGATGATCGGCCGTCGGCGATACCCAGTGGTGGGCACCATTACCATGGACCAGATCATGGTGGATGTGGGTGACGATCGGGTAACGGTGGGTGACGATGTCTTGATTTGGGGGGACACTGAAGTGGGCCGGATCCAGGTCCTCGATGTAGCCGAAGCCATGGGTTCGATTCCCTATGAGATGACCTGCGGCGTCTCCCGGCGGGTTCCGCGTGTGGTTGTCGCCGGCCATCACGACGGCGGTGCCGATTGACAGGATTGGCTGCTGTTGGCCGGCTTACCGCTGCTGCAAGCCGTCATCAAATTCTCATCATTGTGGCGGCCTCCCATGAAGTGACCTGAATGCCAGAACGCAGTCCCAAGTGATGCTGCGGCCTGTCATCGCTGCGGTTGTCCGCTTGATCGGCGCTGCGATGCCTGCCGCAATGTCAACCGGCCCCACAGCAAATATTGCAGTGCGTGTGGTCATTCCTTGGATCTCATCTCAACCCAGTTGTCTTCTCTTGAAGTTTCGGCAACTTCGGCCCGACCCTTTTCATGCCCGCCCGTTGCCGTTCAAGATGGGTACGTGAGCAACAGCGAACGGAAGCGGGTGACGGTGCTTTTTTCTGACCTTGCCGGTTACTCTGCTCTATGCGAACGCCTGGATCCTGAGAATGTTCGCGAGATGATGAATCTTGTATTCAAAGAGATTGTCGGCATCATTATCCGATATGAAGGTTATATCGACCGGATCATCGGAGATGAAGTGTTGGCGGTCTTCGGCATACCCCGAACCCATGAGGACGATCCGGTCAGGGCAATTCGGGCCGCTGTGGATATTCACGACACCGTGGCCAGGATGACCAGCCGGTTCGATGATCGGCTGGAAAAACCGCTGGCGATGCACTCGGGAATTGCCACGGGTTTGGTCGTGACCGGTGAGACCGATATGAGCGCCCAACGGCAAGACGTCACCGGTGACCCGGTGGACCGGGCATCGTTGTTGACCAACCTGGCGGTTTCCGGAGAAATTCTCGTTGGACCCTGTACCATGGCGTCCGCGTCAAGTTTCTTTTTCTTCGAGAAATGCAAACACCGGGCAGGCCGGAACGAGGCGGAACCCATTCACGCCTATCGTGTCCTGATTGCGGCGAGGAAGCCGGACAAGATCAGGCGGGTCATGGGATTGCGCGCCCGGCTCATCGGGCGCAGCGCCCAAATGAAACACCTGCGTGCCTGCATGTCAATGGTGGCCCAGGGAAGGGGATCCTGTGTGTGCATAACTGGTGATGCCGGCACCGGAAAAAGCCGCTTGATCGCGGAATTCAAAAAAACGTGCTCAACGAGGCGGCGCTTCCCGTGCTTTTTCTGATCAGCTGCCGGCCCGGTCAGCTGGCCTTCGACGATCGCCAGATCGCCAACCCCTATTATTCGGTCCAGTCAATTCAGCTCAACGACCTGTCACCCGAAAATAGCGAGGCGCTGGTCAAGTCGCTTCTTCAATCCGTGCGTGTCCCCCCTGTGCTGTCGGCATTCATCACCGACCGACTGGGAGGGAATCCGTTTTTCCTGGAAGAGGTGATCAACTCGCTCGTCGACACAGGCGTCCTGAAAAAAAGTGGTCCTGACTGGAAGGTTTCCGGTACCATCGTGGACACGTTTTTCTCTTCAAGCATCTCTTCTGTGATTGCCGCCAGGCTGGACCGGTTGGGTACCACTGCCAAACGGATTGTACAGGAGGCCGCGGTCATCGATCGGCGGTTTTCTCCGGCGACCTTGAAGCGGATCGCTTCCGACCCTGAGTCGGTATACCCCAGCCTGGCAATCCTCGAATCGCTGGGATTGATCATGCGGAGCGACGACCCCGGTGGAGACCACTTCCTATTCAAACACGCGTTGGTTAAGGATGTGGCTTACAACAGCCTGTTGAAAAGAGATCGCCGCAATCTGCATGATAAGATTGCCTGAGTTCTCGAATCAGAAGACCCCTCGTGGCCCCTCGAAATGGACCAGGACCTGGTTCGGTTCGTGTTCACTGGAACGGCCATCGCACAATGGTTTAAAGGCGATAGCCGCCAATGCCAGCATGTGGGAGATCGCCTGCTGGTATACGGGGAAAAGGCAGGCGATGTGAACAGCATCTCAGAAGGACATCTATCCCATGGTATGGGCTGCTTTGCGGCTGGGGACTACCAAGGTGCCGTCGAAAAATGCATCCTTGCCTTGGACAGCTCAGCGTCTACCATCTTCGCCGCCAACGCCCGTTTTATCAAGGCTTATGCCCACCTTTCTCTGGGTGAGGTTATTCAGGCAGAGAAAAATCTTCTTGAGATTTTATCCTTCTGCCAGTCATCGGGTTGTGAATATATTGCATCATCGGCAGACACACTGTCCAGTGTCGTTGCCGTGGCCAAAGGAAACATCGCAGCCGGTGTGAAAGCCCTCGACAGGCACGCCCCTCGACAGGCACGCCCGGCACGCGTTGGCCAACGGAAAACCATACCACGCCCAGACGTTTCACTACATGTTGGGGTGCATCTTCTTGCAAATTTCCATGCGCGAAGGTGATTTAAGTCTTGGGCTGGTGTTCAAGAACCTGCCGTTTTTTGCGATCTACCTGCCACGGGCGGCTAAACATGCAGAACACCATTTCATAACGGCCATACGGATCGCCGGCCGGACCAATGCCTTGGGCATCAAAGGCCAGTCTTCTCTCGATCTGGGGCGGCTCTATCAGTCTCAAAGAAGAAATCGTCTGGCGATCCCCCTGATTAAGGAAAGCATCGCACTTTTCGAGCTACTGGGGGCGGACGAACACCTGAAGCGGGCGCAGGCCGCCTTGAAGGGTTTAGAAAAAAAAGCGAGGACTATATCGTCCCGTCGCCGGCCATGGCCTGTTTGCGCAAGAGATCATAGAGGCGACGGGTGATCGGTCCCACTTCGCCGTGGCCAATGGATTGACCGTCGATGCGTACCACGGGGAGCAGCTCGGTGACGGTTCCGGTGAGAAACACCTCGTCGGCACCCAACAGCGCGTCGACGCCAAAAAACGATTCCTCCACATCCAGGTTTGCAGCCTTGCAGAGGTTCTGAACCACCCTGCGGGTAATTCCGGGAAGGATGTTGTCTGTCAGCGGATGGGTGGTCAGCCGACCGCCGGATACAATGAACAGGTTTGAGCTGGTTCCTTCGCGGACAACCCCCTGGTCCGACACGAAGATGGCATCGTCGCAGCCCGCGTCCAGCGACTTCTGTTTGGCCAGGCTGTTGGACAGCAGTTGAACGGTTTTGATGTCACAGCGCCCCCAGCGGGTATCGTTAACGGTGATGGCCGTTGCGCCATGCTTGCGTTTTTCCGCGGGCATCTCCTTGACCGGCCGGATGGTCATGATGATCTGGGGGGTCATGCCCGGGGTGATGGCATGATTGCGGGGGGCGACGCCCCTCGAAATCTGAATGTATAAACCTGCCCGCGGGTAGCCTGAAAGGGCGAACAGATCCAGGACGGCTTTTCGGATGTCGCCGCGGGAGATGGGGTCGAAGGCCAGTTCCCGCATGGACCGTTCCAGCCGATCCAGATGTTCCTCCAACATGAACGGGCGTCCTGCATAGCTGGCGACAAACTCATAGACCCCATCACCGAATTGGTAACCGCGATCCTCGATGGGCACGACCGCCTTTTCGATGGGCATGATTTCTCCATTCACATAGGCCAGGTCCGGCATGGGTGCCTCCTTTCGACATGTGTGGCAGTTCTTTGGTTGCAGAGGGTGGCCGGTGGATCGGTCGCCTGCAACGATTTGTCAACATACACCAAAACGATCGGCGTTGAAATACATTTGGCCCACGATAAAGGTTGCCGATGATACCGCGGGCTGAACGTTTGACACAGGATTCACTCCTGGGATATACCCCTACCGAAGCTGTTCTGTGGTCCAACGCGATCGATACACCGGCGGACACAACCCAGTTCGACCGATCGGAATTAATGCCATGAAACCCATCGTTGCCATCGTTGGCAGACCCAATGTGGGTAAATCCACCCTTTTCAACCGGATCACCCGATCCCGGGATGCCATCGTGGACGACCTGCCCGGCGTGACCCGGGACCGGAATTTCGGAGATGCCCGCTGGAACGATAAAGCCTTTACCCTGGTGGATACCGGCGGCTTCGCCGAAGGGGACGACGACGCATTTGCTGCGCACATCCGCCAGCAGGTTGAGCAGGCCATCGCTGACGCCGATGCGATTGTCCTCATCCTCGATGGAAAAGGGGGCATTTCTCCCTTTGATGCAGATCTGGTCCATCTGCTGCGCGCCATCGATAAACCGGTGTTCTGCGTCGTCAACAAGATCGACGGTGAGGGCCAGGAAAAAAGCCTGTCTGATTTCTACCGCCTGGGCATCGATAATCTGTTTCCGGTATCGGCCGAGCATGGGTACGGGGTATCCGATTTTCTTGACGAACTGACCGCCGGCTTTGCTGAACTGACGGTTGAGGAAGAACCGTCCGATGCCATCCGCATTGGGGTGGTGGGAAAACCCAATGCCGGTAAATCCTCCCTGATCAATGCCATTTTAGGTGAGGAGCGCTTGGTGGTCAGCGATGTCGCCGGCACCACCCGGGATTCCATCGACGCCGCCTTTACCTGGCAGGACCGGAAATACGTGTTGGTGGATACTGCGGGGATTCGCCGAAAGGGAAAGGTGTCCCTTCGTCTGGAAAAATTCTCGATCATCAAGGCCCTGCGCAGTCTGGAACGGTGTGATGTGGCACTGATCGTGGTCGACGCCGAACAGGGTGTCTCCGATCAGGACATCCGGGTGGCCGGTTACGCCTATGATCGCGGGTGCGGGGCGATTTTTCTATTGAACAAATGGGACCGGGTGGACAACCGGGACGGAAAGGCCCTGAAACGGCTGACCGAAGATCTGCGTATGGAGGCAAAATTCCTGAACTTCGCCCCGATCACCACGGTTTCGGCTAAGACCGGCCTTCGGATTCAGCGCGTCTTTCCTATCGTGGATGAGGTGTACGCCCAGTATTCGGCCCGGATCAGCACCGGGCAGTTGAACAAGGCCATGGACGTGGCCCTGACACGCACCCAGCCCCCGATGCACAAAGGAACGCGGCTCAAGTTCTATTACGCCACCCAGGTGTCCGCCCGGCCGCCCACATTCGTCAGTTTTGTGAACTTTCCGGATGGTGTTCATTTTTCTTACCAGCGCTACCTGGTGAACCAGATCAGGGAGGCGTTCTCCTTGGACAAGACACCGGTTCGCCTGTTGCTGCGGCAGCGTACGGGCAAGAATCCGGCTTTTTTAAACAAGCGATCGACGCCTGTCAAGCGAAACAAGCGACCCAGCCAGCGATCCACTAAACGATAGCAATGGATCTTTTCGACTATCAGGCTGCAGACTCCACAGATCCCCAGCGCCCCCTGGCAGAGCGCATGCGGCCGCAGCGCCTGGCAGACCTGTTCGGCCAGGATGTGGTCACGGGGCCGGGCTCCCTGATTCGCCATGCCATTGAAAACGACCGGATTTTCTCCATGATTCTGTGGGGGCCGCCCGGCTGCGGGAAAACCACCCTGGCGCGGATCATCGCCCGTGAAACCCGCTCCCATTTTCTGCACTTTTCGGCAGTACTCGCCGGTGTCAAACAGATCCGGGAAGTCATCGACGAGGCCAAAAAACAGCAGCAGTTCCAGCGCAAGCGAACAATCCTGTTTGTGGACGAGATCCACCGGTTCAACAAAGCTCAGCAGGATGCCTTCCTCCACCATGTGGAGTCCGGGTTGATCACGCTGATCGGTGCGACGACTGAAAATCCGTCCTTTGAGGTAATTTCGCCGTTGTTGTCCCGTTGTCGGGTGATCACCCTCAGCCTTCTGGGTGAGGATGCCGTGGGTCGCGTGCTCGACCGGGCCGTCGAAGACGACCATGCCGGGTTGGGGGCTCTGAATTTATCCCTGTCCGCCGACGCCCGGGATCACCTGGTTCATATTTCCTCGGGGGATGCGCGCAGCGCGCTCAACAGCCTGGAGGTGGCCGCCACCCTGGCTTCGGCCGAATCACCACCTAAACCGGGTTCCCGCCGAGTGGTCACCCTGGGTCATGTGGAAAGGGCCCTGCAGAAAAAGGCGTTGCTTTACGACAAGGGCGGTGATGAGCATTTTAACGTCATCTCCGCGTTTCACAAAAGCCTGCGGGGCAGTGACGCGGATGCGGCCCTGTATTGGCTGGCCCGCATGCTGGAGGCCGGGGAAGACGCCCTGTATGTGGCTCGGCGCATGGTGAGGTTTGCCTCCGAGGATGTGGGCAATGCCGATCCGTTTGCCCTGCGCCTGGCCCTGGGCGCCATGGAGGCCTTTCGATTTTTAGGGCATCCGGAAGGAGATCTGGCCCTGGCCCAGGCCGCCGTCTACCTGGCCACGGCGCCCAAGAGCAACAGCATCTACACGGCGTGGAGCAGGGCCCAGCAGACGGTCCGGGAAAAAGGCGCGCTGCCGGTCCCCCTGCATATTCGCAACGCGCCCACGGGCTTGATGAAGGATCTGGGTTATGGCCAGGGATACCGCTATGCCCATGATTTTAAAGACGGGTTTGCCGTCCAGGACTATCTGCCCGATGCCATCGCCGACAGCCGATTTTATTTTCCGACCGACCGGGGGTACGAGAAGATGATTGCCGGGCGTATCGAAAAATGGAGAGCATTGAAGGAAAAAACGAAAAAGTGAACTGCGACGACGAGCGCATCGACCGCCGCTTGTCGGAGCGAAGCTGAGTTTCCGTATGGTTGAACACGACCACTCAGCCAATCGAAATCTCAACATCCATGAACGGCAATTGATTTGGCATGAGGATGCTGGTACAAATAGAAATACGTTTAGGCGGCATTGTTCAACCCGCGTGTATTTATCTTTCAAGGGAGGGCGTTTGATGGCCACACCTGTTGCCACTAAACCCATTTTGATCGTATTCGTCCTGCTGACACTCATGAGTGGTTTCATCATCCGAACGGCTGGTGCGGACATGCGCCTTTTCAGGGGGCAGACCGTATATGTACCGCTTTATTCGCATATTTACAGCGGTGACCGGGAGCAGCCCTTTTACCTGGCCGCCACGTTGAGCATCCGCAATACGGACAGAACGCATGCCATTACCTTGACAGCGGTGGATTATTACGACTCGGACGGCAAGTTCCTGAAGCACTATCTGGAAAAGCCCTTGCCCCTCAATGCCATGGCCACCAAACGCTATGTGGTGCCCGAATCGGACAAAAGCGGGGGGTCCGGCGCCAAATTCATCGTGACGTGGCAGGCGGAGCAGCCGGTGGCTGAACCTTTGATCGAGTCGGTGATGATCAGCACCAAGACCCAGCAGGGGATCTCTTTTACCTCCCGGGGGCGGGTGCTTGAGGCCTTTTAAGATGGAGCAGCAACAGCGCACCGGCCAGGATCATGGCCAGGCACAGCAGCTGCCCCATGGACAGGGAAAAAAAGACAACGCCCAGATGGGCGTCGGGCTGGCGGGCATACTCGATGAAAAAGCGCACCAGGCCGTAACCCATCAGATAAAGGGCCAGCATGGCACCCCGGGTGGTGACCCGGTGTTTAACCGTCCACAGGACGATAAAAAGGACGATGCCTTCGAAAACGGCCTCGTAAAGCTGTGAGGGATGTCGCCGCCCGGGACCCGGTGCCAAGGGGAAAAACATGCCAATGGGATGGGTCGTCACCCTCCCGAAAAGTTCACCGTTGATAAAGTTGCCCAAGCGTCCGAAGGTATATCCCAGGGGAATGCACGGGACGATGAGATCGGCCATATCGAAAAAAGCCAATCGGTGTTTACGCACAAAAATAACTGTCGCCACGACCACGCCGATCAACCCACCATGATAGGACATGCCGGTGATGCCGGTAAACCGGATACCACCGGAAAATTCGAAGGGCAGGACAATTTCCAGCGGATGATGCAGGTAGTACGATAAGTTATAGAAGAGCACGTAGCCCAGACGGGCGCCGACGATCAGGCCCAGGATCATGGCCGTCATGAGCCCCTGGAGCTGCTCCGCATCGATCTGGAACCGGTCCTCCCGTCGGAGGCGATAGGTCGCCAATCCATAGGTGATGGCAAAGGCGACGATGTACATGAGCCCGTAGTATTGCAGTTTGAAGCTGCCGATCTGCAGGATCACCGGGTCCATATGCGCCGGCAGATGCTGCCACCAGTTGAGGAAATCTCCCATATTGATTCACTTTCGTCGATTGGCCGTTGGCGTGAGAGGGTGACATTACTACCGCCCGGCGCCTCGCGTCAACTCTATATGGTTGCCGGCACCTAAACCATCCCCATTCTGCTCGTATCTGCCCAGCAGTTCCATACGGGAGAAATCGTCGCTTTTCGCCAGCAGCGCTTCGTGTGCCTTTGATGGAATGGGCGGCTTCGACACGGCGACTTCGGGTCTGGCCTTCTAAGAATTCGTCAAGGGATGGGCTGAAGTGCGAAATGCGGTCAGTCCGGGGTGCGCGGTTTAACGGTTCTGCCCTGCCAGGTGTTTTTTTCTTTAAAGCAGGCGTGAATCAGATCCAGGGTCTCTTTTTTTTGAAGGGACCATGCCGGGGCCACCAGCTCCTCGGGGTGGGGGTCGCCGGTGAGACGCTGGACGATCATCGTCTCCGGCAGGCGTTCGATGAAGTCACACGTCAATTCGGCGTACTCCCGCTGACTCAGGCAGCGGTAGCTGCCGCGGCGGTATAGGGCTTCCATGGGTGTTCCCCGCACCACGTACAGCAGGTGGAGTTTGATCCCGTCGACACCCATGGCGGCGATGGCATCGGCGGTCTCGAGCATCTCCTGCCGGGATTCGCCGGGCAGGCCGAGGATCACATGGACGCAGATGCTGATGTTGCGGTTGCGGGTGAGCGATACCGCCCGTTCGAAGCAGGCAACATCGTGGCCCCGGTTGATTCGGGCGAGGGTGTGATCGTGGGCGCTTTGCAGGCCGTACTCGATCCAGATGAGATGCTTGTTGGCGTAACCCTCAAGCAGGTCCAGCACCGACGGATCGACACAGTCCGGCCGGGTGCCGACGGCCAATCCCACCACGTTTTCGATGGCAAGGGCTTCGTCATACAGGGCTTTCAACCGTTCGACGGGGGCGTAGGTGTTGCTGAAAGACTGGAAATAGGCCAACAGTTTGTTGGTTTTGAAACGGCGGGCGATGCTTTCCTTGCTGCGCTCGATCTGCTGCGTGATGGATATCCCCTCGCGATGGGCACCGGTCCCGGATCCTCTGGCATTGCAATAGATGCATCCGCCAGTGGAGATCGAGCCGTCGCGGTTGGGGCAGTCCAGTCCGGCGTCGACGGTGACCTTGTGGACCCGGCAACCAAACAGCGATCGAAAATAGGTGTTCAGGTCCCGGTATGGTTTTTGGTGCATGACGATCCTGTCCTTGACCTCCGTGTCGCCGCAATTATATAGTGCCCGTCTGGAAAACCAGAATCTACCATTTCCGGACGGACATTTGCAATCTGTGTACGCTTAATTTTCTTCAGGCAGTTAAAATAGATGGGGGTTTACCCGAAACCATACGATGTGATCGTTGTGGGCGGCGGGCACGCCGGCTGCGAGGGCGCCCTGGCGGCCGCCCGAATGGGCTGTCGGGTGCTGCTGCTGGCCATCGACCTGGACAAGATTGCCGCCATGCCGTGCAGTCCCTCCATCGGCGGAATGGCCAAGGGACAACTGGTTAAGGAGATCGACGCCCTGGGCGGAGAGATGGCCAAAATTGCCGATCAAACCGCCATTCAGTACAAGACGCTGAACACCAAAAAGGGGCCGGCGGTACAGTCTACCCGGACCCAGAACGACAAAGGACGCTACCACACGGCCATGAAAGCCGTTTTGGAGAAGCAGCCCAACCTGGACCTCAAACAGGCCCTGGTGGAGCGTCTGATCGTTGATGGAGACCGGATCGTGGGCGTTGAAGACCACACCGGCTTCGGTTTTCAGGCGCATTGCGTGGTGCTGGCCACCGGGACTTTTCTGTCCGGGCTGGTGCACATCGGCTTCAACACCATGCAGGCCGGCCGGGCCGGCGAGTTTGCCGCCTACAGCCTGCCCACCCATCTCAAGGAACTGGGGTTCACCTTAGGCCGCATGAAGACGGGCACCCCGCCGCGGCTCGCCCGAGCCAGCATCGATTTTTCCCAGTTTGAAGAGCAGCCGCTGGAGGACCCCGCCCGTGCCTTCTCCTTCTCGGGACAACCGGCGCGGCTGCCCCAGGTCCCCAGCTTTATCGGACACACCAGCGAGCCGGTCCACCGACTGGTGAGGCAAAACCTGCACCTGTCCGCTCTGCACAGCGGCATTATCAAAGGCGTTCCGGCCCGCTATTGTCCCTCATTTGAAGACAAGATCGTCCGTTTCCCGGAGCGGGACCGTCACCAGATCATCCTTGAGCCCGAGGGACTGGACACCCAGGAGATCTATGCGTCGGGTCTGGGCAACAGCCTGCCCATAGCGGTCCAGACCCAGGTGGTCAGACGCGTTCGAGGCCTGGAGGAGGCGGAAATCATGCGTCCGGCATACGCCATCGAGTATGATTTTATCAATCCGATTCAACTTCGCCCCACCTTGGAGACCAAGCGGGTGAAAGGTCTTTATCTGGCCGGCCAGATCAACGGCACATCGGGCTACGAAGAGGCTGCGGCCCAAGGCATGTGGGCCGGCATCAACGCTGCTTGCTGGGTCCAGGAACGGCCGCCGTTTATCCTGGATCGAAGCCAGGCATACATGGCTGTGATGGTTGACGACCTGGTTACCCGGGGTACACGCGAGCCATACCGCATGTTCACCTCGCGGGCGGAATACCGGCTCATGCTCAGGGAGGACAACGCCGATCTGCGGTTGACCGAGATCGGTTGCGAACTCGGTTTGCATAGTGCCGATACGTTGAAGGCCAATCGCGAGCGAAAAGCCCAGATACAGGCCGAAATTCAGCGTATTAAACAGGCGGTGATCAAGCCGCTGCCTGCGGTTAACGCCTATCTGGAGGAGCGGGGCACACCGCCCATCGACAATGGCATCCATCTGGTCCAGTTACTGAAGCGGGCTGAACTGGATTACGACGCGGTTGCCAGGTTGTCACCGGCCGAGACACCGCCGGCCGAGCGGGTGGCCCGGCAAGTTGAGATCGAAATCAAGTACGAGGGGTATATTCGACGACAGCTTCAGGAGATCGACAAGTTCAGACATCTCGAGCAGATCAAACTGCCGGAAACGATCGACTACGCGATCGTTCACGGCCTTTCCAGCGAACTCAAAGAAAAGCTGGCCGCGGTCAACCCGGCATCCCTGGGACAGGCCTCCCGCATCGAGGGCATGACCCCTGCGGCCATTTCCGTTCTCATGGTACATCTACGCCTATGGAAAAACCGTTAGTTCCCCGCTTACGGGTGGAGAATCTTCTCATCCACGATGTCGGTCCGGTGAGCCTTGATATCGGCAAGGGCGAGTGTGTGGGACTCTCCGGTCGGTCGGGTTCGGGAAAAAGCCTTTTGTTAAGGGCAATCGCGGACATGGAGCCCCACACTGGAAGTGTCTCCCTCGACGGGACCGAGCAGGTGCTGATTCCCGCACCAAACTGGCGGAGGCAGGTGGCACTGCTTCCGTCAGAAAGCCGGTGGTGGTCCGATACGGTGGGCGACCATTTTGCGGCATCCGATGCAATCGCATTGAACCGGCTTGGGTTCGACGCAGACATTCTGTCCTGGCCGGTTTCCCGGCTCTCCAGCGGGGAGAGACAGCGCCTGGCCCTGCTGCGCCTTTTGGAAAACCAACCCCACCTCCTCCTGTTGGACGAACCCACGGCCAACCTGGATGAAGAAAATTCCGCGATAGTCGAGGAACTGATTCGATCTTATCGTGAGGCGACCGGCGCCGCTGTTGTGTGGGTCGGCCACCAGCGAGCACAGTTATATCGGGTGGCCAGTCGGTTTTTTACGATGGAGCGCGGCCGGATGATTGCCGGTGGAGGGGAAACGTGACATCGGAGACCATTTTTCTGACGCCAGCGGATCTTTCCTTCGCCGCC
Source organism: uncultured delta proteobacterium (assembly GCA_963705475.1). Classification (GTDB taxonomy): domain Bacteria; phylum Desulfobacterota; class Desulfobacteria; order Desulfobacterales; family Desulfosarcinaceae; genus Desulfosarcina. The sequence goes on along the minus strand of CAVPJS010000005.1, from coordinate 166,180 downwards.
TTGCTGGTTATTGCCCTGGCCCTGGTCAGCCGGCGCATGGGCTTGGGGGTGGCCGGACAGACCATCGTGGCCGCATTTCGAACCACCTTTCAGCTGTGTCTGGTGGGCCTGGTACTGAAGGTGGTTTTTGCGTCGATCCATCCGCTGTTGATTGCCTCCATCGCCGCGGTGATGCTGATCGCCGCCGCCCGTGAAGTGATGGTCCGTCAGAAGCGCCGCTTTGTCGGCTGGTGGGGGTTCGGCATGGGGGCGGGTTCCATGTTTATCTCCTCCTTTGCCATCACCACATTCGCCCTGGCGGTCATTATCGGTGTCGACCCCTGGTATACCCCGCAATATGCCATCCCCCTGCTGGGAATGATGCTGGGCAACACCATGACGGGCATTTCCATAGGCCTCGATCGATTGACGGAGTCGGCCTGGGAGCGCCGAAGCACCATTGAAGGTCGGCTGATGCTGGGCCACACCTGGTCCGAAGCAATCGGTGAGATCCGCCGGATCAGCGTCCGCAGTGCCATGATCCCCACGATCAATTCCATGGCAGCTGCCGGACTGGTGAGTCTTCCCGGCATGATGACCGGCCAGATTCTGGCCGGCAACCCGCCGTTGGAAGCGGTGAAGTACCAGATCCTGATCATGTTCATTATCTCCGCCGGCACCGGCTTCGGCGCGCTGATTGCGGTTTGGACCGGTGCGCGCCGGCTTTTTGACGACCGACACCGACTGCGGCTGGATAGGCTCAAAGTATCCGGGCTATGATGGGCCCAACGGCTTGACATTAAAAAACAAACACCTTATTTTTCCCGAGTCGACAAGGTGAACACTGGCCGGTATTTTGGCCATGCGTTCATCCAAACCACAGCAGGGAGCGGGATCAATCATGTCCGAACAGGATTACTACGAGGTATTGGGTGTGCCCAAAACCGCCACGGATACCGAGATTAAAAAGGCCTATCGCAAACTGGCCATGAAATACCATCCGGATCACGCCAAGGGTGATAAGCATGCCGAAGAGCAGTTCAAGGCGGTCAGCGAGGCCTATGCGGTGCTCAGCGATAAGGAGAAGCGTCAGCAGTATGATACCTTCGGTTCTGCTGGCTTCCATCAGCGCTATTCTCAGGAGGATATTTTCCGCAACGTGGATCTCGGAGATATCCTTAAAGAGTTCGGCTTTGGCGGCCAGGGTCGGCGGTTTTCTTTTGGCGGCGGCGGGCCGTTTGGCGCGCACCAGCGGCGTCAGGCACCGATCAAAGGGTCAGATCTGGTCTACGAACTGCCTCTGACCCTACAGGAGGTGGCCAGTGGAACGAGCAAGGCCGTCACCTTTCAGCACCAGGGCCGCAACGAAAATATCACGGTTAAGATACCTCCTGGAATGATTACCGGCAAAAAACTTCGCCTGGCTGGAAAGGGCGAGCAAAGTGCATACGGTGGTCCTCCAGGCGATCTTTATATCAAATCCCGTGTGACCCCAGACCCGGTATTCACCGTGGAAGACCATGACCTCAATGTCACCGTTACGATTCGGCTCAGCGAGTCCCTTTTAGGCACCCAGGTGAAAATCCCCACCCTCGAAGGGGGCGAACTGAGTCTAAAAATTCCTCCGGGAACCCGCCATAAAACCCGGATGCGTCTGGCCGGGCATGGGCTTCCCCAGATGAAAGGCAGTTCAAGGGGCGACTTGTACGCCACCGTTATGGTTGACATGGTAAAAGAACTGTCTCCCGAACAGAAAAAGCTTGTGAAAAAGCTGGCTGCCACCGGTATGTAACAAATTAAATTCATTGACAACTAACCCCTGTTAGGATACTTTTTCGCTGAACTGGCGGCATGGAATGGGTGTTTCATGGTTGCCTCTAAACGGTTATTTTGATTTTCGCCAACTTCATTGGCAACATCCGCACCAAATCACTCGACCTCATGGCCCTTGTACCTTCTGTTTTCATATTTCTTGATGCTTGTCAGTTTCGCGGCGAGCAGTAAAGACCGATTATGCCCCAATTTATTCCCGTTATTCAGAAACATGAAATTCAACGCCAGATTCGAAGGGTTGCAGAAACCATTTCAACAGACTATCGGGGCCGGGAACTGGTGTTGATCGGGGTCCTCAAGGGAGCCTTCCTTTTCCTCGCCGACCTGGCCCGTGAGCTAAAACTGGAAAAGGTAAAAATAGATTTTCTTCAAGCTTCCAGCTACGGTGCCGATACAGTTTCATCGGAGAACATCGTGTTAAAGAAAGACATCGACGTTGATATCCGCGGCAAAGATGTGCTAGTGGTTGAAGACATCGTCGACACCGGCCTGACGCTGGCCTATCTGATCCGCCACCTGGAAGGTTTTCGTCCCAGCAGCGTCAAGGTTTGTGCCATGATCGACAAAAGGGAGCGGCGAAAGGCGGCGATCGGTGTCGACTACGCGTGCATGACCATAGAAAAGGGCTTTCTCGTGGGGTATGGTTTGGACTATGCAGAAGATTACAGAAATCTGCCAGAAATATATCAAATGAAACTTTAGTCAATGAGGGGTGCCATGATTATTACCTGTGAAGCGTGCAACACCAGTTTTAATCTTGATGACAAGTTGCTCAAACCCACTGGTTCAAAGGTCAGGTGTTCGGTTTGCGCCAACGTGTTCACCGCCTTTCCGCAGCAGGCGCCAGCCCCTGAACCACCAGCCGAAGCAATCGAAACCGTTACTGCGCCGGAAACCGAACCCGTTTCCGAACCTGATCCGGAGGCAGCGCCCACCTTGGCATCGGCCAAGGCAGACATGCCAGGGGCCGCGGAACCAGGTGATGCGCGTACGCCCGAGACAGAGGTTCTTGTCGAAGACGCCGGTGCGTTTTTTACGGAAGACACCGACCTTGACTTTGCACTGGATGACGAGCCGGATGACGGCGTATCGGCCACTGAAATTGAAGATGCGGTAAGCGGCGCCCTGGAAGATGATAGGGCGGACCTTCCCTTTGAATCTGACGCTGCGCCTGATCCGGCATTGGCATCCGATGGTGCCGACGAGAGTGTTGAAACCGTCATCGCCGACCTGGACGATTTTGATCTGGATCTCTCTCCTGAGCATACGGAAGAAGACGCCGCGGCCACCGTCATCGCCGACCTGGACGATGACATGAACCTTTCGCTTGACGGACCACCAGATGTGGCGGAGACGGTCATCGCCGATCTCGACCAGGACGATTTTGATCTGGATGTTCCACCCGGGACCGTGGGGGGGTCGGAAGGTACCGCAACGGTCATTGCCAGCTTGGATGACGACTCGCTGGATCTGGATAGCGATTTTTCCTTGGAACCCGACGGGACACCCGAATCTGCAGTCCCAGCAGACGAGGGGTTGCCTGAAACATTGGATGATCTGGAGGGACTGGATCTTACCCTTGACATGGAAAAGGGCGCTGAGACGCCTCAGCCGGAATCGATGGACACGTCGCTGGATGATCTCTCCTTGGATTTCGATCTGGAACCAGACGCTGATATAACCGAGGCTTCGCCAGCCGCCGATGAGGGCATCGCCGTCGATGAGGAGCTGGATCTGGCTTTGGATTCGGGCGACGCAGACGCAGAGAAAATTGAGCCGGCCTCAGAATCGCCAGCCTTGGATGATGATTTGGACCTGTCCAGCCTTGAAGGCTTGTTAGATGACGACGAGGCGGATGTCGACGAATCCGTTACCATGGTTGTCCATCCAGATGAAGAACTGGGACTGGCGCTTGACATGGATGATGAAACGCCAGCGGACGCCGCAGATACCACCGGTGGGCCGGGGAGCGAAACCCTGGAGGACTTGGAATTCGATCTGGACGGGGACGGCAGGGTCCAAACCCTTGACACCGATGATGCCGATGATACCGACCAAGAGATTGATCTGTCTGAAATTGAGAAGATGCTTGAAGAGCCGGAAGAAGGAGACGCCAAATTCAGCGTCATGCCGGAACAGGACCTCGATCTGGACATCGAAGCCAGCCTCGAGACGGAAAAATGGATGTCCGATTCCGGCGATGACGATCAAGTGGTGGTGGATGACGATCTGGATCTGTCCGATCTCGAGCAGGTTTTGGACGAAGTCGACACCGAGGCGGCCGACGATACCCCGGAGGATCAGGAGCTGGACTTGGATATAGGTGATGGTGAGGCGCTGGGAACACCGGACGAAACCGTGGCCATCGATAACGATTTGGAATTCGATCTGTCTGATTTTGAGGATGGTGCCGAACCAGAATCTGCGGGTGATACGGCTCACCGTCTCCGCGAATCTTTAGATATGGATCTTGAATTCGAGGTGGAAGAGGGCAGCAAGGCGGAACAGACCCTGGAAGACGAGGGCCTGGAAGAAACCGTCGCCATCCCCGTGCCTCCAGCGGCTGAAAAAAGCAGAATGGGAAAACCTGGGCCTGCTGAGCCGGCAAGGCCGGCGGGTCGCCCCAAACCTGTAAAAAAGGGCGTGAGCAAATCGTTGGTTTTCCTTCTGATCCTCGCGATTTTGGGCGGCGGCGCCTACGGGACCTATTACCTGTTAAACCAGAACGGCATCGACATTCCCTTTCTGAGTGACTACCTGAAGCCGAAGGTACAGGATCCGGGAAACCTGAAACTGACCACCTATGACATCAACAGCAAGTTCGTCGACAATGCCACCGTCGGAAAGCTTTTTGTGGTTTCAGGGAAAGTGAAGAACGGCTACACCGAAAACCGCGGCATGGTCACCCTTGAGGGCAAGATCTTCTCCACCGGCAAAGTCCCGGTTAATAGTGAGAAGGTCTACTGCGGGAATGTCTTGTCGGATCTTGAATTGGCCAACCTGGAGTGGGATAAAATCAAGGAGAGGCTGTTCAATCGGTTGGGGGACAACCGCAGCAACGTGAAGATTGAACCGGGGCAATCTATTCCATTCATGGTTGTCTTTTCGGGCCTTCCCGAAGATCTTGAAGAGTTCACCATCGAGGTGACGGGGTCGACTTCCCTCAAGTAAAGGGTTCGGTTTTCGGCTTGACTAACAGGTGATGAGCTGTTAATAGTCCGCTGTTATTTTAGGTGCGAAAAAGAATAATGGCGATGTAGCTCAGCTGGTTAGAGCATGCGGCTCATATCCGCAGAGTCCGGGGTTCAAGTCCCTGCATCGCCACCAAACAACCATCCAGCTTAGTCCAACTAAGTGCAAAAGGCCCTGATAAATCAGGGCCTTTTCTGTTTTTGTAGTCCAGTATAGTCTGATAAAACCCGTTGACATCCAGGGGTAACGGGGGTAGCTTTTTGGTTATCTTACCCCAATCGCCAATCTGTTACCCCGAATCGTGGGAGAGTTGCTATGTCATTGACGGATACAAAAATCAAAAACGCAAAACCGCACCGGGGCATGCAAAGGCGATCCTGAGGCGCCTGGAACTCAATATCTTCCCGTGGCTTGGTGATCGTCCAATTATTGAAATCAAGGCCCCTGAGGTTCTCATGGCGCTGCGCCGGATTGAATCACGTGGCGCCCTCGAAAGTGCCCATCGGGTAAAGATCATTTGCGGGCAAATCTTCCGTTATGCCGTCGCCACTGGCCGGGCTGAACGGGATCCGGTTGCAGACCTTAAAGGTGCGCTCCCGCCAACCCGATCGAAACACCTGGCAGCTATAACTAATCCTGAAAAGGTCGGCGGCTTGCTCAGGGCGATTGATGGTTACGAAGGCTCATTCGTGACCAAGTGCGCTTTGAAGCTGGCGCCATTGTTGTTTGTCCGCCCTGGCGAGTTGCGACAAATGGAATGGGCCGAAATCGATTTTGAGTCCGCTGAATGGAATATCCCGGCCGAAAAAATGAAGACAGGTCGCCCCCACTTGGTCCCCCTGGCCCGTCAGTCGCTTGCTATCCTGAAGGACATTCAGCCATTGACCGGTGCCGGCCGGTATGTGTTTCCGAGTCCCCGGACATCAAAGCGGCCCATGAGTAATAACGGGGTCCTTTCTGCTCTCCGGCGGATGGGGTTCGAAAAGGACGAAATGTCCGGGCATGGATTCCGTGCGATGGCGCGAACAATCCTCGACGAGGTTTTACAGATCCGGCCGGACTTCATAGAACACCAGCTGGCCCATGCGGTCCGAGATCCTCTGGGACGTGCCTATAACCGGACCAAACACCTGAAAGAACGCTACCGGATGATGCAGACCTGGGCGGATTATTTGGACGGGCTGAAGACCGGTGCCAAGGTGATTCCGTTGAAAAAGAAAGCGTAGTCGATTCATTGTGGGGCATAGGGTCGCTCCCAAAAAAGCCGTATCCGTGCGGGCTGGCCCTAAAATTCCTTCCTGCGGACATCTGACAAGCGGAGGAGAGATTTTGGATTCCTATTTTGATGACCTTAGGTTGGGCGTATTGGAACAATTCGCGCAACAGTGGGTAAATGATTTTAAAGATGTACAAATAATCAGTATTGAACTTCGCCATTTTTCGACACCCAGGAGGCTATCGGGACGCGGGGGGCAAGCTATGCTCGGATTGTCCTACGGGTTTGATTGGGGCGAGATCTTCATCAACTATCGTTACCTGAGTTACGATATGGATGAGGGTGGACTCATTGAAGATTTGAGTTTCGAAGGCCCGGGGATCGGAATAACAGGCCGATTTTGACACTTTGATACCAGGGTGTGAGGGAAACATCATGTCAATCGAACCGTTCGGGAAGAATCTGAGATTTGAGAAACCAGCCACATATCGTATTCGTGTGACTGGCCACATCGACGACAGCCTGTCGGATCAGTTGGGAGGAATGATCGTCACCCGCGCGTTCACGGCAGACAGCCACCCAATAACTATTCTGGTCGGTCACATGCGTGATCAGGCGGCTCTGTCCGGTGTGCTCAACGAACTCTACGAATTGCACCTGCCGCTGCTCACGGTCGAGGCCCTGTAGTCGGTGAGGTAATCTGGGAGGGGAAGGAAAACCGATTCTGGGAACACGCTACGTCCGCATCGATACAGATTACCATGAGATTCAGTCTTTGATGGTAAGCGGTGAAGGTTCACTATATCATCAGGCGGGTTAATCTCGACCAATAGCTTTTACAAATGTGTTCACTGTCGTTGAGGCCGTAAAGGACGACCTGAAAATCAAACACAGGTTGGTACAACCCAATCAAAAGGAGAAAAAGATCATGAAGACCATTTCCATTTTCAGTATCGCTGTCTGTGTGACCCTTCTATTTACGCTCTCAGCCGGGGCTCAGGAGAGCCTGGTGGATTCTGTGGCCAACGGCTGCAAGGCCGAACTCGACACCTACTGCAAGGATGTCACCCCGGGTCAAGGCCGTGTGCTGGCCTGTCTTTACGCGCGCAGCGACAAATTGTCCGGCAAGTGCGAATACGCCCTTTACGATGCCGCCGCGCAGCTCGAGCGGGCCGTGGCCGCGCTGTCCTACGTGATCAATGAGTGCGCCGACGATTTGGATCAGTTCTGCATGGATGTTCCCGCCGGAGAAGGGCGGCTAATGGATTGCCTTGAAAAAAACGACGCAAAGGTCAGCACACGCTGCAAGGACGCAGTCAAGCAGGTTGGATTGAAATAGTCGTTATCGATCACTGATGCCGAGATGTGAGGAGTGGTACCGGCGGTCTTGTCTTTGATACCTTTTTGGTTTTCGAGGGTGCGATCGCCGGGATCGATAAACCGAGAAGGTAAGCCGCTTATTGATTTTGCGATCCATCAACCGTCGATGGATTGTCTCTTATCCACCAACCTTAAAGTTGGAAACCTGCGGCGGTCTTGATTCTCCATTTTCTTATACTTGGCTTCAAAAACACCCTGCCTGTCGTAAACGCGTCCTGAAACAAAGGAGGATGGGTATGAATAAGATGATGGTTTTGATCGGAGTGTTCGGGGTGTTCGCCTTGACAGGGTTGGGTACGGTATCGGCCCAGGATTCTCCAACAGAAACCCTGACGCTGTCCCTGCCATCCCAGCAATGGACCGGGGATCTGGATGAAATGATCAAGCGGCGGGTGATTCGTGTCCTGGTCGTCTACAGCAAGACCTTCTATTTCATCGACAAGGGCACCCAGCGCGGCACAGCCTTCGACTTGTTCCGCAAGTTCGAGGAGGATCTCAACCAAAAGCTCAAAACCAAGCAACTCCGTGTCAATCTGGTTTTTGTACCGGTCTCCCGTGAAGAACTCTTGCCGGCCCTCGTCCAAGGCAGAGGGGACATCGCCTCGGCGAACCTCACCGTTACCGAAGCGCGTGAACAAGTGGTCGATTTCACGGATCCATGGTTCTCTGACGTTAATGAAATCGTGGTCACGGGCCCTGAATCACCCGCCATTTCCACAGTCGACGATCTCTCCGGACGGACGGTGTTCGTCCGCCGTTCCAGCAGCTACTACGAAAGTCTGACGGCACTTAACGAACGCTTGAAAAGCGAAGGCAAGGCCGAAGTCGACCTGCAGGAGGCACCGGAGAACCTTGAAGACGAGGACCTGCTCGAAATGCTGAACGCCGGACTTTTAAAGATCCTGGTGGTGGACAGCCACAAGGCCTTGTTCTGGAAACAGGTTTTTCCCGACTTGACGTTGCACGAAAACGTCAGAGTCCGCAGCGGCGGCAGGATCGCTTCCGCCATCCGCAAAGGGTGCCCGCAACTGAAAGCGGAGCTTGATGTGTTCATCGCCAAACACGGTAAAGGAAGTGCGTTCGGCAACGAGCTTTTTCGACGTTATCTCAAAAACACGCGCTATGTGAAAAATGCCACCAGCAATGCAGAAATCAAGAAGTTCCAGGAACTGGTGTCCCTTTTCCGAAAATACGGCGACCAGTACAGCGTAGACTGGCTGGTGATGGCGGCCCAGGGTTACCAGGAGTCTCGTCTCGACCAAAACGCCAAAAGCCCGGTGGGTGCCATCGGCATCATGCAAGTGATGCCGGCGACCGGTGAGGAATTGAAGGTGGGGGACATCCGCTTGATCGAGGCCAACATCCACGCCGGTGTCAAGTACATGCGTTTTATGATCGACCGTTACTTTAAAGATGAACCCATGGACGATATGAACAAGACCCTGTTTGCCTTCGCGGCATACAACGCCGGACCTGGACGAATCCGGCAGCTGAGAAGGGATGCCGAGAAGCAGGGGCTGAACCCGAATGTCTGGTTCAATCACGTCGAGGTGATTGCGGCCAGGAAAGTCGGGCGCGAAACCGTGACCTATGTCAGCAATATTTTCAAATACTACATTGCTTATAAGCTGGTCCAGCAAGAACATCTGGAGCGGCAACGGACCAAGGAATCCTTTCAGAAACAATGACTCGGGCGGCACCGCACGGTTGATGATTATCGTTCAATTGAGATAATACAACTTTTTCTACAGATTTTGGGGGATGACACGGCCGACTGGGCATGTGATGAATGCATGGCGACAAGGTGCAGTGCCAAGTGTGCCACTCCCAGACCTATGTCAACTGCTATAGCTGCCACGTGGGCAAGGACCATGATGGGATCGCGTTCTTTCCACGCCAGTACTGAAGCGTCCACCCGGGAATCGAGTGTCTTCGGCGGCAAGGAACAACCGTCATGGATCGAAGACAGCGCCGGCGTGGCTCGGCTCAGTGAAAAGCGCGATACGGTGGTGCTGGACTCCCGCCTGATCGACCGCTTTCTGGGCATGACCAAACATGAAAAGGTCGCCCGGACCGGGGCCATACCGGGAGCCGTGAACGTGCCCTTCGGCGCGCTATACATGGATAACGGTTTCCTGAAGCCGCCGCGGATGCCTTTTTTTTATCCTTCGCTATCTTGGCTTTAGCTATGTGCGGGTTCACGACGAAGCCTGGGTGAACTGGAGCCGAACCCGGTAACCGGTTTGCGTTTCATGCCTCTGCCCAACAGGCGGCCGGGATCGACCCGTTCTCACGGGAGGTATGGTAGTGGACTTCAGTGTCAAGTATTAAGGCAACGGGAGAGGATAGACATGAAATTCGATGTGCCCAACAAGACGTAAAAAAGATTGACCTGGCCTTTGCCCTGTCTTAGATCATCCAAAACAGGGTTTCGCCGGTAAGCTTACTCCGCGCAGCAGCATCCCAATCCTCATCATGTTTGCGATCTTCGTGATGACGCGATGCCCGGTTGGATAGGCGGAGAAATCGCAACACCGTCGTTCCGGCCCGTCGGGGAGGCCATGACATCGATGCGGGCCCTCACTGGGAACAAAACCTTTGAACCGGAGTGAATCGGTGACGGTGACCATAGCTGAAAAACAGATGAGGCAGCGGGCATGATGTTGAACATCACCATCGCATCGTTAATGATGATGGCCACAACCGCCATTCATGCCGGCGGAATCAGCCTGGTGGTCGTTTATTTCCGGAATCATTCAGGGCATTGGGCGTCCCGACACCCATTCATCCGGTTGCGGGCGATCAGCAGCATTGTCCTGCTGATGTTCGCGCTCTCACTGGTGGAGATGGCTGCCTGGGCGGTCGTTTACCTTTATGTAGGTGCGCTTGACGACCTTGAGACGGCCCTCTATTTCTCGACGGTCACCTTCACCACCTTGGGATACGGGGATATCCTTCTGGATGCCAACTGGCGATTGCTCGCAGCTTTCGAATCCGCCAACGGTATCATCATTTTCGGATTGACAACGGCGGTTGTCGTCTCCGCTGTGCAGCTTGTGTATTTTCCCAAGCCCACGCAGGATGATACGTGACAACCCAGGGGAGTATTGAAGAAGATACCGTGGTAAGGAGCCATAGAGCGTGCGCTTGCTAAAAGAACTTATATTGATCTTATGTGTCATCATTTGTTGTTTGTTCTTGATTCTCGGCTGTTCTGATTTACCGAAGGATATCAACCGCCAACCGTCCTCCGCCATCAGTGACGGTCGCGAAACCGCCCTTGGCCGGGCATTCGACAGCCAGCGTACGGGTCACCCGGGTCAGTCCGGGGTTTTTTTGCTGAGTCACGGCCTGGATGCGTTTGTCGGCCGTGCGCTTCTATCAAACCTGGCCGAGCGCAGCATCGATTTGCAGTATTACATGTTTCACCAGGATACGGTCGGGCAACTGCTCATCGATCAATTGATCAAGGCCGCCGACCGAGGTGTGCGCGTGCGCATGCTCATCGATGACATCTACGGTGACGAAGCGGACGCTGTCTGGACGGCACTGGATGCTCATCCAAAGATGGAAGTGCGCCTGTTCAATCCTTTTGTCCGCGGCGCGTCCAAGAATCTGCAGTGGATCACACGGTTCGGGGATGTCAACTACCGCATGCACAGCAAGTCCTTTACCGTGGACAATCAGGCGACCATCGTAGGCGGCCGAAATATCGGCAATGAGTACTTCGATGCCGATCCGAATCTGGCTTTTGCCGATCTCGACCTTCTGGCCATTGGACCAGTCGTACCCGAAGTGTCCGACGCCTTTGATCAATACTGGAACAGCGACTATGCCTATCCCGCATCCGCGTTGACCCAACCCGCTACAACCGAGCAGCTGAGCAACCTCAAGGAACGAATGGACCGTGTGCCACGGACGACGGAGGCCGCCGCATACGTCGAGGCGTTGAAAAACTCGGAGCTGGCCAACGCTCTACGTTCCGGCAGCGCCCATTTCAAATGGGCCAAGGCCACAGTTATCCATGATTCCTCGGAAAAAAAAGCCAGAGGTGAGAACTGGCAGGCGGAGCTGCTCATTTCACAGCTGTGGCCCTACATGCAGAAGACGACCGATGAGTTGATCATCATATCGCCCTATTTCGTTCCAGGGAAAAGGGGGGCGGACGCATTGTGCGCACTCAGTGAAAAAGGGGTCAAGGTGCGCATCCTGACCAATTCCCTGGCCTCCAATGACGTCTTTGCGGTTCACGCCGGCTATTCCAAGTATCGCAAGCAGCTGCTCAAGGCCGGGGTGGTGCTCTACGAACTGGACGAGGAGGTCAAAAATACGGTACAAAGAAAATTCACCTGGCTGCCGGGGCTGAGCAAATCGAGCCTGCATGCCAAAACCATGGTGCTCGACAAAAAGGCCATGTTCGTGGGGTCCATGAACCTGGACCAGCGCTCCCTGCACATCAACAACGAGATCGGCATCCTGTTCCTGAACCCGGAGACCGCCGGTAAAAGCACCGAAACCTTTGACCACAACATCGAGAAGTTGGCCTTTAGGCTGGAACTCCACACCGACAACAATGGCAGCGAATCCATTCGTTGGCACCTTAAAAAGGCCGACGGAGAAGTTGTCTATGATTCGGAGCCTTACGTCGGTTTCTGGAAAAAGTTCGGTGTTTGGGTGGTCCGGCTGCTGACGCTGGAATCCTTGCTCTAGCGAAGACAGCAGTTCGAAAAGAAGGGAACAATAAAGGAAACTCACCATGCACAAAACAATCTCCATTCACTGTTTGTCGGTCATGATGCTTCTGCTCGTCGCCGGCGGCTGCGCCACACTGCCCGATAATGTCCTGCGTGAAGCATCTACGGCTTACCTGGATACGCAAGACACCCGCATTGGCAGGCGTGTGCAGACCGAGATGCAAATGCATCCTGGAGAATCAGGTTATCTGCTGCTGGGCAACGGCCTGGATGCCTTCGTGGCACGCATACTGCTCGCTCAGTTTGCCGAACGAAGCATCGATACCCAGTATTACATGATCCACGATGATGTCGTCGGCAGCCTGTTCGTCGATCAGCTATACAAAGCTGCCGAGCGCGGGGTTCGTGTGCGGCTGCTGGTTGACGACATCGACCAGGAGGGTCGTGATGCCGGTACGGCCATACTGGACAGCCATCCCAACGTCGAGGTGCGCATTTTCAATCCTTTTGCCCGCAACGCCGGACGAATCGGCCAGTACCTCACCGGATTCGGCAAACAGACCCGCCGGGCGCACAACAAGTCCTTCACGGTAGACAACCAGGCCACGATCCTCGGCGGGCGAAACATCGGCGATGAGTATTTCGAAGCCGACCCGGCACTGGCTTTCGTCGACCTGGATGTACTGGCGGTGGGACCGGTGGCAGGACAGGTTTCCGCATCCTTCGACCAGTATTGGAACAGCGAACTGAGTTATCCCATCTTGGCCCTGGTGGAAAACCCGCCGACACCCCGGGAGATCGACCGGCGCAAGCAGGAATTTGACGATTTCATTGCCCACCAGGCCGATTCCGAATACCTGAAGTACCTGCGCAATTCCGATCTGGCCAACCGCCTCCGGCAGGACCAGGTGACCTATCATTGGGGCGTCGGGACGGTTGTCGCCGATGACCCTGAGAAACTGACCCACGACACCGCTGAAACCAAGTATCGCTTGACGGAACAACTGGCGCCATACATGGCCGGCATCCGGCAGGAACTGATCATTTTTTCACCCTATTTTGTGCCCGGCAAATCCGGTGTGGCCTTTTTTCAACAGCTGCGCGACAAGGGTGTTCAGGTCAAAATCCTGACCAACTCTCTGGCGTCGACGGATGTCGGCGTTGTCCACGCCGGCTATGCCCGTTATCGCAAAGCCCTGCTGCGCATGGGGGTGGAATTGTACGAATTGAACCGCAACCTCAGCCGGGAAGAGCGCAAAGCGGTCAAAGAAGGGATCATCGGCCGATCCAAGTCAAGTCTGCATGCCAAATGTTTCGTGTTCGACCGGGAAACTGCATTTATCGGCTCGCTCAACCTGGACCCCCGCTCCGTCGTGCAGAACACGGAAATCGGTGTGGTCTTCATGTCACCTCCCATTGCAGGCCATATCGCCGACCAGTTCGACCGGCAGATTGACCAGGTTGCATTTCGGTTGGAATTGCGAAAAGAGAAAAACGGCCCCGAACGACTATTGTGGCACGGCCTCGTGGATGGTGAGAAACAGACATTCAACCAGGAGCCCTACACCGGTTTCTGGAAAAGGCTGGGGGTTGGATTTATGCGACTCCTGCCTATCGAATCACAGATATAGTGAGAACCCGACCAAAAGACGATCTTTCAAAAAACAATAACACCAAAAACTTTCTAATCTGACCATCATTGCAGATACGATTGCCGTATCTTTCAATTTGGCGCCCTTGTGATTACTGCTATTTTGTTGTCATCTGCCCTAACATGCTGAGAATAAAAAGAATACAAGCAATCATGCTGTAAGATGTCATTTTCGCTATGATTCCAGCTTCATAACGCCTTTCAGCACGCCCATTTCATTCAACTTGGCAACATAATAAATCCCCTTTCAAGGCACCTTTTTATGGCCGGCAAACAGTTCGCCACCGGATTTAGAGACTATCCAGCCATGTCATGATATCATCTTCCTCGTCCTTGTCGATCAACGCTTCGATTTCGGCATCACGGCTCAATACAGCTTGGGTGTAGGCGGTAAACCGCTCCTGGATTTTCCTCCGGCGCGGCAGATCCATCTGCAGATAAACCATGCTGGATTGGACATCTTCGTGCCCCAAATGGTTTTTAATGTCAGTTGCCGAGCAACCGGATGCCAGCATGTTGATGGCACAAGAATGACGGAAGCTGTGAACCGGATTGAGGACTTTCAGCCGTTTCTCCGATAGTGCCAACCGCAGGTATTTGCGGCAAAGACGATAGATGCCATGGCGTGTCAATGCCTTTCCATGCTGGCTGATGAACAGCCGTTTCGCGTAATCGGCTTTTGGTCGGCAGCGGTGGTTGATGGTATACGCCTTGATCATTTTCACCGTCGTCGGAGACAAATTGAGTTGGCGGAAGCGGTTGCCTTTGCCTAAAATGGCCAATGTCCCTTGTTCGGGGTTGAAGTAATCCAGATTCAACTGTGCGATCTCACTGGCACGGGCGCCGGACTCGAACAAGAGGTGCAAAATGGTGTAGTCACGAAAGCCCAGCGCCGTGTCGATATTTACCGCGCTAAGGACTTGATTGATCTCCTCGGGATATAAAAACCCAACCAGTTGCCGCTGGGTTCGCTTTTGGGGAATAACGACAATTTTATCCATCGATGCCGACCATTGCGGATGGGTGAAGCGGACCATCTTGGCCAGCGACTTGATGGCTGCCAGACGGTGATTGCGCGTTCTGGCGCTGTTTTTCCGTTCCGATTCGAGGTGGTCTAAAAAGGAGAGGATGACCTCCGGGGTAAGATGATGGACCGATAGCGATCCGACCTTGATGCCATAGCGGTCTGCGGCAAACGGCAAAAACAGTTTGAAGGTGTCGCTGTAGGCCTTGATCACCCTCATGACGGCCACCTGGGATAATCGGCAGCATTTCTTCAAGATACTCCGATAGAACACGGTAAAACAGGGTCTGGTTGCGGTCTTGAAGCGCCACAAGGAAGATGTATCTTTCCAGGTCAGTTGATTTTTCATTGTAGTTCCCCATAACACGGATAACCTGCTCTTCCATCGTGTTGATACCAGGGGGAACCAACCCTCGAAGACCCAGTGCGACGCGTTCTTCATATGTAAAGGCGGTCCCTTTATTGAGGGCTGAATCATTCAGGAGATGATGGCCGGTAGGAAATCCGCTACGCAAAGCCGTCGGCTGAATCCGTGGAACTTGATAAGCCATGCATACCTCCTTCAATTTCTATAGATGGGCGCAACGATATTGAACCTTACAGCAATAACCGGGATGCCTATTAGCATTG
The DNA here is from genome assembly GCA_963705475.1 of uncultured delta proteobacterium. GTDB lineage: Bacteria > Desulfobacterota > Desulfobacteria > Desulfobacterales > Desulfosarcinaceae > Desulfosarcina. Next base: position 150,581 of record CAVPJS010000005.1, on the reverse strand, counting down.
GTCTTACGGCGATCAGCTGATGTCAGATTCAGAACCTCCGAGAATGGCTAATCGCTTGAATGCAGGAGGGAATCAAATGAATGTGAATCAGGAGTTTCAGAGATAAACGGTAAAAAAGGCCGCAAATCCTCGTCAGGCAAGGTTTTAGCGGTCGATTTGTTGTAAGACCCCACCTGCGTCCACACGGTAGCCGAACGCCGATAGGACTTCGGCCTGGGTCTTACTGGGCGTTTCAAGACGACGGCCCGGCTTGTGCTCTCCTTTTCTCAGGCTTAAGACCTGATGCAGCCTTCGCATCTCCTCCATGAGGTCGGCGGCCGTCCGCTTTATGCCCGAGGCCGCCAGTTTAAGCTCTATCCGGCGCAGATAAGTCATCGCCACCACGCAGGTAAACAGATGGCACCTTATTTTGCTGTCCGTCCAGTGGCGCACAGGGCTTACTCCCACCAATTCGTCGTCCTTGCTTAGACGAAATCGATCCTCCACCTGCCAGCGGTCCAGATTTGCCTGGACAATGTCGGCCGTGGTCCAATCCGTGTTATCCGTAATGATGATGCTCTTTCCGAACATAGTCTGCTTTCGGCCGACCAGATAGGCGTTTTTGCGAAAATTCATGGAAAGGCCGGCCTCCGAATGCTCGAAGGTAAGCTCGTAGAGTTCGTGAGGCATATGCATTTTCGCGCACAGGTGTAAATAGCGATCCTTGACGGCGTCCTGGTTTCTCCAGTGGGGCGCCTTGTCTCTTACCTTTGCCCGCATGGAAAGCAGTTCCTGACGGATTGCCTCCAGCTTGTCATTGAAGGTATATTCCTGCTTGCGGTGGCTGGATGGATTATAGGTGACGATCACCGCGCGCTGTTTTCCCCAATATTCTCCCCTGGTCCGGTAGGCCAAAAGGCATTCGGATGGCATTGCCTGTGCCATGAGCTGCCTGTTTGCCGGCGTATCCACCGGTTCGAACTGCCCCAGGGGCGTTGCGGCCAGATCCTGGGCAAAATAAGTGGAATAGGTGGTGATGAAATGAACGCGCTCGTGCTCGTCGATCCAGGAGTAACTGTCCTCTGCGTTCATCCCCTTGTCGATCACCACCGTAAGACGCTCTTTTGTTTTGTTCAAGCCACACGCGACCCCGAACATCTCATCCATGATGGCCTCAAAATGCTTGCTGTCATGGATATTGCCCGGATAGACGCTGTAATATATCGGCAGCCGTGAATCCCTGGCCACCAGAAGCCCCAGGCCGATTTGCCTTAAGTGGTGCCGGCCCTCCTTGTTTTTTCCCCGCTTGGCAAGATCCGATTCGGTATGGCTGGCCATGTAGGTGTAATAGTTGGTGGTGTCGAACAAAAGGCAATCCGCCGACGGTGCTTCCACACGCCAGATGCGTTCGAAAAACACGTTGGCGATCTTACGCAAATCGTCCTCGGATACCCGGTCCCATTTTTCCCAGTAGCGTTGACTGGTGAGCGCTTCGAGGTCAACGGGCCGGATATGCTGTATGGCGGTGCTCCGGTACCAGGATGCGAGTTTGTTCTTGCTCACGGCTTGCACCATCCGGTTAAGGACGCAGTACAGGAAATACTCGCCGATGGAAGGACCCGTCTCGCGGTCCGCCCGCAAAACGATATCATCGATAAGACCGCAAAGGTCGATATCCCTATCGATCTTCCAGGAAAGCCACAGTGCTCCGAATTCTTCCACCTTCAAGGTCACGACATCCTCATCTCGTCCGCGCACCAAACCGGCGACCTTTTCCGGAGACCCGATGTAGGTCTGGGAAATGACTTTGGGCTTGCCATTGACCCGAGCGATCTCCCGGACATAAAGGTAGGGTCTTCCTTTTTTGGTCTTTACGTGGAAGTGAGCCATGTAAGCACCCTACATAATAGGGTCTTACATGTCAAGCACAAAATGGCGCGAGGGCTTATTTTTCAAGGTATGCAGGCCAGGAATACAGGAAAAGACGATGGGTCTTACGGGATGATATTGCGTAAGCTGCTGATATTCAAACGGATCGACGCGGCAGGATGGATTATCTCTGAAACTCCTGTGAATGCCCAAGATTAGAATGGATGCAATACGTTGGTCAAGGGCCAAAAAAGAGGGGCCGCTGTGACCGCACATATTTGTCGTGAGCCATGATAAATTCCAAACGCATACAATTACCCGATTGTGGCCAGTCCGGGGGTGCGTGGCCGGTGACTGATTGGTAGTGTATTATCGATCGTTCCGCAACCGTGAAAGGATCGGTTTTGGTGTTAACCCAATACAAACGAATTCGGTCGCCAACTATTGCGTCCGGATGTTTATCGCTGGGGCGGATTCTCCTCAAGGAATCAGCCATCTTATCAACCTTTTCTTTTTTCTCATTCGGTTTTTTCCTGGCGCTGAGACAGGATGCGCACATTTTTGAGTTTCAGCATTGACGAAGGGGAGAGGGCTAACGGCAGCCCCTTTCGAAGAGACATTTTGCCGGCTCGATTGGATAGATGAAGGGCTTTCATCACCAGCCCCGAGGGGTCAAATTCCGTCATGACCATCTGGAAAATAAATTCTTTCAGGCCGTTTAATGCACTACCGGCAATCACGGTTTTTCCGGCGATGACAAAGGTATCCAGATCACCAAAGGAAACGATGGTGGGCTTCCCACTCGGCTTGAATGGTTTTACTGCCTTGCCGGCGTTAAGGCGGATGATGTTTTCCGCTGCACAAACGCCCATATCGATGGCATGGTAGGCCTGCTTTGAGTGGATACCGGATACCCCTGCGGCATCCCCTGCAAAAAAAACAGTTTCATACGCATCGTGCTGCAGCGAATCCTGAACGGGTATCCATTCATCCGGGGTGTTTGTAAAACCCGACGTGTATAGAATCGGATTGGGTTTGACGCCGGCAGTCCAGATGGTTGCATCCGATTTCAACCGGCGACCATTGGATAACAGGACTGTTTTCGGGGTGATTTTCTTTACGACCACCCCGGCAATTTTCTCAAAAGAATAGGGCCTGCAGTGGTCTATAATTTCGGATTCGACGTCTGCCGGCGCTTCCGGTAGAAGATGCGCCGCTCGTTCGATCATCCTAATCCGAAGACCGCCGTGTTTTCGGAACCCCCGCAGTATTTCACCGAGGGCTTCGATGCCCTCGATGCCCCCGCCGACAATAACGATGTGGAACGGGCGGTTGATTTTGGAAAGTTTTTGCAACGTCTGTCCAATTGAATGACATTGGGCTGCGTTCTTAAACGGCAGGGCATACTTTTCGGCACCCTTGACACCACAGGAATTGGTAACCCCGCCCATGGCGACCACACAGTAGTCATAGCGGAGCTTTTTTCCGGATGTGGTGATGACCTGCTTTTTTTCCGGCACGATTTGTGTGACCGTGCTGGAGAGAAACCGGTGTCCCATTCGCTTGACGATGGCCTTGTTGGAGAAGCGCAACATGGCCGGCGTTTTTATTCCTGAAACAAGTTCGTGAATATTGGGCTTAAATTCAAACCACGGATGTTTGTCGATCAGGGTAACCTTGAATTTTTGTGGCAAGTTCAGCGCGGTTTTCAGACCCGCAAAGTTCCCCCCAATAATAATCACCCGGGGCCTTGCATCGTTTTCCGATTGTTTTGCCATGATGATGAGACGTCTTCAACCCTTGAACCGCGGTAGCGAGCGCATTCCTCGCCGCTTGCGGCGGGGTCAGCGAGCGAACTGAAAATAGACTTTCATCCTTACGGTGAACCCTTCCCGCGCCTTGCCGCGGGGAGGGTTCAATCCGGCCTTCGGACTTTTAGCTTTACCCTTTCACCTAATCATCTGGATACATTGCGTTGATCGTTTTTTCGTATTGAGCGAACGCCACGTTCTTTTTGAGTTTCATTGTCGGCGTCAGCAGGCCGTTTTCGATGGTGAATTCCGGTACGATGGCGATCTTTTTGATGGTTTCGAAACTGGCGAATTCCTTGTTTCTCTCGGCCACTTCCTTCTCGATCATCGCTCGCACCCTGTCATTGGTTATCAACTCTTCCAGTGAGTTGAAGGTGATACCCTGGGTCTGTGCCCATTCCGGCACATTGTCAGGATCGAGGGTGATCAGCGCACTGATGAATTTCCGCTTGTCGCCGATGATGCATATCTGGTTGATGTACTTTGACGTGGCGATGACCCCTTCGATGGCCGATGGTGCGATGTTTTTGCCACCGGCAGTGATGATGAGATCCTTTTTCCGACCGGTGATTTTCAGGAAATTTTCGCTGTCAATCACACCCAGATCGCCGGTGTGCAGCCACCCGTCGGGCGTTATCGTCTCAGCCGTCTCTTCCGGCATTTTGTAATATTCCTTCATGACGTTTCTACCGCGATACATCACTTCGCCGTCGTCGGCAGTTTTCTGCTCGATGCCGGGACCTGGGGGGCCGACCCAGCCGAAACGATAGTTGTCGTAACGGTTGAGATTGGTAAACGATGTATTTTCCGTCATCCCGAGGCCCTCAAGAATCAGAATGCCGGCGGCGTGGAAGAATTTGGCAATGGAGGGGTTCAACGGTGCTGCGCCGCTGATGCACCATTTGACCCTGCCGCCCAAGGCTGCCTGCACCTTGCTGAAGACCAGTTTGGTGGCCAATGCATACTTGACTCCCAAGCCGAAGGGGATGGGCTGTTTGTTGAGTTTGCAGTCGCTGACCGCATCTCCCACTCCGCACGCCCAGCGGAATATTTTCAGCGCTAAGCCGCCCTTGGCTTCAGCACCGCTGATGACCTTGGAGTAGACTTTTTCGTAGATGCGGGGCACGCTGGCAAACCAGTGCGGACTGGCCACACCGATATCTTGGACGATGGTTTCCATGCTGCGCGTGAATGTCGTTGCGCACCCGGTGAGCAGGGTGGCGTAGACACAGGTGCGGGCGAAGACGTGGGCCAGCGGCAGGAATAAAAACACTTCCTCTCCTTCGCTGATGTTGGTGCTGCCTTTCACCGATTGGGCCGTAAAGGTGATGTTGTCATGGGTCAGCACCGCGCCTTTGGGAACCCCTGTCGTGCCGGAGGTGTAAACGATGCCCGCCGGGTCCGACGGCGTGACGGCGTCCACCCTTGAATCGAAATCGGCATCGGCAATACCTTTGCCCATCGCCAGAAATTCCTCGAAGCTGATGACCCAATCGTCTGCCGGTACTTCGCCGGAAAACAGAATCACCTTGCGGATGCCTGGAATCTCGGCCCGGATTTCCATCAACTTGGCCATTTGTGTATTGTCCTCCGCGAAAACGACCACCGCATCCGAGTGATCGACAATATAACGGACATCCTTGGGAAGGTTGGACTGGTAGATGCCCACTGTCACCGACCCGATGCAGGTGATGCCCATATCGCAGAGCACCCACTGATAACGCGAATAGCTGATAATGTTGACCTTGTTACCCTTTTCCACCCCCAGCGCCATGAGCGATTTGCTCACCTGTCGGACCTGATCGTAAAACTGGTTCCAGGTCACCGAATCGGTTTTCCCAGGTTCCGTAAACCACTTGTAGGCGCTGGTCTCGCCATATCGCTCGACCGTTTGTTTAAGCATGGCGTGAATGCTTGAATAATCGATAAATTCCATATTTTTCCCTCCTCCTTTGTTTGGCAAAGGCCTGCCGCAGTCATTATGCGTCGCATATAAAACCCCCCGAAACAACGAATACCACAGCACGATGAACCTTGTCCATGCAGATGCGACATCTGTTGGGCCTTCAGCGAATTCGCGGGCCCGGTCCGCTCAAACAGGGCCGGGACACCGGATGACCGTCCCAGAAAAACTTCTGTAAAACCGGCACTCCGGAAGAAAAGGCCGTGTTTGTCGCTGTCTAAACGACACAGACGTTCGGGGACTTCGGTTTATTCCCCTGTGGTTGTTCCCGGATAGCCTAAGAATCCATGGATTCGTACCTATCGTATCGGTGGAGGGATCAACAGTTAGGGTTTTGTGCTCAATGAACGGGTGGATTTGCGGTTTCTCAGTGCCCACATCAATGACCCGCTATCACCGATTGATGGCGATGGAAGCAGGTTGAACGTTCCTTGCGCTGAGGACCGTTTTGATGGTTTCAATACCGCCAGCACTGCACTCCCCGCCGCTGCACCGAGAAATTTTCTTCGGGCAGCGGTAGACATTGTGCTCCCTTTTTTTGGCGGTTTTGTTTTACTTCCTGCAGATACATTGAGATGATCCACTTGCGCCAATATTTCTGAAGCCAGTCAATTACTTTTTAAAATGTTAAAATGTTGGCTCCTTCCGAAATTTCAAACAGCTTGGGTGCACCAGCAAAGGTCACGGAATCAACGACGTCTCTTTCGCCAACCTGGCGACTCTGGGCACAAGGAATTCAGACGAATATGGGGACCTTGTTCTCCACTAAATAGAACAGGTGAGAACCGGCCTCATCGCCGGTGGGGGCAACGATGTTGTCAGCCATTCCATTTTTTACCACCACCACCGCATCATCTGTGAGGAAAAGGCTGACCTCGTGACCGGTTTCGTGAGCGGCCTTTGCCAATTGAAAAGTTCGTGTGACCCGTGTCGGGTCTTCTATACCCCGAGTCAATACAAATACGTATTTCGACATCTTTCCATCTCCTTTCATTTGTTGTTCGTTTTCTTGCTTAGCCTCAATTGAAATCTTTAAATAAATCCTTTGGCAACAAGCGGCCCAGGGTTCGTCTTGACAAGAAGGGGACCCAACGGTCCAGATCGTGCCGCCTTTTGCATTAGGCCCAGGGCACCGTTCCACTTTCCAGATGCAAATCCCAATATGCTGATTACACCGGCAACCCTATCCGACAAACGCACTGCGATTTCCAGTGCCGCAATACCACCAGTGGCGTGCCCTATCAAAATAACGACCCGTTCACCTACAAGTTTTCTGACAGCGTCTGATCAGCCTGGTCAGGGTCAGATTGATATGACCCTGTACCCATTCCCCTGACCACATGGCAGGGGGTCTGCAAAAGTCCGGGGACGCTGAGAATAGAGGGAATAATAGTCGCATATTTTTTTCTTTGAGATTTTTCTAAGAATTGTGAGCATTTAACAAACTTTAAAAGGAGGAGGTAATATGAATATCAGACGAATCAAAAACAGTATAACCCTGGCAGCGGTGGTGATTGTGTATTTGGCGTTGGTGTTGTCAGGATGCGCCAGCACTAGCCAGGTCCAATCCGCACAGAGTCAGGCGGATTTAGCCCTCCAAGAGGCAAAACAGGCCAAACAGGAATCTCAGACGGCTAAATCAATGGCGGAAGGGAAGACGATGGAAGCCGTTGAGGCGGCCAAACGTGCTGAAATGGCGGCCCAGCGTGCAGAACAGTCTGCTGCCGACGCGGAAACGTTTGCCGACAAGGCCGAAGCGATGGCGGACAAAACTGAGAAAATATTTATGCAAAAAATGAAAAAATAGCGATGTCAACAAAACCTATTCACTCGCCGTTTTTTTTACAGCGCGACAGGGATGAAATTACATCGCCATCGCATCTGCAGAACCGCCATCGGTTTACCTGAGAAAAAGCCAGCGGTGTCAACATTTGAACGCCATGAAACGAAGGACAAACCGCTCATTTTCAGAACAAGGGTTATTTTTCGTCGTCGTTTTGATGGCAATCAATGGGATTGGTGGCGCATCCATAGAGGCGTATCATTTCTCGAACATCCAAAACATGGTGGGGGACATCCGACAGCATGTCATTGAAAAGGAAGAAACATTGTTGGATGTTGCCCGCATGTATGATTTGGGGTTCAATGAAATTCAAGATCTCTACCCCGACTGGGACCCATGGATTCCCCCCCACGGCGCAAGGATAACGATACCCAGCCGATGGATCGTTCCCGAAGACATCAAAAACAACATTCTCATCAACATAGCCGAACTGCGCCTCTATTTCTTGGATGAGAAAAATAATCGGGTCGTGACCTTTCCGGTCGGCATCGGCGACCGGAAGGTCCCTACACCGGAAGGGGTATTCCAAATTTCAGTAAAGATTGTCAGGCCGACGTGGACGGTTCCGGTTTCTCTGCATGACACATATAAGGTGTGGACTGTCCCCGCAGGGCCGGACAACCCGCTTGGAGATTATTGGTTGGGCCTCAACCATTCTAGATATGGGATCCACGGCACTAATTTCCCGTGGTCCATCCGACGCCTCGCCACCCAGGGCTGTATTCGGTTTTACCCTGAGGATATTCGACAACTCTTTGACCTCGTTGAAAAAGGAACAACCGTTAAGATAATCTACGAACCGGTTAAAATAATTCAAGAAGCAGGGAATGTCTATGTTGAGATCCATAAAGATGTATACGGTAAAATCGGCAATCTAAAGAGCTACGCATTAAGCCGGCTGCGCGATAAAGAAATCGTAAACCTCATAGATTTGGATAAGCTCAATGTGTCACTTCAACGTCAAGACGGCATACCTGCAGATATTACCCGCACGCCAATTTCAACGCGGAACTAAAAGCATGAATTGAGGCTAACGGATCTCAAATTCCGGCGTCGAAACGTTATCGGGGATCTTTTCCCACAAATCGCCACAAAAATTTGCACGAATATGATACCGCCCAGGCGAAACATCCAAGGGCAGATGCCAACGAAGAGAGGTCATTTGCTTGATATTTTGGAATTCGTTACAGGCGCCGGACATCGGCGTATCAGCGTCTGGTCTAAACGACACCGTCCTGTCAATATTTTCAAGATTCTCTTCGGGGATCAGTTTAAAATCTGACTGGACCATGATGGGAAAGGCTGTCATGCGTATGAAGCTCAACGTGACCGACTCCCCAGGTCCATAAACATCGTAATCGGTTACCATGCCGATCAACTTGTTCTCATCAGACAAGCCCGTGCCCACACCTGAACTGGTTTCGTCCCAAAACCGCGTCGGACCCACATCCACGTGCACCGTTTTGCCGTGGTAGTATCCGGTTCCGCCAAATCCAATCGACCGCACGTATTCCCAGACGCGTTTTGAAGAAACCCCCTCCAATATGAAATCAGCGGCCATTCCGTATTGATGCAAACTGGCCTTGGCCGCCAACGCACCCCCCTTGCGTAATTTGGTGTTGTATTCAGGGGGCCGGTATCCGGAAGTAATGGTGAGCAAGGCACCCGGTCCCAAACGGTCTTCAAGGTAATCCAGGAATTCGATCAAGCGCAATGAAAGATCCTGTCTTGAGGATTGGTATGGCGCTCCGAAAACTGCCGATATCTGCTTGTAAGCATCAGCACTATATTGACTGGCCCCTTCACGATAGCGTCCCCTGAAGGCCTTGCCGTTCTTCCCACTTACCAGGTGAATGATGCCGTCGCCACTATAGAAGAATCGAGTCTTCGTCGATTGGTCCGCTGGTGCCGGATTCACCATTAACCCGATTACCAACGACGCTATCACAAGGTTTTTCAGCATCATGGCGTGCATTCCACGTCGATCGGCAAAATCAATCATCGGTACTTGCCTGTATGGTTACCATGGAAAGGTGCGGGCACATTGGACAAGCATTCTGAGCCTTACCCTTCAGTGCCCAGATTGTCAAGCAATACCAAACCCTTGACAAGAAAAAGGATCTCTGCCAACGTGTTTTTATCCTTGCCCGCATTTCCATTTTTCCCGAAACGGAGCAAGACCCATGGCGCTGATGAAAAAGGTATCGGTGAACAGACATATACCAATCGAGAGGATGAAGGCCCCCAACATCTTTCTACAGCGAGGAGATGATTCGCTGACCCTCCTTCGGAAACGAAGAAACGAATAATGACGGGGTTTACATGCAGTCGGAATCAATGACACACGGGTATCCCATGAGCGTGAACAAAATAGCACGGTTCAAATCTGTTTTGTTGTGCTAAACAGGGAAACATCAAGAATCATTTGGTCTTCTTCAACGTTCTGGAGGATTGGCATAGGCCGTGCAGAATCATGTGGCGCAACCTAACAGTTGTTCTATACGTTTCACGGACAAAGGGGCGCATTATGGCCCCTTGTCCTTTTCTCATCAAATAAACTGAATCCCAAATTGGTCATTCTTTGCCCATCTGACGATTGCTTTTCTCTTAATGCGGCCTTGCTTGATTGCAAAAGGAATCGAAACATTTAATATGAACGGTGTTTTAATTATGGATATACTTCTGCTGGCAACATGTGCGCCTCCCATGCTGATATTTTTAATCATTCCAGGAAAAATCATCGATCCTGTGGATAGGGTTACTTCTCTTTGGTAATCTTTCCTGACATTGATCCGTTTATTGAATTTTATCCCAAATTGGTCCATTTTGACCCACATGACGATTGCTTTTAACCTTATGCTGCCTGGTTTTTTAGAATATGGAATAGCAATAAATATTTCCAATCCCGGTCGCAGGTTATATATATTTCGACAGGCGATACGCGCGCCTTCCTTGCTAAGATTTATTATTTCTCCAGGAAAAAAAATTGAGCCGGTAGAAAAAAATACTTCTTTTTGATACGTCTTCCTCTCATCTATTCTTCTGCTTCGGTTAAAACTATATCTCGCTTCCATTTCATGGATTCTCGCATTTCAATTTTAACGACCACTATCGTTGAGATGTCGCCAAGACAGAACAGACAATAATTACCGGTGCATGTTTCAGCAAGAAAGGAACAGTCAGGAGGCGATGGAAGGAGAAAAAATCAGATAACTTCCTAAATTCACATCAATATCAATCCGATCTGGCGATACATGCAAAATATACAAGCAATTTAATGGGTTAAGATAGCTAAAACAAGGGCTTGTGTCAAATTATAATTCACCTCTTCGGGGGGAGGTGGTGGAGTCCTAAACGATATTATCAGCGGTTTGATCAAGCATGGCACAGTCAACCAACACTTCATCGTGGGTAATTCCAGCTTTCCAATTCGATTCGTTTGTTCAACCTCTGCGCAGGGCTTGACGTTGCCTTGATCCAAGATCCGATTGTTAAAGCGGCCCTTCGTAAATGTCATAGCCGAAAAAAAACTTAAAAATTGCATTGATTTTGCATAACCTTCAATGATTTACAGGTTGACAGCGGACGCGTGCAGGTGAACCGTGGTTGTCATCCACGGCATTACACCATGAACATACGGGTGGCGGCTCTTTTTGTATACAGCACCATCGCCAATCTTGAACCGGAACGAACGCGGCATATGTTGAAAAAAATTCTCACAGCGCCCTCTATCCAGATCGTTTTGCTGGCAGCGCTCGTCCTGGTTTGCATGGTGTCGCCATTGGATCCCTGGGCCCATTTGGAAAACCGAAATTATGACTTCTGGGTTGAGCGTGTTCGCCATGCGCAGGAACAGCCCATCGCCATTGTGGCCATTGATGAGAGTAGTATCCGGCAGTTCGGCGACTGGCCCTGGCCGCGCTCGCGGATTGCCGACCTGGTGGGCCTGATATCAGACCACGGCGCCAAAGCCCTGGGCGTCTGCATTCTATACACCCAACCGGACCAGAGCCCAGGGGTGTTTGAAATCAGGCAGCTGAAAGCCCAACTCAGCGACCTGCAAAGGAAAGGGGCCGGGTCATCCACCGACCGGTTGGATGGCCTGCTCAGCCAGGCTGAAGCACGCTTGAACCAGGATGACCGTCTGATTGCCGCCATCCGCCGGGGCCGGAACGTCGTCCTGCCTATATACGGCACCGTGGCACCGCCGACCGGAAATGACGGTGCCGATCCGTCGGGAATGGTGATTGTCAACTCGTTCAACGCCACGGTGCTGCCTGCCGGCGGCACCGACGAATCATTGGCGCTGACCAAGGCCATCGGCGTCGGATCGCAGGGACCTTCGGCCGTATACGGGGTTTTGGAACCGTTTGAGGCCCTGGCGGCCAAGGCCGGGGCGATGGGGTACATGAATCTGCAAGCGGATCGCGACGGCCGGGTCCGACATGTGCCTTTGCTCGTCGATTATCGCGGGCGGCTGATTCCCGCGCTGCCCTTCCAACTGGCGCTCAAGCATATCGGTGGCCGGTTGAAGGACATGTCGGTGGAAGTTGATTTTCTCGGGCAGCCGCACCTTCTCATCCAACACCTCGACCTGCCCACCGATGGCGCCTACCGGATGCTGTTGAATCACGACCGTGGATGGACGCGTCAACGATGGTTCTCTTGTTCCGAGATACTCAACGGGGAGATCGATCCGGTTGTTTTCAAGGACCAACTCGTGTTGATCGGGGTAACTGCCGAACCGGCGGCACCGTCCTATCCGGTGGGACTGCGCGAACGGGCGTCGGATGTCGAAATCATGGCCAACGCGCTGGCCGGAATACTGGCCAGCGACCGGCTTTCACGGCCGTCTTGGGCCCAGGTGCTTGAGTTCGGGGTCGTTCTCTATTTCGCTTTTTTTCTGGTCGTGGTGATTCCCCGTGTGAATTTCCGGGTTGGCGCCACGATCCTTATGTCCTTTATGGCGACGTGGTACGCCGCGACCATCGGTCTGTTGCTGGGGTATGGCTATAAGATCGAGGTGCTGGGCCCGGTGGTTTTGGCTGTTGTTGGATTTCTCCTGCTTCAGTTCGCGCTTGCTTCGCGCAGGCTGCAGGCGGACAAACTGGACGCTTGTAAAACCTTGGGGCTGTCGTACCAGGGGCAGGGCATGCTCGACATGGCTTATGAAAAGTTTGCGAAGTGCCCGATACAGGATCGAACGGTCAAAAACCTGTTGTACCATCTGGCGCTGGATTTTGAACGCAAACGCATGTTCAACAGGGCACTGGACATCTACCAGCACATCCGAACGGCCGGTGCATTCAAAGACGTCGACAAGCGCAGTCGCCGGCTTGGCGAACTGGACAGCACGATGGTCGCCGGCGGCAGAGGCGACGCGCTCTTGAGGATGGATGACGATAGCGCCAAACCGACGTTCGGGCGCTATGAAATCCTCAGGGAAATCGGCCGGGGTGCCATGGGGGCGGTCTATCTGGCCCGTGACCCCAAAATCAACCGCGAGGTGGCCATCAAAACGCTGGCGTATGCAGATGTCGAACCTTCCGAACTGGCCGAAGTCAAGATGCGGTTTTCCCGGGAAGCCGAGGCCGCCGGCAAGTTGTCCCATCCCAGCATCGTTTCCATATACGATGTCGGTGAGGAGCATGACATGGCCTATATCGCCATGGAGCTGCTCAGCGGCGAGACCTTGACCCGCTATTGCCAAAAGGACAACCTGCTGCCGATTCCCCGGGCATTGGCCGTTATCGCTGACGTCGCGGCTGCTCTGGACTACGCGCACAACCAGGGCGTGGTGCACCGCGATATCAAGCCGGCCAACATCATGCTGCTGACAGACGGCCGCGTTAAAGTCACCGACTTCAGCATCGCCCAGGTCGTCGATGCATCCCAAACGCGTACGGGTGTGATTCTGGGAACGCCGAATTACATGTCTCCGGAGCAGGTGAACGGAAAGCGCATAGACGGCCGCTCCGACCTTTTTTCCCTGGGAATCGTTTTCTACGAGCTGCTCACCGGCACCCGACCCTTCAAGGGCGATTCGATGTCCACCCTACTGTACGCGATTTCCCACCATGCCCATACGCCCCCGGCCCGGGTCGATTCAGATATTCCGGCCTGCGTGAAGTCGGTTGTCAACCGACTGCTGGTCAAACGAACAAGCAAGCGGTTTGCCTCGGCTGAGAAAGCGCTAGCGGAGATCAACGCCTGTATGCACCGGATTTAACTAATAAGGAGAAGAAACATGGCGATGCTCGTTCTTACCCACGGCGGTTTGACCATCAAGCGAATACTCCTTGACAAGGCCGAGCTGCGGATCGGCCGGAAGACCGATTCCGATATTTTCGTCGACGACATGCTGGCCAGTCAGAACCATGCTAAAATCGAAATGATCGAAAACAAGAAAGACGCCGGCGGGGCGGACTATTTCATCGAAGATTTGAAGAGCACGAACCACACTTACATCAACGGCGCCCCCGTCGACCGCAAGAAACTGGCGCACAACGATGTGATCCGTATCGGCAAACATACGTTCAAGTTCCTCGAGGAATCCGCAGTAACGGCGGACAAAACGACCAAACTGCGCAAAAGCTGGATCCCCGGGGTCTACTACACCGAAGAATGAGGGGCCGTCCCTGCTTCCGATCACCGCTGCCACGCGCGCCCGGCGAAAAGGAGCCATGAATGAACTCGGTCAACCGGTTTCGATTCAGAAACACGATGCGCATTGCCAACGTGATCGCCAACATCGGCAGCCCCTCCAGATTGTCCTACGCACGGGTCGGGGACACGGTCAACGTCGCCTCGCGGCTTCAGGATGCCAACACCCAGCATGGCACCAGCATCATCGTCAGCGCCGAGACCCAGCGGCGCTTCTCCAGGGAATTCCCTTTGCGCAGCCTGCCGGCAACCGTCTTGAAAGGCAAAATCGAGCCGGTGGAACGATACGGCCTGTAGGCGTTTTTTATTTGACAGCAAACCAGGTCCCCTTTAGCATTGAATAACAAGCCGTCTTCATCGGCTTGTTCCGGCTGCCCCTGCCGATGCGGATGTCCCCGGTTCATTGTTGGATATGAAGCCACTGCCATTTCTTCGCTTTTAATTGATGTTGTCCAACCATTTCATGCCTGCGCCTGTTTCATGTGCCCGATACCCCTGTCGGTGTGCGGCCGACACATAACCCTTTTATAGAGGAAAGGAGGGCGCCATGGCAACGTTTACTATTCTGCTGCCCTACAATTATTCACCCAATGATCAAAAGGCCATCCGATTTGCCATCGATGCATTTGCCGGGCGAGGGGAGACCCGCATCATGCTCTTTCATGCCTACACCCCGCTGCCGACCATCGATGTTTCTGCCAGTCCGGAGAATGTGAAGATGAGAAGCGGCATGACTTACCTGGCAGCGGAGCTCAAGGAAAAGGAAGAGGCCCTGAAGGTGGTGGGGGACATGCTGGTGGAGCGCGGATTCGATCGCGACGCCGTCACCTGCGTGTTCAAAAGGCGGGTCAAAAGTGCGGCCGAAGAGATCGTGGAGATGGTTGCCGGCTGCAACGTGCTGCTGCTGAGCAGGGGTGCGGGCAAAGTGACCCATTTTTTCACCCGGAGCATTTACGCCCGCGTGGTGACCGCCCTGCGCGGCGTCACCATCTGCGTTGCCACCTGAAAGGAGGATAACATGGCATCTGAAAACAGGATCAACATCGACATCTTCAAGGCTGTGACACGGTCGATCGCCCACAGCGAGGATCTGGACGTGATGACCAACCACCTGGCCCAGCTGCTCACCGCCGCCCTCGACATCAAGGGGTGCGCCATTTTCGTGCTCAATGCGGTCACCGAGGAACTGGAGATTCTGGCCAGCTTCGGCCTCTCCGCCAAGTACCTGACCAAGGGGCCGTTGAACACACCCAAGAGCATCAACGAAACCTTTCAGGGGCACCCGGTGGTGATTTCTGACATCAGCAAAAAGAACAAGAGCCTGCAATACCCGGAAGAAGCGCGCAAGGAGGGCATCGCCGCCATCGTGTCCCTGCCCATCGATCACCTTGGCGAGGTGGTGGGGGTGCTTCGGTTGTACCATTACGAACCGTGGAAAGTGTCGGAGCAGGATCTGGAGTCGCTGCAGATCCTGGCGGGCATTATTGGCCTGGCAATGACCTATGCGCGGTTCCACAACACGGTTCACGCCATAGCCGAGGTGCTGGGGCACACCTTCCAGGTGGAGCTGACGCCGAAATTGGGAAGGCGATAGAGACAGAGGCCTGACGTCTGAGGTCGGATGTCAGAGAGCGGAGGACTGACCTCAGAGGACCGAGTCATGCTGCCGGCGTTCAGGTCTCCGGATGAGATTTTCAGTCCTCCGACCTCGGCCTGCTGACCTCAGAGTTATAATTTTCCCAGCCCCTTGAGCACCTTTTCCGGTGTGATGGGCAGGTCTTTGCACCGGTAGCCGGTGGCGTGAAACACCGCCTCGGCAATGGCCGGCGCCGTGGGCGAGGCCAACCCCTCGCCGGCCTCCTTGGCGCCCATGGGGCCTTCGGGTTCGAAGGTGTCGATGCACACCGACTCGCCCGGGGGCATGTCCGCGGCGTTGGGCATCTTATAGTCCAGAAAGGTCGTGTTCAAGGTTTTCCCACCGTCCATGACGAACTGCTCGGACAGCGCATAGCCCAGCCCCATCTGCACGGATCCCTCCAGTTGGCCTTCCACGGCCATGGGGTTGAGCACCGTGCCGCAGTCGTGGGCGGTCCACATCTTCTCCACCTGGATCCCGCCGGTGTCGGTGTCCACCGTCACCTCGGCCACCTGGGCCCCGAAGCTGAAGGCCGGACTCACCAGCCCCTTGCCCCTCGGGGTGTAGGACCCCCTGGCCACCAGCGGTTCACCCCGCTGGGTCTTCTGGACAAAGGCCACCGCCTCGCCGAAGGTCATTCCCCGGTCCGGCTTGCCCGCAGCATAGACGCGCCCGTCGGCAAACTCGATGTCGAAGATCACGTTGAGGTTGAACCGGGCCGACACAGCGCCGGCCAGTTGGTCTTTTATTTTTTTGGCCGCGTCCAGCACCGCGTTGCCGGCCATGAGGGTCACCCGGCTGCCCCAGGTGCCCAGATCGGCCTGGGGCGTCATGGCCGTGTCGGCGGCGGTGAGCCGGATATCTGCCATCTTCAGCCCCAGGGTGTCGGCGAGAATTTGCTTGAGCACCGTGTCCGAGCCCTGGCCGATGTCCGAGGCCATGGTGAGCAGATGAACGGTGCCGTCGTCGAAGGCGCGCACTTCGGCGGCCGAAAAGGGATATTGGGTGTTGAACCAATTGAAGACGCCGCCGGAGATGAAGCTGTAGCAGCCGATGCCCACGCCCCGGCCGGTTTTCAGGTTTTTGCGCTTGCGGGACCATCCACTGATGCGGCGCACCGCCTTCAGCGATTCCACGAATCCACAGGAGCTGATCGTGGCCACGCCGGGCAGTTCGTCGCCGGAAACCATGGCGTTTTTCAGGCGGATGTCGATGGGGTCGATACCGAGTTCCTCGGCGGCCATGTTCATCTGGGTTTCGGCGGCAAACAAGGTCTGGGGGGCGCCGAACCCGCGCATGGCGCTGGCCGGCGGTTTGTTGGTGTAGACGTGCTCACCCAGGTAGCGGTAGTTGGGATAGCGGTAGAGCATGGCCCCGAAGTTGCCCGAAAGGAAGGTGGCCGTGGGGCCCATGGCATTGTAGGCGCCGCCGTCCAGGTAGATGTGCAGGTCTTTGGCCACCAGGGTGCCGTCGCTTGTAAAGCCTACCTTGGAGCGGATGGTCATGGGGTGGCGCCGGCGCCCGAAGGCCAGCTCCTCTTCGCGGGTGAGGGTGAACTTCACCGGCCGACCGGTCGCGCGGGCCATGAAGGCGGCGCAGAACTCCCAGGGGCGAAGCTCCATCTTGCCGCCGAACCCGCCGCCCACCGCAGGCTTGATCACGCGGATGTCGTTTTCGCGCATGTTCAGGGTGGACGCCAGCAGGCACTGCACGATGTAGGGGGTCTGGGTAGAGGTCCACAAGGTGATGCGGCCATCCAGGTCGCTCTGGGCCACGCAGGCGCAGGGCTCCATGTAGGCATGGCTGACGGCGTGCACGGTGAAGGTGTCCTCGCGCACATAGTCCGATGCGGCAAACCCTGCTTTGAGGTCGCCGTAGGCGATCTTGCGGTCGATGCTGATGTTGGTGGGCGACGTGTCGTGAATCACCGGCGCACCCTTGGCCAGTGAGGCGGCCACATCGAAGACGCCGGGAAGTTCCTCGTATTCCACCTTAATCTGCTCGATGGCGGCTTCGGCGGTTTCACGGTCCACCGCCGCCACGGCGGCCACCTCGTCGCCGATGAAGCGCACCTTGTCCATGGCCAGGGCATACTCGTCCTGGGTGCCGGGGAACAGCCGCCAGTTGCCGTAGGCGACCCTGGGGATGTCCTGTCCGGTGATGACGCAGCGGACGCCGGGCATGGCTGCCGCTTTGGCCGTGTCGATGCTCAGGATGCGGGCGTGGGGCAGCGGGCTTCTGAGCAGTTTGCCGTAAAGCATCCCGGGCAGCTTGATGTCGTCGGCATAGATGGCCTGACCGGTGGCTTTGGCCCTGCCGTCGGTTCGGGGAATATCCTTTCCGATGATGCTGTGCGCGTTCATGGGACATCCTTTTTTGATGGGGTGGGTTGTCGTCTCCCGGTAAAGACAGCCGATCTTATTTTTTCTGCTTGCGCAGGGCCATCTTCCGGGCGTCGGTGAGGGCGCGGATGGTCAATACCGAGACCATCTTCCAGCGATAGGGGGCGCTGGCCCGCACGTCGGTGATGGGCGATGTCTCTTCGGATGCCTGTTGCGCCGCCTGGCGAAGCAGGGTGTCCGTCATCCCTTTGCCGATCAGCATCTTTTCCGCCGCCTGGGTGCGCATGGGCACCGGCGCGCAGGCACCGACGATGATTCTCGCATCCGTGCAGCGATCACCATTCAAAACGACCATGGTCCCTACGCCCACCGCGGAACAGTCCAGTTTTCCCCGCTGGGAGAGGCTGTGGTAGGCCGTGCCCGATCCGGCAGGGGGAGGCGGTACGCGGACGGCGGTGACGATTTCACCGGTCTTCAGCGCGGTGACGCCCGGGCCCTTGAAGAATTGGTCCAGGGGCATGCGCCGGCTGCCCGCGGGGCCGGCGATCTCCACCGTCGCACCCATGGCCATCAGGGTGGGGGCATTGTCCGCCGAGGGCGAGGCGTTGCACAGGTTGCCCACCACGGTGCCCATGTTGCGCACCTGCACGTTGGCGGTGGCACCGGCCGCTTCGGCCACGGTGGGATAGTGCCGGCGGATGCCCTTATGGGCGGCCACGTCCGCCAACAGGGCGGTGGCGCCGATGGTCAGTCCGTTTGTTTTGTCGACGGTGATGGCATCCAGCCCCGCGATGCGCTTGAGGCTGACGATGCATGTGGGAAACAGCATCCGATGGCGAATCTTGACGATCAGGTCGGTGCCGCCGGCCATGACCCGGGTCTCCCTGCCGCCTTTGACGAGGGCGGCCACCGCCTCATCTACTGTGGTTGGGGCGATATAGTCAAACTGGGCTGCTGGCATGGCCGCTACCTCCTGCTTTTGGATGGGGGATTCATGCGTCGACCGGCCTCGGCGATGGCATCCACGATTTTGTTGTAACCGGTGCAGCGGCAGAGGTTGCCGGAAATGGCCGATCGGATCTGGGTGTCGCTGGGGTGCGGGTGGGTCTTGAGCAGGTTCAAGGCGGAGAGCTCCATGCCGGGGGTGCAGAATCCGCACTGGATGGCCCCTTTCTCGATGAAGGCATCCTGGATGGGGTGCAGCGTCTCGCCGGAGGGGGCCAGCCCTTCCACGGTCAGGATCTGTTTGCCGTCCATTTCAACGGCCAGGGTCAGGCAGGAACTGACGCTGTTGCCATCCACGATTACCGTACAGGCGCCGCAGTCCCCCGATCCGCAGCCCAGTTTGGTTCCCGTCAGGTTCAGGTCCTCGCGCAGCACCTCGTTGAGGGTCCGCCAGGCTTCCACGGCCAGGGTGTAAGTGTCGCCATTGACGGTCAGGCTGATGTCATGTTTCATGAGAAGCTCCTGAAATTAAATCAGAAATGCTGGAATCGCGGGATTGAGTAACTGGCGGCCATCAAGGCACAGCGCCGAGAGTAAGCGGCAGCTCAATTCCTTAATTCCAAAATGCCCAATTCCAGAATCCGGGTCATTGAGGCTATATCATAGCTATTATGTATTTCGTCAAGGCCTAAACCGCAATCCACCGCCCCGGATTTGGTATTTCCGGCATTGCCGCGTGGAACCGATAACCACCGTTTGAAGGGAGCCGGTGATTCCGATTCCCATATAATCATCCATGATGTCGTCGCTTGACAGGGCCGAGGTGTGTCTTTACCCTTTTTGTACATGATGAAATCGTTGTATGATCGGATGCAGAATGGAAATCATGGCAACTGAAAAAAAGACAATTCGTGCCTTAGGGCTTTGTTCCGGCGGGCTGGACAGCATCCTCAGTGCGCTGGTGCTTCGGGAGCAGGGGATCGATGTGCATTGGGTCACCTTCGAGACCCCTTTTTTCTCATCGGCAAAGGCAAGAAAGGCGTCGGAACACATCGGCGTTCCGCTCATGGTGCGCAATATCACCCCGATATACATGCAGATGATGCGGTCGCCGTCGGTCATCTTGGGCAAGCACATGAATCCGTGCATGGACTGCCACAGCCTGATGTTCCGCCTGGCCGGCGAGATCATGACCGAAAAGGGCTTCGATTTTCTCTTTTCCGGCGAAGTGCTGGGGCAGCGGCCCATGAGCCAGACGCGAACCTCCCTGCGTTATGTTGAAAAGCATTCCGGATACAGCGGTTCCATCATCAGACCGCTTTCAGCCAAAAGGCTGCCCGAGACCATTCCGGAACGCGATGGATTGGTAGATCGGCAGCGGCTGTTGGGTCTTGCCGGCCGGTCCCGGAAACCGCAGTTGCAGTTGGCTGAAAAATTCGGGGTGACCGATTTCCCGGCACCGGCCGGCGGGTGTCTGCTGACGGACAAGATCTTCAGCCGCCGGCTCAAGGATTTGTTCGACCACCAGGCGGTTTATCCCGAAAAGGACCTCGACCTGCTCAAATTTGGCCGCCACATGCGCCTGGATTCAAAGACCAAAATCGTCGTCGGCCGCACCCAGCAGGACAACGCGCAGATCAACCGCTGCATCGACCCGGAAACGGATATCGTGCTGAAGGTGGTCGATATTCCCGGCCCCCTGGTGGTGATTCCCGGCGGCGGCAGCGAGCCCATGATCATCCTGGCCGCCGGCATCTGCGCCGGCTACAGCAAAGCGTCGAACCATGCTCCGGTGAAGGTGAGCGTTCAGATAGGTGAGTATCGCCGGCAGGTGACGGTATTGGGGATCCCGCCCGCCGAGAATAAGCGGTTTTTGATATAGTTGACGGCGGAAGTCTGAGATCTGAAGACAGCCGTCTGAGGACGGAACCGACCGACCGCGTCAAATACCGAATGCGGTCCTCATTTCCTGGAGATCAGTTCTCCGTTTTCAGTCCTCGGACCCCGGCACTCAGTTGGCCGCAGGCGGCGCCGATGTCCTGGCCCTTGCTGTGGCGGACCATCACGGTGTAATGATGCTCGGCCAGCAATTCCTGGAACCGGTTGATCTGAGAGGGGGCCGGACGCTTGAGATCGCTGCCCGGGTGCTCGTTGAAGGGGATCAGGTTGATCTTGGCTTTGATGGGCCGCAGCAGTTTGACCAGTCGTTCGGCGTCGGCCATGCTGTCGTTGACGCCTCTCATCAGGATGTATTCGAAGGTGATCTTCCGCCGGGGCGGCAGGGGATAACGCCTGCAAGCCGCCATCAGGTCGGCGATGGGGTACTTGCGGTTGATCGGCATCAGCCGGGTGCGGGTGTCGTCGTCGGTGGCGTTAAGGGAGACGGCCAGGTTCACCTGGGTGTCGCGCCCCAAATCGGCCATTTCCGGTACCAGCCCCGCCGTGGACACGGTGACCCGCCGCGTGGAGATCTTGAGACCCCAGTTCCCGTTGGTGATGGTTTCCAAGGCCCGAACCACATTCTCGTAGTTGGCCAACGGCTCTCCCATGCCCATGAAGACGATGTTGGTCAGGGGCATCCCGCCTTGGGCACTGACCTGATGGAGGGCATCACGCACCTGCGAGATGATCTCTCCTGCGGAGAGGTTGCGCACAAACCCCCCCATGGCCGTCATGCAGAACCGGCACCCATGCCTGCACCCCACCTGGCTTGAGATGCAGAGGGTGAAATGGTCCTTTTCGGGGATGATCACCGTTTCGATGTGAAGGCCGTCACGCAGCCTGAACAGCAGTTTGCGGGACCCGTCCTGCGATATCGACTCGTTTTCCACCTGCAGGCGGGGATTGACGAAAGCCGCTTCCAGCTCCGCCCGCAGCGATTTTGCGATGTTGGTCATCTCTTCAAACCGGTCGGCCTGGCGCAGGTAGACCCACCGCAATATCTGGTCGGTGCGAAAGGGGCGTCTGCCCCGGTCCTTCAGCCAATCGGCCAACTGCTGCCGGGAAAGGTCTTTGATATCGATTTTGCTTGATTCTGCGGCCATGATGTGGGATCCACGTGCCGGGCTCGCTTTACCGGTCCGGCGTTGTCAAGGAGTGTCTGATCGTGCAGGGACTCGGACTATCCATGCACGTCGATTATGCAAGCATACGAGGCCTTTTTGGCCTTTTTTTATATCTTGACATACCATTTAAAAAAATCTACTTTCAAGGTTTTAGTTGATACGCCGGTAAAAGGTCATGTTCGATACACTCAGCGACAAGCTAAATTCGGTCTTCAAGCAGCTCAAGGGGCAGGGCAAACTTTCTGAAAAGAATATTGCCGATGGCCTGCGTGCGGTGCGGATGGCCCTGCTGGAGGCCGATGTCCACTACCAGGTGGTCAAGCAGCTGGTGGCCGACATCAAGACACGCGCGCTTGGCAAGGAGGTAATGGGCAGCCTTACCCCAGGCCAGCAGGTCGTGAAGATCGTCAATGAGTCGCTCACCCGGCTCATGGGAGAAACCCATCAGGGGCTGAATCTGGTCGGTGAAAAACCGGTTGCAGTGATGCTGGTCGGCCTTCAAGGGTCGGGCAAGACCACCACGGCGGGGAAACTGTCGGTCATGCTGCGAAAAACCGGAAAACAACCCTACCTGGTGCCTGCGGACGTCTACCGCCCCGCTGCCATCGACCAGTTGAAAAAGCTCGGCGGCCAATTGGGCGTTCCGGTTTTCGATTCCGCACCGGACATGGATCCGGTGAAGATCTGCCAGGATGCGCGGGTGGCTGCCCAAAAGGCGGGTTGCGACACCCTGTTGCTGGACACCGCCGGACGGCTTCACATCGATGAAACGCTGATGGATGAGTTGTCGCGCATTCGTACGGCGATGAAGCCCACGGAGATCTTGCTGGTGGCCGACGCCATGACCGGCCAGGATGCGGTGAACATCGCCAAGTCCTTTGACGAACGCCTGGACATCGGCGGAGTGGTCCTCACGAAAATGGACGGCGATGCCAGGGGCGGTGCCGCCCTGTCCATCCGGTCGATCACCGGCAAGCCCATCAAGTTTATTGGCGTGGGTGAAAAGCTCAGCGAGCTGGAAGCCTTTCATCCGGATCGCATGGCCTCCCGGATTCTCGGTATGGGCGACGTCCTCACCATGATCGAGAAGGCTCAGGAGGTGGTGGATGAAAAAAAAGCCGTCGAGCTTGAGCGGAAGCTGCGAAAAAACCAGTTTACCCTGGAGGATTTCCGCGACCAGATGCGCCAGATTCGCAAAATGGGTTCCTTGACGGATATTCTTGGCATGATTCCCGGCATGGGCAAGATCAAACAGATGAAAAACCTGCAGGTGGACGAAAAGGAGTTGGTTCACATCGAAGCGATCATCAATTCCATGACCCCCCAAGAAAGGCATCAATACGGAATTATCAACGGCAGCCGCCGCAAGCGGATTGCCGCCGGAAGCGGAACCCGGGTCCAGGATGTGAATCGCCTGCTTAAAAATTATGCGCAGGTGATGAAAATGATGAAGAAAATCAATAAAGGCGGTATGCGCGGATTGGGCCGCGGCATGCTGCCCTTCTAAAGGAGAACAACAATGGCAGTAAAAATCAGACTGGCCCGGCATGGGGCGAAAAAGAGACCATTTTACCGGATCGTCGCCGCCGACAGTGACAGCCCCAGGGATGGTCGTTTTCTGGAAAAACTCGGTACCTACAACCCGCTGAAGGATCCGGCACAGGTGGTCCTGGATACGGACCGGGTCAAATACTGGATCGGACAGGGCGCCACGCCCAGTGATACGGTCAAAACGATCCTGAAGCGTGAAGGTGTTTTTGCCACTGCGGAATAACGGATTGCGCCGAACCTGGTTCTCCGCGGCAGCAAAGGAGATGGAGCTATGAAAGAGCTGATCAAGTTTATTGCGCAGGAGTTGGTGGATTTTCCCGACCAGGTTTCCGTTAAGGAGATCGAGGGCAACCAGACATCTGTCCTCGAATTGAAAGTGGCCAAAGCGGATTTGGGTAAGGTGATCGGCAAGCAAGGACGGACGGCACGGGCCATGCGCACCCTGTTGAGTGCGGCGTCCGCCAAAATTAAAAAACGTACGGTTCTTGAAATCATCGAGTAGCCACAATAGCCGGGACGATCTCGTCTTGGTGGGACGGGTGGCCGGCGTTCACGGCATTCGAGGCAGCCTCAAGGTCCACTCTTATGCGGAAACCCTGTCCATTTACAAAATGGAGGAGGGGATCCGGGTTGCACTTCCCGACGGCTCGGTTCGGAAGATGACCGTCGAGTGGGTGAAGCCGCACGGCCGGGTGCTCCTGATGACCCTTGACGGGGTGGCCGACCGCAGTCAGGCCGAACGTCTGATCGGCTCGAGCCTGTACGTGGACAAAGTGTGTCTGCCGGCGCTGGAGGATGACACCTACTATTGGTCTGACCTGATGGGGCTGCGGGTCTATGATACCGCCGGCGTCCACCTGGGGTGTCTCGACGAGGTCATTCCCACACCGGGCAACGATATTTACGTGGTCAGGGGCAAGCAGGACGGACAGACAAGGGAAATGTTGATTCCCGCCATCGGCGACGTGGTCCTGAAGATTGACCTGGATGGCAGGACGATGATCGTGGATCCGCCGGAAGGATTGTAACAATTGGTTGTTTTCCGTCATCCGGTTAGGACCGGGGGAAATTGTGTCGCCCTATGAAATTTTGTATCCTGACCCTTTTCCCTGAACTGTTCGACCCGTTCTGGAAACACGGTATTATCCGGCGTGCGGTCCAGGCGAAAAAAATCAACCCCGCGACCATCAATATCCGCGACCATGCCAAAGGGCGGCATCGGGTTACGGATGACCGGCCTTACGGCGGGGGTTGCGGCATGGTGATGAAACCGGAACCCTTGGCAGCGGCCCTGACGGAAGCCAAAATCGGGATGCCATCGGCAACGACGTTGCTGCTTTCTCCGCAGGGCAAGCGCTTCGATCAGCCCACGGCGCAATCGCTGGCATCCGAGGATGGGCTCATTCTGGTCTGCGGTCGCTACGAAGGCGTGGATGAGCGCTTTGTCGACCGGCATGTGGATGCCGAGATTTCCATCGGCGACTTCGTTCTCACCGGCGGTGAACTGGGTGCCATGGTGGTAATCGATGCGGTGGTTCGGCTGATTCCCGGTGTACTGGGAAACGAGGACTCCGCCGGAAGCGATACATTCTGTGACGGACTGCTGGAACACGCCCATTTCACGCGGCCGCCAGCCTTTGAAGATGAGCCGGTGCCCGACGTGCTGTTGTCCGGGAACCATCAGGAGATCGAGCGGTGGCGCAGGGAAACCGCCCTGATGCGGACGGTCATGAAGCGGCCGGATCTGCTGTCGCATCGGGATTTTTCTCCGCAGGAGCGGGACATACTGGAAAAATGGCGCCGGGATATTGACAGGCTCATCGGGTAAACGGCTGTATGTCGCCCTGATTCACCATCCGGTGATCGACAGGCACGGGGAAACGATCGCCTCGGCGGTTACCAACCTGGATGTGCACGACATTGCCAGGGTGTGCCGAACCTATGGGGTCAGCGGCTACTATGTCATCACCCCGCTGAACGATCAGATGGTGCTCGTGAACCGCATTCTCGGCCACTGGCTTACCGGCGTGGGGCGCAGATACAACCCCGATCGACAGCAGGCGCTGGAACTGGTCCGGGTCAAGGCCACTGTCGCCGAGATGATCGGCGAGATTACCGAAGCCGAAGGGCGTCGGCCAACAACCGTGGCCACCACGGCCAGACGACACGTGGGGAGCCTGTCATTCCGGCGCCTGCGTGAACTGCTGGTCGATGCGGTGCCGATCGTATTGGCTTTCGGAACGGCTTGGGGGCTTTCCGACTCGTTCATGGCCGATGCGGACTTCATCTTGGATCCGCTGATCGGGGCGGGAACTTACAATCATCTGTCGGTGCGATCGGCGGTGTCGATCATTCTCGACCGGGCGCTGGGCGGAGAAATTTGACGATTACGAAGCTACCCCATCATAACGATAAACCAATTTCAGGGAGTGATCATGGAAATCATCAAAACCATTGAAAGAGAACAGATCCGAATGGATCTGCCCCACTTCAAACCGGGTGACACCGTCACGGTTCATGTGAAGATCCGCGAGGGCAACAAGGAGCGCATCCAGGCGTTTCAGGGCGTTGTCATCAGCAAGAAAAAAGGGATGGCCAACGCGACCTTCACCGTCCGCAAGGTCTCCTACGGTGTGGGGGTCGAAAGAGTCTTCCCGACGAATTCGCCCATCATTGACCGGGTCGAAGTGGTTACGCGAGGCAGGGTGCGGCGGGCCAAGATTTACTACCTGCGCAAATTGCGCGGAAAAGCGGCCAGAATCCGGGAAAAACGATTCAAATAGAATGGAACATGATATCAGACCTCTGGGCATTTGAAAAAAAGGCCCGTGATATGGGCCATCCGATCGTTGCCGGCATCGATGAGGCCGGCCGGGGTCCCCTGGCCGGCCCCGTTGTTTCTGCGGCGGTCATCCTTCCCGACGGCGCCGACCTTCCCGGGATCGACGATTCGAAAAAGCTGACCCCGGCAAGGCGCAACCGCCTCTATGACCGGCTGTACGCCGTCGCCAGCGCCATCGGGATCGGCGTGGTGGATGCGGTGGAGATCGACCGCATCAATATCCTTCAGGCCGCACTGCGTTCCATGGCCATGGCGGTGGCCAACCTGCAGCCCCGTCCGGACTATCTGCTGGTCGACGGCATTTTTACCATTGCGTCGGAGCTGCCCCAGCAGGCCATCAAAAAAGGGGATTCGCTGAGCATCTCCATCGCCGCCGCATCCATCGTGGCCAAGGTCACCCGGGACCGGATCATGACCCAGGTGGACACCCTGTTCCCTGAATTCGGTTTCTGCCGGCACAAGGGTTATCCCACCCAAACGCACCGGACAGCGATCATGCGCCACGGATGCAGCCCCATCCACCGCCGCACGTTCAAAGGGGTGCGCGAATACAGTCAATAGCTCATCGCTGATGGCGTTTAGCTGATGGAAAAAGCGAAAAATCCGGCATGGCGGATTGAGGTAATCAATCCGACCGATTAAATCAACCAACCAACCAAATCAACCAATCCATGCTCAACCGGCAACAGCAATTCGGTAAAAAGAGCGAGCGCCTGGCGGTGGAATTTCTGAAACGGACGGGTTACCGTATCCTCGAAACCAACTATCGGTCCAAGCTGGGTGAGATCGACATCATCGCCAGGGAGAAGGGCACGATTGTTTTTGTGGAGGTGAAGGCCCGCAACACCAGCCGGTTTGGCAGCCCCAAAGGCGCCGTCACCCCTGCCAAGCAGCGCAAAATATCCATGGCTGCGCTGGACTACCTGAAACGGTCCGGTCAGACTGAGGCCAGCGCCCGTTTCGACGTGGTGGCCATCGACACCGCTTCGGGAAAAATCGACATCGAGGTCGTAAAAAATGCGTTTGCCCTCGCCTACGGATGACCGGGAACCGGTTCGATGCCCCGGCGGCCTGTATGTTGTGGCCACACCCATCGGTCATCTGGAAGACATCACCCTGCGCGCCATCAAGACGCTGAATGGGGTCGATCTGATTGCCGCCGAGGACACCCGCCACACCGCCCGGCTTTTGTCCCACTACCGCATTCGAACGCCTTTGATCTCCTGCCATGAGCACAACGAACACCAGCGGACTCCGGAGCTGATCGACAAGATCCGCTTCGGCGCGGCTGTGGCCCTGGTTTCGGATGCCGGCACCCCATCGGTTTCCGATCCCGGCTACCGGCTGGTGCGCGCAGCCGTTGAACACGGCCTGAAGGTCTTCCCCATCCCGGGCGTGTCGGCGGCGATTACGGGTCTATGTGCATCGGGACTGCCCACTGACGCCTTCGTATTTTTAGGGTTCGCCCCCAAGAAGAAGGGTAAACGGATGGATCTGCTGGCGTCGCTGGCCGCAGAACCCCGCACGCTGGTTTTTTACGAATCCCCCCGGCGGGTGGCGGGGCTTCTGGAAGCCATCCGCGCGGTGATGGGTGACCGGTCTGCGGTGCTGGCGCGGGAGATGACCAAGCTTCACGAGGAGTTCATCCGCGGCACCCTTTCCGACATCCTGGTCGCTCTGGCCGATCGCCCCGAAGTCAAAGGCGAGTGCACGCTGCTCGTGGATGGCGCAGCGGCGGCGGTACCGGTCGCCGACGCCGACCTGGCCGATGCGCTTCGGCACGCGCTGGCTCAACCCGGCGTCCGCCTCTCGGGCCTGTCCAAATCATTTGCCAAACAATACAACCTGCCGCGGAAAACGGTGTACGAGATGGCTCTGACCATTCTGAAAGAAACCGACGCTTCGGCCAGACGCCCATGACGCTTGCCGCAACCCAGCTCTTCCCGGTGATCCTGCCGGTCTCTGACGACGACCAACGCCTCAACGGGCGGGACAAGGTCAAGGCCCTGAGCCGTCTCGCCCGGTCGGCCCTGATGAAATCTTGTGAAAAAAGCGGGCTTCACCTGGACGCCTTTCCCAAGAATCAAATGGGCGTCCCCCTTCCCGTAGGCGGTGTCCACTGGTCCTTGACCCATAAATCCGATGTGGTTGGCGGTGTGGCGTCCCTGTTGCCGGTGGGCATGGACATAGAGACGATCCGGCCGGTCAACGACGCCCTGCTGGCCAAGGTGGCCGATGACGGTGAGTGGCAGCTGGTGGACGGGGACCGGCAGCGGGCCTTTTTCAGATTCTGGACCGCCAAGGAAGCCGTGCTCAAGGCCGTGGGGAAAGGCATGGTCGGCCTGTCCCGCTGCCGGGTCGTGGCCATCATCGATGACACACGCATGACGCTGACCTACGATGAGACCCGCTGGCCGGTGGCCCACTTCTGGTTCGACGGTCACGTGGCCGCCCTGACGCCCCATCATCTCGAGGTTGCCTGGACGTTACCTCCGCGGTGATTACCGGCTAAGTTGGTTCATGTCATTCGGACGCGTCTTGCCTGAAGTCCCGTCGATCGATACCGAACCGCTTCAGCTTGTAATGCATCAGCTGGGGGGATATCCCCAGCCGGCGGGCGGCACCGGCGGCATTTCCCCGCGTGGCTGTCAGGGCGGCCTGAATCTTGGCGATTTCGCTCCTGGTTTTCATTTCGGCGAGGGTCAGGCCCGAGAACGCATGATCCGTTGACGATGCGGAAACAGCGGGGGTGAACCGGCCGCTGTGGGTCGCCGATCCTCCAAGCGGCGGGGCGGCCGCCTGCTGCGGATGCTCCATCAGAAGCGGAAGCGTCAGGTGATGCATCCGGATGGTTGCCTCTGCGCCCGCCATATTCATCGCCCCTTCGATGACATGCGCCAGCTCACGCACATTGCCGGGCCAGGTGTAGCGCTTGAAGCGATCGATCACATCTTCTGCGATTCCGGAGACTTTTCTTCCCAGGCGGTCGTTTGCCTTTTCCAGAAAATGGGCGGCCAGTCGATCCAGGTCCTCCATGCGCGCTCGCAGCGGGGGGATCTTGATGAACACCACTGCCAGCCGGTAGAACAGATCCGCGCGCATCGAACCGGATTCGATGGCGGCGTGAGGGAGAACGTTGACGGAGCTGATCACCTTCAGGTCCACATCGATCTCCTGCAAGGCCCCCACGCGCCGGACTTTGCGCTCCTGGAGAAAACGGAGCAGTTTGGCCTGCAGGCCCGGTGACATGGCATTGATTTCATCCAGGAAAAGGGTGCCGCCGTCGGCGGTTTCAAACAGTCCGGCCTTGTCGATGGCGCCGGTGAACGCGCCTTTGGAGGTGCCGAAGAGCAGGCCTTCCAGCAGGTTCTCGGGGATGGCGGCACAGTTGATGGCCACGTAAGGCCGGCTCTTGCGCGCACTGCGGTTGTGGATGGATTGCGCGAACATCTCTTTGCCGGTGCCGGTTTCGCCGAAAAGCATGATCGGTGAAGGGGAGTCGGAGGTCAGCTGGGCGGTCTTCACCGCAGCCAGCAGATCCGCATGGGCGCCGATGATGTCGCCAAAGCGATAGCGGGTGCCGTTGCCTCCAGGCTTCACCCGGACGGTCACCGGAGACACCCCAAAGGTGGAAACGGATCGCGGCGACCCGGTCTGGCTGATGGCGGCGAGGGTTTGTTCGATGTTCTTGTAGTCGGTGATACAGCAAATGGCGCCGATGAGGCGGCCGTCTGAACGCAGGGGATAGATGTTGTGGATGGAGTTGACCACTTTTCCCAAACGGGTGCGGTAATAACAGGCCAGGTTTTCGATGGGCCGGCCGGTTTTGAGGCAGGCCATGGTTGGACTGGTCCCCTCATCCACCCGGTAAAGCTCGGTGACGGTCCTTCCGATGGCGTCGTCGATCCGCAGGTCGTCGATCCTGAGCTGGGTGCCATTCATGTATAGGATGACGCCATGGCGGTCGGTGATGATGACCCCTTCATGAAATCGATCCAGCACCGGCAACAGGGAGATGGTCTCGGGATCGATGCCTGGGAAGAGACGGTAGATTTCGGTTCGCTTCATGAACCGGTATTAACCAACCGACGTGATAAAAACAAGGGTCAGGGCAAAGGTAATTCGTGCGCCTGCATCATGGGTTGAAGCTTCCGGGCGCGGGCCACCCGTTGGGAAACGGCGCCAATGCATTGGCCTTTTTGGGCATGGTCAGCGCTTCAGTGACGCCAGGGCCTTTTCCAGCGCCGGCAGGATATCGAACAGATCCCCCACTGCATAATAATCGCAGTTGGCCATGATGGCGGCGTTGGCATCGGTGTTGATGGCGATGATGGTCTTGGCGGTTTTCATGCCGGCAAAGTGCTGGATGGAGCCGGAGATGCCCACGGCCATGTAGACTTTGGGGTTCACCTTGACGCCGGTCTGGCCCACTTGCATGGCGTAGGGCACCCATCCGTTGTCCACGGCCACCCGGGAGGCGCCCACGGCGGCGTCGATGTGCCTGGCGCAGTCAATGAGCAGCTTGAAGTTCTCAGCATTCTTCAGCCCCCGCCCGCCGGAGATGATAATGTCCGATTCGGCCAGGTACTGGGACCCGCTGCCGTCGGTGCGGGTCTCGATCACTTCGAAGCCCTTGCCGTGATCGGTCGCAAATGAACAATCGATGACTTCCGCCGCCGTCGGCGCCTCCACAGGCGTGATGACATTGGCTCGCATGCCGTAGATGAAATGACGACCGGTCATGGCGATGGTGGCGATGGTCTTTCCCGAGTACTGGGAGGTCTTCACCCGGTGGCCGTCCAGGTCGATGTCGATGCAGTCCATGACCAGGGGTGCATCCAATCGGGCGGCGACGCGCGGCAGCAGCTCCCGACCGGCGGGGCTGGTCAGGCCGATCAGCGTGGTGATTCCATTCTCCTGCATGGCCGCCACCACCGCGGCGGCATGAATGGCAGGGTTCCAGCCGCTGCTTTCGGTGCGGATGTTGACGACGCGGGTCACCCCGTATGCTTCCAGCGCGGCCTTGGCAGCGTCGACGGGCGCGTCCACCACCAGGGCCACCAGTTGCCGGTTCGCTGCGCGGGCGGCGGTGGCCACCCCGAAATTGGCCGGCTTGACGCGCCCGTCCTTGAACTCGATGAGCAATCCGATCGGCTGCATGGTCAAATCACCTTGGCTTGGTTCTTGAGGATGTGTACAATCTGCGCGGCGATGTCCGCGGCGCTGCCTGTAAGGGCTTTGGGGGAACGCTGCTCGACAGCCGGCACCAGTTCCCGGATCTGCATGCCTGCCGCCGGCGTGTCGATGGCCAATTCGGCCAGGCCGATCCGTTTGACCGCCTTCTTGCGGGACCTGACGATGTCCGGAAAGGTCGGGTAAATGGGGTCGTTCAGCCCTTTGCCGGCGCCGATGACGCAGGGCACAGCCATGCGGTAAACGTCGACGGTGCCCGCTTCGCGCTCGCATTCCACCGTCACGCCGTCGCTGTCCGCACTCACCTTGACCACGTTGGTGGCCACGGGCATACCCAGGTTTTGGGCCAGGCGGAACTGGGTCTGCATGCCTTCGCTGTCAATGGATTCCTTGCCGGTGAAGACGATCCACGGCTGGCCATCGGACTGGATGGCCGCCGCCAGCGCGCGGGCGGTGATGATGCTGTCGTGGTATTGATCGGTCTCGATCAGAATGCCGCGATCGGCTCCCATGGCCATGGCCGAGCGCAGGGTGCTCTCCGCGGCCGGTTTGCCCAGGCACACGGCGACGATCTCGATTTCTGTGCGGGCCGACTTGATCCTGGCGGCTTCGGTAAGGGCGTGCTCATCATAGGGGTTCACCAGCCAGGTGATTTTTTCGTTGATCGCGTTGTCGCCCTCAACAGTAATGGTGGCCGCGGAATCGGGTACGTGCTTGACGCAAACGTAGATGTTCATGATTCAAT
Organism: uncultured delta proteobacterium; assembly: GCA_963705475.1. Classification (GTDB taxonomy): domain Bacteria; phylum Desulfobacterota; class Desulfobacteria; order Desulfobacterales; family Desulfosarcinaceae; genus Desulfosarcina. The sequence continues at coordinate 118,134 of CAVPJS010000005.1, read as the reverse complement.
CCCAATGAAAAAACGGGCCTGCATCGGCAGGCCCGTTTCAATTAGCAGCAACTGATCCATCTTTCAAGCGTGGACGCCACCGGCTTATCCGTTGACGGAAAAGCTGGAGTTGTAGTTGATCTCGCGTTTGCGGGAGAAGAAACCCACATTCAGGGTTCGGCCGGTGTATTTCATCTTGTACTGGAAGGGCTCCTTGTCGTGATCCAGACCTTTTTCACAGGCATCGATCAGTTCGGCCATCATGCGTCCCACCACCGGGGCATTCTTGTACTGGTTGCCGCTGGTGCCGACGGCCATGTAGAAGCCGCCCAGGTCGGACTTGTCGTAGACCGGGATCCAGTCGTCAGAGCAGTCGTAGAGGTCGACGACGCCCTTGGGCTGGTTGGGCACCTGCAGGGTGGGCACGCGGCGTCCCAGGCGATAGCACTGGGCCTTCCACTGTGCTTCGGAGAGCTGGTTGTCGCGGCCGGTGCCACCCTTGCCGGCGTAAAACTCGTCCGGGTCCACCCACTCCTGGGGATCGCATTCCGGGTCCTCGGAGCCGATGAGGTACATGTTGCCCACTTCCGGACGCACGTAGCAGCCGATGTCGCCATCGCTCTGGTGGTAGCCTTCGTTGAGGTAATCGTAATCCTCGGGTGCGGGGCAGTACATCACCTCGTGGCGCAGGGCTTTGGTCTTGATGTTGCAGCCTTCCCAGACGCCAGGGGCCATCTGGTTGATCTTAAAGGAGTGGGGGCCGGCGCAGTTGACCACGACGGGGGCGTCGATTTCGGTGCCGTCGGCCAGGGTGATCCCCTGAACCTTGCCTGCGGCGGCGCGGATGTTGACCACTTCGGCGTTGAACACGAAGGTGGCGCCCTTGGCTTCGGCGGCGCGCATGATGTTGTGGGCGGACAGGGCCGGGTCGTTCACATAACCGCCCTCGGGGCAGAACAGGCCGCCTTCGAGCATCTTGGTGGGCTCTTCCCAGAAGGCCGGATCCTCGGGGCGTTTGACCGGCCAGAACTCGTGCAGGTCGAGCACGGGGATCATCTCCAGGATCTCTTCGTTGGTCAATTCCTTGTACTCGACGCCGACGGCATCGTAGTGCTTTTTGACGTTCTGCCACTTGTGACCCTTGGATTTGATCAGCAGGGAGCCCGTGTTCATGAACTTGGCCAGGCCCTTCTCGTCTTTCACGTGATCCAGGTAGTTCTCCCAGTCCAGCCAATATTTGAACCCTTCGTAGGCGAAGGCCACACCGTCTTCGGTGGAGTAGTGGGCGCGGACGATGGCACAGGATCCGGCCGTAGAGCCTTCACCGGCATCGGGCAGTTTGTCCACGCTCATGGTCTTGTAGCCCATCTTGGAAAGCTCGTAGGCAATTGGGGCACCGATCACCCCGGCCCCGATGATAATGGCGTCATACTTTTTGGTCATGGTTTCCTCCGTCAAATGGTATGCGTAAACGTTCGTTCGAGATACATCGGGTCAAGCGTCTTGAAATTTCAAATGCAAAATAAACGCCGCAAATAAAGTAAATTCGTTTTTTTTCCAGCTATACGGTGGACCAATTTATATTGTAATAATTTCGTGTAGTTGCATTCATACGTCGCCGGCTCGCAGCCTTCGCGTCCGCTCGGCATTGAAAGAATGTAAAAAAATTTAAACTGAAAAGAAAAAATATTTTCTATTTGTCAGAAAACAATTTTTCACTTGCCGCTGAACTGCCGACAGATGCAGTCGGCAATCGATCCGCTTGGCCCGCAACCAGGCGGCTGACGCGCACGACCGCCCTTCAGCCCATCCTTCAGTGTTGGCGATCGGGCAATATGCGGCACACACAGACCCTACCCCTGAAGACCTTGAATCCAGGTGGAAAATCGGTTTTCACCGGCCGGTCGCAGGCCGAGCGCGGATCCGGCTTCCAGGATGGCGTGAATCATGCTGTCGCCGTATCCCCGGCTGCAGGTCAACAGAAACCCGCCGCTGCCGTCGGCCGCCTTTTCCAGGGTGACGATCTGGCAGGGCACATGACAAAAAGGGCCCTGGTAGAGAAAGGGTGCCTGCTTGGCCGGGTCCAGAAAGTCCAGGGCGCTGAGTTTTTCGGCGATAAGAAACGCCTTGGGGCCGAATAGGGCCAGAAAGACCGTGGATTCGGTGACGTCGGTGTAGCCTGAAAAATCGGGCAGGGCCGGTGCCGCTGCACCCAGATGATAGACGGAGGTCTGGGTGCGGTTCATGCGGTTGACCAGTGTGTCGTTGGCAAAGGTGCACGAACCCGGTGTGGCCGGTACGTCCAGGTCGCAGGGTCGCTGCTCGCCAACCCTGCTGTCCTGCAGGTCCCAGCGGGTTTTGTGGGCCAGGTCCACCAGCCAGGGGCCCTGGCCCTCGTCGTCGTATTCCAGCGCCACCGTCCAGTTGTCGCGCACCTCGGTGCTGCGGGGGCTGACCTTGAACTGCACCGGCGATCGTCGTTGTATTTCTACCATGATAAACACCTCATATCTTGTACATTAATCGTTTTCTACAGCGGTCGAAGTATTTAATGGTTTTAAGGGGTAAGCGGCGGATCGAATCTATTTTTTACTTTTTAGAAAGATAGAATTCCTTCGCTTAACGCTTATCACCTAATACTTAACATCGCCTTATCGTATAAGGTTCAATTCGAAATGCAGAGCCACTTAAAATGCAGGGTCGATTCAGGTTTTCATTCGTTCGCCGGTCGGATCGTAGAACGGCATGGCCACGACCCTGGCATACAAGCGCACGCCGTTGCATTCATCCTCGAATATTTCCAGCCGGGTGCCGATGTCCGCCAATTGGGACTCCACCAGCGCCATGCCCACGGCCTGACCGGTGGAAAAGCTCTTGCGCATGGTGGCCACGTAACCGCGAACCTTGTTGTCGACGATCAGCGCGCCGTCACGGGCGGGCCGGTTGTCGTCTTCCATGCGGATGCCCACCAGCTTGAGCCGGCCGACATCCTTTTCGGCCTGGCGCAGGGCCACCGCACCCACGGTCTTGGCCTCGGCTTTCTTGCGGTCCCAGAGAAAGCCCAATCCCAGATCCAGCAAGTTGGTGCGCTGTTCGGATTCGGAGCCTAAAATGACATGGCACTTTTCCATGCGCAGCACGTTCTGGGCCTCCACGCCGAAGTTGCGGATGCCGAATTCGGCGCCGGCTTCCTTGAGCATGTCCCAGACCGCCTGGGTGTAGGATGCGGGCACGTGAAGCTCGTAGGAGAGCTCGCCGACGAATCCCAGGCGCATGGCCCGCACGGGAACGGTATCCTTGATGGAAAACGCCTGGTACCCGGAAAAGGGAAGCGCCTCGGTGGAAAGATCGACGTCGACGACCTTGGCCAGCACCTTGCGGGCGTTGGGGCCCGAGATGTTGATCACGCCCAGGGCGTCGGTCAGGTTGACCAGGGCGAAGTTCCAGCCGTCGAAACGGGTGTGGTAGCGGATCCACTCCACGGTCTGCCCGGCCCTGGCGGAAGAGGTGGTGAAGTAGTAGTCGTTTTCTCCCAGCTTGACCACCACGCCGTCGTCGATGACGCAGCCGTCGTCGTTGCACATGGCCGAATACTTGATGCGGCCCTCTTTGACCTTGCTCATGTCCGACACGTAGACGCGCTGCAGGGCCTTTAAGGCGTCGGGACCGTGGATGCGGAACTTGCCCAGGGTCGAGCCGTCCAGCAGGCCCACGTTGTTGCGCACGTTGAGGATCTCTTCCTTGCAGTCGAAATCGTCGGAAAAATAGCGTGCCCGCTGCCAGACGCCGATGTTGCGGAAGACGCCGCCGTCTTTGATCTGCGAATCGTGCAGCGGCGTGTGCTTGAACATGTGGTGGTTGTAGCCGGCATAGGTGGCTAGGAAGGTGGGCACCAACGGCGGACGCACCGTGGTGGGCACCGGGGTATTGATGGAGGCCGTGTATTTGGCCACGAACAGGGGCAGGTTGTGCCCCGGGATGCCGCCCTGGCCTGGGCCGGTGCCGGCCGAAGTAAAGCGTTTGATCAGTTCCGGGACATCGAAGCCCATCTCGATGGCCTGTTTGATATTCTTGATGGTGGTGTCTTCGTCGAAGCAGATGAAGCTCTTGCGGCCCTTGACCGGTGCGGTGACCAGCTTGCAGCCGCGCTCCGGGCCGGGAAGGGCCGATGCGGCCTTTTCGGCGTCGGCGACGGCCGTGCCCATGTCCGCACCGGCGGCAGTCGCTGCCTTGAGGCCGGCCAGGCGGCCGGAGGCTTCAATGGCGGCGGGGTTGTTGACGCCGGTCAAGCGGCCGGCGGGAAACATCTTCTCGGGCAGCGTCGTCGGCAGGAAGTAACCGGTGTGGCTGTCATAGCCCATCTTGGCCTGGGCCAAGATAAAGGGACCCGTTACGGGCGTGAGACCGGCGGAAGCCACCAGCAGGTCACAGGGGAACTGACGCTTGACCATGCCTTCGACGGTGGAGAGGGTCACTGTTTCCACCTGCTTTCCGCCGTGGGCTTTGGCGGCCACCCAGCCTTTGAGAACCGGGATCTTGCGTTCGGCCAGGGCCAGCATCAGCTCGGGGTTCTGGCCGTCCTCGCGGATGTCGGCCACGCAGTTGATCTTGAGCCCCAGGTCGAAGAGATCCACGGCGGCCTCCAGGCCCAGGTCGTGACCCACGGAAAAGACCGCTTCGCTGCCCGGCAGCAGCCCGTAGGTGCGGGCCATGCGATGGGCGCAGCCCACCTGCATGACACCGGGGCGCTCGTTGTGGTCGAAGATCAGGGGGCGTTCGATGCAGCCGGTGGCCACCACGACGCTGTCCGAGCGGATCTCGATGTAGCGCTCGGTGAAGGCGTCTGTGGGCCCACCCACCTGAAAGGCGGTGATCAGGTTGTTGTTGTAGGCGCCGACCATCGAGGAGTGTTTGAAGGTCCGGATGTTGCCGGTCTGCTCCACCTGTTTGGCCAGTTCGCGGGCCCTTTCGTAAAGGGGCGTGCCTTCGGCAGTGGTGCTGACCCGGTAGTCGAAGCATCCGCCCAGGTGGGGGCGGGATTCGAGCAGGACCACCCGCTGTCCGGATTCGGCGGCGGCAAGGGCGGCGGTCATGCCGGCGGCGCCGCCGCCGATGACGGTGACTTCCGCCGTGACGAACATTTCGTCGTACTTGCCCTTCATCTGGTAATCGGCGGAAATGACGCCGATGCCGGCGGCCTTGCGGATCTGCCGCATGGCCACTGGCCACATGGAGGCGGGCTTATGCATGGTCTTGTAGTAGAAGCCGGCCGGCATCATCCAGTCCAGCTTGTCGATGAAGGCCAGCCAGTCGCGGTCGGCAGAGCCTTTGACATTCTGCTCCTTGACGACCATGCCGTCCTTGAGCAGGGTGTTTTCGGTGCGCACGTTGGGTACGCCGTTGACGTCCATGCAGGTATTGCTGCACTCGCCGTCGAGGCTGTAGAGCCCGCGGGGGCGGTGGTATTTCAGACTGCGTGCGAAGACCCGGACGCCATTGGCAAAAAGGGCCGTCGCAACCGTATCTCCGGCCACGCCCTGGACGGTTTTTCCCCGGTAATTCAGGGAGCGTTTTTCCGAGGGAGTGATGCGGAGCGTGGGCAACTGGTTAAGCCTGTTCATTTGCTTGCCTCCGGATTAGCCACTTCGAGGTTTTTGGTTGTGTCGCGCCAGGTGGTGAACCAGGAGCCGCAGCCATCGCGGTGAAACCACCACTCCTTGAGGACGCCGGCCGTGCACTTGTTCATATGGACATAGTCACACCAGGCGGCAGGGGTCAGCCCCGCTTCCGCCGGGCGCGGACCCTTGTCTTCTCCCCCATAACGGAATTCATATCCGTTGCGCTTGCCGCAGACGGGGCAGGTGAGTGTCAAAGCCATGATTCAATCTCCTTCTAATTGTTGGGCGTATAGCTGACCAGTTCGGCGGTTTCGCCCATCAACTGGTGGTTTTCGTAGCGACGTAGGTTGAACGGCTTGAGCATGTCCGGGCAGTGTCCGCTGGCCATGAACGACGCCATGTATTTGCCGACGGCGCTGCAGGATTTGAAGCCGAAATAACCCCAGCCGCAGTCCATGTAGAAGCCTTCGACATGATCGTTGCCGTCCATGATGGGCGCCATGTCCGGGGTCATGTCGGCCAGTCCGCCCCAGATGCGCATGAATTTGACGCCGCGTAGGCAGGGCAGCCAGTCGGAGAGGGCCTCGGCCTGGTGTTTGATATAATGGGCCGTGTTCTGGGTCGTATAGTTGGGCCACTGGTCCATGTGGGCGCCGGTGGCGATCTCGCCCTTGAGGGTCTGGTTGGCGTAGCAGTGGTATGCGCCGGACGACACCACGTGGTCGAGCAGCGGCTTGAGCGGCTGGGTGACCATGGCCTGAATGGTGAGCACGGCGATGGGCAGCTTGATGCCCAGCATCTGGTGGATCAGGCCGGCGCTGTAGCCGCCGGCGCTGACCAGCACCCGGGGTGTATGGATGCGGCCGCGGGAGGTTTCCACGCCGGTGATTTTGCCGCCGTCGGTGTGGATGGCGGTGGCTTCGGTGTGCTGGTGGATGTGCACACCATGTTTGGCGGCCCCTTTGGCCAGGCCCCAGACCACGGCATCATGGCGCACGATGCCCCCGGGGGGGTGAAACATGGCCCCGTGGATGGGGAAGGTGATGTCTTCGGAGATGTTCAAGGCCGGCACCAGCTCTTTGGCCTGCTTGGCGTCGATGAGGTGGCTCTCCACGCCGTGGAACTGGGCGGTGGCGATGGTCATGCGGGCCGCCTTCATGGCCGCTTCGCTGTGCATCAGGTTGAGGTTGCCGCAGTTGTTGAACATCAGGTTGTAGTCCAGCTCCTTGGTGAGCACCGGCCACAGGTCAAGCGCCTCCTTGTAAAGCGGGACATTGTACTGCGTGCGCTGGTTGGCCCGCACGATGGCCGTATTGCGGCCGGCACCACCGAATCCGATGAAGCGCTTTTCAATGACGGCCACATCCGTGATGCCGTGCTCCTTGGCCAGGTAGTAGGCTGTGGCCAGACCGTGAAGACCGCCGCCGATGATCACCGCATCGTAGTTGGACTTCAGTCTGGTTTGGTTGCCCCACAGGGGCTTGGATTTCCAGAACATACGCTCTCCCTACATGGTTAAAAGATAAAACGTGCGTGGGTGAAGATGGAACGTGAAACGACCAGTTGTCGCGGATGGTATCCGAATGAAATAAAACCTGTCAATAAAAAAATATTAAATTGAATAATAAAATTTCAAATGGCCTTGACAACAAAAATTTATAGTAATAAATACAAGTAAAAAAATAGTTTATATCACATTTAACAATATGAAATAAAATTTTCATTTTTCGTTCATTCAAGGAATCTATCATGAACGACTCTCAGGCACATCCGGTGATCAAGGGCATTGTCAACCAGCTGGACACGCTGACCCCCAAGGGGAAGGTACTGGGCAGCTACATTATCCAGAACCCCCGCAAGGCGGTTTTCATGACCACGAAAGAGCTGTCAGAGGCCTGCGGGGTCAGCGAGGCCACGGTGGTCCGGTTTGTGGCGCAGCTGGGCTACGGCGGCTACGGAGAATTCCTCCAGGCGCTGCGGGATTTCGTGGATTCCGGGTTGAGCCTGCCGGACCGGGTGGATCTCCCGGGAATGAAGGGGCCCGGCACCGATCTGCTGCATCGGGTGGTCTTCGAGGAGATGAACAATCTGCGGCAGTTTTACGAAAGCATCGACATGAAGGTGTTGGACCGGATCGTTGCGCAGCTTCAGGAGAGCCCTGCCGTGTATGTGGTCGGCTCGCGGGTTTCCTACACTTTTGCCTATTACATGGGCTGGTCGCTGACCAAGGTCCGTCGAGGCGTGCATATCCTGAAAGGCAGCGACAGCACGGCCATCGACTGGCTGACCAATGCGCCCGACGACAGCCTGGTGACCATCATCACCACCTCACGCTACCCGAACGAACTGATCAAACTGGCCAAGGTCGCCCGGCGCCTTCAGCACTATCTGCTGGTGATCACCGACAACGCCCTGTGCCCGGTGATCCCCTTTGCCCATCTCTGCCTGGTTGTACCGTCCCGCTCCATTCCCCTGATCGGGTACCCGACGACCATTTCCTGTATCATCAACTACCTGGTGCTGGAGTTGGTCAACCGACAGCATCCGCAGCTCAACGCGCACCAGGAGCGGCTGGAGCAGATGTATCTGGAAAACGATATTCTGTTCAACATGTACGCCCACGAGTGAGGACGCTGGCCAGAGGACAGCGGTCTGAGGACGGAAGACGGAGGACGGAGGACGGAAGGCGGAGGACGGAAGGCGGAAGGCGGAAGGCGGAGGACGGAGGACGGAGGACGGAGGACGGAGCGGCTTCCAGCGCGTCGGTTTTCTGATTTCGGACCTCGGACCTCAGACCTCAGACCTCAGACCTCGACCTCGGACCGCCGACCTCGGACCGCCGACCTCAGACTACCGGTTTGCCTGATCTTGAAAAGTATGCCATGCTTTTCAGCAGCCAGTTAACCGATTCGCCAACCTTGATGGGATCTCTACCGCCATGGCCATGAAAACCGCTCCACGCCATTTCATCGCTCGGACGCTCGATATTGGCTACGAAGAATTTCTACCCTTTTTCGACGGGTTCAGCGAGGGGCTGCTCATCGTCGACTGGACCGGCTCCATCATCTACTACAATCCCACCATGGCGGCCATCGATGAACTGGATCCGGCGGAGGTGCTCGGGAAAAAAGTGGTCGACGTCTACGACCTGTCCGAAAATGACAGCGTGATCATGCAGTGTCTTCAAAACCGGCAGCCCATCGTCGACCGGTCGCTGCTCTATCGGACGCGGCGGGGAAAAGTTGCCAATACCATCCACACCGTTTTCCCCCTGTTCAAACGGGATCGGCTCGAGGGCGCGATCTGTCTGGTGCGCGAATACAACGTGCTGGAAGAGACCATATCCGCCATTTCCATACCCCGGTCCAAGCAGGTGCTGCCCAATGAGACCCGCTTTGATTTCGATGCCATCGTGGGCAGCAACAGTGATTTTATCAGGGCCGTGAATACGGCCAAAATGGCCGCCATTACCCCTTCGCCGGTGATGCTGCATGGGGAGACCGGAACCGGAAAGGAGCTCTTTGCCCAGGCCATTCACAACCACAGCGGGCGAAAAAGCGGTCGCTACACGGCGGTGAACTGTGCCGCCATACCGGAAAACCTGCTCGAAGGGCTGCTTTTCGGAACCACCAGCGGTGCCTTTACCGGGGCGCGGAACAAACTGGGGCTTTTCGAGCGCGCCAGCGGCGGAACCCTCTTTCTGGATGAACTCAACTCGATGGCCACCGGGCTTCAGGCCAAAATCCTGCGGGTCATCCAGGAACGCAAAGTGCGCCGTCTGGGATCGCTCAAGGAGTCGACGATCGACGTTAAAATTATCAGCAGTGTCAACAAGGAGCCGCATGTGGCCATCGCTGAAAACAACCTGCGGCCCGACCTGTTCTACCGGCTGGGTGTGGTCTTCATTCCCATTCCTCCGCTGCGTGACCGCAAAGAGGACATCGTCCTGCTGGCGCGTCATTTTCTTTCCAAGCACAGTCGGGCGCTCAACCGCAAGGTGTCCGACATCTCCGCTGATGTGCTGGCCCTGTTCAATGATTATGACTGGCCCGGCAACGTCCGTGAATTGGAACATGTCATCGAAGGGGCCATCAACCTGGTGGTTTCCAGCCGCACGATCGAGCGGCGGCACCTGCAGTCTCACCTGACCACCTGGCGACGGCTGCGGGGCGAGCCGGGCGCCGTTCAGCCGCCGATGGCCGGTTCGCCATCCGATGGAATGGCATTTAACGGGCAGGCGCGCCCAGGGCCGCCTGACCCGCCTCCCGACGCCGGCCGCCAGCCGATGGACGGCGGAAAGGGGCTGCTGGCCCGCCAGTCAGACCATGAGCGGTCGGTGGTGGTCGCCGCACTGGCCGCCCATGGCGGCAATATCACCCGGGCGGCAGCCAGCATCGGCATTTCACGGCAGCTGTTCAACTACAAGATGAAAAAATACCGCATCGACAGGCGGGACTATTTGAGATGATTACCGCCGACCATAACCGCTTGTCCTATTTTGAGGCCATTGTCGAAGCCTTTGACGGCATGGTCTACGTCTGCTCGCCGGACAACCGCATCGAATTCGTCAACCACCAAGTGGCTGAGCAGTTGGGCCGGGACCCGGTGGGGGAAGCCTGCCATCAGGTTCTGTATGGTAACGCCGAGATCTGCCCGTGGTGCCTGGAACAGGACGTATTTCGGGGCAAGACGGTGAGGTGGGAGTTCAGGCACCCGACCACCGGGCGATGGTATTACAACATGGCCACACCCATCACCAATGCCGACGGGTCCATTTCCAAACTGAGCCTGTGCCTGGATATCACTGAAAAAAAACAGGCTGAAAATGCCCTGTTGGAAAGCCAGCGCCGATTGAGCACGCTGATGAACAACCTGCCGGGGATCGTCTATCGTTGCCGGGCCGACGAATCCTTTGTCATGGAGTTTGCCAGCCAGGGCACCAAGCGACTGCTTGGCTTCGAGCCGCATGAGATCATCGGTACCGGACCCAACGCCTATCAGCGGATCGTACACCCCGAGGATCGCAAAAACATGCTCAATCTGGTTCGTGAAACCGTGGCCAAGCGGCGGCCATTCAGCTTCATTTACCGCATCCGGGCGGCCAGTGGCGAGGAGAAGTGGGTCTGGGAGCAGGGCGAGGGGGTTTTCGATGACGATGATCAACTGGTGGCCCTGGAGGGGTTCATCAGCGACGTCACCGCATACAAGGGGGTGGAGCTGGATCTTCGCAAGGAGAACCTGCGCCTGCGGTCATCCATCAGCGACCGATACCGGTTCGGCGATATCATCGGCAAGAGTGAACCGATGCAGACGGTGTATGATCTGATTCTCAAGGCCGCCGCCAGCGACGCCAGCGTGATTATTTTCGGGGAGTCCGGTTCCGGCAAGGAGCTGGTGGCACGGGCCATCCACCAACTGAGCGATCGCCGGGCGGGGGGATTCGTTGCCGTCAACTGCGGCGCCATTCCCAGGGACCTGATGGAGCGGGAATTCTTCGGCCACATGAAGGGTGCCTTTACCGGGGCCAGTGCCGACAAGGGCGGGTTCCTGGATTCGGCGGACGGGGGGACCCTGTTTCTCGATGAAATCGGCGAGATCGGCCAGAACCTGCAAGTCAAACTGCTGCGGGTGCTCGACGGCGTGGGTTACACCCCTTTGGGCGGCATCAAGCTCAAACGCAGCGACTTTCGGGTGATCGCCGCCACGAACCGCGACCTGGTCAACCTGGTCAAGGCGGGTCGGATGCGGGAGGATTTTTTTTACCGCGTCCGCATCCTGCCCATCCAGTTGCCGCCGCTGCGCGAGCGCAAGGGAGATATTCCGCTGCTCATCGATCATTTTTTGTCGCGGCTGGACAAAGGGTCGGGAGAGCCCCGGCACCTGCCGGTGCGGGTCCGCGAGGCCATGGAAACCTACGCCTGGCCCGGCAATGTCCGCGAGCTGCAAAACGTGCTGCATACCTACATCACCCTGGGCAAGCTGGACCTGATGGGGCAGATTTCAGACAGCGCGGTCGACGAATTAGCCGACGCCGAACCGCCTTCATCCGGGGGCGGCCTCCGACAACGGATGGATGCCCTGGAGAAAAAGATGATTCTCAGCGCCCTGGAAGCGGCGCGGTGGCATCGCGGGCGGGCCGCTGAAGCCCTGCAGCTGAACTACAAGACGCTCCAGCGAAAAATGAAAGCGCATGGCATAAATTAGTCTTAATTTTGGACATAAATGTCTATAATGAATTAAGTGAAAGCATTTCGGCTGATTAAGTCAATACCTGTCGCCATGACCGGACAGATCTGTCCGACTCGATTTGAACCGTCCCCGCTGAAAAAAAGAAGGTTTCTCTTTCATTTCAAGGTACTGAAAAAAAACCGTTTGATTGGCATAAAGATTGAAATCTTTCATCCACAAGCGGCGAAGCAACGGTCTGCTTTCCCCTTTGGCGGCCAGCCGCTTTGACCTCCCGCCACAAATAGTGTGGCAAGGGATTTAGAAAGCCCGGCATTAAAAGGGGTTTCGGTTCATCGGCCAACCTGTTTCATCCATACCTGAAGGAGCGTCATCCATGATGCCGACTGTCATCCACGAAAAATGTTCCGGCTGCGGGACCTGCAAGCTGGCCTGTGCCATGGAAAATTTCAGCGCGGTTCAACCCGCCAGGGCACTGCTGCGGATTGAAGGCCGATTTCCCGCACCGGGAGACTACCGCATTCATTTCTGCGATCAATGCGGTGCGTGTGCCGAGGCCTGCCCGGTGGAGGCCATCGTCATGGCGTCCGGCGTCTACCGGGTCGACCAGGATCTTTGCACCGGCTGCATGACCTGTGTGGACGTCTGTCCCAAAGGGGTCATGGTGGAACAACCGGAATCCGAATTTCCGGCAAAATGCATCCTGTGCGGTGCCTGTGCGGAGATCTGTCCGCGCAGTGCTATTGTGCTGCCTGATGCGCCAGCCGCTTAATTCTGCATTCTCGTTCAGAAAGGAAAACGCATGAACGACAACACCATCGACAAAACCGTATCCATCATCTCGGCCGCCTGTTGCCTGGCTTTCGTTTTCATGACCATGGCCTCACCGGATCAGGTCAAGGAGCTGTTCGACAAAATCTTCAAATTTTTCATCACCAATTTCGGCTGGGCTTATATGACCTTTGTGGCCGGTTTCGTGGTCTTTTGCCTGGTGGTGGCCTTTTCCCGCTTCGGCAACATCCGCCTGGGCAGGGATGATGAAACCCCCGAGTTCAGTCTCAGCTCTTGGTTTGCCATGCTTTTCGCCGCCGGCATGGGCATCGGCCTCGTCTTCTGGGGTGTGGCCGAGCCGATCTATCATTTTGCCGGCCCCCCCTTCGCCGATCCCAAAACACCGGCGGCGGCGTCCGAGGCGATGCGCACCGCGGTTTTTCACTGGGGGCTGCATCCCTGGGCCTGCTACGCCACCGTGGCCCTGGTCCTGGCCTACTTTCAGTTCCGCAAGGGTTACCCGGGATTGATCAGCGCCACCCTGACCCCCCTGATCGGTGAACAGGCCGCCCGTGGAACCGCCGGCAAGGTCATCGACTCTCTGGCAGTGGTCACCACGCTGTTCGGCGTGGCCACGTCTCTGGGCCTGGGCGCTCTGCAGGTGACCACCGGATTGGACTTGCTTTACGGCATCGGCAAGGGCACGGCGGTCTCCATCACCGTGATCGCCGTCGTGACCGCCCTTTACATCACCTCCGCCGTTACCGGGATTAACAAGGGGATCCGTATCCTGAGCAACACCAACATGGTCATGGCCTTCGGCCTCATGGTTTTGGTGTTGGTCATCGGACCGACCCGTTACATCCTGAATTCATTCGTCGAATCTATTGGCTACTACCTGCAGAACATCCTCTGGCTCAGCTTTTTCGTGGATGCCAGCGGCGGCGTGGCCAAACACACCGGCTACGACTGGTCCGGGGCCTGGACGGTGTTTTACTGGGCCTGGTGGCTTACCTGGGCCCCGTTTGTGGGCGTGTTTATCGCCCGTATTTCGCGCGGCCGCAAAATCCGTGAGTTCGTGCTGGGCGCCCTGTTGGCGCCGACCCTGCTGTGCGCCATCTGGTTCAACATCCTGGGCGGTTCGGCCATTTTCCTGGAGCTCAACGGCACGCCGGGCATTGCCGATGCTACCTTTAATGACGTGACTACGGCCATCTTCACGCTTTACAACAACTTTCCCATGAGTGCCTTTCTATCCTTGATCTCCATGGTCATCGTTTGCATCTTTTTCATCACCTCGGCCGATTCGGCCACCTTCGTGGTGGGCATGATGACCTCCGGCGGCAGCCTGGAACCCAAAACCGGTCTGAAGGTCTTCTGGGGGCTGGTTTGCTCTTCCATCGCGGCCATGCTGCTGGTGGCGGGCGGCCTGAAAGCCGTGCAGACGGTCTCCTTCGTGGTTTCCTTTCCCTTCATGATCCTGATGCTCTTCATGGCCTGGTCGTTTATCAAGGCCATCTCGGCCGAGACCGATGCCGCCCAAAAAACCAAAAAACGCAAATCGACGAGCCGGTCCACGGTAGCCTCGTCTGCTGCCGAGGCGCCCATGGGATCGTCAAACTAAGGAGTCGGATCCATGTACGGATATGCCGGAACCATTCTTCGGATCGACCTGTCCAGCGGCGCCATTGAGAAACAGCCGCTGGACGAAACCCTGGCGGAGCATTTCATCGGCGGTCGCGGGTTTGTCGCCAAGCTGCTCTTTGACGAACTGCCGCGTGGCATCGATCCCTACGATGCGCGAAATCTGTTCATCGCCGCCACCGGTCCCCTGTCCGGCCACCTGGTACCGGCCAGCGGCAAGACCCACTTCGGCACCAAATCGCCGGCTACCGGCGGTTATGCGGACAGCAACATGGGCGGCCACTTCGGTCCCGCCCTGAAGTACGCCGGGTACGATGTGCTGGTGCTCACCGGTTGTGCACCGGCGCCCAGTTACCTGTTCATCGAAGACGGCCAGGTGGAGATCCGGTCTGCCGATGCCTACTGGGGGCAGGGCGCCTTGATCGCCGAGAAAAACATGAAAACGGATTTGGGTGAGGACTTCCAGGTGCTGACCATCGGACCGGCCGGAGAACAGCGGGTGCGCTATGCCTGCCTCTCCCACGATTTCGGCCGTCAGGCCGGCCGCAGTGGGGTGGGGGCCGTGCTGGGTTCCAAGCGGATCAAGGCCATCGCCGTCAGGGGGACGGGAAGCCTGCCGGTGTTCGATGTGCAACAGGCCTTTGCCGCCGGCAAGACAGCTTACAAGAAAGTATCCGCCAAGCCCGGCTTCACCGAGTGGACGCCCGAAGGCACCGCCGGCATCACCAACTGGGTCAACGAGGTGGGCGCCTTTCCCACACGCAACTTTAAAACGTCCTTCTCCGACCATTACCAGGAGATCAACGGCAGGGCGATTCTGCAAAAACTGAAAATTACCGACAAGGGATGCTACTGCTGCCCGACCCCCTGCGGAAAATACGGACACACCAAAACCAGGCTGGGCGATGCATACGTGGAAGGTCCCGAGTACGAAACCATCGCCTTGTTCGGCGGCAACTGCGAACTCAAGACCATCGAAGAAGTCGCCTACGCCAACTACCTGTGCGACGAACTGGGCCTCGACACCATTTCCGCCGGTGCGGTCATCTCCTGGACCATCGAGTGCTTTGAAAAAGGCATTCTCAGCGAAGGGGAACTCGGCCGGCCGGTGGCGTTTTCAGACCTTGAAACCGTTGATTACCTGCTGGAAAAGATCGTCGCCCGGGAGGGCATTGGCGATCTGCTGGCCGAAGGCGTGAAGAAAGCGGCTGAAAAGGTGGGGCAAGGCTCCGAGGCCTTTGCCATTCACGTCAAGGGCCTGGAATGGACCGGCTATGAATGCCGCAACGCCCCTTCCATGATGCTGGCCTACATGACGGCGGACATCGGTGCCCATCACGCCCGTGCGTGGGTGTTGGGGCACGACATGGCCGGGGCCTGGACCAACGTCAACGATCTGGTCAACAGCGGCGGTACGGTGGAGCGGCAATCCCCGGGCGTGGTCAAGGCGGACTGTGCTCGTTACGTGATCGATTCCCAGCATACCCGCCCGCTTTTCGACGCCCTGGGCGTCTGTCGGCTGCAATTGATGGAGTTGGGTTTCGAAGTAGAGAACTACGCCGAACTCTTTTATTTGATTACCGGTCAAAAGCGCACGTGGCAGGAGATGCTGGGCGTGTCCGAACGCATCTGGAACCTGACGCGCGCCATCTCCGCCCGCGAAATCAAGGGGTTTGGCCGCAGCTGGGATTTCCCACCCGAGCGCTTCTCCACCGAGCCGATCCCCTCCGGTCCCAACGAGGGCTATTATATCCCCAAAGAAAGCCTGGAACAACTGCTGGACTGGTATTACGCGGCCAGGGGCTGGGATGCCAACGGGCTGCCCACGCGAAAAACGCTGGAGCGCCTGGATCTGGGAAAAGAGGCCGATGTTCTGGCTGCCGAGGGCGTGATCGACAACTAAGCCATCAAGTTCGCCAATCAGGAGGAAGAGAAGATGAGAAAAATATTGACCCCGGATGCATTTGATCAGGAAACGGCCGATGCCGTGGTCATCGGGGGGGGGATCATCGGTGTGGCCACGGCCTTCTGGCTTTCCCGGGCCGGCTTGTCCACGATCCTGGTGGAGATGCGCGACGGACTGTCCACGCTGACCACCACGGCGTCCATCGAATCCTTCCGGGCCCAGTTCACTGAGCCGGCCATGGCGGCCCTGGCCAAGGAGTCCATCGAGGTGTGGGAGAACTTTGCCCAGACTACCGGTCTGGACGGGTACGAAATTGACCTGCACCATGGCGGTTACCTGTTCTTGACCACCGAAGAGGGCATGGTGGCCGACGTGAAGGCCACGGTCGCGGCCTACCACAAGGTCGGGGTCATCGATTCCGAGTACCTCAGCGGTAGTGAGGTGCACAAGCGCTGGCCCTGGCTGAACCCGGAAATCAAAGCCGGTGCGTTCAGGGCCAAAGACGGCTGGTTTTCGGCCCATGAGGTGACTCAGGGATTCGCCCGGGCGGCCGACAAGGCGCGCTTTTTCGTGCGCACGCGCGCCACCGGCATCGAGACCGACAGTCAAGGGGTCTGTGCGGTAACGACCGACCGGGGGCGCATCAACACCCGCGTGGTGGTCAATGCCGCCGGGCCGTTCGCCATCCATGTAGGCCGCTGGGTGGGATTGGATCTGCCCATCTACCAGATGCGCCGGCAGCGTGTCTTCGTGGCGCCCCATCCCAAAATTCCCCAGAATGCGCCCCTGATCATGGATGTGGACAACGAATCCTACTGGCGGCCGGAAACCGGCGGTGCCCTGCTCGGCTGGCACGACCCCGACGAGCAAAAGAGCGATCCCATGGAAGATCCCCAGGGTGACTGGGACTTTCCCGCTTTCACCCTGGAGATGTGCTCGCGCCTCAGTCCGTTTTGGAGCGAGGTGGTCGACGACCTGAAGCAGGAGGACCTATCGGTCTATGCCGGCCAGTATGTGCATGCGCCCGATGACCAGCCCCTGATCGGCCCGGTAAGCGGCATTCCGGGATTTTACCTCAACTGCGCCTACTGGCCCGGGGTGATGCTGTCGGCGGCCGCCGGCCGCTGGACCTGCGACCTGATCACCGGCCGGATGAAGCCCGAAGAGAACCCGCTGCGCCTGAGCCGCTTCGAGGAGGGGATGGCTACGCCGCCGGGTGCCTTTATGCGCGGCCGACATTGAAAAGGGTTCAAGGGGTCGAGGGGGCAAGGATTCAAGGG
The DNA here is from genome assembly GCA_963705475.1 of uncultured delta proteobacterium. GTDB lineage: Bacteria > Desulfobacterota > Desulfobacteria > Desulfobacterales > Desulfosarcinaceae > Desulfosarcina. The sequence goes on along the minus strand of CAVPJS010000005.1, from coordinate 100,750 downwards.
GGAAAGGTGATTCATACCGCCTGGGTTGCCACTGGACCCCTCGGATCCTTGAATCCTCGACCCCTTCAGGTACGACGTTCCAGTCCAAAACGAATGCATGGCGAACATAGGAGACGTGATGGGCAAAAAAATGAAACTGGGTTTGCATACCTACACCCTTCATCTGTGGGGCCTGGGGCAGAACTGGGGCATCGTGGCCGATCCACGTCCCAAGGAAATGAATCTGATCCAGCTGATGGACAAGGCGGTGGCGTGGGGGCTGGACGGGCTGCACATCACCGGCTGCGACCTGGAGACCAAGGACGATGCACGTCTGGAGGCGGTGAAGGAGGCGGCTGCATCGCGCAACCTATACCTTGAGTATAATTGTTCGCGGGATGAGGAGTTCGATCCACGCCTTTCCGACGGCGTAGAAGCGGGTATAAGGATCACAGAAAAACTCGGTGCCGATCTGACCAAGCTCAGCCTGGACATCCGCCGTCCCCGCCCCCTCTACGGCAGCTGTTTTCACCCGGAGGTGATGCGACAGCTGTGCGACTGCCACGATGAGGTTTTGAAGGCGCTGCCTCTGTTGGAGCGCACCGGCATCAAGCTGGCATTGGAAAACCACACCGAAACGTTCGCCGATGAAGTCATATGGCTGATCGAAAAGATCGATCATCCGCTCGTCGGGTCCTGCGTCGATACGGTGAATTCCATGGGCGTCCTCGAAAACCCTGAAACCGCCGTCAACAAGCTCGCGCCCTATGCGTTTTGCAACCATTTCTGCGATCACAAGCTCGACCGGGACCAGTTCGGCATCCGGTTCCACGGGGTGGCCCTGGGCGACGGGGACATCGACTGCCTCAAGGTCTACCGGACCATTCGGGAGTTGTCGCCGACCGACCGGATCACCTTTGAAATCGAGTGGGATATGGGAGAAGATTCCCTGGACGTCGCCCGGGAAAAAGAGATGGATGCCTGCATCCGGAGCATCAAATACGCCCGCGACGTGCTTAAGATCGGCATGTGACACCTGCTCATCCCGGACATTGCCCTTCAGGGGGCGAGGAAGGTTTGCTTTGTCTCTGATTCCCATAGATTGCCCAACGTCGAGTCAACGTTCCCTCGCCCCTTCGGGGAGAGGGGGCAGGGTGAGGGGAATTTTTTTGTTAAAATGAAGGTTTAATAGGAGGAGGAAGCCTCATGCAGCGGTTTGCGTATTTTACAGACGACGATGTCCTAAAGATTCACGAAGCGACCCTGCGCGTGCTGGAAACGGTGGGCGTTGACTTCGGCTATGAGCCGGCCGTTGCGGTATTCAAAAAGGCCGGCTGCAAGGTCGATGGAGAAAGAGTCTTTTTTTCTCCCAAGATGGTCATGGACCAGGTGGCCAAGGCGCCTTCCGAATACATCCTGCAGGCCCGCAACCCGGAAAGGAACGTGGCCATCGGCGGCGACAACATCGCCTACATCCCCTGCTACGGACCTCCCTTTGTCCACGATCTGGATCGGGGGCGCCGCGAATCCACCCTGGCGGATTACACCAATTTCGTCAAGCTTGCCTATGCCAGCAAGAGCATGGACATCACCGGCGGTATGATGGCCGAACCCAACGACATCCCCCATGCTCGGCGCAATGCCGAGATGATGCTTGCCTCCATGCGCTATTCGGACAAACCCTTCATGGGCGGCGCCATCGGCGCCGAGGCGGCCCGGGAGACGATCGAGATGGCTGCCATCCTCTTTGGCTGTTCAGAGGCGGCGTTGGCGGAAAAGATGCCCATGATCAGCATCCTTTGCACCCGAACACCCCTGGCCTACGACGACCGCATGCTGGGTGCGATCATGGAATACGCCCGCGCCGGCATGCCTCAGCTGATCTCCTCGCTTTCCATCGCCGGGGCCACCTCGCCGGTGACCATGGAAGGCACCCTGGTGGTTCAAAATGCGGAGGTGCTGGCCGGTATCGTTCTGACTCAATTGATCCGCGAGGGCGCGCCGGTGGTTTTCTCCGGGTCATCTTCGGCCGCCGCCATGCGATACGGCACGCTGAGCATCGGCGCTCCGGAGATGGCGGTGAATACGGCGGCAACGGCGCAGATGGCAAGATTCTATGGCATTCCCAGCCGCGGCGGCGGGGCCGTTACCGACTCCAAACTGCCCGATGCCCAGGCGGGCATGGAGTCCATGATGAGCCAGCTCATGGCCACCCTGTCCGGCGTTCATTTCGTGCTGCATTCCGCCGGAATCCTCGAAGGCTACATGGCGGCTTCCTACGAAAAATTCATCATCGACGACGAAATCTGCGGCATGTGCAAACGCATCAAGCGCGGGGAGAAGGCGGACCCTGAGAAGCTGGCGTTGGATGTGATCGCCCAGGTGGGGCCGGGCGGTGAATACCTGACCAACATGCATACCTTCCAGAATTTTCGCAAGGAATTCTACGCCCCGATCATGGAGCAGAAGGAAGCTTATGCCGGCTGGAAGGAAAAGGGTGGAGCGTCCATCGACAAGGTTGCCAACCGCAAGTGGAAGCAAATCCTCGAGGCCTATCAGGAGCCTGGCCTGCCCGCGGAGACCCTCGGTGAATTGGAGACGTATATCGCAAAGAAATACGGCAAGTAGAATTCATCCAAAGGAGAAAACGGCGATGGCAACCCAGGCCATCGTCAACGCATTACTGGCATTTGACGAGGAGACGCTAAAGGCGCAAACTATTTTTCACTTATAGCGAAAAAAAGTTTTCTAAAAAGAAAAAAAATTTTCTTTTGCGGCTTTCTTCGAAAATTCACGATTGTTTGAGCGCTCACGCAATAATTTGTTAACAAATTGTTGTTAATGGTAAAAGAATAGACTGCAACCGCTTTTGCAATTGAATGAATATGAATCAGTTGTTGCGGTATGTTTATTGCGTTACGATATTCATCCGCATCCAAACCGGGACACTATATTTTGTTCACCAACAGTCTAACCCCAACCCCAACGGAGGAACCCATGAGAGGAAAGAAGCTGATCGTAGGTATTGTGATGGCCTGTTTTGCCCTGACCCTGTTTGCCGGTACGGCGACAGCCGAGAAAGTCCTAAAAGTCGCCATTATCGGCCCCTTCACCGGGCCATCGGCCAAGACCGGCGAAGAGTTCAAGGGCTCCGTGACCATGGCTTTTGAAAAGGTCAATTACATGGTGGGTGACTACAAACTCGAACCCGTCTGGGTGGACAGCCAGAGCGACCCGGCCAAGATCGCCAGCGCCTATTCAGAGGCCTGCGAGCGCATCGGCGTGCAGGGCGGCGTGCTCAACTGGCACAGTTCCACGGCTGTTGCCGCCATGGACGTGGCGGCCCAGTACAAGGTGCCCCACATGTTCGGTTTCGGCGCCACCGAGGTGGTCAATCAGAAGTGGCGCAGCGATCCTGAAAAATACAGCTACTGGGGCGGCAAGGGCTGGCCGATTCCGGGCAAGCTGATGGCCGGCTACGCCGAGACCATCGACAGTGCGGTCAAGAGCGGCAAGTTCAAACCCAAGGCCAAGGTGGTCGCCATCGCCTGTGAAGATACCGACTGGGGCCACAGCGCCGGTGATGCCGTGGCCGCCGAGTTCGAGAAAAAAGGCTGGAAGGTGGCGTCGAAGGATTACTTCCCCATCACCCAGACCGACTTTTACCCGCTGTTGGGCAAATACAAGAAAGAGGATGTGGCCGTTCTTTTCAGCACCAGCACCGCCGCACCGGTGACTTCCGCCTTCATCAAGCAGACCCGTGAAGTGGGTCTGAAGTCGTTGATCATCATCGACGGCCTGGGCTGGTCGGGTGACTGGTACAAGATGGCCGGCGCCGCCTCAGACGGCGTGCTGGACATGATTCCCCAACTGACCACCAAAGAGGCCAAGGACTGGGCCGTGGAGTTCGAAAAGCGCTTCGGCATGAAACCCAGCCCTTCGGCCGGCGGGCTCTCCTATGACGGCGCCGGTTTTTTCGTCAAGATCCTGAAGCGTGCCAATGAAAAGTACGGCAAGCTGGACAAGGAGACCATCCACAAGGTGATGGTGGAAGAGGTCAACACCGGCAAGCTGACCTACGCCAAGGCCGACGGTGCCATCATCATGAACGAATACCGCTACAACATGGACACCATGCCCGACCCGGTCGTCGCCCGCGACGGCTACTTCTTCCCGGTGATCCAATATAAGGGCGGCAAAGGCGCCATCGTCTACCCCGAAGACTGGGCCGAAGCCGAGTTCATGGCCCCCTGACCCATCCGTTCGCACCGTTAAATCAACCGCCTGGGCCGGAAACTTCCGGCCCAGGCGGCATCCCCAACTCCTCAATCAGGTGAAACGCCCATGATCGTTCTGGAGACCAAGGAGCTAACCAAGCAGTTCGGTGGGCTGACGGCCGTCAACGCAGTGTCCATGCACATCAACGAAGGCGACATCGTGGGGCTGATCGGCCCCAACGGGGCGGGCAAGACCACCCTGGTCAACGCCATTTCCGGTTTGAACCCGCCCACCTCGGGCCAGGTGTTCCTGTTCGGCGAGAACACGACCGGCAAGACCCCGGAGAAGATGTGCCGGCGTCGACTGTCGCGCACCTTTCAGATCCCGATTCCCTTCCCGAAGATGACCGTGCTGGAAAACGTGATGACCGCGGCCATTTTCGGCAACCGGCCGGGAACGATCAAGGACCCGGCGGCCCACAGCCGCAAGATGCTCGAATTCGTGGATTTCCCCATCGCCGAAGACACCATCAGCGATCAGCTCAACACCGTCCAACTCAAGCGCCTGGACCTGGCCCGGGCCCTGGCCAGCGGTCCGAAGATGCTTTTTCTGGACGAACTGGCCTCGGGACTGAGCGAAGGCGAACTCAAGGACATGATCACGCTGATTTTCAAGATCCGCGACCAGGGCATTACGATTTTGATGATCGAGCACATCATGCAGCTGATCATGAACCTGTGCAACCGGCTGGTGTGCATCCAGTTCGGCACCAAGATCGCCGAAGGCACCACAGCAGAGGTGGCCAACGACCCCAAGGTGACCAAGGCCTACCTTGGCGATTCAGCCGATGCCTGTAAGACTGAAGCATAGGAACTGGACACTGGAAGCAACAAACTCAGAACGCTGAACCCAGAACCCAGGTGGAGACGCGATGCTACTGGAAGTAAACAACCTCAATGCCGGCTACGGCTTTCTGCAGATCCTGCGCGACGTGTCGCTGACCGTGGACACCGGCGAATACGTTTGTCTGGTGGGCCCCAACGGGGCGGGCAAGAGCACCACGCTCAAGACCATCGCCGGACTGGTCCCGCCCATGAGCGGTGAGATTCTGTTCAAGGGCGAGCCCATCGGCGGGCTGCCGGGCAACAAGGTCGCCCGCAAGGGCATCGCCCTGGTGTCCGAGGCGATGAACCTGTTCGTCAACATGACCGTGCAGGAGAACCTGGCCATGGGGGCGTACACCATCCGCGACAAGCGACTGCAAAAGGACCGCCTGGACTTTGTGTTCGACCTGTTTCCCCGCCTGGTGGAACGGCGCAACCAGCTGGCCGGGACCATGAGCGGCGGCGAGCGCAAGATGCTGGCCATCGGCCGGGGGCTGATGTCCAACCCCACCTTGCTTTTGGTTGACGAGCCCTCATTCGGCCTGGCCCCGCTGCTGACCGAGAACGTATTCGCGAGCCTGGACACCCTGGTCAAACAAGGCATGACCATCATGGTGGTGGAGCAGAACGTGACCAAGACCCTGGCGGTGACCGACCGGGGCTACGTGCTGGAAAACGGCCGCATCGAACTGTCCGGCAAGAGCAGCGACCTGGCCTGTGATGCCCATGTGCGCAAGGTCTTCTTAGGGGTCTGATACGGAAAGGAACAGGTTCATGGTAGAACAGGTAGAAAAACGCATCTGGGAACGCATCTTCAAATGGAGCGGGTCAGCAGCGGGGATTGCGGTGATTGCGACTGTGGTCGTAGCCGTGGCGGCCACCCTGGACCGCGGCGGTTACTTGCTGGTCAACACGGTGGTTACCGGCGGCATGCTGGCCCTGGTGGCCATGGGGCTGGCCCTGGTGTTCGGCGTGATGAACATCCCCATGTTCGCCCACGGGGAGTACTTCATGATCGGCTCCCTGACGGCCTACTATGTGTTCACGCCTATCAACAATTATATCACGATGCACCCCGATTCAGCCCTCACTTTTATAGGCCCGCTGATCACCATCGTGGCGGCGATGATCGTGGGCGCCCTGGTGGGGGTGGCCTCCGAGGTGCTGGTATTTTCCCAGCTGAGAAAGCGCAGCCGCGAGAACTGGGTGATGAACTCCTTTTTGCTCACCGTGGGGTTGTCGGTGGTACTGATCAACGCCCACCAGCTCTTCTTCGGGGCGGACTTCAAAGGCATTACGCGCTACTGGGCCGGTCCGCCCATCACGGTCATGGACGTGTTCATCTCCCGCGACCGGGCCATGAGCTTTGCCCTGGCGGCGATCGTGGTGGTGGTGTTCTGGTTCTTCATGACCTACACGCGCACGGGCCGGGCCATCCGCGCCGTCTCCCAGGATGAGAACGGCGCCCTGATGGTGGGCATCGGCCTCAAGGGCATCTTGATGCTGACCATGTCCCTGTCCTGCTCCCTGGCGGCCATTGCCGGCGCCAGTTTGCTCTTCATGTACCCCGCCTACCCGTCGGTGGGCCTGGAACCCTTGTACATGGCCTGGTTCGTGGTGATCCTGGCCGGCCTGGGCAACGTGCTCGGGGCGGTGATGGGCGCCTTCATGGTGGCCCTGTTAAAGGTGCTGACCATCGAGTACATCGGCTCCGGCTGGGACTTCGTGGTGCCGTCGGCCCTGATCATCGTCGTCTTGATCTTCAAACCCAGCGGCATATTCGGATCCGAAGTGCGCGGCATCCTGGACAAATAGCGGAGGACTCATGGACCAGACCAACCCTGTCAACAAGCTGCTGGACCTGTTGTGCTTCACCCCGGCCGGACTGATCGCCCTGGTGGTACTGTTCCTCCTGCCCCTGGTTCCGCCCTTCAACCAGGAGTACCTGCTGCGCTGGCTGATCAGTGCCGCCTTTATCGCGGCCCTGGCGGTGGCCTTCGACTTTACGGCCGGGTTCATCTCCATCGTCAACTTCGGCTATGCGGCCATCATGGGCCTGGGGGGCTACACCTCGGCCATCCTGGCCGACCGCATCGGCCTGAGCCCCTGGTTCGGCATGCTGGCCGGCGGTCTACTGGCCGCTTTCCTGGGATTCGTGATCGGCGCCATCACCCTGCGGCTGCGGGGCATCTTCGCCGCGTGTCTGGCCTGGTTCTTCGGCCTGGCGCTGATGGGTCTGGCCACCAAGATGGTCTGGCTGACCCGCGGTCCGCTGGGTATGCGCGTGGACCGGCTGTTCGAAACCCAGTCCAACGTTCCTTACTACTACCTTTGCATAGTGATGATGGTGGCCATCTACATCATCTGCAAGTGGTGCACGCGCACCAAGATGGGCCTGGCCTTCAAGGCCATCGGTCAGAACATGGAGGCGGCGCGCACCTCGGGGATCAACCCGATCTTCTACCGGCTGGTGAACTTCACCCTGAGCTGCGCCCTGGCCGGGTGGATGGGCGGCTTTTATGCCCACTATTACGGCATCCTCACCCCGGACATGATGCACACCGCCAAGACCGTCGAGGTGCTGGCGGTGGCCTACATCGGCGGGCGGGGCAGCCTGTGGGGCGGGGCGGCCATCGCCTTTCCCTTCATCTTCGCCATGGAACTGGTGCGTTCGTCCCTGTCCAACCTGCCGGGCCTCAACCTGCTCCTGTACGGCCTGCTGCTGATCCTGGTGATGATCTACTACCCCGGCGGCTTTGCCGAGTTCTTCAACAACACCTTCAGAAAAACCAAACACAGGGTGTTGGGCTATTTTCTCAACGGGGCATACGGCTCCGCCAAGTGATCGCAGCTCGACAATAACAGTCAATCATGCATGGAGATTTATCGGTGCCGAATCTGCGCCGAAGCAATGCCCATATCAAAAGGAGAAGAAAGGTTATGAAAACACAGGCACGAGTGGTCGTGATCGGCGGCGGCGCCATTGGCGTCAGCGTGGCTTATCATCTGGCCAAGTACGGCTGGAAAGATGTGGTGTTGATCGAAAAGCACGAGCTCACCTCCGGATCTACCTGGATGGCGGCGGGAAACTGCTCATTTTTTCACGGCAACTACTACTGCACCCAGGTCAACATGAAGAGTATCGAGATCTACCAGCAGTTGGAGGCCGAAACAGGTCAGAGCGTGGGCTGGCATACCACCGGCTCCATCCGCACGGCTGACAATCCCGGCCGCATGGAGGAGCTGGGCTATATTTACAGCATGAACCGCTGCCTGGGCCTGGACGTGAGCTGGGTTACCCCGCAACAGATGGGGGAAATGCATCCGCTGATGAACACCGAAGGCATCATTGGCGGCCTCTACTGGCCCGATGACGGCGACGTGGATCCCAACGGCATCACCATGGCCATGAGCATCGGGGCCAAGAAGAACGGCGCCGAAATCAACACCCACACCCAGGTGACCGGCATCGACCGCAACCCTGCCGGCGAGTGGCTGGTGCACACGAACAAGGGCGACATTACCTGTGAGTACGTGGTCAACGCGGCCGGGCTGTGGGCGCCTGAGGTGGCCAGGATGGTGGGCCTGGAAATCCCCTCCATCGCCGGTGAGCACACCCACATCCTTTTCGAAGCCATCGACGTGGTGGAAAAGCGCGACGCCTACCTGCCCCTGGTGCGCGATCCCGACCGTTCCATCTATATCCGCCAGGAGATGGACAGCCTGATCCTGGGTCTTTACGAGAGCAAGGTCAAGCAGTGGAACCCCAAAGGGGTGCCCTGGGACTACGCCCAGACCGAACTGCAGCCGGACATCGACCACATCGCCGATTTCATCGAGCACGGCATCTACCGTTTCCCGATCATGGGCGACACCGGTTTCAAGCATGTGACCGACGGTCCCATTACCTACACGCCCAACGGCGATCCCCTGGTGGGGCCGGCCTACCCGCTGAAAAATTTCTACCATGCCTGCGGATACAGCTTCGGCATCACCCAGGCCGGCGGCATCGGTCACTATCTGGCCGGTTGGATCATGAACGGCGAACCCGAGATCGACCTGTGGCCGGTGGACAGCCGCCGATATGGCAGCTACGCCAACTGGGCCTACAACCACGAGAAGATCGAGGACACCTATCCGCGGCTGTATGCCATCATCTGTCCCAACGACTGGCGCGACGCCGCCCGCCCCAACCGCACCGCGCCGATCTACGAGTATCAGAAGCAAGCCGGAGCGGTGTTCGGCGACTACTACGGCTGGGAGTGCCCCAATTATTTTACCGACAACGCGGCCGACAAACGGGAAAACCCGGGCTGGAAGCGCAACAATACCGCCGGTTATGTGGATGCCGAGTGCAAGCACGTCATGGAAAAGGCGGGCATTCTGGACCTCTCCCGCTTTGCCAAAACCCGCATCACCGGCCCCGGCGCCGAAGCCTGGCTCAACCGCATGACCTGCCAGAAGGTGCCGACCAAGGACGGCCGCATCGCCCTGTCGCCCATGCTGGATCACAACGGCAATTTCAAATCGGACATGACCGTTACCAAGATCAGGGACGGGGAGTACTTCTGTGTCACCGCCTCCGTGGGCAAGCGACACGACCAGCACTGGATGATGGAAAACCTGCCGGCCGACGGCAGCGTCTGCATGGAGGACCTGACCTACCAGCAGGGCTGCCTGGTCCTGGCCGGGCCCAAGAGCCGGGACGTACTGGCCAACGCCTGCTACGACGACGTCTCCAACGAGGCCTTTGCCTTCGGCACCAGTCGAGAAATATACGTGGGACGGGTCAAATGCCGGGTCAACCGCATGAACTACGTGGGCGAACTGGGCTACGAAATCTTTCATCCCATCCAGTCCCAGATCCCGGTTTTCCAGGCGCTGATGGCGGCCGGCGAGACATACGAGCTGAAGATGTTCGGCATGTACGCCATGGATTCCATGCGGCTGGAAAAGGGTTACCTGGCCTGGAAGAGCGAAATGAACGTTCACCACACCCCGCTGGAGACCAATGTGGCCTGGACGGTGAAGATGGACAAGGATTTCATCGGCAAGGCCGGGCTTGAAAAGCAGAAGGCTGCCGGCGTGCCCCGCCAACTGGTCTGCCTGGTGTGCCAGGCCGACGATGCCGATCCGTGGGGCTACAACCCCATCTTCGACGGAGACCAGATCGTCGGCATGACCTCTTCGGGTGGATACGGACATCGCACCGACAAGAGCATTGCGCTGGGATATGTGCCGCCGGCCCTGGCCGCGCCGGGAACCCGGCTGGAGGTGGAAGTGCTGGGCAAGCGTCTGGCCGCCGAAGTGACGGCCATGCCGCTGTACGACCCAAAGAATGAGCGGATGAAAGCGTAGAAAGGATAATGTCGAATTCGGAATGTTAAATTTTGAATGGTTGAATCCTGTCGAATTAGAAAAAGATAGAAACCCTTCATTCAACATTCGCAATTCAACATTCAAAATTAATGAGTGCAGGGCCTCCTCCTGCTGCCGGGGCGGGTTTGATCCATGGCACCTCACCTAAAGACGGGGTCATACCCGCTTTCCCCGGTAACTGAAGGACGCTGACCATTTAAACCGGATAGAGGACTTTACTATGCAGATTTATGTGTGTGTGAAACATGTGCCCGACACGGCGGCCAACATCAAGGTTGTCGGCGAAAACGGTTTCGATGACGCCGGTTGTAAATTCATCGCCAACCCCTACGACGAATACGCGGTTGAACAGGCCGTGCAGCTGGTGGAAAAGAACGGCGGCGAAGTGATCGTTGTCACCGTCGGCAAGGCAGCGGCTGCGGCGACCATTCGTGCAGCCATGGCCATGGGTGCCCACCGGGGCATCCTGGTCACCATCGAGAGCCAGTTTCTGGACAGCCAGACCACGGCCCGGGCCCTTGCGGCGGCCATCCAAAAGGACGGACAACCGGACATCATTTTCACCGGCAAGGGTGCCGTGGATGCCGAAGGTTTTCAGACGCTCTACCGCCTGGCCGCTGCCTTGGGGTTGCCGGTGGTCAATGAAATCAACAGAATGGAACTGACTGACGGCAAAGCCACCGTGAGACATGAGATCGGCGGCGGCGCACGCGAAGTGCTTGAGGTTTCTCTGCCCTGTGTGCTGGGCACCACCAAGGGCCTCAACGAACCGCGCTACCCCAAGTTTCCGGACATCATGAAGGCCAAGAAAAAACCGATCAAAGAGATAGCCATCGCCGAATTGGGAGTTTCCGTCGACGGCGCCCAGAGCGAACTGGTCAAATTGGAAAAGGTTCCCGAGCGCACCGGCGCGAAGATGCTGGGCGGCGATGTCCGCCAGGCGATGGAAGAGCTGGTGCGGATATTAAAAGAAGAAGAAAAAGTCATCTAAGGAGAAGAATAATATGGCCACCATCGGTGTATTGATTGAAACCGAAGACGGAACGGTCAAGGATACCAACTTTGGCGTACTCACCGCCGCCCACGGTCAAGGCGACGGGACGGTCATCGCCCTGATGCTGGATGGTTCGGCGGAGGGTGCCAAGGCGATTCTTGAAAAATACGGCGCCCACAAAGTGGTTCAGGTGTCTGTGACGGGCGGAGACCTGTCCGCCAGTCCGGACCTCAGGGCCAGGGCGCTGGCCGCCGCCATTGAAAACTACCGCTTGGACGCCTTGCTGGGATTGGCCAGCGCCCAGGGTCGCGACATTTTTGCCAGACTGGCGGCATCGATGGACCTTCCCCTGGGCTCGGATTGCATGGCCGTTGACGTGGCCGCAAAGACCGTCAAAAAATCTCATTTTTCGGGCAAAACCTTTGCCACGGTCAGGATGTCTGGCCCGGTGGTGTTGTGCGCCCTTCGTCCCAACGCCATCGACGCGGTGGAAGCGCCGACAAACGCCGTCGTGGAGTCCTATGCGGCGCCCGTCGAGGACCCGGGTCTGGTCAAGGTGGTGGAGCTGAAAAAGGAGGCCGCCGACACGGTTGACTTGACCGAGGCCGGTGTCATCGTCACCGGCGGCAGGCCCATTGCATCGGCGGACAACTATAAACTCCTGGCTGAATGCGCCCAATTGCTGGGCGGTACCATCGGCGCCTCCCGCGCCGCCGTGGATGCGGGCTTTGCGCCCCACGCCATGCAGGTGGGGCAGACCGGCAAGACCGTCAGCCCCCGGCTCTATATCGGGTGCGGCCTGTCCGGTTCGGTGCAGCATTTTGCCGGCATGAAAACGTCCAAGGTGATTGTGGCCATCAACACCGACAAGGATGCACCCATCTTCGAAAAGTGCGACTATGGGTTTGTCGGCGACCTGTTCGACGTGGTGCCGGTGCTAACCGAAGTTCTCAAAGAGAAACTGTAGAGTCCGTCCACAAGGGGTATCTTTTAGCCCAGGCCGGCGTTCTCGGATGTTTCCGATCCTCGACGTAGCGCCGCTACGCCTGCGGTCTGAAACATCCTGCGGCCTTGGCCTGAACCAAAATCTACCCCTTGTGAACAGACACTATTTACCCGGAGTATGGAATGGAACAGTACACCATCGTCAAATCGTTTGTCATGCTCATGGCCCTGGCTGGGGCCCTCTCTTTTTTCTTCATGCGGGTCAAACGGCTTTACCGCCTGATGATGGCCGTTGAAGGCACCACGCAATTCAAACTGGACCAGGTCTCCTCGCGCATCGGCGTGCTGTTCAAGGATGTATTGGGCCAGGCCAACGTCCGGCGAAAAAAACTGCCCGGCATCGCCCACACCCTGATCTTTTTCGGCTTTCTGGCCGTGCAGCCCCACAGCCTGGAATTGATGATCAAAGGGGTGTGCCCGGCATTCGAGGTGGGGAATTGGATTCCCGGCCTCTATGGCGCATACCTGTTCACGGCCGACATCCTGGCTGCATTCGTGCTGGTCGGGTTCGCCTATGCCATCTACCGGCGGACCATGCTGCGTCCGTCCTACCTGACCTTGGGGACCGACGCCAACCTGATCATCCTTTTTACCTGCCTGATCATCATCACCTTCCAGGCCATCAATGCCTTCCAGACCCTGCTGCCCGTCGAGCCCGGCGGTTATGATTATCGGGGCGTATTTCCCTTGTCCGGCTGGCTGGTGGGCCTCTTCGGCCTGGACCGCATGAGCCCGCAGCAGGTTTTTGCCGGTTACGAGACCGCCTACTGGATCCACATGGCCACCATCCTTGGCTTTCTGGTCTACATCCCCGGATCCAAGCACCTGCATCTGCTGGCCGCCGCGCCCAACGTCTTTCTAAAACCGCTCAAGCGGGAGAAGGCCATCGTCAAAACCGACATCGAGAACGAGGCGTTGGAGACCTTCGGCCTGGGCAAGGTCAGTGAACTCAACTGGAAGAACGTGCTCAATCTCTACGCCTGCACCGAGTGCGGTCGCTGTGAAGAGCAGTGCCCCGCGGCCCATACGGACAAACCCCTTTCACCGAAAAAGATCGTCCATGACCTCAAGGTGGACCTGCTCGAGCAGGCCGACGCCATCCTGGGGGGCAGCTTCGAGCAGGTCAAACCCATTGTCCGTGAGGACTCCCCGGTCACCGGCGACGTGCTGTGGTCCTGCACCACCTGCCGGGCCTGTGAGGACATCTGTCCGGTGAACATCGAACATCTGGATTTCATCATCGAGGCGCGCAAGCACCAGGTGCTCATGGAGGCCAGTTTCCCGCCCGAGATCCAGGAGACGTTCACCAACCTGGAAAACCAGGCCAATCCATGGGGGTTCGGTGCCGACAGCCGGGCGGACTGGTGCAAGGGCATGGACGTGCCGTTGATGGGCGACAACCCCGATGCCGACCTGCTTTGGTTCGTGGGCTGCGCCGGGTCCTTCGACGACCGGGGCAAGAAGATCTCCCAGGCCATGGCCCGGGTCCTTCAGCGCGCCGGGGTGAATTTTGCCATCCTCGGCCCAGAGGAAGCCTGCAACGGTGACATGGCCAGACGAGCCGGCAACGAGTACCTGGCCCAGATGCTGATCCAGCAGAACGTTGAGATTCTCAACGGGTACACACCCAAACGGATTCTCACCGGCTGCCCCCATTGCTTCAACATCATCAAGAACGAATACCCCCAGTTCGGCGCCGCCTATCCGGTGGTCAGCCACGCTGAACTGCTCTTCGACCTTCACAAGCAGGGGCGTCTGAAGCCCAACGGAAAGAGCATGGGCGCGCTGACTTTCCACGATTCATGCTATCTGAGCCGCTGGAACGGTATCGTCCAGCCGCCCCGCGACCTGCTGCGCTCAATGAACAACGGCCAGTTGACCGAGATGCAGCGCGTCCGCGAAAAGGGTTTTTGCTGCGGCGCCGGCGGCGGCCGCATGTTCATGGAAGAGAACGTGGGAACGCGCATCAACATGGACCGGGCTGAAGAAGTGATGCGCAGCGGTGCGACCACCGTGGCGGCCGCTTGTCCCTTCTGCGCAACGATGCTGTCGGATGGCCTCATGGACAAGGAATCGGCCATCACCGTCAAGGACATCGCCGAGATCGTGGATGAGGCGACGGCTTAGGTTCGTGAAGAGCGTTGAGAACGTTTGGAGCGTTTGATTGGTCTCGTTGGTTGAATTGGTTGCGAACCCGGAACACAAAACCCGGAACCCGGAACCCAGAACCCCCCGGAGGTGGCAATGCCCGTCGAAGCCAATATCGTCGATATTTTAAAGAAAAACAAGATCGCCTACGAGGTGGTCGAACACGAACCGGTGTATACGAATCCAGCCATGGCCGAGGCCTTGGGGGTCAGCGAAGCCGAAACCGTCAAGTCTCTGGTCCTGCTGACCAAGGAGAAGCAAATGGTGGTACTGGTGATGCCCGGCGACAAAAAGGTGGACTGGAAAAAAGCCGCAGCCGGCATCGGGACCAAAAAGGTCGCTTTTGCCAAGCCCGAGGCGGTGCTGGAAAAAGTCGGCTGTGAAGTGGGCTGTGTACCGCCCTTCGGTCAGTTGACACCGCTGCCGATTTTCATGGATCCGGACCTGGTCAAAAAAGACGTGGTCTATTTCAATCCCGGCAAGCACGACAAATCATTCAAGATCAAAGCCTGGGACCTCAAGAAAGTCAGCAAGCCCAAAATGATCTGATCCGATCGGGTAACTACAGGGGCCCCGGCAGGATCCGCCGGCGCCTGCTTGACAATCGACTCCCGCCTGCGTAAATTCCTGTTTCGTGACATTTCTTTTACTGGTCTTTTCGATCGCGATCCATTAGATTGCACCATCGTACAAATACCGGGCGCCATTTTGGGCCACGCCCAAAAAGGCGCCCTTTTGCGGCGCCGTTTGCACCCATATGTCGAGAATTTTATGAATGCTGCTGCTATTCCCTGTCGGACGTTTTTATCATTTATCGCCGGTGGTTTGCTGCTTCTGATGGCCGGCCATGCCCCCGCATCCGATCTGCACGAAGATTTGCCGCCGGATGTCATTTCGACGCTTCATTATCTTCTGGATCTGGTCGACAGCGAGGGTGGTGCGGCCTACGATGGGCGACACATTGAACCGCTGATGGCGTTTCTTCTGATACCCAAACCGGCCGACGCCCGCTACCGTGCCGACGATTCGTTCCATGCGCCGTCCGCCTTCAATCAGTTTCCCGTCCATAACAGCCTTCAGCGGATCACCGATTACATTCTGGATGCCGATATCCCCTCTTTTTTCTTTTGGCCGTCCTCCCTGCGATTGTCCCGGTGGACCCGGGTAGATGGCGGTGATCAGCAGTTCGACCGGCTAAGAGAGGCCGCCACCGGTTTGAATGCCCCGTTTATCCTCAGAGGGGCCGAACACATTACCATCACCCCGGATCAGTACACCGGTGCCTACTACAGTTACGATGTCGACCGGATGGTCATCGTCGGCCCCTACCGGAAGGGGAAGATCATGATCAACATCTACCGGCAGCAGGAACCCTCGGCGGTGGGTAGAAGAGGGTGGGTGCTGGGCAAAGACGAAGCGTGGAGCTACCTGTACACCCGGGACAAGGGATTGAACCTCAAGGGACTCGGTTGGGCCGATACCTATATGTACGATTCGTTCGGGGTAACCGTTTATTACCAGGCGGATCTCGAAAAACCGGTTGTCACCTGTGGAACGGTCAGTTGGGTGAAGGCCGGCTGGGCGGGCATCAACATGGTCCAATCCAAACATATCCATCGGGGATTGATCCGCGTGGCCGACGCCTTCACGGCGGTGATGGAAGACCCCCGGCTGCCGGAGCCCGCCTCCTTGGCAAAGACCTTTTCAAAATCCAAAGACCTCCCGACCCCCACCCTGAGGGCATACGCCAAAGCTTATCTATCCGGCCTGGAAAAGCGCATTGCGTCATCCGATACCCTCGAAAAAAAAGTGGGCGCCAAGTTTGACAGCCAGACCCTGCTCGACCAGATGACCCGCGATGAGCTATATGCCGCGCTGGCCCTGGACTACCTCAAAAAGCTTCTCGGGCATGATCCGGTCATGGATTCCCACCCGTTCTGATTGACGGCGCATTGTTTTCCACCCTCCCCTCACCAGAGAATTGACTTTCATTTCGGCCCTGTATTGACTTTGGCAACCGCCGTAATAATATTTTGCTATTATCACGTTGGTAACCATACGGGCACTCGTCGTCGTGGCTGAAGGTGTGGTACATAAGCAGAACATAGGCGAAGCGTCGGAACTTCATGAAAAAAACAATCATTCTTTCCATTATCGGACTGATCGTCCTTATTGGTGTGCTCGGGGGCATCAAAGGGCTGCAGATCAACCGCATGATCGCCCAGGGCAAACAATACGTGCCGCCGCCCGAAACCGTGACCGCGGCGGTGGTGGAGCCGGCCACATGGCCTTCGGTGCTCACGGCGGTAGGTTCGCTCGAGGCGGTCCAGGGCGTGATGGTCACCGCCGAACTGACCGGCAAGGTCGTCAAGATCGCCTTCGACCCGGGCCGTCGGGTGAAGGCCGGGGACCTGTTGGTCCAGCAGGACACGTCATCGGAGGCCGCCCAACTCCGCTCGGCGGAAGCCTCCATGGAGCTGGCCCGGTTCAATCTGGAGCGGGCCAAGGAATTGCTGCCCCAGAAAGTGATCACCCCCTCCAATTTCGACAGCGTCGAGGCTGAATTCAAACAGGCGGCGGCCCAGGTAGATGCCATCCGCGCCACTATCGCCAAGAAAACCATCCAGGCCCCTTTTGCCGGTAAACTGGGCATTCGCCTGGTCAATTTGGGCCAGATTCTGGAAAGTGGACAACCCATCGTTTCCCTCCAGGCGGTGGACCCGATCTTCGTCAACTTTTCACTGCCCCAGGATCAGGTGACCCAGCTTCAGCCGGGACTCCCGGTTCGAGTTGACACCGACGCGCTCGCCGGCGAAGTCGTGGAGGGAAGGATCACGGCAATCAATCCCCAGGTGGATGCAGCGACGCGCAACCTGCGCATCCAGGCCACACTGGACAATCCCGGTGAACGGTTGCGCCCCGGCATGTTCGCCACGGCGGAGGTCGTCCTGCCCGACCCCGATTCCGTATTGGTCATACCGGTCACGGCGGTCCTCTATGCGCCTTACAGCGATTCGGTCTTCGTGGTCGAATCCAAGGAGGCGGGGAAGTCCGAAAAAGCCTTGACGCTGCGCCAGCAATTCGTGCAGCTGGGCGAGAAGCGGGGTGATTTCATCTCCGTGAAAAAAGGTCTCGAGGCCGGCCAAACGGTCGTCACCACAGGGGTCTTTAAATTGCGCAACGGCATGGCCGTGAAGGTGGACAATACCCTGGCGCCCGAGTTCAAACTGGACCCCCGCCCCGACAATGCGTAAGGCCAACACTCCATGAACATCACCGATATTTTCATCAAACGGCCGGTGCTAGCCACCGTGGTGAGCCTGGTCATCACCATCGTCGGTCTGCAAGCCCTGTTCACGCTGAACGTGCGCCAGTATCCCCGCAGCGAGAATGCATCGGTAACGGTTTCCACCATTTATGTCGGCGCCAGCGCCGAGCTGGTGCGCGGCTTTATCACCACGCCGTTGGAGCGAGCCATCGCTGCGGCCGACGGGATTGACTATATTGCCTCCGAGAGCCGACAGGGTCTGTCGACCATTACCGCCCGCCTGGAGCTCAATGCCGATGCGATCAACGCGCTCTCCGAGATCAGCTCCAAGGTCGACCAGGTGCGCGGGGATCTCCCGCCGGAGGCCGAGGTGCCGACCATCAATGTGGAGTCTGCCGACAGCCAATTCGCATCGGCGTATCTCTCTTTCACCTCCGATATCCTTCAGCAAAACCAGATCACCGACTATCTCGTGCGGGTGGTGCAACCGCGGCTGTCGGCTATTGCCGGTGTGCAGCGGGCCGACATCCTGGGCGCCCGAACCTTTGCCATGCGCATTTGGCTCAAACCCGAGCGCATGGCCGCCTTCAACATCAGCCCGGTCCAGGTGCGCCAGGCCTTGGCTGCCAACAACTTCATCGCAGCGGTCGGGCAGACCAAAGGATCGCTGGTGCAGGTCAATTTGACGGCCAATACCGACCTTACCTCGGTGGCGGAATTCAGGCGCCTGGTCGTGCGCCAACGCGGCGGCGCGCTAGTACGCCTGGAAGACATCGCCGACGTGGTGTTGGGCTCCGAGGATTACGACACGGAGGTGCGTTTTTCCGGGCAGACCGCCGTCTTTATGGGCATTTGGTCCTTGCCCAATGCCAACTCGCTGGACGTCATCAAAGCGGTCCGCAAAGAGATGGCGGCTATCCAGGCCGAGCTGCCCGGCGGGCTGGACGGACGGATCGCCTATGACGCCACGGCCTACATCGACAACGCCATCCGCGAGGTAACCCACACCCTGGTGCTGACGCTGGTCATCGTGGCACTGATTATCTTTCTCTTTCTCGGTTCCTTTCGATCCGCTTTCATTCCCATGCTGGCCATTCCGCTCTCGCTCATCGGTGGATTTTTCTTGATGCAGGTTTTTGGCTTCAGCATCAACTTGTTGACCCTACTGGCTGTCGTGCTGGCGGTCGGGCTGGTTGTGGACGATGCCATCGTCATGGTGGAAAATGTGGAGCGCCACCTGGGCATGGGCAAGCCGCCGCTCGAGGCAGCCCTCACGGGTGCCCGGGAACTGGTGGGCCCCATCATCGCCACGACGGTGGTATTGGCGGCGGTGTATACGCCGATCGGCATTCAGGGGGGGCTGACCGGATCACTGTTTCGCGAGTTCGCCTTTACCTTGGCCGGCGCGGTGATCGTCTCCACGGTGGTGGCATTGACCCTGTCACCGATGATGTCGTCCAAACTGCTCGCCCCGGGAATGACCGAGCGCGGTTTCGCTGGAAAGATATCCAGAGACTTCAAACGCTTCACCGCTTTTTACGGCCGGCTGCTGAATGCAACCTTGAATGCCCGCCCGGCGGTCTACACAGTTTGGATTCTACTGGGGCTGGCCACCGTTCCCCTTTTCGTGATGTCACCCAAGGAGTTGGCTCCGACCGAGGATCAGGGCGTGGTCTTCGGCATCGTGGACGCGGCGGCCAATGCCACCCTGGATCAAACCAGCCGGTATGCCGCGGCGGCCAACGATGTCTTTATGAGTATGCCGGAGACCCAATTCACCTTTCAGGTTACCTCGCCCTCCTCGGGTTTCGGCGGTATGGTGGTTGCCCCCTGGGGAGAACGCGAGCGGTCGGTTTTCGATATTCTGCCGGAAGTCCAGCACGGTCTTAATCAAATCCCCGGTATTCGAATGTTCGCCGTCACCCCACCGCCCCTGCCCGGCGGGGGGCAATTCCCGGTGGAGTTCGTTTTGGCGTCCACCGAGGAGCCGGAAAACATTCTGCGATTTGCCCAGCAGCTTCAGCTCAAGGCCATCCAGAGCGGCATGTTCGCTTTTCCACCCAGCATCGACGTCAAGATAGATCAGCCCCAGGCGGAAATTGTTCTCGACCGGGACAAGGTTGCCGATCTGGGCCTCAATCTGCAACAGGTGGGCGGCGATCTTGCCTCACTGGTGGGCGGCAACTTCGTCAACCGCTTCAACATCGCCGGCCGCAGCTACAAAGTCATCCCCCAGATCCAGCGCGTCGACCGTTTGACCGCCGAACAACTCAACAACGTTTATGT
Organism: uncultured delta proteobacterium; assembly: GCA_963705475.1. Classification (GTDB taxonomy): domain Bacteria; phylum Desulfobacterota; class Desulfobacteria; order Desulfobacterales; family Desulfosarcinaceae; genus Desulfosarcina. The sequence goes on along the minus strand of CAVPJS010000005.1, from coordinate 80,589 downwards.
CACCGGACCAGGCGGTGAGTTGATTCCTTTAGGAACCATTGCGCGGGTCGAGAACCGCACCGTTCCCCGGTCCATCAATCGCTTTCAGCAGTTCAACGCCGTGAAGCTCAGCGGGGTTCCCCTTCGCCCCTTGGATGAATCCCTATCCTTTTTAGAAGAGGAAGCCGCTAAAATCCTGCCCCTGGGCTATTTGGTCGACTACACCGGTGAATCGCGACAGCTGCGCATCGAGGGCAACAAGTTTCTGCCGGCCTTCATGCTGGCCCTGGTGATGATCTTCCTCACCCTGGCGGCGCAATATAACAGCTTCCGCGACCCGTTCGTCATTCTGGCCGGGTCCGTGCCCCTGGCCATGTTCGGCGCACTCGTGTTTACCTTTCTGAAAATGCCCGACCCCAGTGTGCCCTTCTGGACGGCGGGGTGGACCACCACGTTGAACATCTACAGCCAGGTGGGGTTGGTGACCCTGGTTGGCGTCGTTTCCAAGAATGGCATCCTGATCGTGGAGTTCGCCAACAAGTTGCAGATGCAAGGTCGAACCAAGCCGGAGGCGGTTCGTGAAGCGTCGCTGACTCGCCTGCGTCCCATCCTGATGACCAGCAGCGCCACCATCGCGGGATACTTTCCTCTAGTGCTGGTCAGCGGTGCCGGGGCCCAGGCCAGGAATTCCATCGGCTTGGTGCTGGTAGGCGGCATGGCCATCGGCACGCTGTTCACCCTGTTCGTGATTCCGTCCATTTACATGCTGGTGGCCCGCGACCACTCCAGGGACGTGTCGGCCGCCATGGGTCAAGAGGAGACAGCGGCTGAAAGACCGCTCAGTGCTCAGATAACTTGATTTCCAATGGTTTAAGGACCAAGCCTGCCAGCGCAGAAATGAGGGATATGGCTCGAGATCGATGCCTGCCATTCTCCGGATAGGGTGCCATGCAACTGACGACGATCGTATTGGCGGTGTTGGGGGTGGCGCTCCTGGTTCTCGGCCGGAAGCTGTTCTGGCTGTTCGTCGGCGCGGTCGGTTTTGCGGCCGGGCTCCAGGCGGTGCAGCTTTTTCTGAGTCCTCAACCCTTCTGGGTGCTCTGGGCGGCCGGGCTGGTGTGCGGGGTCATCGGCGCCGTTCTGGCGCTGTTTTTCCAGAAGCTGGCCATCGGCGTCGGGGGATTCGTGGCCGGCAGCACCCTTGCCCTCCACTTGACCATAATGATGGATTACCATCCCGGCGTGCTGGTGACCGTGATTGGAGGTGTCCTCGGCGCGGTGGCCCTGTATCTGCTTTTCGACTGGGCCTTGATCATTCTCTCATCCTTGGTCGGCGCCGGTCTTCTCATCGAGGCGCTTGGGCCGCATGCCCCCTATGCGCCGGTGCTGTCGGCGGTTGTGGTGGCCGCCGGCGTCATCTTCCAGGCCAGGCTGTTGATCGTTTCCCGCAAGGGGAACCCTTAACGCTTTCATCAAACCACGCCCTGGGGCGTTCATACAACAAGGAGTCCAATCATGTTTCAAAAAATCCTCTATCCGACCGATTTTTCAGATGTGGCGGCAAAAGCAATGGATTACATCAAACAACTCAGAGAAGCAGGCGCCCAGGAGGTGACCATCCTGCACGTCATCAACCAGCGTATCATCGATGGGTTGATGCGTCATGCCATGCTGGATAAGGATATCCAGCAGTGGCGACAAAAGGCCGAGGAGATCGCTCAGGACTCGCTGGTGGAGATGCGTAAAGAATTGGAAGCGTTAGGCTTCACGGTGAAAACCGTCGTCAAAACCGGTTTCCCCTGGCGCGAAATTCTCGAGATTGAAAAGGAGGAGGCACCCTCGATCCTGGTTATCGGATCCCATGGGCGGTCCAACCTCGGAGAGGTGTTCCTGGGATCCGTTTCAGACCGGGTGATTCGCAAAAGCAGAGGACCGGTCATGGTGATTAAAAGGGACCCTGAGGATTGAAATCAAACGAACCGTGTACACCGACCGACAGAACGAAGGAGCGTGCCATGAAGAAAGTAGCTGCAATCGTTTTGGGCATCCTGTTGATCGCCCCCATGAGCTTTGGCGGAGAAAACGGAGAAAATCTATTTAAATCGATGGGTTGTATGTCCTGTCACCACCCGGAAAAGACATCCAGAATCAATCCTTCCCTGGTGGATATCGCCCAGGCCTATCAGGGCAAGCAGCAGCAATTGATCGACTATTTGAACGGCCAGGCGGAGGCCATCGTCAAGCCTGACAAGGCCGCCATGATGAAGCGCCATGTGGCGAAGACCAGCGCGTTGACCGATCAGGAACGGGCCACCCTTGCGGATTTCATCTTGGGGCATTAAATTCGTCCATCGGAAACCATCCTGGCGACGACCGATGCCTGAACCGCGACCTGTCATCGGCCCGCAGACTGGGTTGCCACCGCGTGCCCGACACCTGAACCGCGACAGCGAGCGCATTCCCTGCCGCTTGCGGGGAGGGTTCCGAAGGAGCCTGTTATGGCCGCCTTCAATCTGATTCTTGGCAAACCGATCGGCCTTCGGGCCTTTGTGGTGATGCTTGCGGTCGTGATCATATCGGCGTGTGCCCAAGTGCCCATCACCGGTCGTTCAGGACTGCATCTGGTTCCCGATTCCGAATTGGCCACCATGAGTTTTCAGGAGTACCGGGCGGTTCTCGAGAAAAGCCGGCTTTCCGCGGATGTCCGCCAAACGGCCATGGTGCGCCAGGTCGGCATGCGCATCGCCAAAGCGGCGGAAACGTTTTTGCAGGAATCTGGGCATCAGGACGCCATCGCCGATTACCACTGGGAATTCAATCTTATCCAGGACGACAAGACCGTCAATGCGTGGGTTATGCCCGGCGGCAAGGCTGCGGTCTATACCGGCATCCTGCCCTATACCCGCGATGAAACCGGACTGGCGGTGGTGCTGGGCCATGAGGTGGGTCACGCCCTGGCAGGCCACGGCAACGAACGCCTCAGCCAGGGTCTCCTGACCCAGCTCGGCGGTGCGGCGCTGGCGGTGGCGCTTCAACGGCAGCCCCAACTGACCCAGACGCTATTCATGGAAGCCTATGGCGTGGGCACCAGCGTTGGGTTCCTGCTGCCATACAGCCGGCTGCACGAAAGTGAAGCCGACCGCATCGGCCTGACGCTCATGGCGCGTGCGGGATATGATCCACGCGAGGCGGTGCCCTTCTGGCAGCGCATGCAGGCGCAGGAGCAATCCCGGCCGCCGGAGTTTCTCTCGACCCATCCGGCACCTGATACCCGCATCCGGGACATTCAATCCCACCTGGCCGAAGCGCTGCCGTACTACCAAAAAGCCATCCGATAGTTGGTCGACCGCGGGTTGCGGTGCGGGCCCTGTCCCGGTCTGTCCCACAGCGACCGGCGAGCGGTCTAGGTTGATGGCGCAGCGATCGCATCCCGGTATTCCCGGACGGGCAGTATTCGCCAGTGGTCCCCGCCCTCCAATTCGAGCACGCAGTCGTGATAATCCAGAAGTGTGCTGCGATGGCCCTGAGCAGGGAGCTTTTACCGACACCGCTGCGGCCGACCACCACCAGATTGTCATTGCGCGCCAGCGAAAATGATAAATTCTCGATTAAGCGACGCGTGTTGTCCGGCGTCATCAACGTCATCCGGTCGAGGGCGAAATGGTCGGCCCGGTAGAGGGCGATCGATTCGGTATTGTCGCGCACATGAACCAGCGAATAGCGAAAGTCCGCCTCGTAGCGCAGCTGGTTGAAATTCAGCCGCACCAGACGCCGGCCGAACAGCGCGGTCTGCGCGGTGCCCGCCACGGAATAGACGAGTACGACCATGACCAGCAACTTGGACTTGGACCAGAGAATTCCCGTAAACGAGATCAGGTCCATCAGCGAGCCCAGGATAATGAGCAGAAAGGACAGCGACGTCCGGGTGAAGGACCGGATATCCTCCATGATGTGCTGATCGGGAATGTCGATCAGGCCGCTGGTTTCGATTTCGTAATAGTTGCGGTTGTTGAAATAGTTTCCCAGGAATTCACCGGTCATCCATTCCCGCCAGCGCATACCCAGGTAACTCTGGAGGTAGCTGTAGAAGGCCACGATGGGTATACCGACCAGAAAACCGCTGAAATAGACCGCCACGCACAGGTAGGCCATGTCCTTATCTAGGTCATCGATGGGATGAACGATGAAGCATTTTATTCAGTTTGACCATCCGACGTGACAACCGATGCGTGCACACACGTGGCATTGGATGCAGATCCCCTTGCATGCATGACGATCCGTTCGATGGTTTCATGGATAACCGGGTGTGGGGGTTTTCACAACGATGGAATGTAGGGGATGCAAAAGAGGCGTCAATGATAACAACGACCGGCACCGGGTGAATCGCCATCGGTGCCGGTCGCTCGGATCCACTGGACCCAGGCACCGGAGATGCTACTGGGCAACCTCCTCGAAATGGGTGACCATGATGGAGCGGGTGGTCTTGCCCTTGGACAGGGTGCCGGTCACTTTTACGGTTTTGCCGATCATGGCCGTCAAATTCTGACCCAGCACCATGAAGGTGTGGCCATCATCCGTTTTGATCACGGGGGTGCCCTTGGCGCCCTTTTCGACCATCCCCTGGATGGTCTCTTCGGCTTGCTTGCCTTTCTCCGCGGCAACGGCACTGGTGGTGATCAACAGACCGACGATCACAAAAAGGGCCACGGCCAATTTAAAGACATTGCTTTTCTTCATTTTCGAGCCTCCTGAGGTTGACGGTTTATCAAAGCCATCGAACAAGGTTTGGGTTGCATGTCCCATCCAATGGAAAGTGCCTTGGTTCGGCAACACGTGCTGGCGAACTCTCTAACAATAATCATGCCAAATAAAAAAATTAATAAAAACAGTTAGTTAAATATATTCGTGCAAATCTTGGAACTGGGGGTTCCGCTTTCTTTGACGCCCCTGCAGCCCGCCCGCCTTCCTCATCATGCGATTTCTATGTAACTAAAAGATATTTCAAATATTTATAATATTCCAGGGCAGCGGGCCCACGGCCGCAAAAAAGGATTTGGCAGTTCCGCTTTTGACGCTTGGGGGTCCTGTTCTTTCCGCTTCTTAGGGATCAGGCCTTCGAGATTGTCGGCGGGCGATGAAATTATAGAGGGTGCTGGCCGGCATCGCCGATGACCCGTCGCGCCGCAACCGATGGCGACCTGAGATTGATTCGTTTATTGCTGGAGGTCTGCCAGGGCCTGGTCCGGTCCCAACAAAAAAAGGATGTCGCTGTCCTTGACGACGAACCGGCCGGTGGGGATCATGACCACGTTTTCGGGCACCAGCTCCTTCACGGCGACCACCTGAATGCCGTGCTTGTTGATCAGGTCCAGTTCGATCAGGCTCTTGCCGATGAATTCCCTGGGGGGGGCCAGCTGGGCGATGCTAAAGCCTTCCATGAAAGGCAGGTAATCGAGAACGTTGGGGTTGTCCAGACGCTGGGCCGCGGTCAGGGCGATATCCTTTTCGGGGAAATAGATGTCGTCGGCCCCGATCTTCTGGAGGATGCGGCCGTGGGGGTTGCTCACCGCCTTGGCCACCACCCGCTTGACCCCCAAATCCTTGACGTTGAGGGTGGCCAGGATCGAGCTGTTGAGCACGGATCCGATGCTCACCACGACCGCATCCATCTTCTCCAACTCCAGTTCCTTCAGGGCCTGGGGGTCGGTGGCATCGGCGATGATGGCACGGCTCACGTGATCCCGGATCTCCTGCACCTGCCGGGGGTTGATGTCGATGCCAAGCACCTCGTGGCCTTTCTGAAACAGTCCGGAGGCGAGATAATAACCGAAATTTCCAAGTCCGATCACGGCAAATTGTTTTTTCATGTTTTTCATCCGATCATGATGTTTTCTTCGGCAAATTGAATTCGGCTGATGCGCTCCCGGCTCACGGCCAGGCCGATCACCATCGGGCCCAGCCGGCCGATGAACATGAGTCCGGTGAGCGTGATGCGTCCGAATGGGGTCAGGCTGTCGGTAATGCCGGTGGACAGACCGACGGTGCCGAAGGCGCTGATGGTCTCAAAAAACAGTTCCAAAAAGCGACCGCGGGTCTGGGTATGGGCGATCCCTCCCAGTTCACTGATCATCAGCGTCATGACGGCCAGGGTAATGACCGCCGCGCTGATCATGAACACGCTGGTGGCCTTGGAGATGCTGGCTTCGCTCAGGGTGCGCCGAAACACCTGGGGGCGGCTGAATCCTCTCAACCGCGAGATGCCCAACACCGCCAGAACGGCGACGGTGGTGGTCTTCACCCCCCCGCCGCAGGAGCCGGGACAGGCGCCGATAAACATTAGGATACACAGCATGAACAGGGTCTCGTTGGCCATGCCGCCCATGTCCAGCGTGTTGAATCCGGCGGTTCTGGCGCTGATCGACTGAAACACCGCCGCCAGCAGGCGTCCGGGGATGCTCAGCGGCGACAGGGTGTTGTTCCACTCCATGAACAGCATCGCCAGGGTTCCCAAAAGGATCAGCACGGCGCTGGCGGAAAGGGCCAGGCGGCTGTGCAGGCTGAGGCGTTTCAGCCTGGTTTTTCGATCGAAGAACCGGTTTTTGAGATCGGCAATGACGACGAAACCGATGCCGCCGATGACAATCAAAACCGCCAGTACGCCATTTACCATCCAATCCTCTCGAAAGCCGACGAAGCTGTCCCGGTAAAGGGCAAAGCCGGCGTTGCAGAAGGCGCTGACGGCATGAAAAACGGCCGGGTAGGCGGCTTTCCCCCAGCCGGCAGCCGGCGCCGTGCGCAGGTAGAGGCACAGCGCCCCGGCCGCTTCGATGGCCAAAGCGGTCATGAAGATGGCCTTGAGCACCGAGGCCGCGGTCTGCTTGCCCTCACCGTAGGTATAGGTGTCCTTGATAATGGCCTGGCCGGACAGGGTGGGGCGCCCCTTCATCATCATCAGCAGCAGGGTGGAGACGGTCAATATCCCCAGTCCGCCAACCTGGATCAGCAGCAGGATCACCAGCTGGCCGAAGAGGGTCAGCTGGCGGCCGATGTCCAAGACGGACAGGCCGGTGACGCAGCTGGCCGAGGTGGACATGAAAAGGGCATCCACAAACCCGATGGGCGACTCGGCGGCGGATGCCGGCAGCATGAGCAGGGCCGCACCCACGGCGATCAGCAGGGCGAACCCCAGAATCGACATGCGCGCCGGTGAGCGCATGAGGTGAAGGGAGAGCAATGAGATCAGCGGCGCGTTATTCATTGGGCATGTTCATCCGTTTTTTTCGCTCACCTTGTCCTGCTCCGTGGCAGCCGGGATGGCGGTCGGCATCAAGGGTTTTTTCGGCCCGGTTCCGTCGGGCATTGCTCGAAAACCGGGTTGTTGCAGTGCTGGCAGCGCACGGTGTCGACGTGGGGCAGAATTTCGGCAATGGCCTCTTTCTGGGTGGCGAACAGGTGATCCCGACCGATGATGTCCAGGTAGCCGCCCCGCTCGAGCACACGGTTCGCATCGGGCTTGAATTCACACAGATAAAGGTCGCCCCGCTGCGCGCGGCGTCGCCGGGCTTCGTTGGCAAGCATTTCGGCACCGGCGACATCGATGAAATTGATTCCGCATCCGACAATCAGCACATGGCGCTTGCGGGTCAATTTTTTATCGATTTGGTAGAGATACTCGCCGACATGGTTGACGGCACCGAAGAACAACGGTCCATCAATACGGATGATTTTCAGCTTTGGGCATTCGATCTCCGTTTCAACCAGGGCTGGGCCGAAGGTATCTGGATTCGGCGCCAGGTTGGCGATGCGCGGATGGGCGGTGCGGTTCAGGTAAAGGATCAGGGAAAGCAGGACGCCCGCGTAAATGGCGAATTCCAGGTCCAGGAACAAAGTGGCCAGAAAAGTGGTCAGCAGGACCGCCGATTCCTCGGCGCTGGTCTTCAAGATGGTGCGAATGTGATGGACGTCGATGAGATGGTAGGCCACCAGCAGGATAATTCCCCCCATGGCCGCGATGGGCAGGTAGGCGGTCAGGGGGGCGATGAGCAGAAGCAGCAGGGCCAGCATGACCGACGAGAATACGGCTGACAGTGGTGTGATGGCGCCGGCCTGATAATTGATGCCGGACCGTGTGAAGGAGCCGGAACCGGCGTAACTGGAAAAAAAGCTGCCGGTGATATTGGACAGGCCCTGTCCGATGAATTCCTGGTTGCCGTCGATGGGCTGGCGGGATCGGTTGGCAATGGACCGCCCGATGGACAGGGCTTCGATCAGTCCGAGAAGGGCCACGGCTAGCGCTTTGGGAGCCAGTTGACGGATGGTGTCGAAGGAAAAATCAGGCAGTGACGGCGGCGGAAGGGTGGCTGGCATCTGGCCGACGAGAAGGATGCCGTGCTGGTCGGCGTCCATCAGCAAACCGACCAGGCTGCCGATAATCATGGCAAAAAGCATTCCCGGCCAGCGGGGGATCATGATCCTGAACACCACCGCAACAGCCAGCGTGACCATGGCCACGGCAAGCACATACGGGTTGATATGCTCGACCTCGTGGAGGATGCTCGTCCAGATATGCAAAAATGAGTGGCTGCGCGGCATGACGAGACCGAAAACATGCTTCATCTGACTCGTGGCGATGAGGATGGCCGCGCCCGATGTAAAACCGACGACCACGGCGTGGGAGACGAAATTGACCAGTGCGCCCAGCCTGGCCAAGCCGAACGCCAGCTGGTAAACCCCCGCCATGAAGGTCAGGGTCAGGACCATCCGTATATAGCTTTGGGAGCCGGGTTCGGCCAGTGAACTGACCGAGGTGAACACGATAATCGAAATCGCCGTTGTGGGACCGGATATCAGGTGCAGGGAGGATCCGAACAGCGCCGCCACGATCGGGGTGACAATGGCTGTATAGAGGCCATACTCCGGCGGCAGGCCGGCGATCATCGCAAAGGCCACCCCCTGGGGAAGAACGATGACGGCACCGGTGAGCCCTGCCAGCAGGTCGGCCCGCAGGGTATCCCAGCCGATGAAATTCCACCAGCGCAGGAACGGAAAGAGGCTTCGCCACCAGGATCTGCCGAGGGTCGTTTGGGGCACCGGATGATGTCGACTCATGGTCTTGGCTCATGCCGCGGGGGCTCGGGTGTCGCCGTCATGGTCAATCTTCTACCACAAAGGGAACGACGTTCACCTTGAGCGCCTTGATCCCGTCGATTTTTTCCGCCAGCTGTTCGACCTTGGCGGCGATTGTTTTTTCATCTACCAGCGACCCCCGGACGCTCACGAACACCTCCCCATCACCGGCATCGGCCCTTACCTTGGGGAAGTCTTTGACCAGCACCGCTTCGACCCGTGACGCCAGGGCGGCATCGTCGAGCCGCTGCCGGCTATCGTCGGTGGTTTTAAAGCAAGGCTGGTCCAGGGCATGAAGAATGATGGCGACTGCCTCGTCCACACCCATGTTGCCGATGTGCAGGACCATGTCATAGAGCAGGGGGTTCCAGGTGTCCTGGCCGAAAAGCTGCATGCCCCATTTGCGGCGTTCGGCGTCGTCGTTGACCAGTACCATGCGCGCCTCGTCGGCGGAGATGCCTTCACGCTTCATCTCCTCGTGCACCCGGTCATCCAGGTCAGCGCTGATTCTGACCTTGAGGACGTGGGAAAAGCGCTGCAGGAAGAAATGACCCGCCAGTCCGTGAAATACGACATTGTCGCGCTGCAGATGGCTCAACAGCGCCGCGCGAAAGAAAGCGACGAAGCGTTCCTTGCCGGAGGTGAACCGATCCAGGATCGTCGGGGCATCGTGGATCGCCCGGACCAGCTTCAGCTCGGGTATGTTGAAATGTTCGGAAGCCTCGAGGATGATCTCCCGCGAGATGCACTCATAATTCAAGGCCCGGGCCAGTTTTTCGGCGACTTCCTTGCCCCGGCTGTACGAACCTCTCGAAATGGTGACGATGGACATGACAGCTGTCTCCATTTTTTACCATGGGTTTAGACTGCGGATCGTATTGGATTTTAGTCGATTTGGCAATATCCCATCAGCGGTTGAAAGCGGCTGGTGTCTTTTGAGAAATATTGTTGGCAGGCGGGTTGCCGAGAGGCCTATTGGCCGCTCTGCTCGGCTTTGAGTTGTTTCAATTTGCGCCACAGGGCCGCGCGGCTGATGCCCAAGACCGCTGACGTCCTGGATTTGTTACCGTGGTTGGCTTCGAGGACTTCAACGATGTAATGCTTTTCCAGCTCCGCCAGTGTCGAAAACTGTTTGGGTTTCAACGGCCTGGTCGATATCGGATCCTCGAGAAATCTTTCCGGCAGGTGTTTTCGTTCAATGGTGCTGCCGTCGGCGAGGATCACCGCCCGCTCGACGATGTACTCCAATTCCCGGACATTGCCGGGGAAATCGTAGTCAATGAGGCGATTTACGACCTCCGGCGAAATCGTATCGACCGGTTTCCCCAGTTCCTGGCGGTATTTGTCGAAGAAGTATCGAAACAGCGGGTGAATGTCATCCCGGCGCTCGCGCAGCGGCGGAATGGTCAGTTCGAAAAGTTTCAGCCGATCATAAAGGGCTTTTTTAAACGATCCCGCGTTGACCCGTTTGGCCAGGTCCGTATCGGTGGCGACAAGGATGCGAATATCGATGCCTGCATCTGCGGTGCCGCCCGATCGTTGACTGTCGGCCATGTCGAGGATGCTCTGCAACTGATCCTGCATCGTGAGGGGCATTTCTTCGACCTGGTCGAAAAGGAGCGTTCCCACCGGATCGGCGCTGAAAATACCGTCGTGGGTCCGGATGGCCTCGGATAGATTCCCGTTTTTGTATCCCAGCAGCTGCCCGGCGAGTTGCTCGTTGCCGAAGTTTGCACAGTTGATGGCCAGAAAACGATGCTTTCGGCGCATACTCCCTGCGTGGATGACCCTGGCTGCCAGTTCCTTGCCGGTACCCGGCTCTCCGCGGAGCGTGACCCGGCAATCCAGTGATGCCGCCCGTTCAATATTTTTGCGCAACTCCTGCATGGCCGGTGTTTCACCGACAATGCGCAGCTGGTCCATGTCGCCGGGTCGATTCTTAACGGTTGCGCGCCTTTCGATCCGAGCGCCGGTGTCTAAAAAATCGCGGTGGGGGTGGATCTCGATTTCATTGGCGGGGTAGGTGACCGGCGGGTCGGCTGCACCGACCGGCGTGCGGGACGATTCCGCCGCGGGGCGGATGACCACGACTTTTCCATCGGCGTTCAGTTTTTTGATAAAGCCCCAGAACGCGCCCATCTGATCTTTTTCGAAATAAAGCGCGTTGAGCGATTCGGTGGCCTCTTTGACTTTTTCGTTGCCATGCCCGGTAAGCAGAACGGTTTTTATGTCGGGACGGATTTCCTTGAGTTTGGTGATCGTCACCAGACCATCCATACCCGGCATTTGAAGATCGACGATGGCCAGGTCGATGATATGTTTCATGGCGATATCGATGGCCGACTTGCCGTCGGTTGCCGTGAACGGCATAAAGCCCAGCCCTTTCATGCGCTGGGCGATGGATTGAAGCAATTTTTCTTCGTCATCGACCAATAAGACGCGTTTTGCCTTCTCGGTCATGTTTGTTCCTCCAGCCAGGGTCGAGACAATTTGTTTCATTTCCGTAAATGATCAAACAAAGTGTTTACAAATTAAACTTTTTATTTTATACGTCCTCTATAAATTATGTTTTTAAACAAAGCAACAAAAAAAACGTTGTAAAATGAAACATTATGACCTATTGATTGTCGATGACGAACAGCGCTATGCCGATATGCTGGCCAAGCGGTTGAGCCTGCGCAGGCTGACCTGCAAGGTCTGTTACAACGGCCGGACGGCCATCGACATCGTCGGGGAGGAACCGTTTCCGGTGATTCTCCTCGACCTGCAATTGCCCGACCTATACGGCACGGAGGTGTTAACGAGGATCAAGCAGTGCCGGCCCGAAACCGCGGTCATCATTCTGACGGGTCACGGCACGGATAAAGACCGCGAGCAGTGCATTGCCCGGGGGGCGCATGCATTTATGAACAAACCGTTGGACATCGATCGGTTGGTGGCCATGATGGCGCGGATCAATGAGAGATCGCCACGATGAAATCCCTGAATCGACTTGCGGGGGCCATGTTGCCCCAGTTTCACCGCAACCACGACGACCATTTCAATCCGTACTACACGTTCCAGGATTATGGACAGACCTGGGGCATGACGATTTTTATTCTGATGATGACGGCCCTTTTGCCGCTGATCGTCATGACCCTCATCTACTACCAGCTCATCGAAACATCCATCAACACAGAATCCCTCCTGCGCACCGAGCGGTTGGCTTCGAACGCCCGCCGGGCGGTCACTTTCTTTCTGGAGGAGCGTCTGGCGGCCCTGACGTTCACCGTCAATGAAATGGATTACGATCAGTTGACCAATCCCGGGCACCTTGCCGAGGTGCTCCGGAATTTGAAACTGGGCTTCGGGGGATTGACCGATCTGAGCGTGATCGCGGATACGGGAACCCAGGTCGCCTATGCCGGCCCCTTCAACCTGGAAGGCAAGGATTACAGCAATCAACCCTGGTTCATGGAGTGCCAGCAGCACAATGCCTGCGTCAGTGAAATCTTTTCGGGCTATCGCGGCGTTCCCCATATTGTCGTGGCCGTCAAATCCGTGCGTCCCGACGGCCGGCTTTTTGTGCTGCGGGCGACCCTGGAGACCGAGCGTCTGATACAGACCCTCTCATCATACAAAACCGGCGAGCACGCGGATATTTTCCTGGTGAGCCGCAGCGGCCTGCTGCAGACCCCGTCGCAGTTTTACGAAGGGGAATCCCACCATGTGAATATTGCCCTGCCGGATTATTCCGACCGGACGAGAGCCGTCATGTCGACCGATCCAAACGGTCAACCGATCCTCGTCGGCTATGCATTCATCGACACCGCGATTGCCCCTACATCGTTCATCCTCATGGTGGTCAAGCAAAAAGCCGGGATGATGAAAGTGTGGCTGGACCTGCGGTCCCAAATCAACTGGTTTTTCGGCGTCAGTGCCGTGATTATCGCCATGGTGATCACCCTTACTTCCACGGTGATGGTCAACAAGATATTCCAGGCAGACCGGCAGAAGGCCGAAACCATGGTCGCTGCGGAGCAGAACTGTCAACTGGCCTCCATCGGGCAGCTGGCCGCCGGGGTGGCCCACGAAATCAACAACCCGCTGGCGTTGATCAATGAAACCGCCGGCTATGTGAAAGACCTGTTCACCATCAAAGAACAGTACAAAGACGATGCCGAACTGGTGGAACACATCGACTCGATTCTCGACGCGGTAGCGCGTTGCGGCGCCATCACCCGGCAATTGCTGGGCTTTTCCCGTCGTTTTGACGTTCAAGCCCAGCCCATCAATTTGAAGGATATGGTTGCCGATGTGATCAATTTTCACAAAAAAGAGGCGGAATATCGCAATATCGGGATTCATGTGGACATTCCGGAAACCATTCCGCTCATCGAGACCGATCGGGGAAAACTGCAGCAGGTCATCCTCAATCTGGTGAACAACGCCTTTCAGGCCATTGCCGACGGGTGCTTCCTGGATGTGCGGGCGGAGATGGAGGGGGCGGAGCATGTGCGCCTGTTCATCCATGACAACGGGTGCGGTATTCCGGAAGATCACCTTAAGAAAGTATTCGAACCGTTTTTTACCACCAAGAAGGAGGGCCAGGGAACCGGTCTCGGCCTCTCGATTACCTATGGCCTGGTCCAAAAACTCAATGGAAACATCACGGTTCAGAGCAAGGCGGGCCAAGGCACCACCTTCGTGGTCACCCTGCCCGTCCAACTCAACAAGGAAACCCAATCATGAAGGTGCTGCTGGTAGACGATGAAGAAAAATTTGCCCTGATGCTGGCCAAACGCTTGGCATTGCGGGGAATTCAGGCGGAGGTGTTCTTTTCCGGCGAAAAAGCCCTCGATACGGTCGAGCAGGGCAACCGGTTTGATGTGGCCATTCTTGACGTCAAGATGCCGGGAATCGGCGGCATCGAGCTGAAGCGAAGACTGAGCCTGCTGGATGGGCGGATGAAGGTCGTCTTTCTGACCGGCCACGGCTCCAAAATGGATTTTACCCCGGGGGACCTTGAGGCGGAGAACTACCTGCCCAAGCCACTGCAGATCGATGTGCTCATCGAAACCTTGAACCGCCTGACCGAAGGGCAGCCCGGTGCCGCCGAAGGCGACGGTTGACATGGACGGGGCCGCTCGGCGGATGTTTCCGCAGCGGGCAACGACAGCTCTATATGAGGGAAACGGATGGACAACGCAAAAGATTGGTTTGGGTACGACAGCCTGGCCTTTTTCGGAAAGGTCAACGCCTCGATTTCCCATGAGTTGAAAAACGTCATGGCCATCATTTCCGAGACGGCCGGACTGCTCGGCGACCTGTCGGAAATGGCCCGGGGGGGGGGATCCGTCGACCCCGATATGCTCATCAGCAGCGCCGAGAGCATCGTTGAGGAAATCCAGCGCGGATTCGCCACCATCCGACAGATGAATCGGTTCGCCCACAGCGTGGATACCCCCGTCCTATCCGTCGATCTGATGGACATTCTGGATCTGGTGCGCAATCTTTCCGGCTACCTCGCCTTCACCGGGAAAACCAACCTGCTCGCCGGTGAAGGGGCCGCCCCCATGGCGATGACTTGCCCGTTCATCCTCCAGGCAATCCTCTACCAGGCGGTGGTCCAGGCGTTCCGAAACAGCGGGCCGGCGGCGGAACTGGATATATCCGTTCAGTCCACCAACGAATCGACCTGGCTGATCCGTATTGACGGTTTCCGTCTCAAGGACGATGAGGCGTTCCCCGATGACCGCGTCATGCGCATGGCGGCATCGATCGGTGTTTCCATTCATCATGATCGCAGTTCGCATCGCCTGGGCATCGAAGTTCCGGCTTCCATCGGGTTGGCGCAGGACCATGGCGCGGCTGGATGATGGGCGGACATTAAACTGCGGCGACCGGGAAGGGGTCTCGGCAACGGAAAAGACAAGGATAGGAGTGGCACATGTTGGCAAAGGTATTTCCCTTTTTGGCGTGGTTCAAAAACTACGACAAGACCTCTCTGCAACTTGACGCGCTGTCGGGCCTGACCGTGGCATTGGTTCTGATCCCCCAATCCATGGCATATGCCCAGCTTGCGGGACTGCCCGCTTATTATGGACTGTACGCCTCTTTTCTGCCGCCGATGATTGCCGCACTGTTTGGATCGAGTCGCCAGTTGGCCACCGGACCGGTAGCGGTGGTTTCCCTGATGACAGCGGCCTCCCTTGCGCCGCTGGCCACCGCAGGGAGTCCCGGATACATCGCCTACGCCATCCTGTTGGCCCTCATGGTCGGTATATTTCAGCTGACACTGGGCATCCTGCGGTTGGGGTTGGTGGTCAACTTTCTGTCTCACCCGGTGGTCAACGGCTTTACCAACGCCGCCGCCATCATCATCGCCTCCTCCCAACTGTCCAAGATGTTCGGTGTAACTGTCGACACCGCGCCGCACCATTACGAAACCATCATCCACGTCGTCAAAGCGGCCACCCACTACACCCATTGGCCGACCCTGCTGATGGGTGCCTTCGCCTTCGGCATCATGTACGGCCTCAAGTGGCTCTCGCCGCGGATCCCCAATGTCCTCGTGGCCGTGGTTATCACCACCTCCATCTCCTGGGCGACCGGGTTCCAGCACGACCGCAGCGCCGGTATCGAAGCGATTGAATCTCCTGCGATTCGCGACCTGATCGAACAGTTCAACGCGGCATCCTCAGCGCTGCCGTCGCTTGCGGAAGGGCGGACACGGTTCGGTGAAGCATTGAACAAGGCCAAGCAGAGCCATGACGATATCGGCATCCTGGATGCCGAACACAACGTGGATGTAGCCAACCTGAATATCTCACGCCTGCAGGCCGAAGCCCACGGCAGCCGGGAGCAAATCAGAGCGTTCCTGCTTGCCGGTGTTCCCCAGGCCGATGGATCCCTTAAATTTTTTCCTGAGGATCAACTGCCTGCCGGCATGGAAAGCGACGGGCGGACTTGGCGCATCAAGGTCGGCAATGAACCCCTGGACACCGCTAAACTCAAGATGACGGGCGGCGGCGCAGTGGTCGGCACCATACCGAAAGGCCTGCCGTCCATGGACATGCCGCCGATCGACCTCGGGGTCATGCTGCATCTGATTCCTTACGCCGCGATTATTTCGCTGTTGGGCTTCATGGAAGCGATTTCGATTGCCAAGGCCATGGCCGGAAAAACCGGACAACGACTCGATCCCAATCAGGAACTGATCGGTCAGGGATTGGGCAATATCTTCGGCGCGATCGGAAAGAGCTATCCGACCTCAGGTTCATTTTCACGGTCGGCGGTCAATCTCCAAGCCCGGGCCGTCTCCGGATTATCAAGCGTTTTCACGAGCCTGGCGGTCGTGATTGTGCTTTTATTTTTTACGCCGTTGCTTTATCATCTTCCTCAATCCGTGCTCGCGGCGGTCATTATGATGGCCGTTATCGGTCTGTTGAACGTTTCCGGGTTTATCCACGCATGGAAGGCAAAATGGTATGACGGTGCCATCTCCATCATTTCGTTTGTCGCCACCATGGTATTCGCACCCCACCTGGACAAGGGCATCATGATCGGTGTTGCGCTCTCTCTGGGGGTCTTCCTTTACAAGAGCATGCGCCCCCGGGTGGTTTTTCTGTCCCGGTCGGAGGACGAGGAGTTGCGCTGTGTAACGACCCATGGGCTGCAGGAATGCCCTTATGTGACCCTGGTGCGCTTCGATGGCCCCCTCTTTTTTGCCAATGCCAGCTATCTGGAAGACACGATCACCGAAATCATGCGCAGCAAAGCGGGCCTCAATCACATCCTCATTGTTGCCAACGGGATCAATGACATCGATTCGTCGGGCGAGGAGACCTTGTCGCTGCTGGTGGATCGGGTTAGAAGCAATGGAATCGACATATCCATGAGCGGGGTCAACGAGTCGGTGATGGAAGTGTTCTCTCGCACGCATTTTCTGGCGAAAATCGGTGAAGACCACCTTTTCCCGACAATGGAAAAAGGCATCATCGCCATCCATGAATCCGCTCACGCGCAGGATCAGGAAGCGAACTGCCCTCTATTGACCGCGTGTCGACTCGTTGAAGCCTAGAAGGAGGAGATACCCATGCCAGTCATTACCTTGTTTAGCGGCAGCTACTGCAACGAGAAACCGGTCCTCCAGGAAATCGGTGCGCGAACCGGTTATCGGCTGATTACGGATCGGGAAATCATTGCCGACGCCAGTCGGCTCTCCAGTATGCCCGAAAACAGGATCGAGCGCGTGTTTTCCGATAAGAAATCGGTATTCAACCGCTTGACCCGTGAACGCGAGCGGTCGTTCGCCTACCTCCGGATGGCCCTTGCAAACGGCCTTTCCGAAGACGGCCTGATCATCAGCGGCTTCGCCGGTCAACTGATCCCGCGCAGCATCAATCATGTGCTGCGGGTTTGCCTGATTGCCGATATGAATTCGCGGATGGCGATTGCCGCCGGTGAGCGAGGAATCACCCAACCCGAGGCCCTCAAGCTTATCCACCGGGAAGATGAGCGGTGTGCCGCATGGATGTACCTGCTTTTTGGCACCAAGGATCCCTGGGATGCCTCCCTTTACGATATCTCCTTTCCGACCGACAAAACATCGCCGGATGAAATTGCCGCAACGATTGAAAAAAGCGTCACCGCCTCGGTCATCAAGCTCGCCGGTCGGTCCAGAAGGGCTGTCGATGATTTCAATATCGCCGCCCGCGTTGAAATCGCGCTGGTCCAGAAAGGCCACACCGTGGGGGTCGACGTCCGGGCAGGCGTCGTCACATTGACAATCAACAAGCATGTGTTGATGCTCAGTCGTCTTGAAGAAGAGCTCATAGCCATCGCCGGCCGGGAACCGGGGGTAACCTCGGTTGAGACCAAGGTGGGGCCCGGGTATTACCAGACCGACATTTACCGTCGCCAGGACTTCGACGCCCCCTCGAAGATCCTGCTGGTGGACGACGAGAAAAAATATGTCCAGACGTTATCCAAACGGTTGATGATGCGTGAACTGGAGTCGGCGGTGGTCTATGATGGTGAATCGGCCCTTGAATTGGCCCGGGAGGACCAACCCGATGTCATGATTCTAGACCTCAGAATGCCCGGTATCGACGGCATCGAAGTGTTGCGCCGCGTGAAAAAGAACCACCCGGCGATCGAGGTCATCGTGTTGACCAGCCAAGGATCGGAGGCCGATAAAAAAATATGTATGGAATTGGGTGCATTCGCCTTCCTGTCCAAATCTGTCGACATCGAAGCGCTGAGCAAGACCATCGAGGCCGCCAACGAGAAAATCCGTCAACGGCGAGCGGGTCAGGGTCCCGGCGGGACGGAAGGTTAACGATCGTCCAGAGCCAGTCATTTGGATTGCGATCCAGGCATGCGAAAAGGTTTACGGCAGGCGCCCCGGAGGAAGTGAGCGTGGGGTGCATATGGCTGATAATCGGAGGATTATCTTTCCTTAACCCACATCGGTGGAGGGTGTCATGGAAACGGACAACACAATTAAAATTCTTCTGGTCGATGACGAAGTCAAGTTCTTGAAGGCGGTTTCAGACCGCTTATCCATCAAGGGCTTCGACGTGACGACGGCAGACAACGGAGACGCCGCCATCGACGCGGCCAACAAGGGGGGCTTCGATGTGGCGGTGGTTGACCTGCAAATGCCGGGAACCGACGGGGCCCAGGTTCTTAAAATTCTTAAAGAGAACCATCAGTTTATCGAGATCATCATGCTGACCGGACACGCCACGGTGGACTCGGCGGTGGAATGCACCAAGCTCGGCGCATTTAAATACCTCGAAAAACCCTACGATTTCGACAAACTGGTGGAAGCGCTCAAAGAAGCCTATCAGGCCAGACTGCAAAAAAAGTTTGAAAGCAATCTGAAACGCATGGAAGCGATTCAGAAATTGTCCACGCATCAATCCCCGCTGGGGCTGCTCAGGGCCATGGCGAAGCTGGATGATAAACGCAAATAGGGGCTTTTCCAGCGCTTCAATTCTCCGGCACTGGACAATAGCGACCAAAGCTAGTCAATACCCATGCGGTCTCGGCCGTTCAAGCATCGAACCGGTCTGGATCGCCGACACTGACCTAAACATTTATAAGGAACATGAAATGAGAAAATCGCTCAAGGTACAATCCGCCGTAATCACCGTTTTTGCTTTTATGATTGTTGGGATGGTTGTCGGTTGCGGCAATGGTGTGAAGTTGGAGACACAGATCAGCGGCTCCTATCAGCGCACAGAGGGTGACGGCACCGTCGAGATCAACCTTGACAAAAATCCAGCGTCATTGGTCTTCGACGGCAAGACCCACGCCGTCACCATCGAAAAGGTCGATGAGGGCCACAACAGTGTTCACCTGAAGGTGGCAACAGACAACGGGGCCTCGGAGGAGTGGGTGCTGCACCAGATGTGGAATGACAACGGATCGTCATTCAAGCTGACCTTCAGCCGTGTCGGCACGCAAGAGACACTGGTGCCCGCCGGCCAATCTTAGCGGGGGTTCGTCAACATTCAAATGAAACTGAAGACCGCAACGATGCTATTTTCTTTGGCCATGGTGTTGGCCAGTTTTCATCCACCGCTGTATGACGCCAATGCGGATTCAAGCGTCGATGAAATGCAGACGGTGACGGCGTATTCGTATCATGCCGGTCCGGGTGATTCCCGGCAAACAGCGCGCGCACTGGCCCTTTATGGCGCGAAATACCAGTCCGTTTTAATGTCGGCCGACCATCTGGCCGGCAGGGGGCTGTTGAAACATTACGGGGACAGGCAGATGGAGATCTTCTGCCTCGTCGCTGATAAACTTCAATACAGCATGCTTGACGATTCGTTTTCTGAAAAGGACCGCGTCGCCGTGGCAAAGATCAAAAGCAGTGTTTCGCTGAGCGACTTCGTCAGGGCCGAGATCCGGAATGCCGAGTTTGAGAAGCAAGAAGCGAATTTTACCCTGCAGGAAGAGATGGAACCGGTTGTGCCCCCGACCATCGCCCCGGCAGAGGAATTATCCAGAGCGTATCGTTACGTCAGAGGACATCATTGGCGCATGGCAATTATCTACCTGGATCATCTTGAGAAGAAATATCCCCACTGGGGCGCGCTTTTCACGGCCAAGTCGATTGCCTATCTGGGGATGCATGAAACCGAAAGGGCAATCAGCGCTTTATCGTCGGCCTGTTATTTGGGCGATCAGGACGCCTGCCTGAAATTGAATGAACTGGATCCGTCGGATTGAGTTGCCGGACGAAGGTCCGCGTTGTCTTGACTATCGTCAGACGGTCCTGCGCGGTGCGGATGAACCGCGGTAGCGCGCGCATTTCCCGCGGCTTGCCGCGGGGAGGGTTCAATCTTTCCGCCGGTCATGAGCGGCCATCAGCCGCTGAGGCGCTTGAACGGGCGGGTGGAGGTGAAAAATGAAGTCACGCAAAGTCAAAAACCTGATGGTTCCGCTTTCAGAGTATGCCACGGTTTCTGAAGCGGCCACGCTCCTGGATGCCGTCAAAGCATTGAAAGAAGCGCAAGCCGCATTTGATCAAAAACGCTATCGGCATCGGGCCATTCTGGTGATCGACAAAAACAATCACATTGTCGGCAAATTGAGCCAGCATGATGTGATCGAGGCCCTTGAACCCAATTACAAGGAGATGAGAAATGCTTCGCCCAGCGGTTCGATGCACCGCCTTGGGTTCAGTGATGCCTTTGTCAAATCGACCATCGAACAATACCACCTGTGGGAAAAAGCCCTTGATAATCTGTGCGAAAAAGCGATCCACCAGAAGGTCGTTGATCTCATGTATTCACCCGGCAAGGGTGAATTCGTCAATGAGAGCGCAAGCATGGATGAAGGCATTCATCGCCTGATCATCGGTCATCACCACTCCCTGCTGGTGACCGCAGATCATGACGTGCGTGAAATCGTCGGTGTCCTCAGACTCGCGGATATTTTTGATTTTGTCAGTGACGCGATGCAGGAGTGCCGACTGAAATAAGCCTATCAACAGTTGACGGGGTGGAAGGGGCGCTGAGATGGAAGGGGTTTTTGTTCCGATTGTCGTTTTTCTGGCAGTCTATGTGGCCCTGACCTTCGAACTGGTCAACAAGGCCGTTGCCGCGCTGCTTGGCGTCATGATCCTGCTGGTGCTCCACGTGGTCAGCGAGCACCAGGCCGTCGAATTCATCGATTTCGAAACCATCATGCTGCTGCTGGGCATGATGTCCATCGTGGCCATCCTGCGAAAATCCGGTTTTTTTTCGATCGTCTCGGTCAGGATCGCCGAGTTGACCCAGGGCAGCCCGCTGAAGATATTGATTCTTTTTTCGATCGTCACCGCCGGGTTGTCCGCCTTTCTGGACAACGTGACCACGGTGCTGATCATCGTCCCCATCATCATCGAGCTGACCGCGGGCATGGGCCTGGACCCCAAGATGTACGTGATCAGCCAGGCGATCATCTCCAATATCGGCGGCACGGCCACCCTGATCGGCGATCCGCCCAACATCATCATCGGTTCCAAGGTCGGACTGACCTTCAACCAGTTCATGCTCAATCTCACCCTGCCGGTCATGGTCTGCTTTGCGGCCGCGCTCGTCTATATCTGGGCCACCAACCGGGATAAATTCAAGCCCATCGACACCAACCTGGTCAAGCTTTTTTCGGTGCAGCTGCTGCTGGAGAAGATCCGCTACCAGTTCCTGGATACCAAGATCGACAAGCTTTTCCTGGCCAAGGGCCTGGTCTGCCTGGGCCTGGCCATCGTTCTGTTCGTCACCCAGACCATCACCAAACTCTCCCCGGGTGTGGTGGCCGTCTTCGTGGCCATGATTCTTTTCGTCATCACCCGTATCGACGTGGAAGAGATGCTGGAAGAGATCGAGTGGAGCACCCTCTTGTTTTTCACCGGCCTGTTCATCCTGGTGGGCGTACTGGAGGAAAAGGGGGTGATCGAATGGATCGCCCGCAACATTTTCATGCGCGTGGGGGACAACCCCTATGTGATCGTACTGACCGTGCTGTGGGTGTCCGGCATCGTCTCCGGATTTCTGGACAACATCCCGTTTACCATCACCATGATTCCCATCGTCCGGCTGATGCTGGAAAGCAACCCGATTCCCAACAACATCCTCTGGTGGGCGCTGTCGCTGGGCGCCTGCCTGGGGGGCAATTTGACCATGATCGGGGCCTCGGCCAATATCGTGTCCGTGGGGATGGCCAAAAAATTCGGCCAAGAGATTTCATTCCTCGATTTTGCCAGAAAAAGCGCCGTGATCACCCTGATCACGCTGGTGATTGCATCGGGTTACCTAACGCTTTATTTGTGGATATCGTTATGAAAACCGAAGACCGGGAAATATTGTGCAGCCTGATCCGGGACCATGAGGACACCGTGGGCTCGTCGCGGGTCACGATGATGGCCATCAAGGCCTTCATCGAATCCATCAAACAGGTGCGCTGCGGTGTCGAGGAGGTCCGTGAACTGTATTTGGAACTGTCCGAGGCCATCAAGAACACCGAACCCAAGGTCATTCCCCTGATTCACCTGATTGAAGAGTTTGAAAAGGAGATCGGTGACGCACCCGATGCGTCCATCGACCAGATCAAGGACCAGGCGATCCGGATTCTGGAAGAAAAGCACCACAAGATCATCACCAAGACCGGCAAAGTGATCGAGCACGGCCTGACCTGTATCAGCGAAGGCGATGTGATCATCGTGCACACGATCAGCTACGATGTGACCAACATGCTCAAGCTGGCCAAGGAGGTGCTGCAGAAAACCTTCAAGGTGATCGTGCTCAAGCAGGATCTGGCCAAGACGCGCCGGCTGATCAAATCCCTGTCCGCCGCCGGGATCGACATGGAAATCGTTCCCGAATACAGCCTGAGCCACTACATCGAGCAGGGCAACAAGGTGTTCATGGGCGCCTTGTCCATCACCGAGGACATGAAGGTGGTTTCCGCGATTGGATCGGCCAATATCGTCAGCTTGTGCCACCTGAACAACCTGCCGGTCTACCTGTTTGCCAACACCCTCAAATTTTCCCACATGCCCTCATCCCAGCAGCGAATCCATCGCAAAGTGGAATCCAAAACCCACGGCGACCTCTCCTACCAGTTGATCACGCACTCGCACGACACGGTGGACCTGAAGCATGTGGATTTTCTGGTGACTGAAGACGGCATCAAGGACAAGGCGGCCATTGCCGCCTGGATTGAATCATCCCCGCGGCAAACCGCGGGGAATGTTCACCGGAAGGATAACAAAAGCGAATACCCGTTGGTGCGCTAACCCCGCCGCAAGCGGGGGGAGTGCCCCTTTATCGCGGTTCAGAGCAGTCGCGGGAACCATGAATGGAACCACCCCACTGAGCACAACCGTCGTATGAGACGATCATGAACATGGCCGACGCAGCAATTTTGATTTTCTGGTTGGTTTGTCTGGTTCGGGGAATCTTCAGAGGACCGGTGAACGAGCTTTTCTCCATCGCCGGCATTTTGTGTGGCCTGTTTACCGCCGCCTTTTTTTATCCTTCTGTTGCCAAGCTGCTGTCCGTGTGGGTGAAATCTGAACCGGTGCGCGGCCTGACCGGTTTCGTCACCCTTTTCATCGGCATGTATATGCTGGCGGCGGTATGCGGCGTCATTGCGACCTACTTGATGCATCTTGGCCGATCCGGGTGGGTGGGCCGCGCCTTCGGCGCCGGACTTGGACTTCTCAAGGGGATGCTTGTCGTTGCCGTGATACTGATCCCGGTGGTTGCTTTCTCGCCGAATCAATCCAGATGGATTGGCGGTTCTGGACTCATTCCATATGAAAACCGTCTTTCCGGCGAGATGGTACAGGTCGTTCCTTCCACCATAGGAAATCCGTTCTCATCCCATATCAAGGGGTACAAACAATTGTGGAAATGCAACGGGGATGCACCGGAAGCCAGGTGAATGCATGGCCCAACGATTGAACCGCGACAGCGAGCGCCTTCCCCGCCGTTTGCGGCGGGGTTGGCGAGCGAACTGAAAATAGACGGTCATCCTTACGGTGACGATTCCCCGCGGCTTGCCGCGGGGAGGGTTCAAGGGTATCCGTGGACAATCTCAAATGACCACCAATCGGGTGGGCCCCTGCCTATGCAGGGTGCGGTGTTTTGGGGCGCGTGAGGCTCGACGCATCACGGGTGAATATCGGGATGGGGCACTGATGGCCCCCACAACTTCCACCGTCGGCAATCCGGTACCGTCAGCACACAGGCGGATATCTGCTGCCCGGGTCCCGAGGGTCAGCCGGCCGCCCTAACCACCACCGCTTGCGGGTTGGTGAACGGGAGGCTTCAGTTCAAGGGTACCTGCCGCAACACCGACTTGACGCCGTAGCGCGCCAACGCTTCGGCCGATAGCCAGCGAAGCCCCATGCCGAGCTGTTTAATACCATCCACCACGTCGTCGGTCAGCGCCTGCTGGGTTTCATCGAAGGCGCCGCGCCAGAAGCGAACGCCCGTCTTGACGTCGATCAGGTAAAGGGCGAACCCCACCGACGCGGCGCTGTCGGGCATGTCGATCAAGGCCCCTTTCTCCTGGTACTGCCACACGGTGCCCACCATGACGACCTGCGCACCCAGTGCTTTTCCCAATTTGACGGCACGTTTGCGCGGGGTATCCAGGGCCGGATCCGTCACCAGGGTCCGGTAGGCCTCGGCTGCGCGATCGGGTGCGACCAACCGCTCTTCAATGCGCTCCTTCAGCTCGGCATTGACGATCCGGGTCATGACTTGATCGGCATCCGCCGGCAATTCCCGGTTGTCGAGGACAAGCTGGGTGAACGATTGGTTCAAGGGTTTGGCGATCGGAGAATCGGGCGGCTCCAATTGGCCCAGGAGAAAAGGCATCAGCGCGATTTGGGCCACGGCAAGTTCGGGTAGGCGGCCTTGGTCGGCCTGGGCGTGGGCGTCGCATCCGACGGGAGCTATTGCCAGCATCAACCACGCTGCTGAACAGGCGACAAGTCCGACGATGGATGTTTGCATGGATGTTCCTCCTCATACGGGCAATCAAACCGGTCGGTGTGCGGTGTTCATTGGGCGAGACACTTTTGCCGCAAGAATATCAGATTGAACCATCAACCACAACCTGGTAAAGATAAACGCGATTTTCCCACAGGGTCGCTTGCTTCAGTCGGTTTCGCCATTCCGGCCCATCACCCGGTGTTCCCCGGCTAAGGGATTTATTGTGGCGGTTTTTCTTCATACATACGGTTACTGGGCCGTTCTGATCGGCACTTTTCTGGAGGGGGAAACCGTCATCTACGAGAAGATGGTTTTCGTCCTGGTGGCGCTCGCCGGTGCTGTCGTTTGGGTGCTTTATCTGGTTCGGCGCAGCCGGCATCAGTCCCGCCAGGCAAGCCGACCCGCCAATGAGGAGCGCGCATGACGACCAAGCCGGCGGCATGGATCGGGCCTGCTGTGGGGGTCGTCCTTTTTTCCCTGGCCATCTGGGTACTGCACCACGAATTGTCAGCCTACCATGTCAAGGACATCCTGCGCGAGCTCGGTTTGATACCGGCCGGCCGGGTGGTCGCGGCGCTGCTGCTGACCGCCGCCGGATACGCTATGATGACTACTTATGATCTGCTGGCCCTGCGCTTCCTGAAACAGCCCCTGGCCTGCGCCAAGATCGCCATGGCCGCCTTCGTCGGGGCCGCCTTCAGCAACAACATCGGCTTTTCCATGATCGCCGGTGCCTCGGTGCGCTACCGCTTGTATACGTCCTGGGGACTTTCCGCCCTTGAAATCACCAAGGTGGTCTTTTTTTGCACCTTGACCCTGTGGCTGGGATTCTTAACGATCGGGGGGCTGGTGTTCGTCATCGACCCCGTGACCCTGCCGCCGGCGGTTCACCTGCCGTTTGCCTCCACCCGCATGATTGGTCTGTTGATGGGCCTGCCGGTAGCTGCCTATCTGGCGGCGGTTGTGTGGAAGAAACAGCCGGCCACGCTGCTCAAGTGGAATGTCGACCTGCCGTCGCTGCAAATGGCCGGCCTGCAATTGCTGGTGGGTGCAGCAGACTGGTTTCTGGCTGCCGCTGTGCTGCTCGCCCTGCTGCCGCCGGCCGATGGACTCCCCATGCCGGCGCTCTTGGGCATGTTCCTGCTGGCCCAGCTGGTTGGACTCGCCAGCCAGGTCCCGGGAGGCCTGGGTGTTTTCGAGACAGTCTTTCTGTTGCTGGTGGGGGACAGAATACCGGGCGAGGCGCTGATCGGATCCCTGCTGGCCTACCGAATGGCCTACTATCTGCTGCCGCTGACCGTGTCCGCCGTATTGCTGGGCGCCAATGAAATTATTTTGCACCGGGCGTCGGCCAAAAAATTGGTGGAAAACTACCGCCGCTGGAGTGCTCCCGTGCTGCCGCCCGCTCTGGCCTTGACCACTTTTGTCGCCGGTGCGGTGCTGCTTTTCTCCGGAGCGACACCTGCGCTGGACCACCGGCTCGTCTGGCTCAAACAGATGATTCCACTGCCGATGCTCGAAGTCTCTCATTTTGCGGGCAGCAGCATCGGAATGGCCCTGCTGCTGCTGGCACGCGGGCTGCAGCGTCGGCTGAACGGTGCCTATTGGGTGACCCTGGGCCTGCTTGCCGCTGGTATGGCAGCGTCGCTATTCAAGGGCCTGGATTACGAAGAGGCCCTGCTGCTGGGGCTGCTGCTGGCGGCCCTGCTGCCCAGCCGCCGCTTCTTTTATCGCCAGACGTCGTTGTTGAATCAGCGGTTTACACCTGCCTGGATGGCGGCCATTGCCATGGTGACCATCAGTGCCGTGTGGTTGGGACTGTTCTCCTACAAGCATGTGGAATACAGTGATCGGTTGTGGTGGCAGTTTGCTTTCAGCGATTCTGCGCCGCGATTCCTGCGGGCCTCGGCCGGTGCCGCGGTGGTGCTGCTGGCCTATGCCGTTGCCCGTCTCATGCGTCCTGCCGTCCATCGGCCAGCCATCGCTACAGACGCTGAAATGGCTGCGGTGAGCCAGGTCGTCAAAAACGCTGCCAGCACCGCGGCCAACCTGGCCCTGCTGGGCGATAAATCCTTTCTTTTCAGTCCGGAAAAGGATGCCTTCATCATGTTTGGCATAGCGGGACGCAGCTGGGTCTCCATGGGGGATCCGGTGGGACCGCAACGCGCCTGGCCTGAACTGATCTGGCGTTTCCGGGAGCTGTCGGACCGTTTCGGCGGCTGGGCATTGTTTTACCAGGTGGCCCCGGATGGTCTGCCCTATTATCTGGACCTCGGCCTGACGCTGACCAAATTGGGGGAAACCGCCCGGGTTCCACTGGCGGAGTTCTCACTGGACGGCCGCCGCCGCAAGGAGTTGCGTTACATTCAGCGGAAACTGGAAAAGGATGGCTTCACGCTCGAGATTCTTCCCGCCGTTCAGGCTGCCGCGAACATCAACGATTTAAAACGGATCTCGGATGCCTGGCTGGCTGAAAAAAATACCCGTGAGAAAGGGTTTTCGCTGGGCAGCTTCAACCGGGACTACCTGCAGCACTTCGATATGGCCGTGGTGAAGAAGGCCGATACCATCATCGCATTCGCCAACCTCTGGCAAAGCGCCGATCATGCGGAGCTGTCCGTCGACCTGATGCGCTACGATCCCGGGTCGGCCCCCAACGGGGTGATGGATTTTCTGTTCATCGAGCTCATGGGCTGGGGCAAAGCGCAGGGCTACCGCTGGTTTGATCTGGGCATGGCCCCCTTGTCCGGCCTGGAGGACCGGTCGCTGGCGCCCTTGTGGAACCGGTTGGCGGCTTTTTTGTCGCGCCGCGGGAGCCATTTTTACAATTTTCAGGGGCTGCGCCGGTACAAAGAAAAATTCGACCCGCTGTGGGAGCCCCGCTATCTGGCATCACCCGGAGGCCTTGCCCTGCCGGTGATCCTGACCGAGCTGATCCAGCTCATTTCCGGGGGTGCCAAAGAAAACCCGCCCACGTAAATGGAGTGTTGCTCATGTGCAAAAGCGTTCCACTGGCGATCTGCCTGGTCGTTGCCGTATTGGCAGGCCGTTTCGCTTGGGCCGAGGAGTCCAGCCTGACCGTCGGCCGTTTCGGGACCATCACCATTTACCGGACGCAACCGCATCCGGCCAATGTGATCCTCTTTGTTTCCGGCGACGGCGGTTGGAACCAGGGCGTGGTGGACATGGCCAGGGAGTTGGCCGGCATGGATGCCTTGGTGGCCGGTATCGATATCGTCCACTATCTCAAGCAGCTGGCCGGATCGAGCGAGCCGTGCAGCTATCCGGCGGCCGACTTCGAGAACCTGAGCCACTTTCTGCAGAAACGGCTCGAATTTCCCCAATACGTGCAGCCGGTGCTCATCGGTTATTCGTCGGGCGCGACGCTGGTCTACGCCACCCTGGCCCAGTCACCGCCGGGCACTTTCCTGGGCGCCATGAGTCTGGGGTTCTGCCCCGACCTGCCACTTGCCAAACCCTTTTGCAGCGGCACCGGGCTGACAATGGAACCGGGGCCCAGGGGCAAAGGGATCAATTTTCTGCCCTGCACCCATCTCAAGGACCCCTGGATCGCCCTGCAGGGGACGGTCGACCAGGTCTGCGATCCCGAAGGGACACGACGGTTCGTCAACCAGGTCGCCAACGGGGAGGTCATCATGCTTCCCAAGGTGGGACACGGCTACAGCGTCCCCAAAAACTGGATGCCGCAGTTCCGTGAGGCCTTCCGGAAAGTGTCCGCTCGACAGGCGCAAGGGATTAAACCGGTAGATGCGGACCTGTCCGACTTGCCGTTGGTGGAGGTGCCGGCGGTCGGTCCCCCCCGCGACGCCCTGGCCGTATTGATCACCGGTGACGGCGGCTGGGCCGGCGCCGACCAGGAGATCGCCGCCGGCTTGGCTGACGCCGGCATCGGCGTGGTGGCGTTGAACGCCCTGAAGTATTTCTGGACCGCCCGGACACCGCAGGGCCTGGGTGCCGACCTGGACCGCATCCTGCGCCACTACATCGCGCGCTGGGGAAAGGACCGGGCCCTGCTCGTGGGATATTCCCTGGGTGCCGACGTGATGCCCTTTGCCGTCAACCACCTCTCCAAAGCCGTGCGCGATCAGGTCAAATGCGTCGCCTTGCTGGCCCCCGGCCGGCAAACGGCCTTCGAATTTCATCTCTCCGACTGGATGGGCGGCGGGGGAGGAGCGACTTACCCGACTCAGCCTGAAGTGGCGAGGATGGCAGGCCCGGAGATTATATGCGTTTACGGCCGGACGGAGACGGATAGCCTCTGCCCGCTGCTGGATAACGGGCGGGTGAAGCTCGTGGAACTCAAAGGCGGACACCATTTCGGGGGCGATTATGCAACCCTGATCCAGGCCATCGTCGCCCAGGCAGGGCGTTGACGACGGATCGGATCAGTCAGCAGAATTCACGGTTAACAAGCCGATCCCGGCGAGAACGTTGAAGGATATGACATGAACGATACAGAAGCGACCGATCGGTCAACCGATCTTTCCGTCTGCCAGATTTGCAAAACGGACGCGGACAGTGCGGCCATGATTCCATTGGCGCTGGTCCGTCCCGCCGTGGTCAGCGAAATCCGCAAAGATCGCCCGGCGTTAACCATGGATGGATTCATCTGCAAAGACGATCTCAACCGCTATCGCATCCGTTACGTACAGAGCCTGTTGTCGTCGGAGCAGGGCGAAATCACAACCCTTGACCGGGATGTTCTGGAGAGCCTGAAGCAGCATGACTTTCTCACCAGCAATCTCAATGAGGAATTCGTCAGCAAACTGACCCTGGGAGAAGTCCTGGCCGACCGGATCGCCTCCTTTGGCGGCAGCTGGCGGTTCATCATCCTTTTCGGGACCGTGCTGGTGGCCTGGATCCTGATCAACTCCATTGCCCTGGCGGTTAAGCCCTTCGACCCCTATCCGTTCATCCTGCTCAATCTGGTTCTCTCCTGCCTGGCCGCCATCCAGGCCCCGGTGATCATGATGAGCCAGAACCGTCAGGAGGCCAAGGATCGCATGCGGTCGGAGCATGACTACCGGATCAACCTCAAGGCGGAACTGGAAATCCGGCACCTGCATGAAAAAGTCGACCATTTGCTGTCGCGCCAGTGGGAGCGTCTGGCCGAAATCCAGGAGATTCAGATCGAACTGCTTGCCGAAGTGGCCGCCCTGAAAAAAGTTCACGATTGAGATGTTTACCGAGCCGACTATATTGTGAAAAACACCATTTACCGACGCCGCGTCCTGGTGGTTGCCGGCATCGCAGCGGTCGGCGTGCTGATCGGGGCCGTATATTTGAGAACCATTCCCGTTAATTGTGTGCGTTACCTGATCTGGCGTCTCACCTCGACCGCCTGCGTCACCAAAGGAGCGGTCAGGGTCGGAGACACCGACATCCACTATGTCAGTTACGGCAGCGGTCCGCCGGTTTTGCTGCTGCATGGGAGGCTGAGCAGCCGGCTCAGCTGGTTTTCGCAAATTCCCCGATTGGTCGCCGCCGGTCGGCAGGTCGTTTTGCCCGATACCCGCGGCCACGGCGATTCCCCGCTGGGTCGTGCTGAACTGACCTACCGCCTTTTCGCCGCCGATGCCGCCATGATCCTCGACCGGCTGTCCATCGCAAAGACGGATGTCGTCTCCACCTCCCATGCCCGCCTGATGGCCGAATGGCTGGTTCATGGATCGTTGGCCATCGTTGCCGGGGGACATTTCACGCCGGTGACGCAAGCCCGTCGAATCAATGCACTGATTGCTGAATTTCTCGGACCAGTGGCATCCGAAATGGACTGAATGACGCGTTGGCGTCCGAAGGGTGGGCTTGATGCGGCTTGGATGAGGTCATCTTCCGATAACCAAAAACGTCGAATCCGCAGTCGCCATGCCCCCGTCGACAACGGTGGGTAGCAGTGAGCGCTGCAGCAATTTAACCCTGCGAGCAAACCGATGCTGAAAAACATTGACGACCCAAAAGACTTGGAAGAACTTTTTTTTTGGTCTCCATGACCGTATTGGTGGTGTCGGGGGTTGTGGTTGTATATGCCTATATATGAAAAAAGCCGGATGGGCGATGGGGACGCACCCTGGCAAGGGATAGTCTCACACCAATGGCCGATCCAGCAGTTGATTATTCGGGACCCGTCGGTCGCATCAGGGTGACGTGACAGGATGTGGGCCCAATGCTGAGGCGTTTGGGAAAATGCAATACAAATGGACCGCGCTGAGTGTGACCACCGTGGGGACGCTCATGGCGGGGATAGACACCCGAATCGTCATCGTCGGCCTACCGACGGTTGCTCGAGCCCTGGGTGCGGACGTGGAGTCGATTGTCTGGGTCAGCCAGTCCTATCTGCTGGCCAGCACGGTTGGGTTGCTGTTGATCGGGCGGATTACGGACGTTGTCGGCAGGGTCAAGATATACAATCTGGGATTCGCCGTGTTTACCGTCGGCTCGGCCCTGGCGTCCATCTCCACCAGCGCTTCGCACCTCATTTGCTCAAGGATCGTGCAGGGCCTGGGGGCGGCCATGCTGTTGACCAACAGCGCCGCCATTCTGACCGACGCCGCACCGGCCAAGCAACTGGGCACCATTTTAGGGATCAACCAGATCGCCTTCAGGGTGGGCTCCGTGGCCGGTTTGACAATTTCTGGATTGATCATCGGGCTTTACGGATGGCGGGCACTTTTCTATCTCAATATCCCCATCGGGATATTCGGCACCCTATGGGCCCATCTGCGGTTAAGGGAAATTGCTACTAAAGACGAACAGAAGAACATTGACTGGATCGGTTTTGCGACCTTTTCGAGCGGGTTGACCCTGGTGCTGCTGGCGATTACCACGCTGAGCTACGGGGCCGCGGAGTCATTGACGGGAATGGCGATGCTCGCCGCCGGTGTGCTGCTGCTCCTGGGTTTTATCTGGGTGGAAATGCGCAGTGGTGCGCCGCTTTTGGACCTGCAGCTCTTCAGGATCAGGGAATTTGCCGCCGGCAACATCGCCCAACTGCTCAACGCGCTGGCCTGGCTGGACATGATGCTGATGGTCTCTTTTTACATGCAGGTGGTTCTGGACCGGAACGTCCAATCCACCGGCGCGGTGATTAGCGGTTGACCGCCTGCATGGCCGCCTCGGGGTAGCGCAAGCCGCGGGCGGCGCCGACGGGTGCGGCCGCGTCGATTTGATCCATGTCTGTCGGGCTGAGCGTCACCTGCA
Source organism: uncultured delta proteobacterium (assembly GCA_963705475.1). Classification (GTDB taxonomy): domain Bacteria; phylum Desulfobacterota; class Desulfobacteria; order Desulfobacterales; family Desulfosarcinaceae; genus Desulfosarcina. Next base: position 48,283 of record CAVPJS010000005.1, on the reverse strand, counting down.
GGGCCTTGAGGTTGTCCTCCAGGTAGGCCCGGTGCCGGGTGCCGGCGATGGGGACGATGTCCTGTCCGCGGGCCAGCAGCCAGGCCAGGCAAAGCTGGGCCAGTGAACACGCTTTGGCGGAAGCGATCGCCTCGAGCCGCCGGATGATGGTCAGATTGTGTTCGAGGGTGTCCGCCTGGAAACGGGGGGAGTGGCGTCGATAATCGCCTTCCTCCAGATCCTGCAGCGATTTGATCCGGCCGGTCAGAAACCCGCGGCCAAGGGGGCTGTAGGGAACGAATCCAATCCCCTGCTCGCGGCAGACGGCCAGAATGTCCGCCTCGACGTCACGGGTCCACAACGAGTATTCGGTCTGCAGGGCGCTGATCGGATGCACGGCACTGGCGCGCCGGATGGTGGCGGGGGCCGCCTCCGACAACCCGAGGAAACGCACCTTGCCCTCTTGGACCAGATCGGCCATGGCACCGACGGTCTCTTCGATGGGTGTGTCGGGATCGACCCGGTGCTGATAGTACAGATCGATCACATCCAGGCCCAGGCGCTGCAAACTGGCCTCGCAGGCCGCCTTGACGTAGGACGGCTTCCCATCGACCCCCTTGAAGCTGCCGTCCGATCCGCGTACATTGCCGAATTTGGTCGCCAGCACCACCTCGTCCCGGCGGTCCTTGATGGCGCGGCCCACCAGGGTTTCATTGTGTCCGAGGCCATACATGTCGGCGGTGTCGAGAAAGTTGATGCCCAGCGCCAGCGCGTGGTGAATGGTGCGTATGGATTGTCGATCGTCGGTCGCGCCATAGAATTCGGACATCCCCATGCATCCCAGGCCGATGGCCGAGACCGTCGGGCCCTGTCGTCCCAATTTCCTGAAATTCATTGCATACCTCCTTTTCCAAAGGGGTTGAACGGTTTGATTCCGGCTACCTGTTTTTGGCCCTTTCATACTGCGGCGGCCAGGACACCTCTCGCTCCAGGACCCGGGCGGCGTGCAGCGGCCAATAGGGGTCGCGCAGCATCTCGCGCGCCAGCAGAACCGCGTCGGCCTGGCCGGTGCCCACGATCTGGTCGGCCTGCACCGCATGGGTGATCAGGCCCACCGAGCCGGTGGCGATTCCCGCCTGATCGCGGATGGCGGCCGCGAAGGGAACCTGGAACCCGGGACCCACGGGTATTTTGGCATCCGGCACCATCCCGGCGCTGGAACAGTCGATCAGATCGACGCCGGTTGCCTTGAGCTTGCGGGACAGCTCGATGGACTGGGCCAGGTCCCAGCCGCCTGCCACCCAGTCCGTGCAGGAGAGGCGCACGAAAAGCGGCAGATGGTCGGGCCAGACCTCGCGCACCGCCTCGGCGACCTGCAATGGCAATCGCATGCGGTTGGCGAAGCCGCCCCCGTATTTGTCCGTGCGTCGGTTGGCCAGCGGGGAGAGAAAGGTGTGCAGCAGATAGCCATGGGCCATGTGCAGTTCCAGCACCTGGAACCCCGCATTTAGGCAACGCCCGGCGGCGGCAACGAACTGACCGACCAATCCATCGATATCCGTTGGCGTCATCTCGCGGGGAACCGGTGAGGCCTCGCTGAAAGCCAGCGGGCTGGGCGCGATCGGCAGCCAGCCGCCCTGTTTTTCAGAAAGGGCCTGCCCACCGCGCCAGGGCGCATCCGTTGAGGCTTTGCGCCCGGCATGGGCCAGCTGAATGGCCGGTACACAATTCTGTTCACTGATGAATTGGGTGATGCGCGTGAAGGCCGCGGTGTGCGCGTCGGACCACATCCCGCTGTCCCCCGGTGAGATGCGTCCTTGCGGGGATATGGCGGTGGCCTCCACCATGACCATCGCGGCGCCGCCCACCGCCCGGCTGCCCAGGTGAACCAGATGCCAGTCGGTCGGCATCCCGTCGTCGCTGGAGTATTGGCACATGGGCGAAACGAAGATGCGATTTTTGAATTCAACGGATCGTAATTTGAGTGGTGAGAACAGGTTGCTCATAAGGCCTCCATGATCGCTCCCGGCGAAGGGCATATGAATGGTTGAATCGCTGACGATGTGAGACCCTGATGTATACTATGAATGGTGATTCTCACCGAACCCAACGCATCCAAAAGGAGACAAACGGTTAGCCCTTGCGAGGCTTTTTTCGCGAGGGCATCAACGATGGCGCTGCCGGTTTCATCTCTTCCCAATATGAACGTGGCAACGTAAATGGCGCGCTGGGCGTGGTCGATGAGATCCAGGATGGTTCGAAACGCCTGCTCCCCCTTTGGCAGGAAGGCGATGCGGTTGTTCGCAGATGGTGGGGAAATACCGCTGTTGGGCTCAAGCAGATAGGGTTGGCCGAAATGTCCATCGTTCAACGGCCTCGGCGTGTTTTGGGCCAGCTCCGGTTTTGCCTCAGCCTTGCTGAGCATCTTGCGCCCGCCGAAAATCAGGTAGAGCGGCACACCCAGGTAGGGAATAAAAATGATCGCCATCAGCCATGCCAGCGTGCTGGTTGGCGGTCTTCGCTCCCTTAGAATGTGGGATAGCAGCGCCAGTGCCAGAATGAATCCGATGGAGGGCAAAAGATGGACGAGCAGCCAACGAAAATCCATCACGCAGAAACCCTACTTGATAAGTTATAACGCGCTATCGGCAATTTCGCAACGATCCCCTGGATGTCCAATCCATCACAGCCACTTCTTTTTTTTGAAAAACAGCAGCATCGCGATTGCAACGGTAATCATTACGCCCCAAAAAATGAAGTAGCTGTATTTAAAATGGAGTTCGGGCAGATACTCAAAATTCGTGCCATAGATGCCGGCGATAAATGTGAGCGGGATAAATATGGCGGCAAATATGGTCAACACCTTCATGATATCGTTCATCCGGTTGCTGATGACGGAATTGTAAAGGTTCAGCTGATCCGATAGCATATCCCGGTAGGTATCGATGGCCTCCGCAGCGTGCGTTATCAGATCCTGCAGGTCCTTTAAAAAGGGGATGGTCTGCTCCCGGATCAGTTCGGAATCCAATTTGGAAAGCTGGATGATGGCTTCCCTGGCCGGCCTGACGGATTTCCTTAAAAAATTCATTTCGCGCTTAAACATGTTGATCTTCTCCATCACCCCGGCATCCGCCCTTTCCAGAACTTCTTCTTCGATATCTTCGATTTTCTCACCCAAATGTTCGATGATAAAAATATAGTTGTCAACGACGGTATCCAGCAGGGCGTATGCCAGATAATCGATGCCTGAACCCCTGATCCTCCCTTTTTGATTTCTGATCCGTTCCCTTACGGGTTCAAATACGTCCCCCGGCTGCTCTTGAAAGGTCAGCAGAAAGGTGTCGCCCAACACCATGCTCAATTGTTCGTTGACGATCATCTGTTTTTCTTTATCATAGCGAATCATTTTCAACACAATGAAAAGACAATTGTCGAACACTTCAAGCTTGGGTCGCTGTCCGGTATTGAGTATGTCTTCCACCAGCAGCGGGTGCAGATCGAATGTCTGGCCAATTTCCTTCATTATCGAAAGATCATGCAGCCCGTCTACGTTGATCCAGGTGACGGTTTTCGTCTGCTTGAATTCGGCGCCGTCGGCAATATGTTTTAACTCATCCTCCTTCAATTGCGCCTGATCGTAATCAATCACGCGAAGCCGAATATTTTCCACCTTTTGGTTCCCGATAAAAATCAGCGCCCCCGGAGACTGGCCTTTGGTTGCTTCTCGTTTCTTGAAAAACCTCGCCATGATGTTACCTCCATGTAGAACAGATTCTCGTTCAACGCTGATTACGCCTCGCGATCCAGGCGATAGAGAACGGCAACCAATACCAGACTGCCCGCCAGCATCCAGATCGGGCCGAACAGCCACAGGGCCAGCGGCACCGACAGGTAGAACCCGCGCATGCCGATGGTGTAGTGCAGCGCGCCGTGATTGAGCACCTGGGTCATCGCTTCGGCCGAGACGGTGGAATCGTTTGGCTGAAACGTGTTGATCATGAAACCGACGTGATTGTAGTAGCGGATGCACAGCGTAAAATTAAAAAACGTCACAAAGAAGACGATACCCAGCAGCATCAGTTTGAACATCCACAAGGTTTCGGTCTTGGTTCCCAGCAGATTGAGCGCATGGGAGACTTCCATAAAGACACCCGGTCGAAAAGCGGCGCTGAACGCCCCCAGGCAGATAAGAATCGCAGTAGAGGCCAAAAACGTGGCCGCCATGACTTGATTGCGCAGCGTCTGCACCGCCAGGATGTCGCGCTTACCCGTGATGATCCCTTCGACCCACAGCTGTCGGGCGTGGTTGGTAATGCCGATGGCTGTCGCCAGGGGGTAACGACGGACCTTTACGTACAGATGCACGTGGTAGGAGAAAAAAACGACGGCAGTGGCGACATCCATTACCGTTTCGAAAAGAGGAAAAGAAGGCATGGTTGGTTTCCGCGTTTCCAAACTCTCATTTTTGAGCATAGCTACCAGGCAGCAGTTAGGCCTGTCAAATGGCCATCCGGACGCCGATTTCAATCACCTGGTCCGGCGGAAGACGGAAAAACGAGGTGGCGTCGGCTGCATTGCGCGACATGAACATGGTCAAGTCTGGGATCTTCCATGAATCCATAGCGCGCCACGATGCGAAAAAAGCCGCCGCCCAATTTTTCGGTCTGGATCTTCTCCAGATTGGGGACCCGGGGAACGTCTTCCGCCCAGAAATGCAGCAGAATGGTCCGGTGATGCACCACATTGTTGTGCTTGACGTTCTTTGCCAGGGCCACGGGCACGGCACTTCGACTTCCCGCCAAGAAAACAGCGTCGCCCTCGATCTTATTTGGCGGGTGGCTGTCCAGATCGACAATCAATTGGTGAATCGGCGGCATGATCGTGCACAATTTTTCGGCCAGTATCCGTCGGCCCTCGGCCCAGGTGACCATCACGGTGAAGAAGGCCGCACCGATGACCAGCGGGAACCAGGCCCCGTGAAGGATTTTGCTCAGGTTGGCCGCAAAAAATGGCAGGTCGACCAGCAGAAAAAGGCCTGCCAATGGTGCAGCCCACATCAGCGGCCAATTCCACCGGCGGCGGGCCACGACAAAAAACAGCACCGTGGTGATGATCATCGTTGAGGTCACGGCCACTCCGTAAGCGGCTGCCAGCTTGCTGGAGGTCTGAAAACCGGCCACCAGGGCGATCGTGCAGACCATCAGCATCCAATTGACCGGGGCCACATAGATCTGGCCGATTTGGCTTGCTGAGGTGTGCCGGGTGTTCAATTGCGGCAGGTACCCCAGTTGGATGGCCTGGCGGGTCATGGAAAAAGCGCCGCTGATGACCGCCTGTGAGGCAATGATGGTTGCCAGGGTGGCCAGCAGCACCGCCGGAATCATCGCCCAGGCGGGCACCATGGCGTAAAACGGATGATCCGCCGCTTCCGGGCTGCCCAAAAGAAGGGCGCCCTGTCCGAAATAATTCAACAGCAGGGCGGGCAGGACGATGGCAAACCAGGATCACCGGTCCGAAAAGGCCGCCCACGCGGGCCGTGCCGTGCCGCTGAATTAAAAACAGGCCGATGAGAATGGCAACGGTGATGGGGATCACATAGGGGGAGAACACGTGCGTGATGATGCCGATTCCTTCCACGGCGCTCAAAACGGAAATCGCCGGTGTGATCATGCCATCCCCATATAGCAGGCACGCCGCAAAGAGCCCCAGCGTGACAACGCGCAGTGCACGCTGTTTTTAGGAAACCCCGTTCTGGCCGCGAACCAATGCGGTCAGGGCAATGACGCCGCCTTCCCCGTGGTTGTCCGCCCGAAAGACGAACAGCAGGTATTTCATGCCGACGATCATGACGAGCGCCCAGAACATCAAAGAGAGAATCCCCATGACGTTGACGTGGCTGAGCGCGATTCCGTATTCACCGTGGAAACACTCCCGGATCGCGTAAATCGGGCTGGTGGCGATGTCCCCGAAAACCACTCCCAGGGCGGCCAGTGACAGTTTCGCCAGACGGCTGTCGATCTTGTCATGCGTACCTTCGCCTGCACTGGAATCGGTCATCCGGTTTATTCCTTCTGTGTCCCTGTCGTCTCATCGCATATAGTCGGCGCGCGTCCGGCGCAAGTGAACCGCGACAGCGACCGAACGGCTTATCGACTTTCATCCTACCGCTGGCTGAACCGTTCAGGATGATTGTCGCGCCGCTGAAGGCGCCTCGGGGGCTTTGCCCAGCATCTTTCTGAGTTCCGCCCCCGTGACCATTTCCTTGCTGGAAAGCAGGTTGACCAGCTCATCCAAATAGTGCGGTGATCACCCAGGATGTTTTGCACCCGCTGATGGGCCTCCTCGACGAAACGGGAGACTTCTTCTCTTGTCCTTTAAATTCTCCTGCGGCTCTTTTTTCTCGTCGGACGGCATCGCTTATCTCCTTGTTCGTTGTGCAACAATCGCGTCATCACTCGCTCGAGAAAAAAATGTCTCCATACCAGGCGGTGGCCTCCTGCTGGCTGTTATCCGTGTCGGTCATGATGGCAACGGCGTCGATGAATGAAATCTCATCCTTGAAGCACCTTTTGAAATCGGCACGCACGTCACGGTGTTCGGTGACCCAACCGCCACCCTTGCCGGACCGCAGGGCCATGACGCGAGCGTTGGCAGTAAAGGCGTTTTCCCAGGTGCTGCCGGCGGGCTGCCGGCTGGACCAGACATAAATCAAGGTTCGTGTGCGCCAGAAGGCAATCCCGCCGGAGACGATGACATAGACCCGGGCCGGATAATCGTCGCCGGTTTTGGTTCGCTCATCGATTCCGGTCAGGACATCCTTGACCCGCCACGACCAGTTCAGAAATGGCAGCTTTTCAAGATCGACCCGAATCTCCCGCACGAGCCCCGAAGCGGTTCCCTTGCTGTTGGCCTCCATCACCCGGCGGCCGTCCTGGGTCACCAATCGATAGCGGGTCGTTCCTTGAAATGATTTCGCTTGCCATTCACCCAATTCGCCACCGCTGAAATCGCCCACCGCCAATTCCATTGCGGCCGCAAGGGAGGCGACAGACAAGAGCAGGCAAAACAGCGACAACGGCAAGGCTCTCTTCACGCGGTTCTCTCCTTTGTGAGTCGGCTTCCGTCGGTCTGGCGAAGCGCGAGCCACGGGTGGTGTGCATCGGCTTTCAGCATGGTCCAGTATTAATTAGAAAAAGATGAGGCTGCCCAGCAGAAAATCCCTCAACGCGATTAGCACGATGCTGAACGCATTCCACAAGCTGGGGATATTGATTGCTAAAATCAGAATGATAAACCCTGCGCCGGTTCGGCCAAGCTTCTCATAACTGCCGCGAAGGTCCTGGGGCAAAAGGTATTTAAAAAGATGACTGCCGTCAAGCGGGGGGATGGGAATCAGGTTGAACAGGGTCAGCACGATGTTCAGGAGGGCAACGTTCATCAGCACGTTGACGGCCATCGTGCCGGAGGGGTTTGCGGAAACGAAATGAACCAAATTGAGCAGCAGGATCATTATTGTGGCGATCAGGAAATTGACGGCGACACCGGCGACCGAGACGCAGATGTCTCCCAGGACCGGCCGCCGGTAGTTGGATGGATTCACGGGTACCGGCTTGGCCCCGCCGATGATAAACGTCCCGCCGGAAAGGAAATAGGCGATGATCGGCATAACGATGGTCCACATCAGGTCAATATGGGGAATCGGGTTTAAGGTGAGGCGCCCCCGTTGTCTGGCGGTCTGGTCTCCAAACATCCAGGCAACATAGCCGTGCGCCATCTCATGGAGCACAATGCTTTCCACCAACAAGGCGATTATGAAAATTTTTGTCGTCATTTCATCCATGGGTAACACCTCCTGGCAGTTCGACATCCACGTCATCGGCCTTGATGACGTCGGAGAACCACATCTTCATCAACGAGTTATCGCAGATGGTGAAAAACATGGTTTCTTCGAAGTGGTCGCGGATGGATACGCAACATCCATGAGGAACGCTACGAATTCACCTTTCTTTGCAGCGTCATATTCTCAAATGACGTGGAATTCAATTGTCCGGGTTTCCGGGAGCCCCCCCGGCTATATCAATCTCGGCCACGGCCTGCATGACGGCCTTGCGGGCCATTCGTGACACCAGAACCATCACGGCGACACCCACCGCGAGCCCGCCAATGATCACCAGATCGTGCAGGTGCGCGGTTTTTGTTTCGCTGCCGGCCAACAGGGCTGCGTGCCTGCCGACGTGCCCGAAGTAAACCTCGATCGCCAAGTAGAGGGTGAGTGCCAGGAACGCTATGAGGAAAGTCGAGAACCGGACGCCGGCAGCGCCCAGCAGGTAACTGATGGTTGCCGGATTCAACGGTGTCAGGCGCAGAAGGACCTGCAAACGAAATTCGTCGCGACTGACGGCGCGTTGGATGGCTGCCAGCGACGGTCTCGCCGCCAGTTTCCGTTGAATCCGTGCCTGCAAGAGCTTGTGGGAGAGCGCGAACTGAATCGTCGCGGCAAGCAGACTGCCTGCCAATACCGCCGTCACCCCCCAGTACATCCCGAAGAGCGCGCCCGCGATGATGCACAACACGGTGTCGGGCAACAGGAACGACGTCGCCAGGACGAACAGCCCGATGAATGCGAGCACGCCCCACGGGCCAAGCGCCGTGATCCATGACTCGATTGCAGTGATGTGATGCTGGATTTCGCGGCCCCCAGCGACAACGGCGACGATCAGCAGCAGCCCCACCACCAGGTAGGGTAGCGCTGCCCGTCAGTAGGCCCTTGCCAGGAGTCGTCGCACCCGGTCTCCGACTTCAGGACTATCTGCCCGATGGTTCGGTTTTGGCGCTTTTTTGATCATCATCGAATCGGTGAGGTATTCTTTTTGTTGGTTTGTGGTGATCTGACGAGTTCTCACATGCTTGCACGTGCTGCGTCTTTGAAGAACTTCCCCCCGTGCAGCTGTTCCGGGCCACCCGCTCGGCGGGGTCCTGACGGTAGTATTCCTTCAACACACGATAAAGGTCCGGTGCATGCACTTGCATGGATCGCGGCTGATCGAAGAATTGCTCTGTGGCGACGGCGAAAAACTCCGCTTCGTTGGTCGCACCGTAAGCATCGAGGAAAGATTTCTTGCCTTTTTCGGTGTCGTGTTTGAGTCGCAGATATTCACGCGAACAGGTCAGGACCCAGTCCCGGTATTCAGCCCGGTCGCGCAGTGGCGGTGTACCGTCGGCCGCACCGTCAAGCATGTCCAGTTTATGGGCGAATTCGTGGTAAACAACATTGTGACCGGACTCCGGATGGCGACCCCCGCGCAGGGCGGCATCCCAGATAATGATCACCGGCCCCTGCCGAAACGCCTGCCCGATGATGGGATGCCCCGGTGCCACCGGGGCGACGGTATGTTCAAAGAAGCCCGGATTGCGCTGCGGCGGGATAACGGCCGAGGGATACACGATAATCGTGTCTACGTTCCGGTAGAAGTCGTGGGGCAGGCCCAGAAGCAGCAGGCACGCCTGGGCGGAGATCGAAACGCGGATCTCGTCGGTCAGTTCTATTCCACCGGCGCCTTCCCAATTTTTCTCGGCGATAAAAACCTGGATCAAGGCACGCAGGTGCGCCCGCTGCCTCTCATCCAGCATGCCGTAGTGGGCTACGTTCCGGCGGATGGTCGCTTCCCACGAGGAAGGGAAAGGTGCCTGGGTGAGCTTCTTACGGCGTCGATCGGCAAACCAATCAAACATGTGAAATATTTCGGGTCTTCAGTGTTGCCAAAAGATGGTGGCCATTTCGAGTGGAACGGCGAGACCGTCGAAATGTGGTATCGCACGTGCCGTATAGTCCGTCGCCGGGCGGGCCGCCGATACCGCCGCACGGTAAACCGTGCCATCCGTGGCGTCGCGAGATTGGGAAATCCGTTTCATCTCCTGCCGAACGGCCTCGCCGCCGTTGATTTCGTCGGCATACAGTTCCACCCGCAATGCTTTCGGGTCTATCCCGTTAAGATAGAGTTGAACCTCAAAGAGGTGCTGGTCGCCCTTGGTCTCCACCTTGACCTCGCCGAAGTGCAGCGCGAGCCATTGTCTTTCCAGCGTCCGGCGCCAATCGACCATCTGCCTGCCCAGCGCGCCTTTATCGGCAGCGCGCTTGCGGTAAGCGGACGCCGCCGGAAGGTAGTGCTGCTCGGTGTATTCGCGCACCACGCGGTTGGCGGAAAAGCGCGGCGTCAACTGCGCCATGCTTTCGCGCATCCGTGCCACCCAGGCCGTGGGAATGCCCTGTTCGTTGCGGTTATAAAACTCCGGGATCACCTCCTGCTCGAGCAGGGCGCAGAGCGCCTCGGCTTCGGCTGCATCCCAGGCCGGATCGTCGCCATGCTCTCGGCCGTCTCCCAGCGCCCACCCGACCTCGGGGGTGTAGGCTTCGGTCCACCAGCCGTCCAGTTCCGAAAGATTGATGCCGCCGTTGACGAGCACCTTCATGCCGCTGGTACCGCACGCCTCCCAGGGCCGCCGTGGTGTGTTGATCCAGACGTCCACCCCCTGGACCAGGTGCTCGGTGAGGAGCATGTCGTAGTCGCTCAAAAAGATGATGTGGGGACGGACTTCCGGCTGGCGGATGAAATTGATCCATTCGTGAATTAGGGCCTGCCCCTCCCGGTCATCGGGATGGGCCTTGCCGGCGATGACGAGCTGCACCTTGCGCTGCGGGTGGCTCAATAGACGCAGCAGTCGCTGCGGGTCGTGCAGCAGCAGGTTCGGCCGCTTGTAGGTCGCGAAGCGGCGTGCAAAGCCCAGGGTCAGCGCGCGAGGATCAAAGAGCTGCTGCGCCTCGTCAACCGCCTCGGGTGATGCGCCGCAGGCGGCCAGTTGCCGTGACAGGCGTTCGCGGGTGTAATCGACCAGAGACTGGCTGGCGGCGAGGCGGAACTGCCATAGGTCGGCATCGGGGACGCGGCGAATGTGCTGCTCTAAGGTTTCCGGTGGTGCGATCCAACGGTCTTTGCCGCAGGCCGCCGTCCAGAGATCATCGGCCGGGGCCGAGTCCCAGGTCGGCACGTGGACACCGTTGGTCACGTGCCCGACGGGCACTTCATCCACCGGCCACTGCGGAAAGAGGGGCGTGAAGAGCTGTCGGCTGACTTTGCCGTGCAGGCGACTCACGCCATTGACCGCCCCGCTGCCGCGGATCGCCAGATAGGCCATGTTGAAGCTTTCCGACGCGTCGTCCGGGTTGCGACGGCCCAGGGCCAGCAATTCGTTGAGGGAGATGCCGAGTTTCTGCTCGGCATAGCCGCCGAGGTATTGCCCGATGAGCACCGGGGGGAAACGGTCGAATCCGGCGGCCACGGCCGTATGGGTGGTGAACAGGTTGCCGGCGCGCGTGACGGCCAGGGCGACGTCGAAGGGTTGCGCGGTCGCCTGCATGAAATCGCGGGCGCGCTCCAACACGGCGAAGGCCGCATGCCCTTCGTTCAGGTGGCAGACTTCCGGCTGAATGCCAATCGCACCCAGCAGCCGCCACCCGCCGATCCCGAGGAGCATCTCCTGTTTGAGGCGCAGTTCCGCTCCGCCGCCGTAAAGCTCGCTGGTAATCCCGCGGTGGGCGGGAAAGTTGGCCGCGTCATTGCTGTCCAGCAGGTAAAGCGTCGCTCGGCCGACCTGGACCTGCCAGGCGCGCAGCCAGACCGAGTATCCCGGCAGGGCGATCTCCAGGCGCAGCCACTCGCCGTCGGCCCGGCGCAGCGGTGTGATCGGCAACTGGCCGGGGTCGTTGTAAGGGAAGAGGGCCTCTTGTGCACCCTCCTTGTCGATGGTCTGGCGAAAATAACCCTGCTGGTAGAGCAGCCCCACGCCGATCACGGGCACGCCCAAATCGCTGGCGGCTTTGAGCTGATCGCCGGCCACATTGCCGAGCCCACCCGAGTAAATGGGCAGGGCCTCGCTCAACATGAATTCCAGGCTGAAATAGGCGGCGCAGCTCAAGGGGCTTGACGAATGATTGTGCTGAAACCATGCGGGAGCCGCCACCGCCTGGCGTCGGTCCCGCACCAAGTCATCCACGCGCTTGCGGAAAACGGGATCGGCCATCGCGCCTTCGATCCGGTCGCGCGCGACCGTCTGCAGGACCACCCAGGGGTTATGGGTGATTTCCCACAATTTGGGATCCAGCTGCCGCCACAGGTCGTCGGCGTAGTGATTCCACGACGAGTGCATATCCAGGGCCAGTTCCGCCAGGGCGTCGAAGCCCTCCACGTCCGTGGGCAGCAGGCTGTGGATGGGATGGCCGGCACGTGTGGGCGGGTTCATGGTTTCTCCTTCGGTAACGGTGGGATACGCTATTGTCTGTTGCGATCCTTCTCATCGGCCGGCCGGGACGGCGGCCGTTTGCGGGAGAAACCGTCTCCCTGTTTGCCGACCACCGGGGGGGTGCGAATCTTCACCGGGTCCGACCCATAAGATCGGCCCTTACGCGGCGAACTGGTTGATGGCTGTCGTCTTTCTGTTGACCATCAGGGTCATCGGTGCAGTTAGTTCGAAGCGCCTTCGCTGGGATTCCGGCATGTTGCTCACCCGGTGCGCCATCTCGCGATAGGTTTTCGGCGGGTGAAGGGACGTGTCGGCGCGGCGCCGGTCGTACTCCTGTCGCTCGCGCTGCGATCATCGCGGTTCATCTTTGCGGTGGCGCCAGCGGTCGTTCACATAGATCGGATCGTACCAGGTGTGCCGCCGTTCGACCTCAAACCAAGGGAAAATGCCAATGCCGATATAGGCACTGTCGTAATCGTCGCCGAAGTAGTCGTGGCTGTATTGCGGACGGGTGAACCGGCCGAACTGCAGGTTGCCGATATCGACGGCGATGCTGAGCGAATAGGAAAATCCCGGGCGCGCGTAAACGCGCCTCGGGAAATAGACCGGCGCGAACCGCACCCGCTCACCCAGATGGACCCGTTCCTGTCCGAATCCCACCCCCGGTAGCCCGGCACCCAGGCGAACCGATCGCCCGCAGGCCGTTCTGGCAGTGGTATTTCCTGTATGTCGGCCGGCGGTTCGGTTGGCGCGACAAGCCCCGTCTGGCCCTCTCCAGGTCGACCGGTTGGGCAAAGGCCTCGTTGACCGGCCCCTGCGTCAATACCTCCGGCTGCTCTTCCGCCGGTACCGGCGGCATCTGGTCGCCGCTCCGGCATCCAGCGCCGCCATCGCCATCGCCATTGCCATGAGGATCATCATTATGGGCTTCATAGTGGTTTCCGTTTTTAAGATGCCTCAATCCGGTTGATGCGGGGAAGCCGCCAGCGCATCGCTGACCAGCGCCTGGGCCTCCTCGATGATGCGGTGCAGATGATCCGCTCCGCGAAAACTTTCGGCATAGATTTTGTAAATATCCTCGGTCCCCGAGGGACGCGCGGCGAACCACCCGCTTTGGGCGATGACCTTCAAACCGCCGATGGACGCATCATTGCCCGGTGCGCGGGTGAGCACCTTGCGGATCTTCTCACCGGCCAGTTCGGTGCCTTTCACCTGATCGGTCGAAAGTTTCGCCAGACGTTTCTTTTGCTCGACCGAGGCCGGCGCCTCGACGCGGTCATAGACCGGGTCGCCGAATTCGCGCGTCAGGTCGTGGTAGATTTCACCGGGATCACGGCCCATCCGGGCGGTGATCTCCGCCGCCAGCAGCGCCAAAATGATGCCGTCCTTGTCGGTCGTCCAGACGCCGCCGTCCAGGCGGACGAAAGCCGCACCCGCGCTCTCTTCACCGCCGAAGCCCAGCGAACCGTCGAACAGGCCGTCGGCGAACCACTTGAACCCCACCGGCACCTCGTGCAGCCGTCGGCCAAGCTTGGCAACGACATGATCGATCATCCGGCTGCTCACCAGCGTTTTGCCGACCGCCGCCGCCGTGGGCCACTTCGGCCGGTGTTGGAAGAGGTAGAAAATGGCCGCCGCCAGGTAGTGGTTGGGCGGCAGCAATCCCTCGCTGCGGGTGACGATCCCGTGCCGGTCGTGGTCGGTGTCGCAGGCGAAGGCGATTTCGAAGCGATCCTTCAGGCCGATCAGCCGCTGCATCGCATAGGGTGAGGAGGGGTCCATGCGGATCCGGCCGTCCCAATCCACGGTCATGAAACCGAAGGTTGGATCGACGGCCTGGTTTGCGACGGTGAGGTTCAACCCATAGCGCTCGGCGATGGCGCCCCAGTAGTGGACCCCGGCGCCGCCGAGCGGATCGACCCCCAGGTTGAGCGTCGCCCCGCGAATGGCGTCCATGTCGAGGACATTGGCCAGATCGGCGACGTAGGTGTTGAGATAGTCATGCCGGTGCGTCGTGGCGGCCCGCAGCGCTTTTTCGAAAGGCATCCGTCGCAGACCCGCCAGGCCATTTTCGAGAAGGGCGTTCGCCCTGGCCTCGATCCAGGTGGTGACGGCGGATTCGGCCGGTCCGCCGTTGGGGGGATTGTATTTGAACCCGCCGTCCTGGGGGGGATTGTGCGACGGGGTGATGACGATGCCGTCGGCCAGTCCCGCCTTGCGCCCGCGGTTGTAAGTCAGGATCGCGTGGGAAACGGCCGGGGTAGGGGTATATTCATCCCCTTCGGCAATCATGACGTCCACCCCATTGGCCGCCAGCACCTCGAGCGCGCTGGCGTGGGCCGGCACGGAGAGGGCGTGCGTGTCCATGCCCAGAAACAGCGGGCCGTCGATCGTCTGCTGCCTCCGGTAGAGACAAATGGCCTGACTGATGGCCAGAAGATGCTGTTCATTGAACGCCTTATCCAGGGCGGAGCCCCGATGCCCCGAGGTGCCGAAGGCCACCCGTTGCTCCGCTATGGAAGGGTCCGGCGTCCTGGTATAGTAGGCCGTGACGAGCCGGGGCACGTCGACCAGCATTCCCGGCGTGGCCGGCAGACCGGCCAGGGGGCTTATTTTTGCTTGCGTCTCTTTTGGGTTGCTCATCGGATACCTTCAATGCCTGCGAGTGGCGGTTTTGCGCATCAGGTTGGTTTATTACCTTTCAGCCGGCGATAGCGCCGAATGAGCGCGTTGGTCGAGCTGTCGTGCGTGAGCGTCGGCGCTTCCGCACTTTCCAGCTCGGGGATCATCCGCTGGGCCAGCACCTTGCCCAGCTCGACCCCCCACTGGTCGAAGGAATCGATGTTCCAGACGGTGCCCTGGGTGAAGACGCTGTGCTCGTAAAGCGCGACCAGCATCCCCAGCGCCTCCGGGGTCAGACGCTCGGCCAGAATGGTGGTGGTCGGGCGGTTGCCTTCGAAAACCCGGTGCGGCGCGAGCCATCCCGGCGCGCCCTCGGCCTTGACCTCATCCGCCGTCTTGCCGAAGGCCAGGGCCTCGGTCTGGGCGAACAGGTTCGACATCAGCAGGTCGTGCTGATTGGCGAGCGGATTCAAACTCTGGCAGAAGCCGATGAAGTCGCAGGGAATCAGCCGGGTACCCTGGTGGATGAGCTGATAGAACGAGTGCTGGCCGTTGGTACCGGGTTCACCCCAGTAAATGGGGCCGGTTTGATAGCCGACGCGCGTGCCGTCCAGGGCAGTCTGCTTGCCGTTGCTCTCCATGGTCAGTTGCTGCAGGTAAGCCGGGAAGCGCTGCAGGTACTGATCGTAGGGCAGCACCGCGATCGCCGGCGCATCCAGGAAGTTGGTGTTCCAAATCGCCAGCATGCCCATGAGCACGGGCAGGTTCTGCGCGAACGGAGCCTCACGGAAGTGCTGGTCCATGGTGTGAAAGCCGGTCAGCATGGCCCGGAAGTGCTCGGGTCCGATGGCAATCATGGTCGACAGGCCGATGGCCGAGTCCATGGAGTAGCGTCCGCCGACCCAATCCCAGAAGCCGAACATGTTGGCGGTGTCGATGCCGAATCGAGACACGCCGTCGGCGTTGGTCGATACGGCGGCGAAGTGCCTGGCCACGGCCCGGTCGTCACCGAGGGCATGCAGGCTCCAGGCACGGGCGGCGTGCGCGTTGGTCAGTGTCTCGAGCGTCGTGAATGTCTTCGAGCAGATGATGAACAGGGTTTCCGCCGGGTCGAGATCGTGCGTGGCTTCCGCAAAGTCGGTGCCGTCCACGTTGGAGACGAAGCGCACGGTCAGATCGCGCTGGCTGTAATGGCGCAGCGCCTCGTAGGCCATCACCGGGCCAAGATCGGAGCCGCCGATGCCGATGTTGATGACGTTGCGGATGCGCTTGCCGGTGTATCCCCGCCATTCGCCGCTGCGAACCTGGCGCGCAAATGCGGCCATGCGATCGAGCACGGCATGTACCTCCGGAACGACGTCGACGCCATCGACGACGATCTGCCCGGTCCTGGGTGCGCGCAGGGCCGTGTGCAGCACGGCGCGTTTTTCGGTCAAATTGATCGGCTCGCCGCTAAACATCGCATCGATGCGTTCACGCAGACCGCACTCCTGGGCCAGTCCGATCAACAGTCGCATGGTTTCGTCGGTGACCCGGTTTTTGGAATAGTCCAGGTAGATGCCCGCGGCTTCGGCGGTCAGGCGTTCCCCGCGGCCCGGATCGTCGGCAAAGAGCTGCCGCAGGTGCAGGTTGCGGATCGCTGCGTAATGCGCCTGGAGCGCCTTCCAGGCCGGGCGATCGGTCAGGGATGGGCCAAGTATTCCTAATTTATTCGGCGGGTTGCTTTGCATGCGCGTATCTCCTCGCGATTCAATTAACGCTTGTGTTCGACGCTGCTCTACTCGGGTTATTACCAGCGGCGTCTGAACCGGTAGCCGTGCCGCTGAGGGTACACCGGCCGATGCCAATAGCCGCGATGCCAGGCCCACCCGTTGCCCATCCAGAGCCACGCGCCACCCACCCAGACATAGTCAGGACCGGGCGCCACGACGATCGTTTCGGGCTGCGGCGCCGGCGGCACAGTGCCTGCCACGCCTGCTATGGGGGCCGATGGTGTCTGGGTCGGAGTGTTGATCATAAAAATGGGAAGATCAACGAATTTTTATTCAAGTACATGCACGTGCTTAATTTCAGTCGGCGAGAAACTGGATATCTCCCATCCGCTCGCATTTCCGTTTTTCTGCTATACGGTGCTTACATTTATACTATCAACAGGTTTGTTAGATTCCCATGCGAGGTTATCGTGCACTCCACAGACCATGAAGATTGCAGTATTCTCTTACCGCAATCTTTTCGGCCTTAACCTGGAATGTCGCTTCAGGTTTTTCCCCCGGCGCTAAGAATTGTCGGTAGGACCTGCCGTCGGCGATGATTTCAACCCATTCGATGTAATGTTTTGCTTCCATGGGGTGCGCGACGCTGCCGATCTTGACCTTGACGCCGCCGGGAACCTTCTCGACGACCGGCACATGTTTTTCTTTGGCGGCATCCACTGTGTTGGCGGTCATTATTTTCATCGGCTGGCCGCAGCAGACCAGTTCACCGTCACCGCCGTGAAGGACTTCAACAATATTTCCTCAGGCTTCACACATACAGACGTCCATTTTTTTGGCCATTTTCTTCTCCTTTAATCAGAATTGATTCGTTTTCATTTTCCCTTTATCAGGTGTTCTCCTTATTTTTTTTAAATTCCGGGTAGTCGGTATACCCTTTGGGGCCGGGCGTATAGAAGGTCGCCATATCCGGTTCATTCACCGGTGCGCCGGATTTCCATCGGTCCACCAGGTCGGGATTGGCCAGGAAAGGCCGCCCCACGGCGATGAGATCGCATTTTCCCGCGGCCAGGTCGTTTTCGGCCCGCTCGGCATCGTAGCCGCCGGAGAGAATCAGCGTTCGCTTGAATCGCTTGCGGAACGTGGCCTTCATGCTGTCGGGCACCGGCGGCGCACCCATGGCCGAGTGATCCACGAGGTGGATGTAAACCAGACCGCAGGCGTCGAGCTGTTCGGCCAGGTAGGTGTAGTCCGCCGTCATGGTGTCATACAGCGGCATGTCGTTGAACACCCCGAACGGCGACAGGCGGATGCCCACCCGGTCCTTGCCGATGGCACCCACCACCGCCTCGGCCACTATCAAGATGAAGCGCGCACGGTTTTCGATGGCGCCGCCATACAGGTCGGTGCGCCGGTTGGTGTTCGGACGAATGAACTGTTCGAGCAGATAGCCGTTGGCGCTGTGCAGTTCGATGCCGTCGAAACCCGCTTTGACGGCATTTTTTGAAGCCTGAACGAACGCTTCCATGGTCGACCTGATGTCCGCACCGGTCATGGCCAGCGGAACGGGGTGCGGCCGCATCCCTTCGGCGTCCGTGAACATTTCGCCATCGGCCCTCACGGCCGAAGGCGCCAGCACGCGCGCCCCGGCCGGCAGGTTCAGCGGATGGGCGATGCGGCCGCAGTGCATGAGCTGGACAAATATCTTCGCGCCCCTGGCATGCACCGCATCGGTAATGGGTTGCCAACCCTCGACCTGGGCCGGGGAGAAGATTCCCGGTATGCGGGGGTATCCCAGCCCATTGGGTGAGGGCGACGTGCCCTCGGTGATAATCAGTCCCGCCGTGGCACGTTGGGCGTAGTACTCGGCCATGAGCGCGTTGGGGATGTTGTCGGTCGCGCGGCTGCGCGTCATGGGCGCCATGACCAGATGATTTTGCAATGGCAGGTGGCCGAGAGTGGTTTTCGAGAAGAGCATTGACATGGTCGAATCCTCCTTTGAGTAGTAATTTATTTTCTATTTTGAAGGGTCAGGAAAAGCGTCGTCCCCTTACGGTTGATCAGCAGTAGAATCGTATCTCCTGCCTTGGCATCCTTTATTTTCCGGCTGAATTCGCCAAGGTTTTTCACCGCTTCCTGGTTCACTTCGAGGATGATGTCGCCTGGCAGGATGCCCGCATCGGCAGCCGGTCCGTCGTCGGCCTTAATAACCGGATGGGTTGTCGTTCTTTCGTTAAGATCCATGGCGTTTTCCCTCATGTGGCGTTGTTTGATCACTGCGATCGGTGCCGGAACAGCCACGCCGCCAGCGGGAGTGTGAAACAGGCCATCAGCAAAAGCGGCCAGATCTGCGGCCAGATCATGGCGGCCCCGGCGCCTTCCAGGAATATATCGCGCAGGGCGGTGATGATGTGGCGCAGGGGATTGACCAGGGTGGCGATCTGGAGCCAGTCGGGCATGTTCTTGACGGGCGTGGCGAAGCCGGAAAGGATGACCGACGGCATCATGAAGACAAAGGACCCGAGAAGCGCCTGCTGCATGGTCATGGAAAGCGAGGAGACCAGCAATCCCACCCCTACGATGGTGATGATGAAACATGCAAAGGCCAGGATGAGTGCCGTGATGGTTCCGCGAAACGGCACCCCGAACCAGTGAACCGCGCCAAGGCAGAATATCAGCGCATCCATGAGACCGAAGAACATGCCCGGCAGGGATTTTCCGATGAGAATTTCGCCGGGCATGAACGGCGCGACCAGCATTTGGTCGAACGTACCGAATTCGCGCTCCCGTGCCACCGACATGCTGGTGAGAATCATCACGACCACCATGCTGATGATGCCACTCAGGGCCGATATGATGTACCACCGGCTCTGGAGATTGGCGTTAAACCAGGGCCGGTCCACCAGCCGCACACCGCTGCCGTTCGGGGTGACCACGCCCGTTTCGACGAGTTCCTGGTTGTATTGTTCGACGATGGCGCCGATGTACCCCAAAGCGATCAGGGCCACGTTGGAATTGCGGCCGTCTACGATCACCTGCATCGTCGCCGGCCGGCCGGTGCGAAGGTCGCGGCTGAACTGCGGGCCGACGTGAACGACCAGCCGGGCCTCCTGGCGGTCGATGACCGAGGGGATCTCTTCTTGGTTCAACAGGGCCCGGGTGAGTTCGAAATGCCCGGACCCGTCCAAACGGGACAACAGCTGCCGGGATTCAGGCGTGCGAGACTCGTCGAACACCGCAAAGCGGACATTGGTGAGATCATAGGTCGCTGCGTAGCCGAACAGGAAAAACTGGAGCAACGGCGGGCCGATGATGACAAAGCGGCTCTTGGGATCCTTCAGGATCATGGAGAATTCTTTGCGCATTAAGGCGATGATGCGACGCAGGCTGTCCATCAGCCCTCCAACCGTTTGGTGACTTTGCGGAAAGCGAGCGTGAGGAACACCACCGCCATGACGAGCAGGGCCAGGGCGTTGGGCAGCAGCACCGGCCAGATATCGCCGGCCATGAACAGGGTGTGACTGATGGTCACGAAATATCGTGCCGGGACGACATGGCTGATTATCTGAATGAAGCCGGGGGTGCTTTCCAGGTCAAAAATAAGGCCCGAGAGAAACAAGGCCGGCAGAAATCCCGCCAGAATTGAAATTTGGGCGGCCACGAACTGGACGCGGACGGCCGCCGAGATGAAGAGCCCGAAACCCAGGGAAGCCAGCATGAAGAGCGCACTCATTACCATCATCGCGCCGATGGAGCCGCGAAAGGGCACATGGAAAAGCGTGATGGCGACCACCACGGAGAGCACCATGCCCAGCATGCCCAGCAGAAAATAGGGCAATACCTTGCCCAGCAGCAGATCGATCCTGCGAAGCGGGGTGACCAGAATGGCCTCCATGGTCCCCCGTTCCCATTCGCGGGCCACCACCAACGCGGTTAAGAGAATTCCGCTGAGGGTCATGATGAGGGTGATGAGTCCCGGCACGAGGAAATTCCGGCTGACCGCCGCCTCGTTGAACCAGACCCGTTGGGAGATCTCCACGGCGGGGCTGGCCACCGCTTCGCCCTGCGCCTGACGCGCGGCGGTCCATGTCTGCAGCACGCCCCGCGCATATCCCTGGATTAACCGGGCCCGGTTGGCGTCGATGCCGTTGACGATCAGCTGCACCGGCGCCTGATTCCGCCTGCCCATGCGGGATGCAAAATCGCTCTGCACGTACACGATGCCGTCAACGCGCCCCTGGTTGAGCCGATCGACCGCTTCAGGCATGCTTTTCAAATAATCGGCGCTGAAATAGGGGGACAGATCGAAACGCGCCGCCAGCTGACGGGCCGCCAACCCGTTGTCGTCGAGCACAATGGCTATCGGCACATTCTCGGCGTCCAGGGATACCCCGTACCCAAAAATGAACAGCAATACCAGCGGCAAAACGATGGCCAGGGCAATGCTGCTGGGATCACGCAGGATCTGGAGCACTTCCTTGCGCAACAATCCGCGCAGGCGCATGAAAAAGAGTGCCGGCTGCGTCATTTTGCCGCACCTCCATTGCCGTGGCGTTTGCCTTCCGCCAGGGTGATAAACGCATCTTCGATGGTCGGCTCGGGGTTTTCTTCAGAGCGGGCCATTGTCCGAATCTCCGCCGGCGTACCCATGGCCAGCGCCTTTCCCTGGGACATGATCAACATCCGGTCGCAGTATTCGGATTCTTCCATGAAATGGGTCGTCACCACCACGGTAACCCCCTGTTCGGCAAAATGGTTTATCCTGAGCCAGAACTCCCGCCGGGCAAAAGGATCCACCCCGGAGGTCGGTTCGTCCAGAAAGAGAATGTCCGGCTCGTGCAGCAGGGCCGCGGCCATGGCCAGGCGTTGTTTGTACCCGCCCGGGAGACTGCCTGCGGCATGGTCGCGCCACTTTCCGAGCCCGAACTCTGCAAAGGCCCATTCCAAACGCTGCCGCAGCCGGTTGGCGTCGAGGCCGTAGGCCCTGCCGAAAAAACGCAGGTTCTCCTGCACACTGAGCTGACCGTAAAGGGAGAACTGCTGGGCCATGTATCCCAAGCGGGAGCGGGCCCGCGAGCGAGAACGGCGCAAGTCATGCCCGGCCACGCTGATCTCACCCGCACTGACCTTCAACAGTCCGCACAACATCCGGAAGGTGGTGCTTTTCCCGGCGCCGTTGGGGCCGAGCAGGCCGAATATCTCGCCGTGCCGCACCTCGAAGGTAAGCCCTTTGACCGCCTCGAAGGCACCGAAAAACTTCCGCAGATCACTGATTTTAACGACCGGTGGCTCGGTTTTTTCGCCGCCACCCTTTCCCGCTTCCGGGCTTGTCGCGCCGGAAGACGGCCGGTCTGCAGCGGTTTCGAAAACGCCGGGGTGCGGAATGAGCGCCATAAAGGCATCTTCAAAGGTCGGGGACGTCTCCCGGATGCCGCCCCGCCAGGGTTCGGGCAGGGCCTCGGCCACGGCTTGCGATCCGGCCGTGTCGCTCACCGTGCGCACCCGACCGGAGCGGATCGTGGCGTCCACGATATGCGCCCGGCCAGCCAGGCGCGTCTGTATCATGCGGGGCTTGATGCCCGACGGCGGCGTCACCAGCTGCACCCTGCCCGCCACCTGCGTTTTGAATTGCCCGGGTGTTCCTTCGGCCAGCACCTCGCCTTCATGCAGGACGACGACGTGGCTGCATCGCTCCGCCTCGTCCAGATAAGCCGTTGACAGCAGTACGCCGATGCCGTTTTTTTCGACCAGCTCATAGACGATGGTCCACAGCTCTCTGCGCGAGACCGGGTCTACCCCCACGGTCGGTTCGTCCAGCAAAAGCATCGCCGGCGATTTGATCAGGCAGCAGGCCAGCCCCAGCTTCTGCTTCATGCCGCCGGAAAGCGCACCGGCGATGCGCCGGGTATACGGGCCAAGGCCGGTCATATCGAGCAGGCGGCGGTAGCGCGCCTGGCGCTCGGAGCGGGGTACGCCTTGAAGATCGGCATATAAATCCATGTTCTCCACCACGGTCAGGTCCTGGTACAGGCCGAATTTTTGAGGCATATAGCCGACCCGGCTCTGGATGCCGATGCTTTGCGCCACACTGTCCAGCCCCAACACGGTGACGGACCCGGCCGTAGGAACCAGCAGGCCGGCGGCCGTGCGGATCAGCGTGGTTTTGCCGGCACCGTCCGCGCCCACAAGCCCCGTGATCTGGGCGCGGCGGGCTTGAAGCGAAACGCCGCGCAAGGCTCGAATGGCGGGGCCCTTCCTGGACGAAAATTCCTTTTCCAGGTCGCGGACCGCCAGCACCACGTCAGCCGCGGCCTCCCTTTCCATGACGCTCTCTGTCGCATCTGAATCGTGCGGATCAGTCATTGGCGGGTGTGGATGTCTTGGGAGGTGCTGGATCACCCTGTCGGGAGGGTGCATCGGCAGCGGTCTTGTCCACGGTGGCCGTGACCGGCATTCCCAGGCGGAGCAGGTCTTTGGTATCGTGAACGTATATTCTGACTTCATACACCAGCTTGGTCCGCAGATCCGTCGTTTCCACGGCTTTCGGGGTAAATTCGGCAACCGGGGAAATGAAACCGACCCATCCGTCGAAGGTTCGTTCCGGGAACGAATCGCTCAGGATTCTGGCTTGCATGCCCAGGCGGATGAGACCCAGATCCGGCTCCGGCACATAAGCCCGAACCCACTTGGGATCGATCAGCGCCAGGGTCAACACCGGCCGGGTGGGGCTGCCCATGTCTCCGGGTTCCAGGATCCGATTCTGGATCACACCCACGGCCGGTGCCGTCAGGGTCATATCCGCAAGCCTGATGTTCAAAAGCGCAAGCCCAGCCTCGAGGGCCGCCAGCGTTGCTCTGGCGGCGGCCACGTCTTCTTTTCGCGGGCCCTCCAGTGCCAGGTTGAGCGCCTTCTCCTTTACCTTGAGCTGGGCGGCGTCACCATCGGCCTGGGCGCGGGCATCGTCCCCGGCTTGCCGGCTCGTGGCCCCGGTTCCCGCTGTTGCACGGATGCGCTCAAAATTCTGTCTAGAATTTTCCGCCCTGACCCTGGCGGCCTCCACCTCGGACCGTGCCTGCTCAATCTCCTGCGGGCGGGTGCCGGCTTCCAGACGAATGACCACCTGCCGCTGGGCGGCGATGCGGGCCCGGGCCTCCTCGATCTGGGCTGCCGTGCGGTTGGTTTCCTGCCGCGCCAGAATCTGGCCCGGGTCGACGCGGTCCCCCTCCTGCACCGACACCTCGACGATACGCGCCTGCTCGGGAAATGCCAGATCCACGCTGCGGATATCGACATTGCCGTAGAGGGTGATTGCGGATGTGGTCTCGTGCTTCTTCTGGAACAGCCACCAGCCGCCCAGGACCCCGATCGCGATGAGCATGGCCGCGGGAATGACCTTTTTGAGGACTCGTTTCACGGTGCTGCGGCTCCATTTTTCATGTTTTGGCGATTCAAAGATGACGGATCGACCGTCGAGGCCCCACCATGTTGCGGAGAATCCGGAACCTGAAAGCCGCCGCCCAGCGCTCGATAGAGCTGGACTACCTGCGCCAGCGCGCCCTGCCTGGCCAGAAGCAGCGACTCCTGCAGGGCAACCTGTTTTTCTTCGGCGTCGATGACCTGAAAATAATCGCTCAAGCCGGCCCTGAAAAGATTGTCGGCCAGGTGGACGCTCAGTTCGGCGGCGTCTTGTGCGGCGGTTAAATCGATCACCTGCTCCTGGCTACGAACCACGCCGGTAGCGGCGTTTTCGACCTCGGCCAGCGCCTCGAGGATTTTCTGCTCGAGCGCCAGCCGCGCCTGTTCGGCCTGGGATTGCCTAACCTGGATATTGCTGCGGATGCGCCCGCCGGAAAAAAGGGGGTATTGAAGGCTCGGGCTCAGCATGTAGACCAGCGCGTCTTTGTCCAGCAACCCGCCGGCGGTGTCGGTTTGCAGGCTCAGCGTGCCTGAAAGCGAAAGCCGGACGTATTGATCCGCCTCGGCGGCGCCGATTCGGGCGACGGCGGCAGCATACCGGCGCTCGGCCCCGCGGATGTCGGGCCGCCGCACCAGCAGCTCCACCGGCAGCCCGATACCGATGAGACGGGGCACCGACGGCAGCGGACCGGGTTTGAGCAGGTTCGCATCCGGCGGCTGGCCGAGCAGCACGGCGATTCGGTTCTGCGCCACCGCCAGGGCACGCTTGTATTCCGGAATCAGGGACCGCGTGCTTTCCAGCAGCCGTTGGGCCTGGGCGACCGGCAGTTGGGCGCCGGTACCCGCCCGGTAGCGGGTCTCGAAGAGCGCTACGGTTTTTTCCTGCAGGTTGATATTCCGGCTCACCATCTCGATTCGGGCCTGGAGGGTTCGGGCATCGATGTAGGCCAGGGTCAGTTCGGCGGCCAGAGAGACCTGCATGTCGTGATAGTCCGCATAGCCCACTTCGATTTGAGCATCGGCGGCTTCAATGAGGCGTGCCACCCGCCCCCACAGGTCGAGTTCCCACCCGGCAACAACGCCGGCCGCATATAGATTGACCGCTTGGCCCGGAGGCGGCCCCTGGAATGTCAAGGCTTCTTTGCCGGTCTCGGCGCGTGCGTAGGCGGCATTCAACTCTATCTGGGGAAGGCGATCGGCATTGACAATTCCCCTGCGGGCGCGGGCTTCGACAATGCGTTGTCTGGCCTCGGCCAGGGCCAGATTGGAACCCACGAGCCTTTCGACCAGGCCGGTCAGCTCCTGATCCTCGAATTGGCGCCACCAGGCCGTCATCGGCTGCGCTTGTCCGTCCAGCGACCGATTGCCTGCCAGGCTGGTCGCCTGCCAACTCGGCCTCGTATAAGTGGAGAGATCCGGCTGTTGATACGTCGGCCCCACCATGCAACCGGTCATGGCCCAGATGAGCGCGACCGAACGGCTGAGAGCCACCCAGGGCGGTGTTCGCTTTGGCACCTTATTTTTCCTTAGAATTTACGGCCGTAAAATCCCGATTGACGATGTTCCGGTAAGTGTCAACCGTCCCAAAATCTAAAATACGCTGAATCGTAATTGTGTTTGAAAAATATAGCTCCGCCTGGTGAATTACAGTATTGAACCGCTACAGCGAGCGCATCCCCCGATGCTTGCGGCGGGGTTAGCGAGCGAACTGAAAATCGGCTCTTTATCCTTAAGGTGCTGCGCAGCACTGCCGGTACAGGCAGAACATTCCCCGCGGCTTGCCGCGGGGAATGTTCACTTCACCCTTTTTGAAAAATGCACGCAGATGTTTAATAAATTCAACTGCCCGCCTGTCGTCCGCAATGATGTCCTGAAGCGAAGCGCGTACCTCATCTATGTCCGGCGGATTCCCTTGGATAAACCGCAAGGATGCCTGGGCATTGCTCAAAATCGCCGTGAGCGGCTGCCTGAGTTCATGCGCCAGCGACGCGGTGAATTCGCCGATAACTGCCAGCCGCTCCAAATGGGCCAGTTGCAGTCGGCTGTGTCGGGCTTCCATCTCGGCCTGCTTTTGGGCGGTTATGTTTTTTGAAATCACCGAAACGGCTTGTACACGTTCGCCATCCATGACCGGGCTCAAGGTCCGGATGTAATAATTCCCGCTTTGATCGCTCCGGTACTCGAATGACAGCGACTGACCGCCCGCAAAGACGTCTTTAACCTTTGCCCTGAATGCCTCGGTCTCCGGTATTGAATGACAGACAGAATAGGCGGTCCCTTTGACCGGGGATGAAACCAGACCGAGCCGTTTTTTATGTTTCTGGTTCATAAACAGATAGTTGCAATTTTCATCCACCAGATAGATGGAATCGTCGGTTGACTCCACCAGCGAGCGATATCGCTCTTCACTCTCTCTCAGGGCGGTTTGGGCCAGCTTGAGGTTATCGATTTCGAGATTCAATTGTTCATTTGCGCTGTCCAGAGACGGGGTGCGCGCATCGACCTGGTGGGCCAGTTCCTCGTGTGATTGTTGTTAGATCTCCCGGGCCTGCCGGTTTTCGGTGATGTCGGTGACGGCCATGTCATCATTGCTTGGTGGTGCGGCTGTGCAGGAAATTAAGCGGTACGAATAGTCTTTCGCTGGTTTCTTTTTCCTAAGCACGTTAAACGATGGCGGGAACATTGGCAAGCCAAAATCGGGTTGTTATCCGGCAACAAAGGCCATATGGTGAATGCGCGTCAATTTTAGTCCAACCCTGACCCAAACGTTCCACGGAAAGAATCACTTTCCGACATTCAGGAAGACCTCATTATGCATCATCAGCGGCAACATCTGTTCCCGCGTGCCGCGGTGGTTGGGCTGGGCGCGGGTCTGGTAGCCGCGCACTTTCGCGCCGTGCTCGCCGGCGCGGACACGCTGCGCAACGGTTTGATTGCGTGGTCGCAACCGTTTTCCCTGTGGGGGTGGATTTTCCGTGAACGGACGGTCAATGCGCCTTTTTTGATCGCCACGGCGTTTTTGATAGCGCTTGCCATCGCAGTGGTTGCGTGGTTTAAAAAATCAAATGGCGATGAAGGTGATAATGGGGCATCGCGATTGAGGATCGCACGTGGACGGGCTTCGTCAGGTCCAACAAGCGGTGAGCCCGCAGGGAAACATCAGCCCTTCAGATACGATGAGGTGGCGTGAAGACAATCAAAAGAATTCTAGCGGCGTGTGACCTGTCCGCCCATACCGGCGACGTTCTGGACACGGCCATCGGCCTTGCCCACAGCCTCGACGCCGGCCTGATGGCGGTCAATGTGATCAACCAGCGGGACATGGACAGCATACAAGAAGCCCTCGAAAAGATCGCCTTTGGCTATGAGAACGTTCCCATCTCCCTGGCCCAGCACCGGGCGGACATGGAGGGCGAGCGGCTGCAGTCCCTGCGCGAGGCGGTTGAGAAGGCCGGTGGCGCCGGCAGAAAATGCGATTGCCTGATCAAGATCGGCGTCCCTTTTCGGGCGATCATGAAAACCATCGAACAGGAGCAGGCTGACCTGTTGGTCATGGGAACCAAGGGGCGGTCGAACCTCAGCGATGTATTGCTCGGGTCCACCGCGGAACGGCTGTTCCGGCACTGCCCGGTTCCACTTCTTAGCGTCAAGATCGGCAGCCGGGGCGAACACTAAGCTGAAGGATGCCTTTTTCAAGGCGCTGAAACCCTCTCGCCAAAGGAGCGTTGCGATGCGATTGTGTGTGATGGTCGGAGCGATGATTACCCTCCTTGGGCTGACGGCCCAGGCTGCGGAGATATCCATCTCCATGGCCAAGGAGAAGTGGCCGGCGGACCAACGGATCGAATTTTCGCTCTACACCATGGCCACCGGACAGGATGCGCCTCCCGACGCCCTCTCCGATCACCTGGCCTGCACCCTCGAAAGCGGGGGGAAGACCCAACCGGTCACCGCCCGCAGGGTGCCGGGGGACGGCGCTATCGGTGCCGGCGGAATTGCAGGCATGCAAAACGTGTTGTACGCCTTCGATGCGCCCGACGGCATCATCGGTTCCGTGCAGCTGCGCATTGTCGACCTCAGGGTGCCGACAATTCTCTTCGAGGTTGTTGCGCCGGAAGAGAAATCATCAAACGGCAGCCGCTACCCCACGCTGGATTCCCTGTTCGCACTATACCAGCCTTATCTGGGCGGCATTGCCGCCTATCAACCGATGTACTTTCTGGTGGCAACGGATCCGTCCAAAAGCAAGTTCCAGGTCAGCTTCAAGTACCGCTTTTTCAACCCCGAGTCGGAATTCGCCGACAGTCACCCGTGGGTCAAGGGGTTTCATTTCGCGTACACCCAGACCTCGTTTTGGGACCTGAAAGACAGTTCGGCCCCCTTTGAGGATACCAGTTACAAGCCCGAACTGTTCTGGGTCTCAAGAAATTTGTCTTCGGCTGATGCTTCCGTAAAAGGTTTGTTTCTGCAGTCCGGGTTTCAGCACGAATCCAACGGCCGGGGCGGCGATACCTCCAGGAGCACCAATTTTCTTTACATCTTGTCGAAGCGAAGCGGTGATCCCGCGCAGCGGGGCCGAGGGAAGGCTTCACCCCATCATGCTGTTAAACATCGTATTTCCGGAGGGTTCGCAAAAAGGTAACGATCAGGGCTTGCGAATCCTTCACCTCTGGCCGGCGAAGCTATCTCCGGTCGAAGAATAACAACGAAAGGAAATCAAGCAGTTGAAAACGATAACGAACCTGTTGGCCGTGGCGGCCGGCAGCCGATGGGGCGTGCTCATCGCCGCCACGCTGCTGCTGAGTGCATCGATGGCCTTTGCCCGGGAGAATGCCCCTGGGTCCAACCCAGCGACTTCCCAATACAAAGACCTGAAGCAAACCGTTCAGGTGGCGCTCCAGTCGGAAAAGAAAAATCTCTCGGATCTCGAAAAAAGCCTTCAAGACTACGAAAATCGATCGCGTGACCTGATTGACGAACTCGACCGCCGAAAGATTCAACTGTCGACTTTCGGCAGCCTGTTGGTGGCACCGGAGACAGGTATCGACGCCCTTGAAAAAGCCTGGTTCAGCGTTCGAACCGCCATCGATAAGCTGGCAGGCCGGCAGGCCGAACTGAGGGAGAGGCTGGACGAGACGCAGAAATTTTCGCAGCAGCTGAAAGAGCAGAATGCGTCCGCCGAGCAGCAGCTCGAGATCCTGAACGCGGATAAACACCACACCCCGGAGGCGCAGGGGTTGATCGGCGACTTGAACGCCCTGATTCGCGTCCAGGCGCAAAGCGGTGAGATACTGGGTCGACTGCAAACCGGTTACCTCGACCTGATCGCCAGGGTCGGCGACACCCGGCAAGGATTTGTCGACTTGACGGAAAAATTCAGCCTGGGAATTCAGGAAAAAAAGCGGTCGGACCTTTTCCAGAGGACGGTCAACCCGCTCATCGGCCTGGGATGGAAAAACATCAGTGCCGAATTGAAACTGTTGGGGGAACAGTTCCGGCAAACCGGTTCCCTGGAGTATTGGCTTTCGCTGTGGACCGATCTGCTGGCCAGCCGGGGACTGCTGCCGGTCACCTCGGTGGTGCTTTACCTGCTGACCCTGATGCTGGTCATGCGCCTGCGGCGTTTTTTAAGGCGGCTCAAGGAGAAGCCTTTCTGCACGGAATACCCATGGCGCCGGATGGCCATCCGGCTGTTGACCCGCTCCATGCCGCTGCTGGGCACCGTGTTGTTTTTCTACCTTTTTTTTCATGCACGACGGCTTTTCGAAACGGTTCCGGGCATTCAGGAAATCTTTTACCTGTTGAACGTGTGGCTATTCACCAAGTGGGGCCTGAATTTCATCTCCCTGCAGTCGCAGCACGACCCCCAACTGCTTCCGGCTGCCTGGGTCGCCCGCCTGAAGCGGCTTCTGCGGCTGATTCGCTATTTTTCGGCGGTCTATCTGGTTCTGGCATGGCTGGTGGGATCCGAAGGGGTTCTGCTGATGGTGGTCCGCATTGCTTTCGAAACCGCCCTGGTTGTCTGGATTCTGCGGTTTCGCACCGCATTCAGGGTGCATCCCCTGCCGGCGGTGGCCCCGGAATTCTGGCAGAAGCTGCTGCGCCCAACGCTCTCCGTGCTGGGCCACATCATTTTCATCACCGGCCCGGTTCTCGAATTGGCCGGTTACGGCGCGCTGTCGCTCTACTGGTTCACCTCCTGGGGGGCAACGGTCACGGCGCTTTTCTGGGGGTTGCTCTTTTTTCTGGTCATGCGGGAAGGCGGCCAGCGCTTCTACAAGGGCCTTCACGGACCTTCGGCCGCCCCTTACCGGTCGGCACAGCCGATCCGCTGGGCCGTGTTTCAGCTCTGCTGGCTGCTGTGGGGCATCCTGCTGGTCATCACCATCGCCCTGGCTTGGAGCGGTGCCCAGACGGTATTTTCAGGACTGTTGAAAGTCCTGCGGTTTCCCGTCAGCGTCGGAGACTCCAGCTTCACCCTGATGGGCCTTCTCTCAGCCGCCCTGATCCTGTTTTTAGCCCATCTGCTGATCCGGCTGTGGCGGCATGTGCTGTCCACCCGCATTCTGGCACGAAGCGGCCTGGAGACCGGCCTGCAGCACTCGATGACCAGCATCACGGTCTACCTTCTGTGGGGCGTTGGGGTACTGGCGGCGCTGCATGCCTTCGGGTTGAGCAGCACCTCGCTGACGGTGGCCTTCGGTGCCCTGGGCATCGGGCTGGGGTTCGGCCTGCAGAACATTTTCAACAATTTTATCAGCGGCATCATCCTGCTCTTCGAACGGCCCATCCAGGTGGGCGACGCGGTGGAGATCAACGGCATCTGGGCGGAAGTCAAGAAGATCCGGTTTCGATCCACCGTGGTGCAGACATTCGACAACGCGTCGCTGATTATCCCCAACTCCGAGTTCATCAGCAGTCAGGTGACCAACTGGAGTTTCCGCGACCTGACCCTGCGGATCAAGGTCAGCGTCGGTGTGGCTTACGGTTCCGATATCGAACTCGTCCGCAGCAGCCTGCTGGAAATTGCCGAGAGAACCGAAAAGGTGCTCCCGAATCCTCGCCCCGACGTGCTCTTTTCCGATTTTGGCGACAGCGCCCTGATCTTCGTCCTGCGTGTCTGGACCGATGTAGACAACATGCTCAAGGTCGGCACCGCCATTCGCTTCGAAATCGACCGGGTGTTCCGGGAGCGCAACATCGAGATCGCCTTTCCCCAGCGTGATATCCACATTCGATCCAGCGTCACGACGCAAGCCGCGAATGAATTCAGCGCCGACGTTCAACCTTCGGATAAAAAGGCAGCACCGTCCCAAACACCCTGATATGAATAAGCCCAAACGATCACATCAACGATCGCCCGTCGAAACACACCTTTGCGTTGGGCACGGACCACCTCATGGGATTGACCGGCGGCATCATCGACGCCACCGATTACCTGGACCAAAACGCCTATGCCAACGACGACCACCCATTCTACGGTGCCGAAATCGGCTATCGGTTGACTATCGCGGCCGGCGAAGGCGATTACCGGGTCATTTTCGACGGAGGCAACACCGGACTGCAGCGCGTTCAGGTGGCGGCAGCCTATTGCCGGCGGGTGATGAATCGTCATTTCGCCCTGACCGGGAAGCGTTTAGTCGGCTGAAAACGGTTGAAAATCAGCCATGGTCGGCTTCTATTGCTTTTATCAAGTTGATTATCTCTTTATTCGATGGAATATCCGTCATCGAATGACCGTAATGCACATACCGGAGCATGCCGGACGTATCGACGATCATCTGTGCAGGAAGTCTGCCCAACTTGAACAAACTGGTCTCTTGCCCATATAATTTCAAGATTTTATGTTCCGGGTCGGGCAACCCGATGAACGGCAACGCTTCTTTCTGCCAGTATTTTTTAAATGACTCGGCATTGTCCGGACCAATCACCATGATTTCTGTACGCAGTTTCACGAATCGTTTATATTCTTGACGCAACTGCGTCATGTGCCTTTGGCAGAAGGGTCAAAAAAATCCGCGATTAAAAACCACGAGCACATTTTTTCGGTCGTTGAAATCGGAAAGGGATATGCTGTTTCCGTTAAAATCAAGCAATGTAAACTCAGGTGCCTGTTGGTTTAGCTCGACTCTGGCCATCATTGATTCCTCGCTTTAAAGGGTTTCGGCAGGTAAAAAGTTAAAAATCCTTGAAGTTTATTCGACTCGGTAGGTTACCGTAATCATCCAGGCCGCATAATCCGTGTAGGACTTTTTTAGGACCTGGACCACCATTTCGATGAATGTCTCTTCTACGATTTTCATTTGGCCGGGCCACAGCTTGAATTTGATGCGCAGATACCGCCATTGGCCAGCCTTTGCATCCTTGATCCCGAAGGATTCCGGCGCGGCTAGAATGATTGATCGGTGCTGGTGATACATGCCCTTGGCAATGGCCTGGATCGCCTGGGATACGTCCGCTTCGTCAATCGCTTTGGGCAATTGAATGTCGACGTAAGCACGGATGCAGCCACCCCGAAACTGACTGATCACACCAATGTTTCGGTTGGGGATCAAAATCCGCTGACCGTGCAGGTTGATCAGCGTGGTGAACCTGAGGCCGATGTTGTCGACCCTGCCGATATCATCGCCCAGTTTAACCACTTCGCCGATGTTGAGGGCATCCGAGAAAATCAGCGTGAGACCGATCACCAGGTCCTGCACAAATCCCTGCAGGCCAAAACCGACCGCCAGGCCGATGACCGTCGCGCTGGCAAAATAGGTCGTCAATGAAATTTTAAATTCGTGCAGAACCAGGCCGACGGCCACGAAATAAATGGTAAAGGTCACGGCACTGACCAGGATGGTAATGATCGTGGCAATCTTGGGGTATCTGCGGGTCAGGTTTGCTTCAGATGCCGCTTCACTGTCCAGCTTCATGGTCAACAGATATTGACTGAACCGGCGGATGGCCTTGACGAAGAAGTGGGCGGCCACCGCCAAAACGACGATGAGAAGAATTCTCACCACCGGGTTGATTTCGGATAGGATATCTACCAGTTTCATTATTCTCCACGTGTTCTATTCGATAGGTCTATTTGATGAGTCAGAATGTCGACCCGCACCCCACTCGCTATCACGGTTACGGTCTCCGGAGACTGGCCGGCGAAAGCACCACGCGGATGCTGGAGGCCCGTGAACCAAGGTTTCCAATACCTCGGCCACCGCACCATTCAGTTCAATCCGACCCCCTCCGCTCTCCGGTTGCCGGATTTTTGTGATCGGGTGGGAGGGAAACATTCACCGGTTCAGCGTCCATTCTGAGTGGTCACTATGGCTGAGGTTTTCAGTGCTCCCTGAACCTCTGAACCCATGAACGGTTAAGGTGGGAGCGTGGGCAGCGGGAACAGCAATTTATCCATCGAAGAAATCGCCTGGTAAAAAAATATACGCCGCAACGGATGTGCACTCAAGCAATAATTCCGTAGTCAAAAAAGCCAGAAAAAAGCAGATTGGTTGAGATCGCTCCGTGATCGTTGGCTGTCAATAACTTGTTAATAACTGCTTTAATAGACCGTTATAACATGATAAAATTACATGGCAGGTAAACACCGTTGCTGTCGACGAATCACGCTGTCCAGCGTTAAAAAAAACGTTTAATAACGGCAAAATAAAAATTGTTGATAACGGTGAAAGTTAATTATCAAAAAGCTACCTTTATTGACGTTGACATCTTTCACCCAGATATTCCACATTGTCGCCAATCATTCAGGGGTCGACACCGGATAATCAATTGCCCGCTAAATGCGCCTATTCGAAAATACGGTGGCGCAACGAGATTGTCGAGTCGGGATGAATCGGCAATCGAATACCATCGTATTTACGAATAGGCGCACGATGGTTAAAAACTGCCGCGGTCATTTTTTCGCCCCCCTCTAAAGGGACCGCTGTTCATGACGGCTTGCCGTAATTTTCCTAACACCCTGATTTAGCATGCAGAAAGTGATTTTATGAACCGTATTCTGGTCATTGACGACGAGCCGTGTATTTTGGACCTGATCCGCGAAGCGCTCACGAAATTTGGCTACACGGTAGAAACCGCGTCCAATGGGCGGCAGGGATTGCAGCGCCTCAAGGATGACGCTTTCGATCTGATTTTGACCGACATGTGCATGCCGGATCTGGACGGTACCTGTATCGTTCGCCAGGTAAGATGTTCCAGCCGCCCCCTTACCCCTGTTATTGGCATCTCCGGCACACCCTGGTTGCTGGAAGGCGCAGCTTGCGATGCGATTCTGTCCAAACCATTTCCCTTGAAGGATTTGGTCGATATTGTAAAACAGCTGATAGGGATAAACCTGTCTGCCGCCCCTAATCCCACCATCTTTTCCCTATCGGTAAATGCTTGACGGCTGTTGAAAAACGATTCTGCTTGGCCAGCGATCGTTAAAATTTGGTGAGATTTCGCAGAAAATGAGCGCGATCAAAGTAAATGGGTAATGTCGGTTGACCCAATCGGCGACATCTGTTTCTTTACCATCAGCCATCAGCCATCAGCCATCAGCCATCAGCCATCAGCCATCAGCCATCAGCCATCAGCCATCAGTTTCCCGGTCTGAATTTGACGCGTGAGTAGACATCGTCATCCATGCCGGCGCGCTCACCGGCGTTGAGCCGATGATAGCCCACTGCGGCCACCATGGCGGCATTGTCCCCACACAGGTGAAGGGATGGAATGTGAACGGTGATGCCGGCCTCGGCGGCATCGCGGGTGACGAGCGTCCGCAGGCCCTGATTGGCGGCCACACCGCCCACCACGGCCAGGTGGCGGCAGCCCTTTTCTCTGGCCGCGCGGATGATCTTGTATGACAGCACCTCAACCACGGCGGCCTGAAAGCCCGCGGCAATGTGGGCCTGATCCCCCTGAAAACTTTCCGGGTGGGTCTGGACGTGTCGACTGATCGCCGATTTGATTCCGCTGAAGGAAAAGTCAAACTGGTCCTTGTCGAGAAACGGACGAGTGAAAAAGAACTTCTTCGGGTCGCCCTGGGCCGCCAGTCGATCGATAACCTCCCCGCCAGGATAACCCAAGCCAAGCAGCTTGGCCACTTTGTCGTAGGCCTCGCCGGCCGCGTCATCCCGGGTTTGACCCAAAGGGTGAAAGTCAAGAGGGGCGGTGACATGGTAGATGCTGGTGTGGCCTCCGGAAACCAGCAGTGCCACGAAGGGGAAGGGGGGCGGGTTCGGCTCCAGGAACACGGAATGGATATGCCCCTCCAGGTGGTCCACGCCGATCCATGGGATTTTATGCCCATAGGCAAACCCCTTGGCAAACGAGAAACCCACCAGCAGCGAGCCGACCAGGCCGGGACCTTGGGTCACGGCGACACCGTCGATCTGGTCTGCCGTGATGCCTGCTTCGGCGACGGCGCCGTTGACGACGGGAACGATGGCCTCGATATGTTTTCGTGAGGCCAATTCCGGCACCACGCCGCCATAGGGATGGTGGACGGCCACTTGAGAGGCCACCACTGATGCGCGTACGTCGTGGCCGTCAACTACCACCGCGGCTGCCGTCTCGTCGCAGGAGGATTCTATGCCAAGTACAATCATGGCTTCTGTGATTTGTTCGTCCCCGGACCGGAGCGTCGTGCACCTGGTGCTCAGGTTTTGCAGATCGGCTGCTTTTTCTGCCCCTCGGCGATCCATTTAAACAGCCGGGTTAATGGTGTGGCGAGTTTTTTGTACCAGTTTCCCAATTGCCGGGTCCCTTTGAGCTGGCCGAAGCGCGATATCGGTCAGAATCTGACTTCCATCCTCAGTCCTCTGGCCTCAGCGATCACACCAGTTGCACCCGGGTTCGGGCATTCTTGCGGGTTTTGGTCACTTCGCCGATGGCCCAGGCTTTTTCACCGCTGCCGCTCAGTCGGTTGAGCACCTCTTGAACGTTTTCTTCGGGAACCACCGCCACCAGCCCGATTCCGTTGTTGAAGGTGTGCATCATCTCCTTTTCATCCACATTGCCGGCTTCCTTCAAAAACGAAAAAATGGGCGGGATGTCCCAGGATCCTTTTTTAATGGCGATGCCGCAGGCCTTGGGAATGACCCGGACGATGTTGTCCATGATGCCGCCGCCAGTGATGTGCGCCAACCCCTGGATGGGCAGGTCCCTGACCAGAGATTGGATGGTTCCCGAGTAAATCCGGGTAGGGGTGATCAATTCTTCTCCCAGGGTTTTGCCCAGTTCGGGAACGTGACTGTCGACTGTCAGCCCCAACACCTCAAAGCAGATCTTGCGCACCAGGGAGTAACCGTTGCTATGCAGTCCGCTCGAGGCGATCCCGATGATCTGGTGGCCGGGGCGGATTTCGGAGCCGTCGACGATTTTGCTGTTGTCCACGATGCCCACGGCGAAACCGGCCAGGTCGTATTCGTTCTCCTGGTAAAATCCGGGCATCTCAGCGGTCTCTCCGCCGATGAGGGCGCAATCGGCCTGAATGCAACCCTCACCGACGCCCTTGATAATGTCGGTGACCGTGACGGTCTTCAGTTTGCCCGTGGCCAGGTAGTCCAGGAAAAACAGAGGCCTGGCCCCCTGCACGGCAATGTCGTTGACGCACATGGCCACCAGGTCGATGCCCACCGTATCGTGGCGGTTCATGAGGAAAGCGATCTTCAGTTTGGTGCCCACCCCGTCGGTGGAACTGACCAGCACCGGCTTTTTCATGTTGGCGGTATTCAGAGAGAACAGGCCGCCGAATCCGCCGATCTCACCCATGACACCGGTTCGTCGGGTCTTTTTGGCGATTTTTTTTATGGTCTCGACGAGGTTGTCCGCCTTTTCGATATCGACTCCGGCATCAGCATAAGTCAGCTTTTTCTTCATTTAAACACTCCTGGCGTGTATCCGGCTGGTTAAGAAATTCGCGTAAAACTAATCTGGTACCGCCGAAAAGTCAAATCCAATCAGAAGATACCGGCAGGCTGACGTGGGGGGACGCCAGGCTGACGGGAGTTGGGTTCACCGGGTGTGCGCGTCGGATGGTTTATACCGCGGGTCCTTGTCCAAACGGCCAAGAATTTTTTGACAATTTTGACCGACTATTATACTTATTCTAAAAATTCAGGGACTTTCTGACAGACAGTGAAAAAAAGGAATCGATCATGACCCGATTTGCCAGGCTGGACCGTTTGCCGCCTTATGTGTTCGCCACCGTCAACCAGATTAAGATGGAGGCCCGGCGCGCCGGGGAGGACATCATCGATCTGGGCATGGGCAATCCGGATATCGGTACGCCTCAGCATATTGTCGACAAGCTCACCGAGGCGTCCCAGAACCCGCGCAACCATCGCTATTCGGCCTCGATGGGTATCACCAAACTGCGCATGGCCATCAGCGACTGGTACAAGCGCCGCTACGATGTGGACATCGATCCGGACAGCGAGGCCATTGTCACCATCGGTGTAAAGGAGGGGATGTCTCACCTGATCCTGGTAACCATTCGGCCCGGCGATGTGGTGTTTGCGCCCAACCCCACCTATCCCATCCATCCTTACTCTTCGATCATATCCGGCGGCGACGTGAGGGGCATACCGGCGGGGCCCGACGAGGACTTCTTCGAGAACCTGATCCAGGCCACCAAGCAGACCTGGCCCCGGCCCAAGGTGCTGGTGCTGAGCTACCCCCACAACCCCACCACCGAGGTGGTGGACCTGGAATTTTTCCAGCGGGTGGTGGATTTTGCCAAGGTCAACGACATCCTGGTGATCCATGATTTTGCCTACGCCGACCTGACCTACGACGGGTATCAGGCACCCAGTTTTCTGCAGGCCAAAGGGGCCAAGGAGGTGGGTGTGGAGTTCTTCTCCATGTCCAAAAGCTACTCCATGGCCGGATGGCGCGTGGGGTTTTGCGTGGGCAACCCCGAAACCATCTTCGCCTTGAAACGGATCAAAAGCTACCTGGACTACGGCATCTTTCAGCCCATCCAGATCGCCTCCATCATCGCCTTGAATGGGCCCCAGGAGTGCGTGGCCGAAATACGCGACACCTATCAATCCCGACGCGACGCCTTGATATCGGGCCTTTCCCGGGCCGGGTGGGAAATCGAAAGCCCCAAAGGCACCATGTTCGTTTGGGCCAGGATCCCCGAACAGTACCGCAAAATGGGGTCCGTGGCGTTTTCCACCTTTTTGATCCGCGAAGCCCAGGTGGCCGTGTCGCCGGGCCTTGGCTTCGGTGAATACGGTGACGATTTCGTGCGTTTTGCCCTTATCGAAAACAACATGCGCATCAGCCAGGCGGTCAGAGGCATCCGCAAAGTGATGTAAAAGAAATCCGTTGACAGGCGGCGGCGCTTCTTTTACATCAAGATCGAAATTAACTGTCGAACCTTTCGGTGCCCGCATCCCGATTGGGGTGCAAGGGATAATAGGGAACCCGGCGTGATTCCGGGACGAACCCGTCGCTGTGAGCGGGGACGATGGCCGCCAGGACCACTGCGTCGTAATTTCCTATACGAAACGGCGCGGGAAGGGGCGGCCGGTAGAGCGATCCGCGAGTCAGAAGACCTGCCGTGAGGAAACGTGTCTTGGTGGTGACGGTAAAACCCCAGGCTGAAAATTTATTTTTCGGTCCGGGGTTTTTTGTTGGCGCAAGCGGCCACCCGCCCCGTTCCAGTGCAACAGGAGGTATCATGGAATTGATAGAAAAAAGCATCGCATCGATAAAACCGCTCAACGAAGAGGTCTTTGAACAGGCCAAGGCGCGGCTGGCCAACCAGGCACGGCCCGCCGGCAGCCTGGGTCTGCTGGAACCGGCGTCGGCCCGGCTGGCGGCCATATTCGGCACCCTGGATGTGCGTCTGGACAACAAGGTCATCGTCACCTGCGCCGGAGACCACGGCGTCACCGAGGAGGGGGTGAGCCTGTTTCCCCAGGAGGTCACCGCCCAGATGGTATTCAACTTCGTTGACCAGGGGGCTTCGATCAACGTCCTTGCCAACCACGCCGGGGCCCGGGTGAAGGTGGCCGATCTGGGCGTCAATTTCGATTTCGACCCGGACTTGCCCATCTTTCACAAGAAGGTGGGCAAGGGCACCGCCAACTTTGCCCGTGTACCGGCCATGTGCCGGGAGGATGCCATCAGGAGTGTCGAGGCCGGCATCGAGATCGTCAACGAACTGTTGGCCGATGGGCCGGTTGACATGCTGGGTACCG
This sequence comes from uncultured delta proteobacterium, assembly GCA_963705475.1. Taxonomy (GTDB): domain Bacteria; phylum Desulfobacterota; class Desulfobacteria; order Desulfobacterales; family Desulfosarcinaceae; genus Desulfosarcina. The sequence goes on along the minus strand of CAVPJS010000005.1, from coordinate 9,060 downwards.
GTGACATGGGTATCGGCAACACCACGCCGTCGTCTGCCGTCATCGCCGCTTTCTCCGGCATCGCCGTGCGTGAGCTGACCGGCAGGGGCACGGGCATCGGCGACGCCGCCCTGGCCAACAAGATCCGGGTCATCGAACAGGCCCTTGCGATGCACCGGCCGAATGCCAACGATCCGCTGGACGTGCTGGCCAAGGTCGGGGGGTTCGAGATCGGCGGGCTGGCCGGCCTGGTCATCGGTTCTGCGGCCGCCGGCATTCCGGTGGTGTGCGACGGCTTCATCGCCACCGCCGGCGCCCTGATCGCCTGTGAACTGGCGCCGGCTGCCAAGGCCTACCTGTTCGCCAGCCACCGCAGCGTCGAGGTGGGCCACCGGTTTATGCACGAACGGCTGGGTGTCGACCCCCTGCTGGACCTTCAATTCCGCCTGGGTGAGGGAACGGGGGCGGCCGTCGCCATGGAACTGCTCGATGCCGCCACCCGAGTGCTGTGCGACATTAAAACCTTTGAGGAGGTGGCCATCGTGAATGCCCAAGAAGGCTAAATGCGCAGGCAGGACTTACGGCATCACCAAAGATCTCGGCGTGTTACGAAGCTTTAGAAAAACGAAAAATAATAGCGAGTTGCCGTCCGGAGGCGTGGATATGCAGTATCTGAAAAAAGATGATCCCCAGATAGCCGCACTGATTGAAAAGGAAGCAATCCGTATCGAGGAGACGCTCGACCTGATCGCCGCCGAGAATCACTCGCCACGGTCCATCATGGAAGTTCTCGGTTCGATATTAAATACTAAAACCATAGAGGGTTATCCAGGCAGACGATTTCATGCCGGCTGCGTGAATGTCGACGAAATCGAAAACATCGCCATCCGGCGTGCAAAGAGACTTTTTGGTGCCCAATATGTCAATGTCCAGCCCCACAGCGGGACATCGGCCAACCTGGCGGTAACAGCGTTCTCTCGGTCGAAGAAATGCATAGGATTCAATTTTCGGGTTGCGCAGATGTTGATCAGGCGATGGCTCGGCGACGAGGATGCATGCGGCCATGGCATATCACATTGCCATCATCGACAAACCAAAAAGAGTTGAAAGCCATGAAAAGAGAACGGCGCAAATTTCCCCGACGCAGATTGGCGGGCAATATGGTTTATGTACTGGACAAAAATTCTGCAAAGCTGGCCACATTGAACGATTTCAGCGCCGGCGGCCTGCAATTGCGGTATTTTCCCGACCGAGCCATCGATCATCAATGGACCCTGGTCGACATTTGTACAGGTGCACAACCTCCCACGTGCGTATCCGGTGTGGTCTGCGAGACGGTTTACGATATTACCAGCCTCATGGAAAACGGCACTTTCAGTGGCATGGACATGCGGGTTAGCGGGGTTCGGTTCGACAAATTGACCGAGGCCCAGAGAAAGCGTCTGGAGATGTTGCTGGCCAATTCAAGCCAATGCCAGACCGGCTGACAGGTGGCAACGGGCACCTCGCTTGCCGCGGGGAGGGTTCAATCTGCAGCGCTTCCGTTCAGGTCTCCCTGCTTGACTGGAAATCAAATTGGGACTATATTCCCATTATGGAAACTCAAGTAAAAAATGCATTATTTTCCGCGGTTATCCGGGTGATACGATCACTCGTGCGGATTTTTCTGCGCAACGGACTGCCATTTGGCGAATTTGCTGAACTGGCCCGCTGGGTCTATGTGGATGTGGCCTACAAAGAGTTCGGTATCGAGGGACGCAAGCAGACCGATTCCCGGGTTTCGATTATTACCGGGCTGTCGCGCAAAGAAGTGCGGCGTCTGCGGACCATGGCCCAGCCCGTGAACAAGATTGCCACCGACCGATACAACCGGGCCGCGCGGGTCATCGCCGGTTGGCGGCGCGACAAGAAGTTTCATGACCAACGCGGGCGTCCGTGCGTGCTGCCCATCGAAACAGGAAGCCCCAGTTTCAACGACCTGGTGAAAATATACAGCGGCGATGTTCCGGCGCGTGCGATTCTGGATGAACTGGTTCAGGTCAAAGCCGTGGAACGCACGCCCGACAATCGCATTCGCCTGGTCAGCAAGGCCTATCTGCCCAAGGGTGATCCCGTTAAAATGCACAATATTCTGGGCATGGACGTTTCCCTGCTCGTCGACACCATTGACCACAACACACGCAGTGACAATAATAACCACTGGATCCAACGTAAGGTCTCATACGACAACCTGCCGGTCGAAGCGCTGCCAGAGATTCGCAAATTGAGTGAAAATGAGGGACAGCGCCTGCTGGAGAAGCTCGATCGCAAAATATCCGTACATGACCGCGATATCAACAGCACAATAAATGGCACCGGCCGAAAGTTTGCCGGCCTTGGGCTATACTACTTTGAAAAGGACGCCCACGATATCCTGCCGGACGAAGAAGGAGAAGGACGATGACAACGAATAGCCGCTTGGCGACACTGATGCTTGTCGCTTCCTTAATTTTAATGATGGCCTGTGGTGGTGGTGCCGGCAGCAGTGGCGGCATCGGCGGCTCCGGATTCACCGCCGTAAGTGTCGGCAGCGTTTCTGCAATCGGCAGCATCACCGTCAACGGCGTGCGCTATGAGACCACCGGCGCTGCCGTTACCCGTGACGACGGCGCTAGTTTTTCCGAAGCCGATTTGAGACGCGGTTTGGTGGTGGAGGTCAACGGCCAGGTCAATGCCGACGGCGTGAACGGAACGGCAACGACGGTAACGGTGCTCACCGCCGTTCAGGGACCGGTGGATCTGGTCAATGAGGCGACCAGCAGCCTCACGGTCATGGGGCAGCCGGTGGCCATCGACGATCAGACGCTGTTCGACGACAGCATCGATCCCAATAACCTAAACGGAATAGATATAGACGACATCGTCGAGGTGAGCGGTACGGTGGATCCCAACGGCACCATTCGCGCCATGCGCATCGAGGCCAAACCGGGCGAGACATTGAGAAAAGTGCGCGGCTTCGTGAACACCCTGTCGGCTCCGGCCTTTACGATCAACGGCCTGACGATTGATTTCAGCAGCGCCTTTCCAAATGATTTTGGCGCCAGTGGACCACCGCCAAACGTTTTTGTCGCGGTGCGCGGAACAATCCTGGACCGTGGCAGCAATACCCTGATCGCTGCCGTTGTGGACGATCAAACCCGCAGTTTTGCGGACGAGGCCAATGTGGAAATCGAGGGCTTCATCACCGTGGCGGCGGGCAGCCTCTTCACCCTGGTGTCCGGCGCCGGCACCTTTCAGTTTCAAACCGATGCCGGTACCACCTTCGAGGGCGGTGTGGCAGCTGACCTGGCAGTCGGGATCAAGGTGGAGGTGGAAGGCGCCTTCAGCGGCGGTGTCCTGATCGCCGACAAGGTCTCGATCCGGGACGGTATCCGCCTGCGGGAAGTATCCGTCGACGCGGTGAATGCACTTGAGCGCACCATAACCCTGTTTAGATTGCCGGCCCTGGTCCTGAAGCTCAACGACCAGACTGAGATTTCCGACGACCGCAGCGGGTTGCCTGCAGGCCCAAATCCCACGCCCGATCAACTGCTGCCGACATTGTCGAACGAAGCCCTTCGGGTGCGGGCGCGGGTATCCAATTCCGTAATCCCCGACTCAACGGAGTTGATCGTCACCGAATTACAGGTAGAGGACGGCCCGGCGTCGGCTGAGGTCAGGCTGCGCGGCCCCCTGGACGCAACCCCGTTTGCCAGCCCCCTGCAGATCCTGGGGATAGCGGTTACTTTCAATGGTTTTACGACGACCTTTCGTGACTTAAATGAGACCGTCATCGGCCAGGCAGCATTCATCAACCAGGTAGTCGCCGGAACGCTGATCGAGGCAGAGGGTGCGCTGTCGAGCGACAACACCTTGGACGCCACGCAATTGGAAATAGAAGATTAGCCAAACCACCCCAAATCCCTGAGCCCGGGCCTACCTTCAACGGTGCGCCCGGGCTGCTTTATATTCGGGATGCTGCAATCAAATGACACCCTCAATTCGCTCGTCCAACGTTATTTCCCACCAGTCCGATACATTCCGTTGACCTTATTCCGAGCGGTCACTTTTTGGCCGCTCGTAGGCATCCACCAGATCCTGCCAGGCCCGTTTGTACAGGTTCAGGGCGTCGGCCAGTTTGGGGATCACCTGGCCGGCGACGGTATCATAGCGCCGGCGGTCCATGGGATTGACGTTTTCGTGGCGGATGGCCTTCAGGTAGGCCAGGGTTTCCAGGGCGAAAACCATACGCCGGGCGCGCTCGGGGGTTGGCGGCCGGTAGCGGTAGGTGGATCGGATCCGCTCTACCCGCCTCGCATCCGGCGGCAGCAGCGTCAGGAGGTTTCCAGTCCCTGTGCAAAGGGTTTGATGGGATTCTTTCAGTCGTTCCAGCAGACGTTTAAGATCCGGGCGGCTTCGCGACACCATGTCGGCCACTTGCCCGATCTCTCCGGGCAGTTCCTGTTTGCGATATTCAATCGATGTCTGGAAAAAGCAGGCGAGCACCAGCCCACCCGAGCCTTTCAACCGGCTGCCCTCGATCTGCCTGCGGATGTCGGAAAAACGAAGGCAGTCTCTGGCGCAGATGTCCAGCATCTTGTCCAGCAGGATGTCGTTCAATATCATCGAGGAGGAGATCGCCGGGGCGTTCAGCTGTCTCTCCAGGATACCGCAGGTCCGCTCGATGCAGTCGGTCATCAGTGAACGCATGAGCAGCGGGCCTTTGATCCGGATACGCACCGCACGCCGCTTGAGGCGTTTCACGCCACTGTAGACGCCGACCATCAGAGAGACGATGAGCAGCAGGGGCAGCACCGGGCCCACGCGTCCCAACCGGGTCATGCTGCCGGTAAGATCCAGGACCGAATAGACCACGATGGTCAGGACCAGCCCGAAAAAGATGGTGGCGGCCGCCGGGTTCACGATGAACCCCTTTTTATTGTCGGCCACGCGGTGGGTCGGTGTGGGGTCTGGATGGGTTGAAGGCATGGGCGCGCGCATCGATTCCCGGTTCTACGGGAAGTGATCGGTTAGAGCGGGATGCTCTTTTTTCAGCCGTTGGGTCATTTGGATGGCGGCAGGATTTTCAGGGTTTCCCGCTCTTCGGACGGTTGCCGGGATTCGGGCAGAAGCAGATGCTTTTGGCTGATCAGTTTGCCATTTTTATCGATCACCGTGTCGTCTTCCATAATCAGAAAACCGAGTTTTTCCATCACATCGTTGCGGTAGCGGTACTCGTGCTCCATGTGCCGCTTGCTGAGCTTGTAGTTGCTGACGATCCAGGCGATGCCGAAAACCACGCCGACCACGAGCAGGACGCCGCAGGCGATGAGGGTGTAGGTGACCATTTTCTCTCCGGCATTGAAAATGAAGAGAAAGATGGCATCCAGTTTGTAAAACAACACCGTACAGGCCACGATGGCAAACAGCATCGGCAGAAAAGGCACCTTTTTCATGTGGGTGAGAAAAAGATTGAACTGGAAGAGCTTGGACCGGCTGTCTTCCGATTCCGCGCCTGCCGCGCCATCCTCTCCGGCGGCCGGGGCGTTGCCGAAGATGAACTGGTTGAAGGCCAGGATGAACACACCCAGCAGGAAGGTGATGGCCACCGGGGTGGTGAAGGAAACGTAAAAATAAAACTTCCATGGAAAAGGTGCCTTGTCCGGGCCCAGATTTCCCAGAAAGCTCACCAGAAAGATCACAATCTCCACGGCGATGATGAACCAGAGATAGTTGATGAAAAAGCTTTTCAATTCCACCCCGTCGAAAAGGGCGGCCAGTCCGCTGTGGGTCTCTTTTTTATCGGCGCTCATTTGAATTCACAAAATGGTTTTGGTGAGGTGCCCCTTGCTGATGGGAACCCATGTTTGACCTTTGTCGCGTGGACGGTTTGCCGCCCCGTGAAACGATAAACAAATGCCGTAAGTGCTAAATTTATTAAAACAGCAGGGAACTGTCAAGGTGTGAATAGTTTGAACGATCCAAAACGACCGATCACATGCCGACATTCCGATCATCGGATCAATGGCCTCCCCGCGGTTTTCATCTGGCAGGCACTCAGCGAAACCAGGGCAGGGAGAGCGTGAAGATGGCCAGGTTGCCCAGCACGTGGATGACGATGGGCACCATCAGGCTCTTGCCTGTGTGGTAGGCCACGGAAAAAACCACCCCTCCCACGATCTGGGTGATCGGCGCCGCCGGCAAGTGGAGGGCGGCAAACAGGGCGGTTGAGATCAATACCGCTGCAGGAACGCCCCAGCGGCGCAGGTAGCCGAATATCAGCCCCCTGAAGACGATCTCCTCGGCGACCGGCGCAACGATTCCCCCCACGAAAAAAAATAGAACCCGTTGGTATGCCCCTCGCGGAAGGGGTGATCGAACCAGCATGAACGGGTCGAGGCCGGCCATGAACAGGCCCATAAACAGCAAACCGGCCGCAGCGCCAAATCCGGCGGACCAGACCAGCCCTTTTCGGAATCCGCTTTTCAGGGTCCGTCCGTCCAGTCCGAGCGTCTGGAGGCCGCCACCCTGGACCATGGCCAGAATTATGACCACGAGCATCTGCGCCGTTCGGGTGCCGGCGATCAGCCATAGACGGGGCGGCTGCATCCAGGTGCCCACGTAGGCGGCTGCCGTTTCCAGCAGTGCCACGCCCAACAGCGATGTCAGTAGGAAAGTTGTGGAGATCGTGGCTGAACCCATCCAAGTGTCCTCAAGGCGCGGTAGCCATACATCTGAATGTACCAGTGGGAAGAGGTGTTGATCCGGTTGATGATCTCCGGCACCGCGGCCTGGTTTCTGCGCTCTCCCAGAGCCCACAGCGCCTGGCACACGACAATGGGCACCGGGTCGTCAGCCAGAACCAGCAGCATGGCCTGACCCGCCGGGTCCCGGGAGTAGGCCAGACTGCGTGCAAGCCAGTACCGCTCGGCGATGTGAGGGCTATTTTCGATTCCCTGCGCTTTCGCTTCCGCGGCGATGTCCCGCTGCTCTTCGCAGGCCTGTCTGAGCGCGGCGATGCGGGTGATCGGCGAAGGCACGGAGAGGGTCATGGGCGGATTGGCGCCGGCAGCCGTGGCGGCATGCCCCCGGTAAACGGGCGCCAGCAGGATGCCGCCCACCGCGATGCAACATATGGCGGCGATCACATCCGAAACGGCCGCGGTTAAAAAAAGATCGGGCAGCATGCCGATCAGACTGAATAGAAAAATAAAGAGCACCAGCGGCAATCCAAACAACAGGCACGCCAGGGTCAGGGTTCGGAACATCCGGTTGCGGTCCAGCAGGTTGGCGTAGGTCTTGAGTGCTTTGTCGGGACTGCCCCGCAGCTCATCCACGGGCACGCTCAGAATGGGTTGCCGGTCGCTTTCCAGCGAAAAATGGTTCTTGTCCGTGGGCTGGCCGATGGTCAGGTCGGCCGGATCGCCGGCCGGGATGGGCAGGTAGTCATGGGCGCGGACGGTCCGTTCGAGGCGGTCCCAGGTGGCACGGTCCAGACTGCTGCCGAGGACACAGGTGCGGAGTTGTTTCTGCTCCAGGGATTTAAAGGCCTCGGCGGGGTACAGGGTATAGGTATAGTAGGCCTCGCTGATGGCCTGGCCGACCCGGTTTCCCAAGAGCAGATGATCGCGGATGTTGCTGAACATGTTCCGGTCGAGCACCAGACTCCACAGCAGGGCCAGGATAACGGCGGCCGATACCGGCCAGAAGACACCGGCGGGTGATACCAGCGTCGAGCGGGCCGGTAACAGCTGAATGGCGGCGACACCCGTGATCAGGGGCACGACCACCAGATAGGCGGAAGCCGCCAGGTTCCAGCCGTTGTCATTGACCAGGAAAAGGCCGGCCGCCCATATCAGCAGGTAGAAAAAGAGTGCCGCCCGGCGCCGCCTGAAGGTCCGGTCCCACAGCCAGGCAGCGATCAGGGTGACCAGGGAGAGACCGGCGCCGATGCTCAGGGTGAAGAACGCGCCGCCTGCCATGGCGGTCGTCAGCGCGTCGAGATGCGCCGCCACCTTGGCGTTGGGGACAGCCAGGTAGCCGGTGCGCGTCAGCACCTCGGTGGCCTGCAACAGGTCAAGATTGGACAGGTAGACATGGGCGGTGGCGATGATTTGAGCGCTCAGCAGACCGACGACAAGCACGGCCGGGGCATACAGGCGGCGTTTCATTTCGTGTTGGACACCTTCGCGGAATTTGTGGTATTGACCCAAACCATCTGAATCGGCGCTTTTCGCCGCATAATCGACAACCAGCAGTCTTGTTTACCCATAGCAGCTGCGGTGCCAGGAATCAATAACGGGAGGAGATTGAAATGAGAGAAGTCGTCATTGTCAGTGGTGCCAGAACCGCGGTAGGGTCGTTCGGCGGATCGCTGAAGACCGTTCCGGTGGTGGATCTGGGCGCAACCGTCATGAAACAGACCCTAAAAAATGCCGGACTGCGGCCCCAGTCCAGCGCCGCGCTGAAGGCGGCAGGGCCCGATGCCTTGAAAGACCAGGGGCTCATCGAACTGGAGACAAGCGCGATGGACTGGACCGATGACATGCCGACCGTGTCCGTCGATGAAGTCATTATGGGCAACGTGCTTCAGGCGGCCCAGGGCCAGAATCCGGCCAGGCAGGCCATGATCCGCGCCGGCCTTCCCAAGGAGACCCCGGCTTTTTCGCTCAACAAGGTCTGCGGCAGCGGCCTGAAAGCCATCGCCCTGGGGGCGTCGGCCATCATGACCGGCGAGTCCGACGTGGTGCTGGCCGGCGGTATGGAGAGTATGAGCCTGGCGCCCATGGCCCTGCCCAAGGCCCGTTGGGGATACCGCATGGAACTGACCGGGATCGGTGACATCTGCGACCTGATGGTGTTCGACGGCCTGTATGAGATTTTTTATGGCTACCACATGGGCATGACGGCAGAAAATATCGCCAGTCTCTACCACATCAGCCGCCAGGAGCAGGACGAATTGGGCGTGCTCAGCCACACCCGGGCCCGGGCCGCCATTGCCGACGGCCGCTTCGCCCAGGAAATTGTTCCGGTGATCGTCAAGTCCCGCAAAGGGGATATCGT